>NZ_JACHYK010000002.1:185931-810900 GCF_014192825.1 Pseudomonas sp. OG7 | reverse complement strand
GTTGGGTGTGTAAGCGCTGTGAGGCGTTGAGCTAACCAATACTAATTGCCCGTGAGGCTTGACCATATAACACCCAAGCAATTTGCGCGTAAGCCGAATTGTGGTGGTGAAGACGAAAGACCCGAAAGTTCGCAACATCACAAATATCGCATATCCGAATTGGCCAAGAGTGTTCACGGACATTCTGGCAACAGAATTTCTTGACGACCATAGAGCATTGGAACCACCTGATCCCATCCCGAACTCAGTAGTGAAACGATGCATCGCCGATGGTAGTGTGGGGTTTCCCCATGTGAGAGTAGGTCATCGTCAAGATTCATTTAGCAAAACCCCTATCTGCGCATGCAGGTAGGGGTTTTGTCTTTGTGGCCTGAAAAAGCCAAGCCCACGCAAGTCTCGGCTTTACCCAGATCCCTGTAGGAGCGGCTTTAGCCGCGAACACCGGCGGAGCCGGTGCCATCCACCACGTCGCTTGCTTCAAAAAACCAAAGCAATCATGAAATGTGCGTCATCTATGCCTGACGAATCGCGGAGCAATGTTACGCTCGCGGAAATACTCAGCACGGATACCCACCATGGAAATGAACTGGCACCAGGCTTTGCAAGAGAGCCTGAGCTGGCTGGCAATCGCCTCGTTCATCACCCTAGTCTGCTTCGCCGCAGCCGCCACACTGGCCGTGCGCTGCACGCGCTGGGGCAGTCAGTTCTGGCAGCTTGCCGGGCCCTATTTCAGTTTCACGCGCAGTTGGCGGCCGCTGTTGGTGTTTGCGTTGCTGCTGGTGTTGACACTGTTCTCTGTACGGCTGAACGTGCTGTTCTCGTTCTGGTACAACGGCTTCTACAGCGCTTTGCAGGGGCTTGATCAAACCGCGTTCTGGTACTTGCTTGGCGTCTTTGCCGTACTGGCTACCATTCATGTGTTGCGCTCGCTTTTCACGTTCTATGTAACCCAGGCATTCAGCATTCATTGGCGGGTCTGGCTCACCGAGCGTCTGACCCACGACTGGATGAAAGGCGATGCCTACTACCGCGGCCAGTTCCTCGCCGAGCCAGTGGACAACCCCGATCAGCGTATCGAACTGGATATCAACGCTTTCGTCACCAGCTCGGTAAGCCTGGCGTTGGGCGCGGTCAGTGCGCTGGTT
This sequence comes from Pseudomonas sp. OG7, assembly GCF_014192825.1. Taxonomy (NCBI): domain Bacteria; kingdom Pseudomonadati; phylum Pseudomonadota; class Gammaproteobacteria; order Pseudomonadales; family Pseudomonadaceae; genus Pseudomonas; species Pseudomonas sp. OG7. Next base: position 809,755 of record NZ_JACHYK010000002.1, on the reverse strand, counting down.
TCGCTGGTGGCATTTACCGGCATTCTCTGGGGGCTGTCGGCACCGCTGACGGTGGCCGGGGTGGAGATCCCCCGGGCGATGGTGTTTGCCGTGTACCTGTATGTCATCATCGCCACTTGGGTCGCCTTCCGCCTTGGGCGCCCATTGATCCGCCTGAATTTCCTCAACGAAAAACTCACTGCGAATTTCCGCTATGCGCTGATGCGCTTGCGTGAAAATGCCGAGAACATCGCCTTCTACCAAGGTGCTCAGGTCGAGCGGGGCACTTTGCTAGGCCGCTTTGCAGCCTTGATCGTGAATGCCTGGGCTTTGGTGTACCGAAACCTCAAGTTCAGTGGTTTCAACCTGGGCGTCAGCCAGGTTGCCGTGGTGTTCCCGTTCATTCTGCAGGCACCGCGTTTCTTCAGCGGCGCGATCAAGCTGGGCGACGTCATGCAAACGTCCCAGGCATTTGGCCAAGTGCAGGATTCGTTATCGTTCTTCCGTGAGTCGTATGATGCGTTTGCCCAGTACCGGGCGACCCTCGACCGTCTGACCGGGTTTCTCGATGCCAATGAGCAGGCGAGCGCATTGCCACGCGTCCTGACCGAAGACCAGGCGCATGCGCTGCAGATCACCCGCCTGCAGGTGCTGCGTCCGGACGGGCACGCCCTTATTGCCGACCTGGACCTGAGCCTGCACGCGGGTCAGGCGCTCTTGATCAAAGGGCCATCGGGCAGTGGTAAAACCACGCTGCTGCGCGCCCTGGTGGGCCTTTGGCCGTATGCCGAAGGTGAGGTCAGGCGGCCAATGGGCCATCAGGCACTGTTCCTGTCGCAGCGCCCGTACCTGCCTCTGGGTGACTTGCGTACTGTCATTGCCTACCCGGCAGCCAGCAAGCCAGAGGATGAGGCGCGGATGCAGCAGGCGTTGCGCCAGGTCAACCTGGCTCACCTGGCCGAGCGCCTGGACGTCAGTTGCGACTGGTCACACATTCTTTCGGTGGGTGAGCAGCAGCGTCTGGCATTCGCCCGGGTACTGTTCAACCGGCCGCAGGTGGTGTTCCTTGACGAGTCCACCTCGGCGATGGATGAGGGCCTCGAACATGCCTTGTATGCGTTGTTGCGCTCGGAAATGCCGGGGGCACTGCTGGTCAGTGTCGGCCACCGCAGCACGCTGGCAGCGTTCCATACCCATCGGCTGGAAGTGGATGGGCATGGCGGTTGGTCATTGCTGGAGCAGGAGGCTGCGCTGGCCTAGTTTGCGTCCGGGTGCTGATCACCGTCAGCATGGCGATCAGCCGGGCTCCTCCCAGGCTCAGCGCAGCAGTGTCAACCCCGCCAGGGTGGCGCCAGCGAACCCCGCGCCGACCAGAAAGGTTGCCTGAAATCCTGCACCATCCCACAGCAACCCGGCTACCACGCTGGCGGCCAGCAGTGCCACGCCGGTCAGCAGGTTGAACAGGCCGAAGGCGGTACCACGCAGGTTGGCCGGGGCACTGTCGGCGATCATGGCCGCGAAGACACCTTGGCTGAAGCCCAGGTGCAGGCCCCAGGCCGCAACCCCCAGGGCCAGCCCGCCCCAGCCCGGTAGCAGGGCCAGCAGCAGGTCGGCAGCGATCAGCAAACCCAACCCGGCCATCAGCACGCCTCGGCGCCCCACCCGGTCCGACAACACCCCGGCAGGGTAGGCCGACAGTGAGTAGGCCAGCGCCATCAAGACCAGCACCGCCGGCGCCCACAGCGGTGCCAGGCCCATGTCCTGGGCACGCAGCAGCAGGAACGCTTCGCTGAAGCGGGCGAGGGTAAATAACGTTGCCAGGCCGATCAGTCGCCAATACGCCGACCCGAGGTGCACCATCTCGTGCAGCGCCAACGGTGTGCGTACCGGCCGTGAGGCAGGCCGCGTTTCAGGTTCGCGAACGAAGGCGATGAGAATGTATACCGCTACAAATGCCGGGATCACCGCTACCCAGAACACGGCTTGAAAGTGGCTCGCGGTCAGCCACATCAGCACGATTGCCAACAACGGCCCGAGGAAGGCGCCCACGGTATCGAGCGCCTGGCGCAGGCCGAACGCCGCGCCCCGCAGCTCGGCGGGGGTGACATCGGCCACCAGCGCATCGCGCGGCGCCCCGCGAATGCCTTTACCGACCCGGTCCACGAAACGTGCTGCGGTCAGCCACTCCAGCCCGGAGGCAATGGGGAACACCGGCTTGGTCAGCGCAGCCAGGCCATAACCGAGCACCGTCAGCAGCTTGCGCTTGCCCAGCCGGTCGCTGAGGGCGCCGGAAAACACCTTGGTGATCGATGCGGTCGCTTCGGCAATGCCTTCGATAACGCCCACCGCGACTACCGACGTGCCGAGCACGGTAACCATGTACAGCGGCAGCAGCGCATGGATCATCTCCGAGGAGATATCCATGAACATCGACACGAAGCCCAGCGCCCAGACGCTGCGAGGGATCTTCGGCAGACTTCTGGTGGTGTGTGCAGAGCGGCTGTCTTCATTGCTGCGCATCTGGGCTCCCGACAGAGTTGCTACGTTCGAAACTGTAGGAGCCTCCGTGCAGGATGCAAACCGATGGGTGGTTAACTGCTCTATCCCGGGTTTCAGCAAAGTTCCGTTACAAACATGTAAACTTCGTAAATAAGATGTACTCGCATTTGCATCTCTTTATATTTACCTCCCCTGTTGGCCACCAAACTGTGTTTGTGGGGCCGGTGGGCAAGGGCCCCCGGTTTCCGACAGGGATGTGCCTTTTCGCTCATGAATCGCAGGAGATGTACCCATGCAGTGCAGAACTTCACCCAATAGCCTGGCCCTGGCGTTCGTCGCGCTGGCGTCGCCGGCCATGATGGCCACCGCGGCTGAAGCCGAGGAGCAGCGTGCGGGTGAGGTGCAGGAAGTGTCGGTCGCCGACAACGTGCTGGTGATCCAGGACACCCTGATCACCGCCGAGCGCGAGGCACGCCAGGCCTTGGGCTCGTCGATCATCACTGCCGAAGACATCAAGCGCCACCCGCCGACCAATGACCTTTCCGATATCATCCGCCGCGAGCCCGGCGTCAACCTGACCGGCAACAGCGCCAGCGGCGCGCGGGGCAACAACCGCCAGATCGATCTGCGCGGCATGGGCCCGGAGAACACCTTGATCCTCATCGACGGCAAACCGTCCAGCGCACGCAACGCCGTGCGTTATGGCTGGAACGGCGACCGCGATACCCGAGGTGAAACCAACTGGGTGCCGGCCGAAGCGGTCGAGCGCATCGAGATCCTGCGCGGCCCGGCTGCCGCACGCTACGGTTCCGGCGCCATGGGCGGGGTGGTCAACATCATCACCAAGCGCCCTACCGACGAACTCAAGGGCAGTGTCAGCCTGTATACACAACTGCCGGAAGACAGCGCCGAAGGCGCCAGCCGCCGCGCCAACTTCAACCTGGGCGGCGGCCTTACCGACAACCTCGGGTTCCGCCTGTATGGCGGCTTGGCCAAGACCGACGCCGACGACTTCGACATCAACGCCAGCCACGCCAACAGCGCATTGGTTGCCGGACGCGAAGGTGTGCGTAACAAAGACATCAATGGCTTGCTGAGCTGGAAGCTCAACGACGAGCACCGCCTTGAAGCCAGCGCAGGCTACAGCCGTCAGGGCAACATCTACGCGGGCGACACCATGAACAGCAACGGCGGCAGCGATGTCGCGTTGATTTCCAGCCTGTATGGCCACGAAACCAACATCATGCAGCGCAGCACGTACGACCTGACCCACTTGGGCGACTTTACCTGGGGCACCAGCAAGACCACCCTGGCGTACGAGTACGTGCGTAACTGGCGCCTCAACGAGGGCCTGGCCGGTGGCCCGGAAGGGGCGATCAACGACAGTGGCGCGGCGATGTCGCGGCTGCGCAACACCCGCTTGAGCAGTGAGGTCAACCTGCCGTTCGCCATGGGCAGCACTGAACATGTGCTGACCTTGGGCGGTGAGTACTTGTACGAGTCGCTCAACGACCAGGGCTCGTTCCGCCCGCAAAGCTTCGATCCCAGCGGTTCGGGCAGTGATGCGATCAGCGGCTTCGATCGCAGCGATACGAAGATGACGGCCAGAAGCTATGCGTTGTTCGTCGAGGACAATATCGTCCTGGGTGATACGACCGTGACGCCCGGCCTGCGCTTTGACCATCACGAGATGTTTGGCGACAACTTCAGCCCAAGCCTGAACCTGTCGCACAAACTGACCGAGGCACTGTCGGTCAAGGGTGGCATTGCGCGTGCCTACAAGGTACCGAACCTGTACCAGTCCAACCCCAATTACCTGCTCTACAGCCGTGGCCAGGGCTGCAGTGTGCAGCAGACCAACTCCGGCGGCTGCTACCTGCAAGGTAATGCCGACCTCAAGCCAGAGATCAGCGTCAACAAGGAAATCGGGCTGCTGTACGACCGTGGTACCTGGCGTACCAGCGCGACCTACTTCCGCAACGACTACAAGAACAAGATCATCGGTGGGACCGATGTGCTCTACGCCATTAACAGCGGTCGCCGCGTGACCCAGTGGGAGAACGCGGGCGAAGCGCGGGTGGAAGGTATCGAAGGCAACTTCTTCATCGAATTGACACCGACCCTGGACTGGAACACCAACCTGACCTGGATGCTCGACAACGACAACCGCGAAACCGGCGAGCCACTGTCGGTGATCCCGGAATACACCGTCAACACCACCCTCGACTGGCGCGCCACCGAGCAGCTGTCGTTCCAGGTAGCGGGTACCTACTTTGGCAAGCAGAAGTCACCGACCTACAACTACCGCACCCAGCAAGAGTACGACAAGACCGCGCAGCAGGACGTCGAGGCGTATGGCCTGGTGGACGTGAGTGCCGGGTACAAGTTCAACGCCAACTACGACGTGCGGGTAGGCGTGAACAACGTGTTCGACAAGCAGATCCTGCGGGGCGGCAACGCCAGCAGCTCGGGGGCCAACACCTATAACCAGCCGGGCAGGGCGGTGTTTGCTGCGCTGAATATCAACTTCTGATCCACGGGGCCGCTGTGCGGCCCAATCGCCGGCAAGCCAGCTCCCACGGGGACTGCACAGTCAACGAGCCCTGTGCAGTCCCTTTGGGAGCTGGCTTGCCGGCGATTGGGCTGCGCAGCAGCCCTGGCCTCATCACTGGACTCAAGGAGCCTTCCGATGATCAAAGCCCCTGCCTGGCTACAGATTATCTCCCGCACCAGTGCCGCACTGCTCGGCGGCTACGCCCTGAGCTATGCCGCCACTGCCTGCCTGGCCCGCATCCTGCCGCTGCCTGCCACCGACGCGATCATCGTCGCGACCCTGCCCGCGTTCATTTTCTACACCGCCACCATCCTCTGGGCCTTCGCCAGCCGTGATGCCTTGCGCGCCTGGGCGCCGCTGGCACTGGCCGTGCCCCTGGCCCTGGTCGGTTTCTGGCCACAGATACTGGAGCGCCTGGCATGAAAAACACCTTCACCCAGTCGATGGCCTGGCTGCACACCTGGGCCGGCTTGATCTTCGGTTGGCTGCTGTTCGCCATCTTCGTTACCGGCACGCTGGCCGTGTTCGACAAGGAGCTCAACCACTGGATGCAGCCGGAAATCCCGGCCACGCAGGTGTCCGAGGCCGCCGCCGCCCAGCGTGCCATCGCCTACCTGCAGGCCCATGAGCCGAAGGCCGGCAACTGGGGCATCAGCTTACCGAGCGAGCGCTCGCCAGGCCTGCGCGTGTCCACCGGTGAGCGGCGCCACGGCGGCGGCGTACAGCTCGACCCGCGCACCGGCGAAGCCATCGAGGTGCGTGACAGCGTCGGCGGCAACTTTTTCTTCCGCTTCCACTTCACCCTCGACCTGCCGCGCAACTGGGGCATCTTCGTGGTCGGCGCGCTGGCACTGGTGATGCTGGCCGCATTGGTGACCGGCATTGTCATCCACAAGAAAATCTTCAAGGAGTTCTTCACCTTCCGGCCGAACAAGGGCCAGCGCTCGTGGCTGGATTTTCACAACGCCAGCGCGGTGCTGTTGCTGCCGTTCCACCTGATGATCACCTATACCGGCCTGGTGATCTTCATGCTCATTTATATCCCTGCCGGGGTGGATGCACTTTTCGCCGGTGACACCCGCGCCTACTTCCAGGCACAGGGTAATGCCCGCCTGGAGCAGCCCCGTGGCCTGGCCAGGCAGCCGGCCACCCTGGTCGACGTGGCGCCGTTGCTGGCCCAGGCCGAGGCGCGGCTGGGGCCTATTGGCGGCTTGAACATTCGTAACCCCAACACTGCAGCGGCGCGTATCGAAATCCGCCCCGAACTGGGCAACCGCATCGCCCTCGCCAAGGGGCAGGCCATGGTTTTCGACGGCGTCAGCGGGGCGTTACTCAGCGACGTGCCTGAATGGCGTGCGGCGCCGCTGACCCAACGGGTCATGGTCGGCCTGCACTTCGCCCAGTTCGGCGGCTACCCGATGCGCTGGCTGTACTTCATGTGCGGATTGATCAGTTGCCTGATGATCGCCAGCGGCCTGGTGCTGTTCTGCGTGAAGCGTGGGCGTAAATACGCCAGCGCCACCGCCGAAACATCGGCACGGCGTTGGTACCGGCTGGCCGAAGTGTGCAACGTGGGCTTTATCAGCGGCCTGCTGCTGGCATGCGTCGGGCTACTGTGGGCCAGCCGTTTGCTACCGGTGGATTTGATGCAGCGGGAAAGCTGGGAGGTACGCGCGTTCTTCGGTGTATGGCTGCTGGCGCTGTGGCATGCCGGCGTCAGGCCGGCGCGGCGCGCCTGGGTCGAACAACTGCTGCTGGCGGCATTGCTGTGCATCGGTCTGGGTGCATTTGGCGGCCTCGAAGACACGATGCGCCTCGGCGTAGCGGGCTGTGCGCTGGTGCTGGGGGTGTTGCTTGGTCTGGTGGCCTGGCGGGTGTGGCAAGCACAGCCAGCGCAACGGAAGACCAGGGTAGGTCGGCAACAGGAGGTCAAGGCATGATGATGTGGATCATAGGTGGCGTGTTGTTCGCCTACGCCGGCATGCTTGGGCTGTGCCAAGGGCTGGAGCGGCATTACAAGCAGGTGTGGAATCGGGCGTGCCCACGCGTATTGCGTATCGGCCTGCGCAGCGCCGGTTGGTTGGCGTTGCTGGCCAGCCTGGTGCTGTGCGCCCAGGCCTGGGGTTGGGCCATGGCGCCGGTGGCCTGGTTCGGCGTGCTGTCGCTGGCGGGGTTGCTGCTGGTGATGCTGCTGCCGTACTGGCCGCGGATGGCGATGGGGTTGGTGGCCGCGGTGCCGGTGTGGGGGCTGGTTTCGCTGATAGCTTGACCGGGCCTGATCGCGGTAAAGGCTGCTACGACATAGTTGCAGCCAAAAGCTTCGCAGCGTGTTAAACCATGGGCCCAGCCTGCTGCGAGAGAGCCCCGGTGAAAGCCGTCCGCCTGACCCTGATCTGCCATGCCCTGACCCCGGCCCAGAAGGCCGGGCGTCTGCACCGAACAGATGACGGCATCTTGCCGTTAACGCAACAACCCGACGCCATGCTGCCCGGCATGCAGCTGCTGGCTGCGCCAGAACGGCGAGCCTGCGAGACCGCTACGTGGTTGTCGGGGCAGGTGCAGGTCGAACCGGGCTTGGCCGATTGCGACCTGGGTCACTGGCAGGGGCTGGCGTTGAAGCAATTGCAGGCTGAGCAGCCTGAGGCTTTGGCGCAATGGTTACAGGACCCGGCCAGTGCGCCGCACGGGGGGGAGTCGTTCGCCGCCCTGTGCCAGCGCCTGGCCGCCTGGCTGGCAGCCTTCGACAGCCCGGGCGATTGGCTGGCGGTGACCCACCCCATGGTCATGCGCGCTGTGTTGGTTCAGGTGTTGGGTTGCCCGATGAAGGCCAGCCAGCGTATCGACGTGCTCCCCCTGTCGCGCTTGGATCTGAGCTTTACCGGGCAGTGGCGACTGCGCCTGGAATGAGGCTCAGAACGCCAGCTTGTAGCCGATCAGCAGCAGCATCGCCGCCAGGCACGGGCGCAGCACCCGGTCGGAGATGCGCCCGGTGAGGTGGCTGCCCAGGTAGATGCCTGGCAGCGAGCCCAGCAGCAGGTAGCCCAGCAGCGACCAGTCCATGTTGCCCATGCCCGCGTGGCCCAGGCCTGCTACCAGGGTAAGGGGGACGGCGTGGGCGATTTCGGTACCGACCAGGCGGCGGGTGACCAGGAACGGGTACAGGAGGAACAACGCCACGGTGCCCAGGGCGCCAGCACCGATGGAGGTGAGTGTGACCATTACTCCCAGCACAACGCCGGTGAGTACGGTGAGGATGTTCAGGCTGCGATCGCTGAGGTGGTAGTGGTCACCGGCATGACGGCTGGCAAAGGCCTGCAGGCGCGATTTGAACAGGATGGCCAGCGCGGTCAGGATCAGCACCACCGCCAGGCCTTGCTTGATAATGGCATTGAGCGCCGAGGTGTCGGTGTGCAGGGTGCTGAGGAACCACAGGGTCAGCGCAGCGGCGGGCACGCTGCCCAGGCTGAGCAGGCCGGTGATTTTCCAGTCGATGTTCTTCTGGCGCGCATGCACCCAGACGCCACTGGCCTTGGTGATGGCCGCATAGAGCAGGTCGGTACCGACGGCCGTAGCCGGGTTGATGCCAAACCACAACAGGATCGGGGTCATCAGCGAGCCGCCACCGACGCCGGTCATGCCGACGATGAAACCCACGACCAGGCCAGCAATGGTGAAACCAAAAGAACCTACATCCATACGCTACTCGACTGCCCAACTTTGCCCGTTATCGGATGCAGCCAGCATATAGATTTTTTTATAGCCAAATAGACTTGTTCGTTATTAGGTTATAACCGACGCGGATTAACGATCCGTCATCACCACCATCACATGCGCATCGCCGCCGTCCTCGCTTTCGGACAGGTAGATATGCCCCACCTGGCTGTCGAAGTACGCCGTTTCCTGTGGCCCGATGCTCACCGCTTCGCCGGTTTCGAACTCGATGCGCACCCGCCCGCTCAGCACCAGGGCGAACTCTTGCCCGGGGTGGCGGATAAAGTCGTCGAACTGGCCGCGTTCACGGGCGATGATGCGGGCATAAGCCGGCGTCATGCGCCGCTCGGGGAAGTCGCCGGCGATCGGGTGGTAGTCATAGGTGCCGGTCGAGTAGCCCGCTGCCGCCGGCAATGAATCGACCACCACGGTCACGGGCACCGGGGCATTGACCGTGGCACCGGAGCGGAACAACTGGGCAATATCGACATTCAGCGCCCGCGCAGCGGCGGCGAGCTTTTCATAACTGACCGACACCTGTGCCAGCTCCATCTTCGACAAGGTGGACAGCGGTACGCCACTGGCTTCGGACAATTGCTTGAGGGTCATCTGGCGCGCCTTGCGCACCTGGCGCAGGCGCTGGCCGACTACGGCGCGGTCAAGCAGGGGTAGGGCAGCGGGCATTCAGCGTTCTCGGCATACGGCGGTGGTCGGGCATCTTACCTTGGACACTTGCGCATTTCTAAATTCTCATATATTAGAATTCTCATAAATGATAATTTGCTTGTCAGGAGCGTGCATGACCTCGATCTACGACACCCTGATCATCGGCGCCGGCATTGCCGGTGCCTCGCTGGGCTATCGCCTGGCTGGCCAGCAGCGGGTGCTGCTGATCGAGCGCGAAGCACAGCCTGGCTACCATTCCACCGGGCGTTCGGCGGCCATGTTCATGGAGGCCTACGGCACTGCGCAGATCCAGGCGCTGACCCGCGCCAGCCGGGCCTTTTATGAAGCCCCGCCGGAAGGCTTCTGCGAGCACCCGCTGCTGGAGCCGCGCGGCTGCCTGTATGTGGCCAGCGTGGAACAGCGCGAGCTGCTTGAGCAGACCCACGCGCAGAACCTGGCCAATGGCACCGAGGTCAGCCTGCTTGACCGTGATGCCGCGCTGGCACTGGTACCCAGTCTGCGCGGCGAAACCCTGGCTGGCGCAGTGCTGGAGCCGGGCGCGATGGACCTTGATGTGCATGCCTTGCACCAAGGCTTCCTGCGCGGTTATCGCGCTGCCGGGGGTGAACTGCGCTGCAACGCCGAGCTGATCCAGGCCGTGTACCTGGACAACCTGTGGCAGGTGGAATTGGCTGGTGGCAGCCGTCTGCAGGCACGTCAGCTGGTCAATGCCGCGGGTGCCTGGGCGGACTGTGTGGCCGAGCAATGCGGTGTGGGGCGCATCGGCCTGCAACCGTGCCGGCGCAGTGCATTCACCTTTCCGGGCCCTGCCGACCAGGACTTCGCCCGTTGGCCAGCGGTAATTGGTGTCGACGAAAGCTTCTACTTCAAACCCGACGCCGGGCAATTGCTCGGTTCGCCTGCCAACGCCGACCCGGTCGAGCCGCAAGATGCTGCGCCGGAAGAGCTCGATGTGGCGTTGGGCATTTACAACATCGAAAGCATGACCACCTTGAAGATCCGCCGCCCCAGTCACACCTGGGCCGGGCTGCGTTCGTTCGTTGCAGACGGCGACCTGGTGGTGGGTTTCGATGCATACGCCCCAGCGTTCTTCTGGCTGGCGGCGCAAGGTGGCTATGGCATCCAGTCGGCAGCGGGGGCTTCGCGCCTGGCCGCCGACCTGCTGCTTGGCCAACCCCTGTGCTCTAGCCTTGTCAGTCAGGGTGTGGCGCCCGAGCGTCTGTCCCCGGCCCGTTTCCAGCAACCTTGAAAGGAGCATCCCATGAGCAATGACATCCAGCGTTTTCCCAGCAGCCTGCCGTTCCCGTTTTCCCGTGCAGTGAAGGCCGGGGGTTTTCTGTTTCTCTCTGGCCAGGTGCCGATGAGCGCCAGCGGTGAAGTGGTGCGTGGTGACATCCAGGCCCAGACCCGCGCCGCCTGCGAGCGCATTGCCGAAAGCCTGGCGGCTTGCGGCGCACGTTTCGACCAGGTGGTAAAGGCCACGGTATGGCTGTCGGACATGAGCCACTTCGCCGGTTTCAACGAGGTGTACAAGGAGTTCTTCGGTGCCGCGTTGCCGGTGCGCTCGACAGTGGCCTCGGCGTTGGCGCTGGGAGTGGACGTGGAGATTGAAGTGCAGGCGTTTGTCGGCGATCTGTAACTGAGCAGAGGCCGCTCCCGCAGAAGCGATGCGGTGGCAGCAAAACAACAACAATAAATCCAGAGGTTCACATGCAAGAGCAGCTGAAGATTGCCGGCGCATTTGTCGGCGTGATCGTGGGGGCGGGCTTCGCTTCGGGGCGGGAACTGTTGTTGTTCTTTGTCGATTTCGGTGTGTGGGGGTTGGTGGGGGCACTGGTCAGTGCAGCCCTGTTTACCTTCCTTGGCATGGCCCTGGCCGGGTTGGGCAACCGCCAGCAGGCCACCTCGCACAAGGACGTGATCCAGGCCATCTGCGGTCGCTACCTGGGCCTGTTTGTCGACTGGCTGATCACCTTTTTCATGTTTGCCGTCACGGTGGTCATGCTGGCCGGTGGGGGCGCGTTGCTGGAGCAACAGTTCGGCATTCCGGCACTGACCGGCAGCGTGTTGGTGACGTTGGTGGTGGTGGCGATTGTGTGCCTGGACGTGCGCAAGGTGATCCTGGCCATCGGTGCCATCACACCGCTGTTGATCCTGGTGGCTTCGGCGATTGCACTGTACGCCGTGTTTACCCGTGAACAGAGCTTCGCCGCGCTCGACCAGCTGGCCAGCCAGCAGCAGGCCGGTACCCGGCACTGGCTGTTGGGCGCGTTTCTGTATGTGTCGTACAACATCGTTGCCGGTGCGCCGATTCTGGCCATTCTGGGGGGCTCGGCCAAGGGCGAGAAAACTGCAGTGTGGGGTGGCCTGCTGGGGGGGGCGGCGTTGGGCGGCCTGATGCTGGTGATGAGTGCCGGGCTGTTGTCGCGCCTGGACAGCGTGGCCGACTTGCCCATGCCGATGCTGTCGATTGCCAACGAAGTGTCACCGCTGCTGGGGGTGGTGATGTGCCTGATCATCTTCGGCATGATCGTCAACACGGCAGTGGGTACGTTGTTTTCGTTTCTTTCGCGGCTGCTGCCGGCGGGCACCGCAACGTTCCGCTGGGGTTCGGTGATAACCGGGGTGGTGGCTTTTGGCTGCAGCCTGGTGGGGTTCATCAGCCTGGTGGGGGAGGTGTACCCGTTGTTTGGCTACCTGGGTTTCGTGCTGATGGCGGCGGTGTTGCTGGCCTGGGTGCGGCGGGACAGGGCCACGAAAGCGGCTGTGGCATAAAAAAAGGGGCGCACAGCGCCCCTCTTCGGGTCCATCAGATTCTGAAGCTGCCCACCAGCTGCTTCAAGCGCCCGGCCTGCTGGGCCAGCTGGTCGCAATGACGCAGGGTTTCGTTCAGGTTTTCCACGCCCTGCTGGTTCAGGGCGTTGATCTGGGTGATGTCCAGGTTGAGGCTCTCGACCACGGCGGTCTGCTCTTCGGTCGCGGTCGCCACGGACTGGTTCATGCCATCGATTTCGCCAATGCGCTGGGTCACGCTGGCCAGGCGTTCACCGGCCTGGTTGGCTACCTGCACGGTCTGCTCGCTGGACACCTGGCTGGTGTTCATGGTGTGCACCGCTTCGCGCGAGCCTACCTGCAGGCTGGTGATCATGCGGTGGATCTCTTCCGCCGACTCCTGGGTACGGTGTGCCAGGTTGCGCACTTCGTCGGCCACTACGGCAAAGCCACGGCCGGCTTCACCGGCACGGGCCGCCTCGATCGCGGCGTTCAGTGCCAGCAGGTTGGTCTGCTGCGAAATACCCTTGATCACGTCGAGAATCTTGCCGATTTCGTCGGTGCTGGCGTTGAGTGTTTCGATCTGCGCGCACGACTCGCTGATGCGCTGCGACAAGGCGGTCATGGCACTGATCGCCTCTTCTACCACTTCACGTCCGCCGTGTGCCTGCTCGCTGGCGCCGCTGGCATGCTGCGAAGCATCGGCGGCGTTGCGGGCGATTTCCTGGGTGGCGGCGCCCAGTTCGTTGATGGCCGCCGCCACGCTGTTGGTGCGCATGCTCTGTTCTTCCGAGCCGGTGATCGACGCGTTGGAAGCGCTGACCACTTTTTCCGACAGGTCGTGCACCAGGCGGGTGGCTGAGGACACTTCGCTGATCGAGGCATGGATGCGCTCGACGAAGCGGTTGAACGAGGTGGCCAGTTCGCCGAACTCGTCCTTGTTCTGCACGGTCAGGCGGCGGGTAAGGTCGCCTTCACCCTCGGCGATGTCGCGCATGGCGCGGCCCATGGTGGTCAGCGGGCTCATCAGCACCGGGATCAGCAGGCCAAGCAGGCCGGCGATGGCGGCCACGGCAATCAGCATGGCGATGATCGCCGAGGTGCGGAACTGGCTGAGTGCTGCGTAAGCCTTGTCCTTGTCAATCGACAGGCCGATGTACCACTGCGCCGACGGCAGGCCGGCTACCGGGGCGAAGGAAATGATGCGGTCCTGGCCGTTGAGGGTGACATCCTGCATGCCGGCGGCAATCCGCAGGTTGCTGCCGGGGTAGATGTCCTTGAGGTTCTTCATCACCTGGTCTTTGTCGGGGCTGACAATCACCTGGCCATTGGCGTCTGCCAGGAAGGCGTGGCCGATGCCGCCGAAGTCGACCGAGTTGATGATCTCGACCAAGGTGTCGAGGGTCACGTCACCGCCGACCACACCGATCAGCTCGCCGTTGCTTTTGCTCTTCACCGGGGTGGCGATGGTGACCATCAGGCCGCCGACCGCGCCTTGGTAGGGGGCGGTCAGCACGGTCTGCCCGGCGCTGGCGGCGGCGCCATACCAAGGGCGCTGGCGCGGGTCGTAACCGGCAGGCATCTGGGCGTCCGGGCGCTGGGTGAACGCACCGTTGGCCTGGCCCAGGTACGTGAACAGGAAATTACGCGTGTAGGACGGCTGCTCGATCAGCCCGGCCAGGGTCTCGCCGGCACCTTGCTGGCCGATGTCCTGGGCCAGGTTTTCCAGCACCAGGATGCGCCCGCTCATCCAGTTCTGCACGCTGCTGGCGGTCAGTGCACCGGATTGCTGCACCGACGCTTCGATGTTCTGGCGGATGGTGTTGCGTTGCAGGTAGTCGTTGTAGAGCGTGAACAGGGCAAATGCCAGGACCACGACGCCGCAGGCGCTGAGCAGGATCTTGTGGCGAAATTTCAGGTTCATGTTTCGAGACCTTGAGCCAATGAAGGGAGGGCGCAGCGCGCTCATGACGCACTGCGGGGCCTGTCGACCGGGATATCGGCTAAAGGGGTAAAAGATTGAAGTACTTACAGAAAATTCTTACGGCCGTTTCGACAGACGGTAATCAACGGTTACTCAACTGCTGGATCAACAGCCGTGCGGCTTGCTGCAGCGGTTGTTGCTTGCGCCACAAGATGTGTACCGGCAACTGCAACTCGTTGCGTGTATTGCGAAAACCCAGGCGCACCAGGCGTCCGCTGGCGAGCAGCGGCGCAACCCGCGACAACGGCAGGTCGCCCCAGCCCAGGCCTGCTTCCACCATTTGCAACGCCAGGTCGAAGCTGTCGGTTGACCAGTGCGCTGCACCGATCAGCGGGCGCGGGTCGGCCATTGGCAGGTCGCGGCTGCGCACCAGAATCTGACGCACCTGGGTCAGGTCTTCGAGGTAATGGATGCGCCCCTCGCGCAAGGCCGGGTGGGCCGGCGACAGAGTGGCCACCAGCGACTCCATGCCGATGTGCTGGAAGCCTCGGCGGGCGTCGACCTGCAGGCCTGCAAAGGCCACGCAGAGGTCGGCGCGGCCACTGTCCAGCAGGTGCAGGGCTTCTTCCTGCGGGGCGCTGAGCAGGGCGATATCCAGCAGCGGGTGGCGTTCGCCAAGGTGTGCGATAGCCGCCAACAGTGGCCGGTGGTCGATGTCTGGTACCACGGCCAGGGTCAGGCTGCTTTCCAGCCCTTGAGACAGCTCCAGTGCGTGTACCTGCAGCAATCCCAATTGTTCGCCAATCAGTCTGGCGTGTGGTTCCAGGGCCAGGGCTTGGGCAGTTGGGCGAACCTCACGCGAACCCCGTTCGAACAAGCTGTAGCCCAGTTCCGCTTCAAGGTTGCCGATAGCCATGCTCACGGCTGAAGGCACGCGCCTGAGGGCGCGCGCGGCGGCAGAAAACGAACCGCAGTCGAGCACGGCTAGAAAAAGCTGGATGTTGTCGCTGGAAAAGTTCATGGCAGCCTCCTGTCAGTTGATCTGACAGCTGCTGACTTTTCCTGTCAAGCATGGTGAAGCATGATCGCGCCCCATCGCTTTTTGTCATTGGAGGTAACCCCGAGTGCAGGGATTGAAACGCAAACTGGTCTACGTGACTTTTTATGAGCTGATCGGGTTGTGCATGTCGACCCTCGGGCTGGCTTACCTGTCGGACACCCAGGCGTCGCATACCGGGCCGCTGGCGGTGATGATCACCACCATCGCCATGCTCTGGAACCTGGTTTACAACACCTTGTTCGAAGGGTGGGAGAGCCGCCAGGCCAAGCGTGGGCGCAGCGTGGCGCGGCGGGTGGCGCATGCCATCGGCTTTCAGCTGACGCTGGTGGTTTACCTGATTCCGCTGATTGCCTGGTGGCTCGACATGACACTGGTGGAGGCGTTGCTGGTGGACATGGCGTTCATCGTGCTGGTCCCTTGCTACACCTTTGCCTACAACTGGGCGTTTGATCGGGTGTTCGGGCTGCCAAGTTCCGCGATGGCCGCTGCCTGACAGGTTGCCTGTACCGGCCTCTGCGCAGGTACAGGCAACCCCTAAGGCGGCAGGCGAATGATCAAAGGCTCTTGCTGCTGCTTTACCTGCTGCTCCGCAGGTTGTTCAACCGGTCGCGGCACACTGGCCAGCAAACTGTCCTCAACCTGCCCCGACAAGTAATACACTCCCGCCATGGCCCCGCTTTGGCGGTTTTCCATCAACTCTTGCCATTCCTGGTTCAGCGCGACGTTGAGGATCACCCGCAACTGTTCGACCATCTGCGGGTGTTCGCGGTCATGGGTCATCATGCCGTAGCCGGCCGCGGCAATCGAAATCATCGCCCCCGCCACCTTGCCCACCGCCGACGCTACGGCACTGGCGATGCCGCGCGGCGCCAGGGTAGCGCCGAGCTTTTCGCTGGCCTGGGTGGCCACCGAGTTCAACCCGACATCGGTTCGCCCGGGGCCTTTGCTGGCCTGCTCATGCAAGTGCTGGCGCATGGCTTGCCAGGCCGGTTGCTGGTCCAGCGACTTGGCCCGAAGCAACTGGTACAGGCTGGCATTACGCGCATCCGGCGGCCCCAGGTGGATGGCGGGGATGCGGTTGAGGCGCTGGCTGACCTGCTCGGGCGGCGCGTTGTAGCGGCTGATGATGGCGGGTAGCTGCTGGCCGAGCAGCTGCAGGTACAGCTCGCAGGCGCGGTCGCGAATGCCCTCGGGATTGATCTGCTCGGCCACCGGCTCGATCACCCGCTCGTGGTATTGCTCCTGCAGGTACAGGGCCAGGCGCTTTTCCGCAGGTTCACGGCCTTCGCCGCTGTCGAGCTTGTACCAGGCCACTTTGAGGGTGAGCCACTGCTGGGTCCAGTAACCGGTGAACCAAGGGATGAAGTCGCTTTCGGTGCGCTGTTGTACCTGTTCCTTCCATACCCGCATGGAGCGCCGGGCATAGTCGTTGGCCGAGCCGGCTGCGCCGACCGAAGCGTCGATCAGCTCCTGGTCGATGCGTTGCCAGGCGGCGGGCGTGAGCACCGCAGGCGTAGGCGGGGCAGGTGGGCGCTTGCCCGCGCAGCCGGCCAGGGCCAACAGCAGGCACAGCAACAGAAGGATTCGAGCACTCACGCAACCGCCTCCCTGATAGAGGCTGGGGTGGTTTTTGCAGTATAGGGTGGCGTGCGAAGTACTGCCGTGCACCTTATCGCTTAGGCGACGCAATCCCTGTAGGACCGCGTCAGCATGAACGATCAATTCAGGTCGAGTTTTGCTTCCAGGCGGTCCAGGTGCTTGTGCATCAAACCCAACGCCGCCTCGGCATCGCCTTGCTCCACGGCATCGATGATGGCCGCGTGTTCTTCCCATGCACAGTGGTCGCAACACGGTGATTCGTAGCGGGCGATGATCAGTGAGGTCATCGGCACCAGCCCATTGAGGAACCGTGCCAGCGGCGCATTGGCCGCCACCTGCGCCAGTTTCAGGTGAAACTCACCGCCCAGGCGGATCGCCGCGCAGCGCTCACCGCTTTCGTGGTGCTGGCGCTCGCGCTCTACCAGTTGCCGCAGCTGGCGCACCTGCGCCGGCCGTGCGCGCTGGGTGGCCAGGGTAATCAGCGTGGTTTCGGCCAGGCGCCGGGCGCTGAGCACTTGACGTGCCTGATCCGGGTCGGGCGCGGCCAGGTGCGCGGTGTGGCTGGGGCGCTGCACCACCACCTGCTGGTCGGACAGGCGCCCAAGCACACGACGAATCACGGTGCGACTGACACCAAAGGCATGCCCCAACGCCTGCTCGGGCAGCAGCGCGCCCGGGGGCAGGCGCTGTTCGAGAATGGCGTCGAACAGCCGGGGGTAGATCTGCTCGGCCGACAGGCGGGTTTCGCCGGCCGCAAGCAGGGCGGGCAGGTGAGGGGCGGCGTTCATGGTCGCTCTCCTGGGGTCATGGATGCGGGTGTTCGTCCGGGATGTTCAGCGAAATGCCCATGCGCTGGCCTTCGGCGAGGATGTGCTGGCGCATCTGGGCACTGGCCTGGGCGCTGTTGCGTTCACGTATGGCACGTACCACTGCTTCGTTCTCCTTTAGCCGCGCCGCCAGGTGCTCGGGCGAGTTGCGCAGCATGTCGGCGCTCTGTTTCAGGGCATTGCCGGTCTGCTGCACCACGCTCTGGAAGATCGGGTTGGTGGTGAGCGCGAACAGCGCTTCATGGAAGGCGATGTAGGCCTTCACGCCGGCTTCGCTGTCATCGGCCTCCAGCGCTTCGCGCATGTCCATCAGGGTCAGGCGTAACTGGCCGATGTCCTGGCTGTTGGCCGATTGCGCCACAAGGCCAACGATGAAGGGCTCAAGGGTGTAGCGCAGTTCCAGTACGTCGGCCAGGCTGGCCGCAGCGCTGGTGTCGATGCCGGGTTCCTGGAGGGTGGCATCGGCGTCCAGTACCAGTACGCCCTTGCCTGGCAACGAGCGGACCAGGCCCAGGGTCTCCAGCACGGTCACCGCTTCGCGCAGGCTAGGGCGGCTGATGCCCAGTTGTTCGGCCAGCTCGCGCTGGCCCGGCAGCATGTCGCCGGTGCGCCATTGGCCCCGGGCCAAGGCCTGGCGCAGTTTTTCCACCACTGAGTTGACGACGGTTGATGAGCTGATCACGGTTCGCTCCTGCAAGGGCCGGCGTGATCGCCGGCCGCTCTGGTTCAGAATTCCTGTTGATGGTGCGTGTTGGGCTGTTTGCGCGGCGTGGGGGCAAAGCCGGGCTTGCCGTCGAGCACGTTCTGCGCGCGCTCCAGGTCAATGTCCTTTTCCCAGCGGGCGATGGCCACGGTGGCCACGCAGTTGCCAATGAGGTTGGTCAATGCCCGCCCGATGCCCATGAACCAGTCCACTGCCAGCACCAGCACCAGGCCAACCACCGGAATCGCGGGTACGGCGGTCAAGGTGGCGGCCAGGATGACCAGTGCCGAGCCTGGGATGCCGTGAGCGCCCTTGGACGTCACCAGCGACACCAGCAGGATGGTCAGCAGGTCGGTCATTTCCAGCGGCGTGCCGGTGGCGTTGGCGATGAACACGATGGCCAGGGTCAGGTAGATGGAGAAGCCGTCGAGGTTGAACGAGTACCCCGTCGGGATCACCAGGCCGACGGTGGAGCTGCCAATGCCCAGGTGCTCCAGCTTGCGCATGATCTGCGGCAGCACGGCGTCGGAAGAGGCGGTGCCCAGCACGATGGTCAGCTCTTCACGCAGGTACTTGAGGAGCGGCAACAGCTTCAGGCCCGACAGGCGCATGACCGTCCCCAGCACGATCAGCACGAAGCCGGCACAGGTCAGGTAGAACAGTGCGACCAGCCCGCCCAGGTGCTGCAGCGATTCCAGGCCGTATTTGCTGGTGGTGAAGGCGATGGCGCCGAATACGCCGATAGGCGCCAGACGTACGATCATGCCCATGATGCGGAAGATCACATGGCTCAGTTCGTTGATCAGCCGCGAAATGCCGGCGGCCGAGTCACCCACCAGGTTCAGCGCACTGCCGAACAGTACCGAGAACAACAGCACCTGAAGAATGTTGTTGTCGGCGAAGGCACCGATCACCGAGGTGGGGATCAGGTCCATGAAGAACGCCGTGGCGCCGTGAATGTGCTGGCCGCGCTCGGCCAGGCCGTTGGCATCGGCGGTGGACAACTGGTCCAGGTGAATGTTGGCACCGCTACCAATGCCACTGCTGAAGGCGAACACCAGGCCGATCACCAGCGCCAGGGTGGTCAGCACTTCGAAGTAGATCACTGACTTCAGGCCGATGCGCCCGACCTTTTTCAGGTCGCCCGCGCCCGAGATACCGCTGACCACCACGCAGAATACGATCAGGCCGATGAGCATCTTGATCAGCTTGATGAAACCGTCCCCAAGGGGCTTGAGTTGCAGGGAAAGGTCGGGAAAGCTGAGACCGCAGGCGATGCCGAGGGCAAGGCCGAGCACGACTTGCAGGAAGATCGAACGCGAGCACCATTTAAGCATGGGATTGATCTCTGATCGGTGTCCTTGCTTCGGTAGCCGCACGGGGCGAAAGAGCGCAGGACTTAATTATTGTGGTCTTACCGGTTTGTTCAGCGCGGGGCCATAAAAGCGCGAAAAATCCGACTTTGCAAGGGTTTTCGGCCTTACCGGTCTGACCAGTTATGGGGCAATCTGGCCTGCCAGGCTCTACTTCGGTGCATGCCGTGAAGTGGGTATGCGCGAATCAGTTCAGGGCTTGGCCAGTGCCTGCTCCACTGCTGCAATCAGCTTGCCAAGATCCTTGGGCGGTGCGTTGTGGATGACGCCGAACAGGTAGGCGCGCTGCTCCTCTTCGTCGTCCGGCTCGGCGAAGAAGTCCTTGGGTTTGACGCCCAGCACCTGAGCAAACTCCATGAGTGCATCGATGCTGGGTGTATAGGTGCTGGTTTCGAAGCGGCTGATGGTCTTGGGATCGAAGCCGGTCCGTTCGGCCAGTTGTGCCTGGGTCAGGCCCGCCAGCTTGCGGTAGCGGCGCAGGGCGGTACCCAAAGCTGATCTCGTCATCACTTAATTCCCATTTAGAATCAAGAACTTAACGATATCTATCAACATGGCGCAACGCCATGATTGATCACCTTTGTTTTATTTATGTGATGAATTTCGTAGAATTCACGGCTTGACCGGTCAGTCATCGTCAACATCCCTGCGTGGTTCGGCCTCGTGCCCAACGGCGGGAAGCGCATGTGCCATTTGGAGCGGATCGCTACGGATCGGTTCCGATGGTTGTCGATGAGCTGAGTACCGGTACGTCAGTGAATGGAGTCTCATCGTGCGCCTCAACTTGCCGGTTACCCCGGTCGAGCAACGTTTTCCCTCTGATCAGCGGCTGATTTCTGCTACCGATACCGCCAGCCTGATCACCTACTGCAACCCCGAATTCGCCGCTATCAGCGGCTACAGTGAGGCCGAACTGATCGGCAGCCCGCACAACCTGGTGCGCCACCCGGACATGCCGCCGGCGGTGTACGCGTTGATGTGGCGCTACCTGAAAGCTGGCAAGAGCTGGATGGGCATCGTCAAGAACCGCTGCCGTAACGGCGACTACTACTGGGTCAACGCTTACGTCACGCCTATCCTCGAAGGCGGGCGTGTGGTCGGCTACGAGTCGGTGCGGGTGTGCCCCACGCGTGAGCAGGTGGCCCGTGCCGAAGCCCTGTATGCGCGGCTGCGCAACGGCCAGGCGGCAGTGTCGGTGCCGCGTCGGCTGAACGTGCTGGCGCAGGCGCTGGCCTTGCCACTGGCGGGCGGGCTGCTGGCACTGGGCGCCAACCAGCTATGGCCTGGCCTGGTGGGGCAGGGGCTGACCCTGGGGCTGTTCCTGGCCTACGGCCTGTGGGCAAGCGATGCCATTGGCCGGCAGTTGCAGCGGGTTGTGCAAGGCGCCGACGGTGCCTTCGCCGACCCGGTTGCAGCCTTGACCTACAGCGACTTGCCGGGTGCCGCCGGGCAACTGCAACTGATGCTGATCAGCGAAGAGGCACGCCTGAAAACCGCATTGACGCGGTTAAGCGACCTGGCCGGGCAAATGGCCGTGGCCGCCCACGATGCCGGGCAGCTGTCGCGCGGCACCGAGGCCGCGCTGCTGGAGCAACGTGCCGAAACCGACCTGAGCGCCACCGCAATGAACCAGATGGCTGCCTCCATCGGTGAAGTGGCCAACCATGTCCAGTTGACCGCCGCCGAGGCACACACCGCGCACCTGCTGGCCGAGCAGGGTAGCCAGGTGGCAGATGCCAGCGGTGCAGCCATTCGTACCTTGGCCAGCACCGTGACGCAGATCAACCAGGCGGTCAGCCAGCTGGCCGGTCAGACCGGTGCCATCGCGGAGGC
This sequence comes from Pseudomonas sp. OG7, assembly GCF_014192825.1. Taxonomy (NCBI): domain Bacteria; kingdom Pseudomonadati; phylum Pseudomonadota; class Gammaproteobacteria; order Pseudomonadales; family Pseudomonadaceae; genus Pseudomonas; species Pseudomonas sp. OG7. Next base: position 788,234 of record NZ_JACHYK010000002.1, on the reverse strand, counting down.
TGCCGGGATGATCCGCGGCATTGCCGAGCAAACCAACCTGCTGGCCCTCAACGCTGCCATCGAGGCAGCGCGTGCGGGCGAGCAAGGGCGCGGCTTTGCCGTGGTCGCCGATGAGGTGCGGGCGCTGGCCGACAAGACCCGCCAGTCGACCCTGCACATCCAGGCCATCATCGATGCGCTGCGCAGTGGCGCCGAAGAAGCCGTGGTGATCGCCAGCCAGGGCATCGAAGGTGCCGAACTGGGCGTTGCCCAGGTGCAGGAAGCGCGACAGGCGCTGCATGGCATTCGCGATGCGGTGCAGCGCATCAGCGACATGAGCCAGCAGATGGCGACCGCTTCGCAGCAGCAGTCGGCAGTGGCCGAAGATGTTTCGCGGCAGATCAACGGCGTAGCCGGTATTGCCCAGCACAGCGCCCACAGCGCCAACGCCGCTGCCTCGCGCGGCGCCGAACTGGAACAGGTGTGCGCCGGATTGCGCGCCCTGGTGGAGCGCTTCAACCGCTAAGGCAGGATGCTTTATGGATGATATCTATCGCGCGGCCGTGGACGCGGCCGCGATCTTTTCGGAAACCGACCTGCGTGGGAACATCACCTACGTCAACCAGCAGTTCTGCAGCATCTCGGGCTACAGCCGCGAGGAACTGCTGGGAGCCAACCACCGTATCCTCAACTCCGGCCTGCACGAGCCGGCGTTCTTCGTCGGCATGTGGCGGGCCCTGGCCGCCGGGCGGGTGTGGAAGGGCGAGATCTGCAACCGGTCCAAGGACGGTTCGCTGTACTGGGTCGACAGCACCATGGTGCCCTTGGTCGACCCGCTGACCGGCCTGGTGCGCAAGTACGTGTCGATCCGCTTTGACGTCACCGAGAAACGCCAACTGCTGCACACCTTGCAATGGCGGGTGGGGCACGATGTGCTCACTGGCCTGCCCAATCGTGCCTACCTGTCCGACCTGTTGAACCAGGCCCTGGCCTACTCGCGGCGTGAAGACATCCCGCTGGCGGTGTGCATGCTCGACCTGGATGGCTTCAAGGCGGTCAACGACGGTTACGGGCACGCGGTGGGCGACCTGCTGCTGGTGGAAGTGGCGCAGCGCCTTAAGCGCATCCTGCGCGGGGGTGATGCGGTGGCCCGGTTGTCGGGCGACGAGTTCGTGCTGATCCTGCGCGACTTCGATGATGAGCGAAAGCTGCATGCAGCCCTGCGGCGGGTATTGCGGGCATTGGCGGCCCCCTGTGTGGTTCGGGGGCACACGCTTTCGCTCAGCGCCAGTATCGGCGTGACCCTGTACCCGCAGGATGATGAAGATGCCGATACCCTGGTGCGCCATGCCGACCAGGCCATGTATGTGGCCAAGCAGCGCGGGCGCAACCGGTATCACGTGTTCGACGTGTCGCAGGAGCAGGAGCTCAAGGCCACTCACCAGACAGTGGCGCGGGTGCGACGGGCCCTTAACAACCGAGAGCTTTGCCTTTACTACCAGCCCAAGGTCAACCTGCGCAGCGGCCAGGTGCTGGGCTTCGAGGGCTTGCTGCGCTGGCAGCGGCCAGGCCGTGGCGTGGTGCCGCCCGGCGATTTCCTGCCTTGGGTAGAGCAGACCGACCTGATCGTTGAAATCGGCGAGTGGGTGCTCGACCAGGCCTTGATCCAGTTGCAGGCCTGGCAGCAGCAAGGGCAGCCTTGGTCGCTGAGTGTGAATATCGCCGCGCGGCATTTACAGCGCAGTGACTTTGCCGAGCGCCTGCAGCAGCTGCTGGCAGCGTACCCGGCGGTGGACCCGGCCAGGCTGGACCTGGAAATCGTCGAATCCGTTGCCATCGACAACCTGCAGCACGTCAGCCGTTGCCTGGACGCCTGCCGCGCACTGGGCGTGCGCTTCTCGCTGGACGATTTCGGCACCGGCTATTCGTCGTTGAGTTACCTGAAACGCTTGCCGACCCAGACGATCAAGATCGATCAGTCGTTCGTGCGTGACATCCTCCATGATCAGGACGACCTGGCGCTCACAGCAGCGGTGATTGGCCTGGCCCGGGCCTTTGGCCGGGAGGTGATCGCCGAGGGGCTGGAGAGCGTCGAGCACGGCCGGGTGCTGATGGGGCTGGGCTGCGAGCTGGCGCAGGGGTACTGCATTGCCCGGCCTATGCCGGCCAGTGAAGTGCAAGCCTGGGCACAGGCTTACCGGCAACCGGTCCAGTGGCGTAATCCTTGAGCGGCCGTGCAGGTCAATAGATTCATCGCTCACGCAGCCGCTTGTAGAGGGTGGTCCGGCTGATCCCCAGGCCGCGCGCCACTGCTGACAGGTTGCCATTGGCTTGTTCAACCAGCGTCTGCAGGTCTACCGCTTCGGTCGCCACCAGCACAGGCACCTGCAACTCGGCCAGAAACCCTGCAGGCAGGTGCTCGACGCCGACGGGCCCGCTGCCCGCCAAAGCCAGTGCCACCTGCAGCACACTGACCAGTTCGCGCACATTGCCAGGCCAGGGGTGCTGATCGAGCAACTCCATAATGGCCGGGGGCAGCCGCGCCGGTTGCCCAGGCTCGCGGTAGCGAGCATGCACCTGGTCGATCAACTGCCGCCGGTCCGCACGCTCGCGCAGCGGCGGCAGCACCACCGTCAGCCCGGCAATGCGGTAGTACAAATCCTGACGAAAGCGCCCGGCACGCACCTCTTCGGCCAGGTCGCGGTTGCTCGCCGACACCACGCGGATATCCACCGCTACCGGTTCACCGCTGCCCAGCGGCTGGATGCTGCGCGATTGCAACACGCGCAGCAGGCGGGCCTGGGTAGGCAGCGGCATGTCGCCGATCTCATCGAGAAACAGGATGCCGTGGTCGGCCTTGCGGATCAGCCCCGGGTTGCCTTTGTGGTGGGCGCCGGTGAACGCGCCTTTGTCGTAGCCGAACAGCTCCGACTCCACCAGTTCGGCCGGGATCGCCGCGCAGTTGACGGCGACCAGGGGCTTGTCGGCGCGGCTGCTGGCACGGTGCAGGGTTTCCACGAACACTTCCTTGCCCACACCGGTTTCACCCTGCACCAACACTGGAATGTCCTTTTCCAGCAGCAGGCCGGCCTGCACTCGCGCTTTTTCCAGGCGTGGTTCGCTGTTGCCAGGTTCAGGGCGGCGGGGTGTTTCGCGTGGCGGTTGCCACTGACAATGAAAGCGGTTGCGCCCGGTGGCCTGGAGGGCGAAGGGCTGTTGCCGGGGATGGCTGAGCAACTGCTGCAGGGGCAACTGGAACAGCTGCTCGATGTTCTGCTGCAACGGGTTACCACCGAGCAGGCTGTCGGCCCGGTGGTTGGCGGCCAGCACCTGCCCATGCTCAGCGAACACCAGCAGGCCGGCCCAGGGGCTGTCGAGGTTGTCGGAGGCGCTGTTGAAGATCAGTTGTGCATGCTGGTCGGCATGCGCGGCGAAGATCAGGCGGTTTTCCAGGCTCTGGCCCATCATGCGCACCAGGCCCAGTGTCTGGCTGGGCGGCAGATAGCCGTCGCTGGCCACGTCGAACACCCCGACCAGTTGCCGCGCAGCGTCGAACAGGGGGGCGGCGGCGCTGGACATGTAGCGGTTCTGGCGCAGGAAGTGCTCGTCCTGGCCGACGTGAATGGCCTGGGCACAAATCAGCGCGGTGCCCAAGGCATTGGTGCCAACGCCGCGCTCGTGCCAGTGGGCGCCGGCGCTGAAACCATGCTGTTGGCGCGGTTCGATGAAGCGCCGCGAACCCCAGCTGTCGAGCAGGCAGCCGCTGGCATCGGCCAGCATCACCAGGTAGCTGGCGTTGCCCAGCAGGTGTGCATATTGCGGCAGCACTTCCTCGCGGGTCAGGCGCAGCAGGGCCTGGCGTTTCTCCAGCAGTTCGCTGAGTTCGGCGCGGGTCAGGCAGTCGAAGTCCGGTGCGTGCTGCGGTTGCAAACCGTGATCGCGGCAGCGGGCCCAGGATGCCTGGATGAGTTGGGCATGGGTCGAAGCGGATGCGGCCATGGGCCTGTCCTGTGTGGTTGTTGTTATGGGCGGACCGCTGTTCAGTGTTGTTCACGGGTGTTCATTGTCAAACCGGCAGGTGTTCAGTTGTTCAGTGAATGTGTTCATTTGTGAACCCCCGGTTTGCATGGTCTGCGGCCGAGGCCCCAAGCCAGAGCATCGGGGAGCAACTGGCACGGAACTGGCTGTTCCCGGCAGACAACAACGACAAGAAGGCCATGCCATGTCCCTGGTGCTGGAGCAGGTCAGTCGCAGCGTCGACAACCAGCCGTGGATCGTCGATGCCTCGCTGCGTTTCGAGCCTGGTTCGTTCAACGTGCTGCTGGGTCGCACCCTGGCCGGCAAGACCAGCCTGATGCGCCTGATGGCCGGGCTCGATCGCCCGGACCGGGGCCGGGTGCTGATGGATGGCCAGGACGTGACGGGTGTGCCGGTGCGCCAGCGCAACGTGTCGATGGTGTACCAGCAGTTCATCAATTACCCGACCCTGAGCGTGTACGAAAACATCGCCTCGCCGCTGCGCCAGGCGCGTATGACCGAGGCGGACATCCGCAGGCGTGTGCAGGAAACTGCCGAGATGTTGCGCATCGAAACCTACCTGCAGCGCCTGCCGCTGGAGCTGTCCGGCGGCCAGCAGCAACGCACGGCGATGGCCCGGGCGCTGGTCAAGGATGCCTCGTTGATCCTCTTTGACGAGCCGTTGGTCAACCTCGACTACAAGTTGCGCGAAGGCCTGCGCCAGGAGCTTCGCGAGCTGTTCGCGGCGCGCCACTGCATTGCGGTATACGCCACCACCGAGCCCAACGAGGCGCTGGCGCTGGGCGGCACCACCACCCTTGTGCATGAGGGCCGCATCGTGCAAAGCGGCCCCACCGCCGAGGTGTATCAGCGCCCGGGCAGTGTGCTGGCGGCCGAGCTGTTCTCCGAGCCGCCGATCAACCTGGTGCCTGGCCGTATCAGTGGCAACGAGGTGAGCCTGGCCCAGGCCGTGCATTTTGCCCGCAATGCCGACTTGCAGGCGCTTGCCGAAGGCGACTACCGCTTTGGCGTGCGCCCCAGCCATATCACCCTGGTGCCGGCCCACGATGATGACCTGGAACTGGCGGTGCTGGTGGAGCTGGCGGAGATCAGCGGTTCCGAAACCTTCCTGCATGTGCGCAACGAGCATTGGCGCATGATCCTGCACCTGCCCGGGGTTCACGAATACCAGGTGGACACGCCGATCCGCGTGTTCATCCCCACCCACAAGCTGTTCGTCTTCGACAGCGCCGGGGCGTTGGTGCAGGCCCCGGGGTTGCGCCAGGCAAGGAGAGGGTGATGGCCGAAATCCGCCTGCGCCAACTGGCGCACAGTTACAGTCGCCAGCCCGCCAGCGAGGCGGACTATGCCCTGCACGCGCTAGAGCATGTATGGGAGCAGGGCGGCGCCTACGCGTTGCTTGGGCCGTCGGGCTGCGGCAAGTCGACCCTGCTCAATATCATTTCCGGGCTGCTGACGCCGTCCCATGGCGAGGTGCTGTTCGACGGCAAACCGGTCAACCAGCTGTCGCCGCAAGCGCGCAACATTGCCCAGGTGTTTCAGTTCCCGGTGGTGTACGACACCATGACGGTGTTCGACAACCTGGCCTTCCCCTTGCGCAACCAAGGGCTGGATGAAGCCCGGGTGCGTGCCCGGGTGGAAGAAATTGCCGAGGTGCTCGACCTGTCTGCCGTGTTGCGCAAGAAGGCGCGCAACCTCAGCGCCGACGAAAAGCAGAAAGTCTCCATGGGCCGCGGCCTGGTGCGCGATGACGTGTCGGCGATCCTGTTCGACGAGCCGCTGACAGTGATCGACCCGCACCTGAAGTGGAAGCTGCGGCGCAAGCTGAAGCAGATTCACGAGCAGTTCAACATCACCATGATCTACGTCACCCATGACCAGCTGGAGGCATCGACCTTCGCTGACAAGATCGCAGTGATGCACGGTGGCCGCATCGTTCAGTTCGGCACCCCGCGTGAGCTGTTCGAGCGGCCCCGGCATACCTTTGTCGGCTACTTCATCGGCAGCCCGGGCATGAACCTGATCGAGGTGCGTGCCGAAGCCGACGGGGTGGCGTTTGGTGATGTCCACCTGGCGCTGCCCGATGGCCTGCGCGAACGGCTGGCGGCAACGGCAGGCGGGCGCTTGCAAGTGGGCATCCGACCAGAATTCGTGCAGCTGTGGGACAGCCCGTTCGATGGCGCCATCCCCGCACGCGTGCTGGATATCGAAGACCTGGGCACCTACCGCATCGTCACCGTCGAAGTAGGCGGTGTCGCGCTGAAGGCGCGCCTGGGCGAGGACCGCCCGTTGCCTGTGGATCAGGCCTGGGTCAGCTTGCCGGCGCAGTGGTTGATGCTGTACGTCGACGATGTGCTGCTGGAGGCCGGGCCATGAACAAAGTGCCGAACAACAAAGCCTGGTGGCTGGTGCTGCCGGTGTTCCTGCTGGTGGCGTTCAGCGCGGTGGTACCGATGATGACCGTGGTCAACTACTCGGTGCAGGATATTTTCGACCAGTCCAACCGCTACTTCGTCGGTGCCGACTGGTACCGCCAGGTGCTGCGCGACCCGGCGTTGCATGATGCGCTACTGCGCCAGTTCATCTATTCCGCCTGCGTACTGCTGATCGAGATCCCGCTGGGCATCGGCATTGCCCTGACCATGCCGACCAAGGGGCGCATGGCGTCGGTGTGCCTGATCGTCATGGCCATCCCGCTGCTGATCCCGTGGAACGTGGTGGGCACCATCTGGCAGATCTTCGGCCGTGCCGACATCGGCCTGCTTGGCGCTACCCTGGCCAAGCTCGGGGTCAGCTACAACTACGCCGGCGACCCGTTCGACGCCTGGCTTACGGTGCTGGTGATGGACGTATGGCACTGGACGTCACTGGTGGCACTGCTGTGCTATTCGGGCCTGCGCGCCATCCCCGACGTGTACTACCAGGCCGCGCGCATCGACCGTGCTTCGGGCTGGGCGGTGTTCCGCCACATCCAGCTGCCCAAGCTGAAGAATGTGCTACTCATCGCGGTGATGCTGCGCTTCATGGACAGCTTCATGATCTACACCGAGCCGTTCGTGCTGACCGGTGGCGGGCCGGGTAACGCCACCACTTTCCTCAGCCAGACCCTCACGCGCATGGCCGTGGGGCAGTTCGACCTGGGCCCGGCGGCGGCGTTCTCGCTGGTGTACTTCCTGATCATCCTGCTGGTGTCGTGGCTGTTCTACACAGCCATGACCCATGCCGACAAGGACTAGCCCATGAGCACGCGCAAAACGCTGGCCCTGCTGCTGTATTTCTTCTTCCTGCTGGTGCCGATCTACTGGTTGCTGAACATGTCGTTCAAGAGCAACACCGAGATCCTTGGCGGCCTGACCCTGTGGCCGCAGGCATTCACCCTCGACAACTACCGGGTGATCTTCACCGATGCCAGCTGGTACAGCGGTTACATCAACTCGCTGTACTACGTGTGCCTGAACACGCTGATTTCGTTGCTGGTGGCGCTGCCGGCGGCCTATGCCTTCTCGCGCTACCGCTTCCTCGGCGACCGGCACCTGTTCTTCTGGCTGCTGACCAACCGCATGGCGCCCCCGGCGGTGTTCCTGCTGCCGTTCTTCCAGCTGTACTCGTCGATCGGCCTGTTCGACACCCATATAGCCGTGGCCCTGGCCCATTGCCTGTTCAACGTGCCGCTGGCGGTGTGGATCCTGGAGGGCTTCATGTCGGGCGTGCCAAAGGAAATCGACGAAACGGCCTACATCGACGGCTACAGCTTCCCGCGCTTCTTCATGAAGATCTTCATTCCGCTGATTGGCTCTGGTATCGGCGTGACGGCGTTTTTCTGCTTCATGTTTTCCTGGGTCGAGCTGCTGCTGGCGCGCACCCTGACCTCGGTGAATGCCAAGCCGATTGCGGCCGTGATGACCCGCACCGTGTCGGCCTCGGGTATCGACTGGGGGGTGCTGGCGGCGGCGGGGGTACTGACCATTTTGCCGGGCATGCTGGTGATCTGGTTCGTGCGCAACCATGTGGCCAAGGGCTTTGCCCTGGGCCGGGTGTGAGGAGGGCAACGCATGGAGTGGATGGCCTGGACCTTGCCGACGGCGCTGTTCTTTGCTGCCGTTGGTGTGCTGCTGCTGGGCATGACACTGCTTGAGCTGCGCCGCCCTTGCGTGGAGCGGCGCGGCTTCTTGCCGTTGGTCACCAGCCGGGGTGACCGCTTGTTCATCGGCCTGCTGGCCAGCGCCTACCTGCATTTGCTGGTGGTCGGCGTCAGCGAGTGGCCGTTGTGGGTGGCCTCGCTGCTGTCGCTGGCGTGGCTGGTGGTGCTGCGCTGGGGCTGAGCGAGCGGCCCTGTGGATTAACAGAAACGGGAGATCACAATGTTCGATAACAAGCATAAAACGCGACATTTGACCCTGGCCGCGTTGCTGGTGCTGGCCAGCGTGCATGGCACAGCCTGGGCCGACCAATACGAGGACGCAGCGAAGAAATGGCTTGGCAGCGAGTTCAAGCCATCGACGCTAACCCCGGAACAGCAGATGGCCGAGATGAAGTGGTTCATCAAGGCCGCCGAGCCGTTCCGTGGCATGAAGATCAACGTGGTGTCGGAAACCATCACCACCCATGAATACGAATCCAAGGTGCTGGCCAAGGCCTTCAGCGAAATCACCGGCATCCAGCTGACCCACGACCTGCTCCAGGAAGGCGACGTGGTGGAGAAACTGCAGACACAGATGCAGTCGGACAAGAACATCTACGACGGTTGGGTCAACGACTCCGACCTGATCGGTACGCACTTTCGCTACGGCAAGGTGGAATCGATCACCGACCTGATGGCCAACGAAGGCAAGGACTACACCTCGCCGACCCTGGACCTCAAGGACTTCATCGGCATTTCCTTCACCACTGCGCCAGACGGCAAGGTCTACCAGCTGCCCGACCAGCAGTTCGCCAACCTGTACTGGTTCCGCGCCGACTGGTTCGAGCGCCCTGACCTGAAGGCCAGGTTCAAGGAAAAGTACGGCTACGAGCTGGGTGTGCCGGTGAACTGGTCGGCCTATGAAGACATTGCCAAGTTCTTTACCGAAGACGTCAAGGAAATCGACGGCAAGCGCGTCTATGGCCATATGGATTACGGCAAGAAAGACCCGTCGCTGGGCTGGCGCTTCACGGATGCCTGGTTCTCCATGGCCGGCGGTGGCGACAAAGGGCTGCCCAACGGCCTGCCGGTGGATGAATGGGGCATTCGCGTGGAGGACTGCCACCCGGTGGGCTCCAGTGTGACCCGTGGCGGCGACACCAACGGCCCGGCCGCTGTATATGCCACCCAGAAGTACGTGGACTGGATGCGTGCCTATGCGCCCAAGGAAGCGCAGGGCATGACCTTCTCCGAGGCGGGGCCGGTGCCGGCGCAGGGCAACATCGCCCAGCAGATCTTCTGGTACACCGCGTTTACCGCCGACATGACCAAGCCCGGATTGCCGGTGGTGAATGCCGATGGCACGCCGAAGTGGCGCATGGCGCCCTCGCCGAAGGGACCTTATTGGGAGGAGGGAATGAAGCTGGGCTATCAGGACACGGGATCGTGGACGTTCTTCAAGTCCACCCCCGAGAAGCAACGCCTGGCAGCGTGGTTGTATGCCCAGTTCGTCACCTCCAAGACCGTCTCGCTGAAGAAGACCATTGTCGGCCTGACGCCGATTCGCGAGTCGGACATCAACTCCCAGGCCATGACCGACCTGGCACCCAAGCTGGGTGGGCTGGTGGAGTTCTACCGCAGCCCGGCACGGGTGCAGTGGACACCCACCGGTACCAACGTACCGGATTATCCACGGTTGGCGCAGTTGTGGTGGAGCCATATCGCCGAGGTGGCCAGCGGCGAGAAGACCCCGCAGGAAGCGCTGGATGGCCTGGCGCGGGATCAGGACCGCATGATGGAACGCTTGCAACGGTCCAATGCCCAGGCCACCTGTGCGCCCAAGCTGAACCCGGAGAAGGATGCCCAGTACTGGTTCGACCAGCCGGGTGCTCCGAAACCCAAGCTGGCCAACGAAAAACCCAAGGGCGAGACGGTCAGCTACAACGAGCTGCTTAAATCGTGGGAAGCGGCCAGGAAGTGATCGCCTAAGCTCAGTGATTAACCACAGGCAAAAAAAACGGCACCTGCCAGAGGTGCCGTTTTCATTTTGCGCCGTGTTACTTGTGCAGCTCTTCTGCCGCATACAGCGTGTTTTCCAGCAGGCAGGCACGGGTCATCGGCCCGACGCCACCCGGCACCGGCGTGATCCAGCCAGCGCGCGGCAGGGCGGTCTCGTAGACCACGTCGCCGACCAGCTTGCCGTCTTCCTGGCGGTTGATGCCCACGTCGATGACAATAGCGCCTTCCTTGACCCATTCACCCTTGACCAGGCCCGGCTTGCCGGCGGCCACGACCACCAGGTCGGCGCGCCCGACATGGCCAGCCAGGTCTTTGGTGAAGCGGTGGCAGACGGTGACGGTGCAGCCGGCCAGCAGCAGTTCCATGGCCATCGGGCGACCCACGATGTTGGAAGCACCAACGATCACCGCATCCATGCCGTACAGGTCCTGGCCTGTGCTTTCCAGCAGGGCCATGATGCCTTTCGGCGTGCACGGGCGCAGCAGCGGGATGCGCTGGGCCAGGCGGCCGATGTTATACGGGTGGAAACCGTCCACATCCTTGTCCGGGCGAATGCGCTCGAGCAGCAGCGAGGCGTCCAGGTGCGCCGGCAGCGGCAACTGCAGCAGGATGCCGTCGACAGCCGGGTCGTCATTGAGGCGGTCGATCAGCTCGGTCAGGGCCTGCTGCGAGGTCTCGCTGGGCAGGTCGAACGCCTGCGAAATGAAGCCGACCTCTTCGCAGTCCTTGCGCTTGTGCGAGACATAGACTTGGGAGGCGGGGTCGGTGCCGACCAGGATCACTGCCAGGCCCGGCGTACGCAGGCCTTGCTGGCGACGCTCCACGACACGTTGAGCGATCTGCTTGCGCAGGTTGGCGGCGATCGCCTTGCCATCGATTAGGTGTGCAGTCATAGACGCGTGATTAACCATCGAGAAGGAAACAATAAAGAGCGCGCATTCTCGCACGACACGGCCCACGGGCAAAGGCGGGTGGTCGGGCAAATCCCCTAACCCCTTAAATAATTTAAATTTTTTTTAAAAAGGTGTTGACGAGGTACAGGGTCGACTATAAGATTCGCCGCACTTGTCGGGCACAGCCTAGCACTGGTTGGCTAAGTCGGGCAGAATGAGTGGTTTAGCAGTTATCTGTTAAGGTCTCGTTCGGTTAGGCTTCAAGCTTAAGCGCCCGTAGCTCAGCTGGATAGAGCATCCGCCTTCTAAGCGGATGGTCGCAGGTTCGAGTCCTGCCGGGTGCGCCATTAGGCAGCTTTGGCACGCAAGTAGGCGGTAATGCAATATGGTGGGCGTAGCTCAGTTGGTAGAGCGCTGGATTGTGATTCCAGTTGTCGTGGGTTCGATTCCCATCGTCCACCCCATATTTTTCAAGGGCGCCTCGATAGCATCTGGCGCCTTTGTTTTAAGCGTTACGCGGACGTGGTGAAATTGGTAGACACACTGGATTTAGGTTCCAGCGGCGCAAGCTGTAAGAGTTCGAGTCTCTTCGTCCGCACCATGCTTCTGTAAGGTAGTACCGCAACATCGCAAGACTGCAATATGGTGGGCGTAGCTCAGTTGGTAGAGCGCTGGATTGTGATTCCAGTTGTCGTGGGTTCGATTCCCATCGTCCACCCCATATTCTTGAAAAGGCGCCTTGATCGTGAGATCGGGCGCCTTTTTGTTTTGGGGTTGTGTGGCTGCGGTGTGCATGTCTTGAGTGTTCTGGCGCCTGTGAGATCGAGCGCCACAAACCTCACGCCAGAAACTAGCGACCGCGACGCAATTCCCCCTTGCAATCCTCTGGTGACACCCCAATAAAAGCTGTTAGATTTCAGCCGGTTGAAACAACGGCCCAGTTGGCCGGCAGAGGAACAACCCGATGATCGCAAAAGAAGCCCGTCAGGCCCTGGCGCTACAGCGCTTTGCCGAGGCCAGTCCGCAGCTGCTCGAAGAGATCCGCGAGCTGGATCCGCGCGAGCAGGCCCAGCAGATCGAATGGGCATTCGAGGATGCGGCCGAGGAGCAGGGTATCCAGCCTTGGGAGCTGGCCCTGCAACTGATCGCCGAAACCCCGGAGCAACTGCAGGCCATGCGCCTGGAGACGCACCGCGAGGTTGCCGAGGCGCTGGGGATGCAATGGGAAGAGTACTGCCAGTTCAACGAAATCGACCCTGAATAAAGGAAGCGAAATCGTTGTTGGCAGTTGTTTGACAAGGTATTTCGGCTGTAGGGCGCCCCAGGTGTCGTGCGGCCCTTATTGAAACAGGTCTGGCGGTGCGCCGTGCGGGCCTTGAAAGTTAATCGACCGGCGTGGTTTCCCGTCGTCCCGAGTGGGGTGACTTCTGCTGCGCGACTCACTAGAATACTTGCCCTTGATTCTGGAGTCGGGCTAACGCCGGCTAACGTCTGTGCAACGAGGAATATCCATGCAAGTTTCTGTTGAAAACACTTCCGCTCTCGAGCGCCGCATGACCATCGCCGTTCCGGCCGAGCGCGTCGAGAACGAAGTCAACAAGCGTCTGCAACAGACTGCCAAGCGCGCCAAGGTTGCCGGCTTCCGCCCAGGCAAGGTGCCAATGAGCGTGATCCGTCAGCGCTTCGAGGCCGATGCCCGCCAAGAGGCTTTCGGTGACCTGGTCCAGGCTTCCTTCTACGAAGCCATCGTCGAGCAGAAGCTGAACCCGGCTGGCGCTCCGGCGGTAGAGCCCAAGTCCTTCGAAAAGGGCAAGGACCTGGAATTCGTCGCCACCTTCGAAGTGTTCCCTGAGTTCACCGTTGCCGGCCTGGAGTCGATCAACGTCGAGCGCCTGAGCGCCGAAGTGGCTGACGCCGACCTGGACAACATGCTGGAAGTGCTGCGCAAGCAGAACACCCGCTTTGAAGCCGTCGAGCGCGCCGCGCAGAACGATGACCAGGTCAACATCGACTTCGTCGGCAAGGTCGACGGTGAAGTGTTCGCCGGTGGTTCGGCCAAGGGCACCCAGCTGGTACTGGGCTCCGGCCGCATGATCCCAGGCTTCGAAGACGGCCTGGTTGGCGCCAAGGCTGGCGAAGAGCGCGTTGTCAACGTGACCTTCCCAGAGGACTACCAGAACCTGGACCTGGCTGGCAAAGCCGCTGAGTTCACCATCACCGTCAACAGCGTTGCCGCCCCTGTGCTGCCAGAGCTGAACGAAGAATTCTTCGCCCAGTTCGGCATCAAGGAATCGACCCTGGAAGGCTTCCGCACCGAAGTTCGCAAGAACATGGAGCGTGAACTGCGTCAGGCGATCAAGACCAAGGTCAAGAACCAGGTCATGGACGGTCTGCTGGCCGCCAACCCGATCGAAGTGCCAAAAGCCCTGCTGGAAAACGAAGTCAACCGTCTGCGCGTGCAGGCTGTTCAGCAGTTCGGTGGCAACATCAAGCCAGAGCAGCTGCCAGCCGAGCTGTTCGAAGAGCAAGCCAAGCGCCGCGTTGTGCTGGGCCTGATCGTTGCTGAAGTGGTCAAGCAGTTCGAACTGAAGCCGGACGACGCCAAGGTTCGCGAAATGATCGAAGAAATGGCTTCGGCTTACCAGGAGCCTGAGCAGGTCATCGCCTGGTACTACAAGAACGACCAGCAACTGAACGAAGTGCGTTCGGTTGTGCTGGAAGAACAAGTTGTAGATACTGTTCTGCAGAAAGCGACTGTGACCGACAAGTCGGTCTCGTACGAAGATGCCGTTAAACCAGCACAGGCTCCTGCCGAAGCTGAGTAATACGGTTCTCTCGTAGGAAACCCCCACAAGCCAGCCTTCGAGCTGGCTTGTGCGTATTCAAGCCATGACTATTTGGGAGTGAGCGCAGGACATGTCCCGCAATTCTTATATTCAGCAGAGCTCTGACATCCAGGCCGCAGGCGGCCTGGTCCCGATGGTTATCGAGCAGTCCGCCCGTGGCGAACGCGCTTACGACATCTACTCGCGCCTGTTGAAGGAGCGTGTAATTTTCCTGGTCGGCCCGGTAGAGGACTACATGGCCAACCTCGTCGTTGCGCAACTGCTGTTCCTTGAAGCGGAAAACCCGGACAAGGATATCCATCTGTACATCAACTCGCCGGGTGGCTCCGTCACCGCCGGCATGTCGATTTACGACACCATGCAGTTCATCAAGCCGGACGTTTCGACCATCTGCATCGGCCAGGCCTGCAGCATGGGCGCCTTCCTGCTGGCTGCCGGTGCCAAGGGCAAGCGTCACTGCCTGCCGAACTCGCGCGTGATGATCCACCAGCCGTTGGGCGGCTTCCAGGGGCAGGCGACCGATATCGAGATCCATGCCCAGGAAATTCTCAATATCAAGGCCCGTCTGAACGAGCTGCTGGCCTACCACACCGGCCAGGACCTCGAGACCATCAAGCGCGACACCGAACGTGACAACTTCATGAGCGCCTCGCGCGCGGCCGAGTACGGCCTGATCGACTCGGTCTACGACAAGCGGCAACTGGCCTCCTGAACCGGGGTGCCAGAGCAGGTAGGTGCGCAAAGCGCCTACCTGCGGACTTGAAAAAGCCCGCAATTGCCTTCATCTTGTGTTGCAAGCCTACCGGATTGGATCGATCGAATGACTGACACCCGTAACGGCGAGGACAGCGGCAAATTGCTTTATTGCTCCTTCTGCGGCAAAAGCCAGCACGAAGTGCGCAAACTGATTGCCGGGCCCTCGGTATTTATCTGCGACGAGTGCGTCGACCTGTGCAATGACATCATCCGTGAGGAGGTGCAGGAAGCCCAGGCCGAGAGCAGCGCGCACAAATTACCTTCGCCGAAAGAAATCAGCGGCATCCTGGACCAGTACGTCATTGGTCAGGAGCGCGCGAAGAAGGTGCTGGCCGTAGCGGTGTACAACCACTACAAGCGCCTGAACCAGCGTGACAAGAAGGGTGACGAAGTCGAACTGGGCAAGAGCAACATCCTGCTCATCGGGCCGACCGGCTCGGGCAAGACCCTGCTCGCCGAAACCCTGGCACGCCTGTTGAACGTACCGTTCACCATTGCCGACGCCACCACCCTGACCGAAGCCGGTTATGTGGGTGAGGACGTCGAGAACATCATCCAGAAGCTGTTGCAGAAGTGCGACTACGACGTGGAAAAGGCTCAGATGGGCATTGTCTACATCGACGAGATCGACAAGATCTCGCGCAAGTCGGACAACCCGTCCATCACCCGTGACGTTTCGGGCGAGGGCGTGCAGCAGGCGTTGTTGAAACTGATCGAAGGCACCGTGGCTTCGGTTCCGCCGCAAGGTGGCCGTAAACACCCGCAACAGGAATTCCTGCAGGTTGATACCCGCAACATCCTGTTCATCTGTGGTGGTGCGTTCTCGGGCCTGGAAAAGGTTATCCAGAACCGCTCCACCAAAGGTGGTATCGGTTTTGGCGCCGAAGTGCGCAGCAAGGAAGAGGGCAAGAAGGTTGGTGAGTCCCTGCGTGAGGTCGAGCCGGACGATCTGGTCAAGTTTGGCCTGATTCCGGAATTCGTTGGCCGTCTGCCGGTGCTGGCGACCCTCGACGAGCTGGACGAGGCTGCGCTGATGCAGATTCTCACCGAGCCGAAGAATGCCCTGACCAAGCAGTATGCCAAGCTGTTCGAGATGGAAAGCGTCGACCTCGAGTTCCGCAGTGATGCACTCAAGGCCGTTGCCCGCAAGGCTCTGGAGCGCAAGACTGGCGCCCGTGGCCTGCGTTCGATCCTCGAAGGCGTGCTGCTCGACACCATGTACGAGATCCCTTCCAAGAAGGATGTCAGCAAGGTGGTGATCGATGAGAGCGTCATCGAGGGTACCTCGCAGCCGCTGATGATCTACGAAAACAGCGAGCCGCAAGCCAAGGCCGCGCCAGACGCCTGATTCAGGCAAAGGCCGGTTCACGGTTGCAAGCAAGGAGGGGGCCTACGGGCCCCTTTCTGCTTTTCCTGCGCTAGCGCTTGTAATTTCCCAAGTGTACCCCCACATTAGGTCCAAGCATCATTTCCACCGGTTTCCGGCCATAAGGCCGCTGTAGAGGCGAAATCATGAAGACCACCCTCGACTTGCCTCTTTTGCCATTGCGCGATGTCGTTGTTTACCCGCACATGGTTATCCCGCTGTTCGTGGGGCGCGAAAAATCCATCGAGGCCCTCGAGGCCGCGATGACGGGCGAAAAGCAGATCCTTCTGCTGGCCCAGAAGAACCCGGCCGACGACGACCCGGGCGAGGACGCCCTGTACCGCGTCGGTACCGTTGCCACCGTGCTGCAACTGCTGAAGCTGCCTGATGGCACCGTCAAGGTGCTGGTCGAAGGCGAGCAGCGTGGCGCTGTCGAGCGTTTCACCGAAGTAGAAGGGCACATCCGTGCCGAAGTCTCCCTGATCGACGAAACCGACGCCGCCGAGCGCGAGTCGGAAGTGTTCGTGCGCACGTTGCTGTCGCAGTTCGAGCAATACGTACAACTGGGCAAGAAGGTCCCTGCCGAAGTGCTGTCTTCGCTGAACAGCATCGAAGAGCCAGGGCGTCTGGTCGATACCATGGCCGCCCACATGGCCCTGAAGATCGAGCAGAAGCAGGAAATTCTCGAAATCGTCGACCTGCCAACCCGTGTCGAGCACGTGCTGGCGCTGCTGGATGCCGAAATCGACCTGCTGCAGGTCGAAAAGCGCATTCGCGGCCGGGTCAAGAAGCAGATGGAACGCAGCCAGCGCGAGTACTACCTGAATGAGCAGATGAAGGCCATTCAGAAAGAACTCGGCGATGGCGATGAAGGCCACAACGAAGTCGAAGAGCTGAAAAAGCGCATCGAAGCCGCTGGCCTGCCCAAGGATGCCCTCACCAAGGCCCAGGCCGAGCTGAACAAGCTCAAGCAGATGTCGCCGATGTCGGCCGAAGCCACCGTGGTGCGCTCGTACCTCGACTGGCTCGTGCAGGTACCGTGGAAGGCCCAGAGCAAAGTGCGCCTGGACCTGGCCAAGGCCGAGGAAATTCTCGATGCCGACCACTATGGCCTGGAAGAGGTCAAGGAACGCATCCTCGAATACCTTGCCGTGCAAAAGCGCGTCAAGAAAATCCGTGGCCCGGTGCTGTGCCTGGTCGGCCCTCCCGGTGTCGGCAAGACCTCGCTGGCCGAGTCGATCGCGGCCGCTACCAACCGCAAGTTCGTGCGCATGGCCTTGGGTGGCGTGCGTGACGAAGCCGAAATTCGTGGTCACCGCCGCACCTACATTGGCTCCATGCCAGGCCGTCTCATCCAGAAGATGACCAAGGTGGGCGTGCGCAACCCGCTGTTCCTGCTCGACGAAATCGACAAAATGGGCAGCGACATGCGTGGCGACCCGGCCTCGGCGCTGCTGGAAGTGCTCGACCCGGAGCAGAACCACAACTTCAACGACCACTACCTGGAGGTTGATTACGACCTCTCGGACGTGATGTTCCTGTGCACCTCGAACTCGATGAACATCCCGCCGGCGCTGCTCGACCGCATGGAAGTCATCCGCCTGCCGGGCTACACCGAGGACGAGAAGATCAACATCGCGGTCAAGTACCTGGTGCCCAAGCAGGTCAAGGCCAACGGCTTGAAGAAAGAAGAGCTGGAAGTCGACGTTTCGGCGATCCGCGACATCATCCGCTATTACACCCGCGAAGCCGGTGTGCGGGGCCTGGAGCGGCAAATTGCCAAGGTATGCCGCAAGGTGGTCAAGGAACATACCGGACAGAAGCAGGTCAAGGTCAAGGTGGCCAGCGAGCAGTTGGAACACCTGCTGGGCGTGCGCAAGTTCCGCTACGGCCTGGCCGAGCAACAGGACCAGATCGGCCAGGTCACCGGCCTGGCATGGACCCAGGTGGGCGGCGAACTGCTTACCATCGAAGCCGTGGTCATCCCCGGCAAGGGCCAGCTGATCAAGACCGGCTCGTTGGGCGATGTGATGGTCGAGTCGATCACTGCCGCACAGACCGTGGTGCGTAGCCGCGCCCGCAGCCTGGGTATTGCCGCCGACTTCCACGAGAAGCATGACGTGCATATCCACATGCCGGAAGGCGCTACGCCGAAGGATGGCCCAAGTGCCGGTATCGGCATGTGCACCGCGCTGGTGTCGGCGCTGACGCAGATTCCGGTGCGCGCCGATGTTGCCATGACCGGCGAAATTACCCTGCGTGGCCAGGTGCTGGCCATTGGCGGGTTGAAGGAAAAACTGCTGGCGGCACACCGTGGCGGGATCAAGACGGTGATCATTCCCGAGGAGAATGTTCGCGATTTGAAGGAGATTCCTGAAAATATCAAACAGGATCTGCAGATCAAACCGGTCAAATGGATTGACGAAGTCCTGCAAATTGCGCTGCAATACGCCCCGGAGCCCTTGCCAGATGTGGCTCCGGAGATTGTCGCCAAAGATGAAAAGCGCGACGGCGATGCTAAGGAACGAATCAGCACGCATTAGTAGTTTTTGGCTGGGGGGCTTTCCTTGACAGTTTTTTCGGGGCCTTGCTATAAAGCGGCACGCTATTGTCATCAGGCCACCCAGCGCACGTTTCATAAGCTTTTCATTACATACTTAGAAACAAACTCAATAGAGAAATAAGGGGACTTAGAGTGAACAAGTCGGAACTGATTGACGCTATCGCCGCATCTGCTGACATCCCGAAAGCTGTAGCCGGCCGTGCGCTGGACGCAGTCATCGAATCCGTCACCGGCGCCCTGAAGCAAGGTGACGATGTGGTACTGGTTGGCTTCGGTACCTTCTCGGTCAAGGAGCGCGCCGAGCGCACTGGCCGTAACCCGCAAACCGGCAAGGCGATCAAGATCGAAGCCGCCAAGGTTCCAGGTTTCAAGGCAGGCAAAGGCCTGAAAGACGCCGTCAACTAAGTCGTCTTTCAGCCGGACCCGGCCTGGCCTGGTCCGAGCACGGTGATGGCGGGGCGCAAACGTTCCCGCCTGACACGTTTGCTAAGCAAAGGCGCATCCTCGGATGCGCCTTTCTTTTATCAGGATTCTACCCACGCTCCGCGGTTGTCGACGCAGTGGTACAGCCGTTTCTGGGGGACGCATGCTGCAAAATATCAGGGACAATTCACAAGGTTGGATTGCCAAGACCATCATCGGCCTTATCGTCGTGTTGATGGCGTTGACCGGCTTTGAAGCCATTTTCCAGGCCGCCACCCATAGCCAGGACGCCGCCAAGGTGAACGGCCAGACCATCAGCCAGAACGAGCTCAGCCAGGCCGCTGACATGCAGCGCCGTCAGCTGATGCAACAGTTGGGCAAGGATTTCGACCCGGCGCTGCTGGATGACAAATTGTTGCGTGAAGAGGCCCTCAAGGGCCTGATCAGCCGCAAGCTGCTGCTGCAAGGCGCCGAAGATGCCAAGTTCGCCTTCTCCGAAGCCGCGCTGGATCAGGTGATCCTGCAGACGCCGGAATTCCAGGTGGACGGCAAGTTCAGTGCTGACCGCTTCGACCAGGTCATCCGCCAGATGGGCTACGGCCGCATGCAGTTCCGTGACATGCTTGCCGAGGAAATGCTCATTGGCCAGCTGCGCACCGGCCTGGCCGGCAGCAGCTTCGTCACCGACCAGCAGGTGGATGCTTTCGCCCGCCTGGAGAAGCAGACCCGCGACTTCGCTTCCCTGACCTTCAAGGCCGACCCGGCCTCGGTCAAGGTCAGCGACGAAGAGGTCAAGGCGCACTACGACCAGCACGCCAAGGAGTTCATGTCGCCTGACCAGGTGGTGATCGACTACATCGAGCTGAAGAAGTCGGCGTTCTTCGACCAGGTCAACGTGACCGACGAAGAGCTCAAGGCCCAGTACGAGAAAGAAATCGCCAACCTCGCGGAACAGCGCCATGCCGCGCACATCCTCATTGAGGTCAACGATAAAGTCACCGACGCCCAGGCCAAGGCCCGTTCTGAAGAGATTGAGCAGCGTCTGGCCAAGGGTGAAGACTTTGCCGCATTGGCCAAGGAGTTCTCTCAGGACCCAGGCTCGGCCAACAACGGTGGTGACCTCGGCTTCGCCGGCCCGGGCGTGTACGACCCGGCCTTTGAAGACGCGCTGTACAAGCTGCAGGATGGCCAGGTATCGACCCCGGTACGCACCGAGTTCGGCTACCACCTGATCAAGCTGCTGGGCGTGCAAGCGCCAGAAGTGCCGAGCTTCGCCAGCCTGAAGGACAAACTGACCCGCGACCTGAAGATCCCGTTGGTCGAGCAGCGTTACGTCGACGCCAGCAAGCAGCTGCAGGATGCTGCCTACGAGGCCTCCGACCTGGCTCAGCCGGCCCAGGACCTGAACCTCAAGGTGCACACCTCCGCAGCCTTCGGCCGCGAGGGTGGCGAAGGCATCACTGCCAACCGTTCCGTGGTACAGGCTGCGTTCTCCGAAGAAGTGCTGGACGAAGGTGCCAACAGCACCGCCATCGAGCTCGACCCGGAAACCACCGTGGTACTGCGCGTCAAGGAGCACCGCAAGCCGGAGCAACTGCCGCTGGAGGCCGTGGCCAAGAACATCAGCGAGCAGCTGGCCAAAGACAAGGCGACCGCCGAACTCAAGGCCAAGGCAGACAAGCTGATTGCCGGCCTGCGTGACGGCTCCATCGCAGCGGGCAGCGTGCATGAAGGGCAGGGCTGGAAGGCCTATGAGGCTGTTACCCGTGGCGAGGACGGTATTGACCCGGCCGAACTGCAGGCACTGTTCCGCCTCGGCAAGCCGCAGGCCAAGGACAAGCCGGTTTACGGCAGCGTAGTGCTGCGTGACGGTAGCCTGGTGGTGCTGCAGCTCAAGGGTGTTAACGAAGGCGCCACCGCCACCGACGAAGAGAAGCAGCAGATCCGCCGCTACCTCGCGTCGCGCGCTGGCCAGCAGGACTTTGCGGCTTACCGCAAACAGCTGGAAGCCAATGCAGACATCACCCGTTACTAAGGTGATCGCTGCATGAAGAAACAGGCCGCCTCGTGCGGCCTGTTTCATTTCTGCGCTAGCGCTTTACACCCTCATAGTTATCCAGCGTATCCCGCGCAATCTCCCGCCCCAGGGCAATCAGCTCCGGCGCTTTGTAAAACTCGAAAAACCGGCACACCCGCTTGGGCACGTTGATCAGTACATCCGGTGGATAGCCGGCGATCTTGTACTGCGCCAGCGAGGTCTGCATCACTTCGAAGCTCTGGTTGATCAAGTCCAGCAGCGAAGCCGGCCCCACGTTGTCAATGATGAACGAGCCGGTCGCGGACTTGGGCGCCCCCTCGTGCTCGGGTGCCGCTGCCGGTTGCTGGCCTTCCGGGTTGGCGGCATCTGCCAGCCACGGGTTCGGCGGCGCCAGCCCTTCGGCAACGATCTCCTGTTCGATGCGTATCAGCTCTTCCGCCGGCTTGCGCCGGAACGGCAAACGAGAGCCCAATGAGCTCAACAGGGAGTCAAAACGCATCTTGAACGCCGCCGGGCGCTCGATCACCGGCAATTGATACTGCTTCTGGTTGGTGGCGTTGAGGTTGACCGCGATGATCAGGTCGCAGTGGCTGGACACCACCGGCACGATCGGCAGCGGGTTGAGGATGCCGCCGTCGACCAGCATGCGATTGCCCTGCATCACCGGCGTGAACAGGCTGGGGATGGCCGCCGAGGCGCGCATGGCCTGGTGCAGGCAACCCTCCTGAAACCAGATTTCCTGCTGGTTGGTGAGGTCGGCGGCAACCGCCGTGTAGGGGATGCGCAGTTGTTCGATGTTGATCTCGCCGACGATCTTGCGGATCTGCCCGAACACCTTGTCGCCACGAATGGCGCCGAGGCGAAAGCTCACGTCCACCAGGCGCAGTACATCCAGGTAGTCGAGGCTCTCGATCCAGTTGCGGTAGTCTTCCAGCTTGCCGGCGGCGTAGATGCCGCCAATCACCGCCCCCATGGAACAACCGGCTATGCAGGCGATGTCGTAGCCCCGGCGCTCGATTTCCTCAATCACGCCAATGTGCGCATATCCCCGGGCGCCGCCCGATCCCAATACCAGTGCCACGCGTTTACTCATGAACATTCCTCGGGCCGTGCAACCATGGTCCTACAATGCACCTTTGGCGGCCTGTGCTTCAATGTAGATCGCACTGAGCTACTGTGATAATGCTGGCCACGCAAAGTTGGCTGGGCAGGGCACTTTTCAGTTGCCCGGGCGTCGAACAGCCACCGTTTTTTTACCATTGAGGTCTTACCGATGAAAGCCTGGATCTGCCTTCCACTGATTGCCCTGGCCTTGGCAGGCTGCGCGGGCAAGACGGCCTACCGTGACAGCTGCGCCACCCAGCTGGATGCCGCCTGGAAGGAGCTGGACCTGGCCAAAGCCGAAGGCTTTGCCGGTGCCGTGAGCTACTCCAAAGCCTTGTCGCTGCTGACCGGCGCGAAGACCCAGCAGCAGTTCGAAGGCTACGAAAGCTGTACCCGCAAGGCTGAGAAGGCGCGGTTCTACATTCGTGAGTCGCGCGCCGGGCGCTGACCGAGGAGCGTCTTATGTCTGCCATGCTCGATCATGTAGTTGCCCAGATGCTGGCCGTGCAGGTACGCCTGCTGGCGTGCCGCGAGCGCCTGGCTGCCAATACCGACAGCGAGGCGCTGCATGACCTGCGTATCACCTTGCGCCGTCTGCGCAGCCTGCTCAGGCCCCTGCGCGGGTTGCCAGGCGTGGAACAGCTGGAGGATGCCGCCAAGGCCTTGGGTACCCTGACCACGCCGCTGCGCGATCGTGAGGTGCTGGCCGCCGAACTGATCGGGCGCGGCCACGTCGCGGTCGGGCAGCGGCGTCTGGAAGGGCGGGACAGAACCTTCGCCAGCGTCGCTGCCAGCGCCCAGCTGGCCCGTGTGCTGGCGATTGTCGACGCGTTTCCGTTGTTTTTGCGGGCAGCCGGCCGTGAGGGGCTGACCCAGTCACTGGGCAAGCGCATCGACAAGCGCCTGGTCAAGCAGTGGCGTACATTGCACAAAGCCTTGCGGGATCCGGCTCACGACCGTCACCGGCTGCGCTTGCTGATCAAGCGTGCGCGCTATGGCGATGAAGCCTACCCGCAGCTCGACCACGCCGGGAAAAAGCTGCAGCGCTTGCTGAAAAAGGCGCAGAGCGACCTGGGGGGCTGGCATGACCGGCTGCAGTGGCTGCTGCAGGCGCGCGACCATGCAGACCTTGCCCCCTGTCAAGCGGACTGGGAGCAGGAGTTACACGAAGCCGAGCGCCAGTCGGACGTGACGCTGGATGCCTTGTTGCAGGCACTGGCGCGGCGTTAGCCCGAACAATGACCGATATGCGGGCTGATCGCCCAGGGTTTGCTGGCTAGGATGGGCAGACCCTTTCTGCAGGCAGGAGCCGGCCCATGAATTTCAATCAACTGCTCGACGCTGTGCGAGCCAACCCGGAAGCCGTCAGCATCCCGCCCAGCTGGGCCCAAGGCCGCGCTGCCTTTGGCGGGCTGATGGCGGCCATGGTCTATGAGGCCATGCACCTCAAGCTCACAGACAGCCGCCCGGTACGCTCGCTGGCCATCAGCTTCGTAGCGCCTGCGGCCGCGGACGTGCCCATTCGCTTCGAGGTGGAGGTGCTGCGCGAAGGCAAGGCTGTCAGCACCTTGCTGGGCCGCGCGGTCCAGGAGGGCCAGGTGGTGACCTTGGTGCAAGGCAATTTCGGCGCGGGGCGGCCATCTGTCGTCGATGTGCCGGCATTACCGGCCATTGAAATGAAAGCGCTTGAAGACGCCGCACCTGAACTGCCCTATATCAAAGGCGTCACACCCGAGTTCATGCGCCATGTCGCATTGCGCTGGGCGGTGGGCGGGTTGCCGTTCAGTGGCAATCAGTCGCGCAAGATGGGCGGTTGGGTGCGGTTGCGGGACGTGGCAGAAGAACAGGTCAATGAAGCACACCTGCTGGCGCTGGTCGATGCCTGGCCGCCGAGCCTGATGCCGTTTCTCAAACAACCGGCTGCAGGCAGTACGCTGACCTGGACCATCGAGTTCATCCAGCCTATTGCGAAATTGTCGACCTTGGACTGGTGCCGCTATTGCGTGGAAACCGAACATGCGCGGGATGGCTATGGGCATGCTGCGGCCGCCCTTTGGACGGCAGAGGGCGAGTTGCTGGCCCTGAGCCGGCAGACCGTGACCGTATTTGCCTGATCAATCCTGAGAGCGCAAAACAGCGCCTGGCATCAATGCCGGTGCTTGTGCCGCTCCCGCCAGGCCTTCCACCACGCCCCGCTCAGCACAAAGCGTGGAAAGGTAATGAACTGCTCGGTCAGCAATCGCTGCACGGCGTCCTGACGATTGGCGAACGGCTCAGGCTGCTCGGCTTCCAGCCGGTGCCCCTGGCGCTGCAAGCCAAGCCCCGCAATCAGGGCGATCACGCCAACAGCAATCTGCCCCAGATCCAGGGCGAACAGGCCGGACAGAACCAATAGCGCACCCAGAATGAACAGCGGCACGGCAATCAGGTGCAGCACGAGGTTGGTTGGGTGGCGGTGGTTGTGGTGGTAGCCACGCCACTGCCAGGCGGGCAGGTTGGGCAGACGCTTGCTCATGGGCATTTCCTCACGGTCATGCCCAAAGCTTAGTGCGGCCTCCGGACGGGGGCCAATCGAGGCTGGCTATGGTGACTATAGCTTGAGCTGGCCAATGGCCTTGCTGAGTTCGCCGGCAAGGGTCGCCAGTTCGCTGCTGGTGGTGGCCGAGCCCACCGTCTGCTGCACGGTCTGCTCGGTGACATCGCGGATGCTCACCACGGCGCGGTTCATTTCCTCGGCCACCTGGCTTTGTTGCTCGGCGGCCACGGCGATCTGGGTGTTGCTTTCGCGCATCTGCGCCACTGCGCCGGTAATCTCGGCCAGCGCTTCGCCGGCCTCCTGGGCTTGTCGCACGCAGTCGTCGGCTTTGTAAGAGCTTTCCTGCATGAACTCCACCGCATCGCGGGTGCCCGATTGGAGGGCCGAGACCATGGTGGTGATTTCGTCGGTAGAGGTTTGCACGCGCTTGGCCAGGTTGCGCACCTCATCGGCCACCACGGCAAAGCCACGCCCCAGGTCGCCAGCACGGGCTGCTTCGATGGCAGCGTTGAGCGCCAGCAGGTTGGTTTGCTCGGCGATGCTGTGGATCACGCTGACCACGCCGTTGATCTTCTGGCTGTCGTCGGCCAGTTGGCGAATCATTTCGGCAGTTTGCTGCACGCCGCTGGAAAGCCCGGAAATCGAGTCCTGTACCCGGCTGACCACCTCTTTGCCACTGCCGGCCAACGTGTCGGCGGTTTGCGACAGGTCGCGGGTGGCACCGGCATGCTCGGCGATGTGGTGTACCGTCGCTGACATTTCGTTGATGGCGGTGGCGGCCTGATCGGTTTCGCTTTGCTGGCCGAGCATGCCGTGGCGCACGTCGCTCATGCTGGCGGCCAGGCGTGCGGCGCCCGAGTCCAGTTGTGCCGCCGTGTGGGCAACAGTGCTGACGACCCGGTGGTAGGTGGCCTGCATCGCATTGAAGGCCCCGGCCATCTGGCCGACCTCGTCACCGCAGGCCAGCGGCACGCGGGCGGCCAGGTCACCGGTTTTCTCCACATGCAGCATCACGTCTTTCAGGGTGTTGAGCTGGCTGAGCAGGAAGCGGATCAGCAACTGCGAAGCGCCGAGCATGGCCAGCATCAGGATCAGCACGCACACCGCGTAGTTACTGAAGCGGTCGAAGAACACCTGGCGCAGGCTTGGCGACTGTGCCACCACGGCCACTTGCTGGTCACCGTTGCGCAGCACCTGTGCGCCGCGCAGCGGGTTTTCTCCGAGGACCCAGGCGCCTGGCAGTTCGACCCAGCCTTGGGCGTTGCGCAGGGGGTCGAGCGCCTCACCGGCGAACGTCGGCGTTTGCCCCGCAGGCCAACTGATGACATTGGCAAGGCGGGGCAGTGCTTGCCCAGCCGGCCAGGCGGCGATCAGCTGGGCTTGTGCAGCCGCCTGGGCCTGCGCTGCCTCGGCGCGGGCGCGTTGCTCCAGGTGCACGGCGTAGAGCACCAGCAGCAAGGTCGTGACAAAGGCCACCGCGTTGACGGCCCAGAATTTGTACTTCAGGGAAACATTGCTAAGCCAGGCACCCATGGGCAGGTCTTCTCTGAGTTGAGCGGAAACAATATTGGCAAGATGCCATCATTGTGCCTGTATCTACTCAGCAAGATGTTGATACATATCAACAGCCCGCACGCAGGGCTCACGGAAGCTGGAAAAATGCCCGCGCCGTTGCGGTGGTGTGAGCAGCCGTATGCTCGGCGGATTCGCCCCGGTGCAAGGCGACTTCACGCAGCACCTCTGGCAAAAACGCCGGCTCGTTGCGCCCGTTCTTCGGCTTGGGACGCAGGCTGCGTGGCAGCAGGTAGGGGGCGTCGCTTTCCAGCATCAGCCGGCCTTCGGCAATGTTGCCTACCAGCGGGTGCAGATGAGTGCCACGGCGTTCGTCGCAGATCCAGCCGGTAATGCCGATGTGCAGGTCCATGTCCAGGTAAGCGAACAGTGCCTCGCGTTCGCCGGTAAAGCAGTGCACCACCGCGCCGGTCAGGTGGTCGCGGTAGTCCTTCAGGATCGCCAGCAAACGCTCGCTGGCGTCGCGCTCATGCAGGAACACCGGCAGGCGCAGTTCCGCAGCCAGGGCCAGCTGGGCTTCCAGGGCTTTTTCCTGCAGCGGGCGAGGGGAGAAGTCGCGGTTGAAATCCAGACCGCATTCGCCCACTGCACGCACGCGTGGCTCATTCAGCAGTTGGCGCAAACGGCGCTCGCTACCGGCATCCCAGCCCTTGGCATCGTGAGGGTGTACGCCTGCCGTGGCGAACAGGTGCGCGCCGCTGTTATCCAGCTGCTGGCACAGCTCCAGTGCCTGCTCGCTGACTGCCAGGCTGGTGCCTGTCAGCACCATTTGCGTTACACCGGCTTCACGTGCGCGCTCGACAATGGCTGCCTGCTGGTCGTGGAAACTGCTGTTGGTCAGGTTGACGCCGATATCGATCAGTTGCATGGTGCTATCTCGTGCCGCGGGGCGGCCAGCATAGCAAAAACCGCGTTTTTCTGAAAAAACCAAGAACTTCATGCTGTTGCCGTGGTCTTTTGCCGTCATTTCTCACTTGGCGGTGCAAGCCATGGATGCCGCCCACCGACCACGGACACGTTTTGCATGCTGCGATGCTGGCTCACCTTCCTGTTCACGCTCGGGCTGACGATTGGGCTGACCCTGTCCGGTGCCGCCCATGCGCGCGCGCCGGGGCCGCAGCAGAATATCCCACCTGCCAAGGTGCGCGACCTGCAACAGATTCGCTCCAGCCAGGTGTTGCGGGTGCTGGTCAATCAAAGCCGTAACAGCTCAGGCGAAGTCAAGGGTGAGCCGGTCGGCATCGAATACTACCGCCTGCGCGCCCTGGAGCATTACCTCAATGCTCGTGCCGCCGATGGCCAGGAGATTCAACTCAAGCTCATCCCACGGGCCAAGGAACAACTGCTAGGCGCACTGGCCCGCGGCGAGGGTGACCTGGCAGCGCCGGGCGAGCTGCTTGACCCCGGCACCGTGCGCGGTGTCAGCAGCAGTGCGCCGATTCTCGACCAGGTGCCGCTGACGCTGGTTGGGCGCAAAGGCGAGCGAAGCTTCAGCAAGGTCGAACAGCTTTCCGGGCGCACCGTGGCCTTGACCAGTGCCAGTGCCGCCGGGCCGCTGATCCAGCAGGTCAACCAGCAACTGGCGTTGCGCAAACGGCCCCCGATCAAGGTGGAGTGGGTCGACTCAACGCTGGCGGTAGAGGATGTGCTGGAGATGGTGCAGGCGGGCATCTATCACCTGACGGTGGTCGAGCAACCCATTGCCCGGCGCTGGGCACGGGTGATGCCACGCCTGCGCCTGGACACCCGGGTGCACCTGGGGGCTCCGCAGGCCATGCGTTGGTATGTAGGGCGCGATGCACCGCAATTGCTGGCCACGGTCGATCGTTTCCTGCAGGGCTACCGTGCACCGGACAACCAGGATGCCGCCTTCGAGCGCATCTACCGCCGCCAGTACCGGGTGCACAACCCGTTGGCCGGCAAGGATCGTCAGCGCCTGGCCTCGGTGCGTGCAGTACTGCAGAAGCATGGCCAGGCGCAGCAGATCGATTGGCTCAACCTGGCCGCGCTGGCCTTCAAGGAGTCCACCCTCAACCCGGCCGCGCGTGGCACTGGCGGTGCCCACGGCCTGATGCAGATAACGCCTTCGGCGGCCCAGCGGGTAGGGGTGAGCAACACCGCCACGGTAGATGGCAATGTACAAGCCAGTGCCCGTTACCTGGCGCTGATCCGTCGCAAGTTCTTTGCCAGCCCCAAGATCAACGAGCGTGAACGCATGGCCTTTGTACTGGCGGCCTACAACCTCGGCCCCGAGCGGGTCCAGGCCATGCGTGCGGAGGCTCGGCGGCGCGGCCTCAACGGCAACCAGTGGTTCTTCCAGACCGAGCGCATCGCCATGGAGCAGGTGGGCATGGGGCCGGTCAACTTCGTCAATAGCGTCAACAAGTACTTCCTGGCGTTCAACCGCGAGCGTGCGGTCCTGGAGCGCGTAGCGAGGCGTTGAAAAATCGATTTTATCGATTGTTATGTTGGATTTTTTGCCATTTTCATATCTATTGAATTGATTATGATGGCGCCCAACCCAACACAACTTCTCCGCTTCAAGGACGCTTCGACATGAACAACACGACCCTCAACGCCCTGTTCTCCACCCGCGCCGGCGCTGGCCTCAGCGTGATCCGCATCCTGGTTGGCATCATCTTCATGGCGCATGGCGCGCAAAAACTCTTCGGCCTGTTTGGCGGTTATGGCCTGGAAGGTACCGGCCAGTGGATGGAAAGCATCGGCCTGGCGCCGGGTTACCTGATGGCCTTGCTGTCCGGCAGCGCAGAATTCTTCGGCGGCCTGGCCCTGGTGATCGGCCTGCTGGCCCGCCCGGCGGCGCTGGCGCTGACCGTGACCCTGGTGGTGGCGATCTTCTCGGTGCATATCGGCAACGGCCTGTTCATGTCCAATAACGGCTATGAGTTCGCCCTGGCCCTGCTGGCGGGCACTGTCGCCGTCATGATCGAAGGCGCTGGCCGCTTCTCGCTGGACCGCCTGATCGCCCGCTGATACCACCCATGCGGCAAGATCCAAGCCTCAGGCCGATCACTTTCGGTTTGAGGCTTGTATCTTGCCGCTTGTAGCTCTAGCATACCGCCTGCGCCGATTTAAACAGCTACTTGCGGGGCGCAGGAAAGCCCCCATCCGGGTTATCCGAAATACCGCTAAAGCGCTGGTTCGGTGACGCCTCCCACCGCTGCCCAGCGGGATTCGCGAGGCGGAGAGAAGCTCCATGAGTTGCCCACGTACCAGTGTCTGTTTAAGCCCATTGCCTGCCAACCAGGCGTCCCGCACACCGCGCATTCTGCTCGGCGGCCAGCATCAGCCCACCCTTTTGCGTCACCTCGAAGGCCTGTCTCGACGCAAGGGCCAGGCGCGCGCATTTCTGATTCAGTTCGCCGATACCGGCTGCCACCTGGCGCAGTACGGCAATGACCGTTTTGACCTGGCCGTCATCCAGGCTCCGGCGCAGGATGAGGCCGCAGACGTTATTGGCCACCTCACCCGTATCGCGCGCCAAGGCCTGATTACCCGCCGCTAAGGAGTGCGCTGTTGAGCACCAACATCATTACCACGGAAGGCCACGACGCGCTGAAGAAAGAGCTGGACCACCTGTGGCGGGTGTATCGCCCGGAGATCACTCAGAAGGTTGCCTGGGCGGCATCCCTGGGGGATCGCAGCGAAAACGCCGACTACCAGTACAACAAGAAGCTGCTGCGCGAAATCGACCGCAGGGTGCGTTATCTGCGAAAGCGTCTTGAAGATGTGAAGGTGGTGGCTTATTCGCCGCAGCAGGAAGGCAAGGTGTTTTTCGGCGCCTGGGTCGAGATCGAGAATGATGATGGCGAGACCATGAAGTTTCGCATTGTCGGTTATGACGAAATCTACGGGCGTAACGACTACATCTCGATCGATTCGCCCATGGCCCGTGCCTTGCTCAAAAAGGAGGAGGGCGATGAGGTGTTGGTGCATACGCCTACCGGTGAAGCGACCTGGTATGTGAACAGCATCTCGTACGGGCAATAGATTGATGTTGTTTGTGCCGGCCTCTTCGCGGGCGAGCCCGCGAAGAGGCCGGCAAATGTAACACTCAAGTTTCCCGCAACACCGCCAAAGGGCTGGCATTCAACGCCCGCCGCGTCCCTAGCACACCTGCACCGCCCACCAGCAGCGCCCCCGCCAGTGGCAACACCAGCAGCCACGGGTGTGGGCTCCACTGCAAATCGAAGGCATAGCGATACAGCACCAGGGTAATCAGTTCACAACCCACTGCCGCCAACAGCCCACTGGCCGCACCCAGCAAACCGAACTCGATACGCCGCGCCTTCACCAGCAATGGCCGCGCCGCCCCTAGCGCACGTAGCAAGGCACCTTGGCGAATGCGTTCGTCCAGCGTTGCCTGCAAGCCGGCGAACAGCACCGCCAGCCCGGCCGCCAGCACGAACAACAGCACATACTCCACCGCCAGGGTCACCTGGGCGAGGATGCTGCGCAGCTGGTCGAGCAAGGCGTCCACCTGCAGGATGGTCACCGCCGGAAATGCCCGCGACAGCGCCACCACATCCAGGTCGTGGCCGGGTGCCAGGTAGAAACTGGTCAGGTAAGTGGTCGGCAACCCCTGCAGCGTGCCGGGCTGGAAGATCATGTAGAAGTTTGGCTGGAAGCTGTCCCAGTGCACGCTGCGCAGGCTGCTGACCCTGGCCTGGCGCTGCTGGCCGCCGATGTCGAAGGTCAGCAGGTCGCCCATGTGCAGTTTCAGGCTGGTGGCCAGCTCCGCTTCCACCGAAACGCCGGGTATTTCGCTGTCGGCCGGCAAGGCTTGCCACCAACTGCCGGCAGTGAGTTGATTGCCTTCGGGCAGTTCGGCGGCCCAGGTCAGGCTAAGGTCTCGCTGCACGGCGCGTTCACCCGCCGAGTCTTTGCTGACAACTTGCTGCACCGGCTGCTCGTTGATTTGCACCAGGCGCCCGGGCGTAACCGGGTAAAGCGGCGCCGAGGCTGCATTGACCTGGTGCAGGCGTTGCGCGAACGGTTCGCGATCATCCGGCAGGATGTTCAGGGCGAAATGGTTGGGTGCATCCTTGGGCAGTTGGGCTTGCCAGGTGTCGAGCAGTTCGGCGCGCAGCAGGGCGACCAGGGCCATGGCCAGCAGGATCAGGCCGAAGGCCAGGGCCTGGCCGGCGGCGGCCGTGGGGTGGCGTAGCAGCTGGCCCAACCCCAGGCGCCAGGTCAGCGGTGCGCCGGCCAGCAACTGGCGCAGGCTGCGCAAACCGAGCAACAGCAGGCCGCCGAGCAACAATGCGGCGACCAGGCCGCCACCGAGCAAGGCGAAGGTGAGCAGCAGGTCAAGGCTCAGGCGCCACATGATCAGGCCCAAGGCAAACAGCGCGGCGCCATACACCAGCCAACTGCTGGGCGGTATCGGCAGCAGGTCGCGGCGCAGCACCCGCAGCGGGGGCACCTGGCCCAGTGCAGCGATCGGCGGCAGGGCGAAACCGGCCAGTGCCACCAGCCCGGTCCCGATGCCGGCCAGGGCCGGAACGATGCCACCGGCAGGCACCACGCTTGGCAACAGCCCCTGCAGCAGGCGGAACAGGCCCAGCTGGGCCAGCCAGCCGAGCAGGGCACCGGCCAGGGCGGCGACCAGGCCGAGCATGGCCAGTTGCAGGCAATACAGGCCCAGTGCCTGGCGGCGCGACAGGCCCAGGCAGCGCAGCAGGGCGCTGGCGTCCAGGCGGCGTGCGGCATAGCGGCTGGCCGACAGGGCCACGGCCACGCCTGCCAGCAGCACCGCCACCAGGCTGGCCATGTTCAGGTAGCGTTCGGCCTTGCCCAGGGCGCCGCCGATCTGCTGGTTGCCATCGCGGGTGTCGCGCAGACGCTGGTTGGCGGCCAGGTCTTTTTCCACGGCCTGGCGGTATTGGGCCAGTACCTCGGTATCGCCACGCCACAGGTCGCGGTAGGTAACCCGGCTACCCGGCTGAATGACGCCAGTGGCCTCGAGGTCGGCCAGGTTCATCATCACCCGGGGGGTAAGGCTGTAGAAGTTGTTGGCGCGGTCGGGTTCGTAGGTCAGCACGCGGCTCATGCGCAGGGTTTTCATGCCCACGTCGATGCTGTCGCCAATCGCCAGGCCCAGCGCCGCCAGCAGGCGGGGTTCGACCCAGGCTTCACCCGGTGCCGGGCCACCGCCAGGCATCTCCTCGGCATAAGGGGCCGGCGCACTGCGTACCTGCCCGCGCAACGGATAAGCGCCGTCGGCGGCCTTGACGCTGGACAGCTGGATGCCATTGTCGCCGCCTACCACGCTGGTGAATTCGACCACCTGTGCATGGCGCAAGCCAAGTGCAGTGCCGCTATCGATCTGCTGCGCACGGGCCGGGGCGCTGCCTTGCAGCACCAGGTCGGCGCCTAGGAATTCACTGGCGCGCAGCTGCATGGCGCCGTTGAGGCGGGCGCCGAAATAGCCGATGGCGGTGCTGGCCGCCACGGCCACCAGCAGGGCAAAGAACAACACGCGCACTTCGCTGGCGCGAATGTCGCGCAGCAGCTGGCGCAGGGCCAGGCCGCACAGGCGGGACAACGGCATGTGGGTCATCAGGCCTCCACCGGGGCCACCAGGCGCCCCGCGTCCAGGCGGATCTGGCGGCGGCAGCGCCGGGCCAGGCGTTCGTCATGGGTGACCAGCACCAGGGTGGTACCGCGCTCCTTGTTCAACTCGAACAGTAAATCGCTGATGCGCTCGCCCGTGTGGCTGTCGAGGTTGCCTGTGGGCTCGTCGGCAAACAGCACCGCCGGTTGTGCCGCGAAGGCGCGGGCGATAGCAACCCGCTGCTGCTCACCGCCCGACAGTTGACGGGGCGTGTGGCTCAGGCGCTTGCCGAGGCCGACCCGTTCCAGCAGTGTGCGCGCGTGTTCGCGGGCATCCCGGCGGCCGTCCAGCTCCAATGGCAGCATCACGTTTTCCAGGGCGTTGAGGCTGTCGAGCAGCTGGAACGACTGGAACACGAAGCCCACATGTTCGGCGCGCACCCGGGCGCGCTGGTCCTCATCCAGGGGGGCCAGGTCATGGCCGGCGAGGATGACCTTGCCGGCGCTGGGCTGATCGAGGCCGGCAAGCAAACCGAGCAGGGTCGACTTGCCGGAGCCCGAGGCGCCGACGATGGCCAGGCTGTCGCCTTGGGCCAGGTCGAGGGAGAGTGCGTGAAGGATGGTCAGGTCACCTTCCGCGCTGGGGACCACTTTGCTAAGGTTCTGCGCAACGAGAATGCTGGGGCCCATGGAGAATCCGATGCGAGTGTGGTGGTTGAGTGCCGGTCTGGCCCTGTATTGCCTGGCCCAGAGCGCGGCGGCGGGAACACTGCTGATTGTTGGCGATAGTATCAGCGCCGGTTTTGGCCTGGATAGCCGCCAGGGTTGGGTCTCTTTGTTGCAGACCCGGCTTAAGGACGAAGGTTTCGACGATAAAGTGGTCAACGCCTCGATCAGCGGTGACACCAGTGCAGGTGGCCAGGCGCGGCTGCCGGCGCTGCTTGCAGCCCATAAACCGAGCCTGGTGGTGCTGGAGCTGGGCGGTAACGATGGCTTGCGTGGGCAGCCGCCTGCGCAATTGCAACAAAATCTTGCCTCGATGATTGAAAGCGCGCGCCAGGCCGGCGCCAAGGTCGTGCTGTTGGGCATGCGCCTGCCGCCCAATTATGGCGTGCGCTATACCACCGCATTCGCCAAGGTGTATGAACAGCTGGCGGCGGATAAACAGGTGCCATTGGTGCCGTTTTTCCTCGAAGGAATAGGGGGTGTGCCTGAGTTGATGCAGGCCGATGGCATCCACCCGGCCCAGGGTGCCCAGCAGCGCTTGCTGGAAAATGCCTGGCCGGCGATAAAACCCTTGCTCTGACGCTTTAAACGGGGCCGGCTTTCGGCTAATGTTGCGCCCCCCGTTTCGAGTGCCCCCGATGCCGCGCCCTGCCTGGTCCCTGTATGCCTACCAACTGATCGAGCCCGATGAGCAGCTCGACCTGTTCGCCTGCCAGGAAATCCGCGTTCACCTGGTGGCTCGCCAGCTTGAGCTGGGCGTGCCGGTAGACCGCACCCTGTGCGGCGGCCTGCTGCCTGCGCAGCCGCGCTGGTCGGCCGTGCCGCGCGCCATCTACCGTGACAACCGCCTGTGTGACCTGTGCCGTGCCATCCTCGATGCCCAGCGGCGCGGCATGCGCCCGGTCTGGCCAGAGCTGCAGGCCAGCTGAGCGGCAAGCACCTTTCATCATCTGAAACGCTTGCATGGGCGCCAATGCCTCCCGCTTGCATCAAGGCGGGTGTACAATCGTTCCTCTTGACCTATCTTTCGAAGGATTTACCGGATGTTGCCGCGCTTTCCTGTCGTCACCCGTAGCCTGTCCCTGGCCGCCCTGCTGGTAGCGGGCCCCGCTGCTGCGCTGGAATTGCCACTGCCACCGCCCGGTGAAGACATCGTCGGCCAGGTGCATACGATCAAGGCCAAGTACGAGGACACGTTCGCCGACATCGGCACCGCCAACGACCTCGGCTATCTGGAAATGATCGCCGCCAACCCGGGCGTCGATCCGTGGCTACCGGGCGCCGGCACCGAGATCATCCTGCCGACCCGCTACATCCTGCCGCCGGGCCCGCGTGAAGGTATCGTCATCAACCTTGCCGAGTACCGTATGTATTACTTTCCGAAAGGGCAGAACGTAGTGCATACCTTCCCGCTGGGTATTGGTCGTGAGGGGTGGGGGTCGCCGATCGCCAACACCAAGATCACCGCCAAAACGCCGAACCCGACCTGGACGCCACCTGCCTCTATCCGTAAAGAACACGCCGCAGACGGCGACATCCTGCCGGCCGTGGTGCCAGCAGGTCCGGATAACCCGCTGGGGCCGTTCAAGTTCACCTTGGGCGTGCCGGGCTATCTGATCCACGGGTCGAACAAGAAGTTCGGCATCGGCATGCGTACCAGTCACGGTTGCTTCCGCATGCTCAACAACAACGTGCTGGAACTGTCGAAGATGGTGCCGGTCGGTACGCCGGTACGCATCATCAACGAGCCCTACAAGTTCGGTATCAGTGGCGGCAAGGTCTATCTGGAGGCGCACACGCCGCTGGACGACCAGGGTAACCCGTCGGTGGTCGACAAACACACTGCGGTTATCAACGCCTTGCTCAAGCGGGAAGACCTGGCCAACAACCTGCGCATGAACTGGGACATGGTGCGTGACGTGGTGGCTGCAGAAGATGGCATGCCGGTAGAAATTGCCGTGCCGGTGCAAAACCAGGGCAATGCGCCGATGGTGACGAGCATACCGCCCGAACTGCAGTAAGGTATTCGCGACACACCCGGGCCCGCCTCAGTGCGGGCCTTTTCGTATCTGCGGGGCGCGTTTGCGTTGTATACAGGCAATAAAAAAGCCGACCCACAAGTGGGTCGGCTCCATAACAATCCGTGAGGACTATTACTTGCGGCTGGCTTTGTCCAGCATACGCAGAGCGCGCTCGTTGGCTTCGTCAGCGGTCTGCTGAGCCTTCTGAGCGGCTGCCAGTGCGTCGTCAGCCTTACGGTAGGCTTCGTCAGCACGAGCTTGAGCGCGAGCTGCTGCGTCTTCAGTCGCAGTCAGACGAGCTTCGGTTTCTTTGGATACGCTGCTGCAACCGGTAGCCAGAACTGCGGCCAGAGCCAGAGCAGAGAATTTCAGAACGTTGTTCATCGTGTTCCCCTTCAAGGACTTTCTATTAAATAGCCATCTCTCAGGAAAAGAGAAACTGGCCGGCGTACATAGTACCCATTACTTGTAGTAAGTAAACTGACTGAGCGCAAGAACTGCAAAAAAAATGTTGCTTGACGCCGTGCCGACAAGATTTGCGACGCGTGTGTGAAAAAAACGTGCAGGGTTCGCAAGCGGTTGTACTACAGGAACTTTTTTGTTGAACTAAGGGTGACTTTAACTGTCCTTCGACGTCTTAAGCCCTACAACATCCGGTGGCTGTTGAACGTGCAGGGAAGAGTCGCATTCCGGGCATTTTCGCCATTTTTAGCCGCTACCGCCTTGAGCAATCCCGTTTGCGGCGCCTACTATCTTGTGAGTGCCAGAGAATCCGAACGATTGCAATCGTCCAGAGGTCGAAGGGGCAACAGGTGGCATAGAGGATTCTGTGCCGGATAAACCACCATCGGTGAAGGTATGGGTCTGCCGAGAAGACCTGCGAGGAGTAGTGATGAGCGAAGCGCTGACCATCCACCATGACCAGGCCGGTCATCAGTTCGAGACCAACGTGGACGGTCATCGTGCCTACCTGACGTACATGGATCTGGGCAAGCAGACGCTGGACATCTATCGCACCTTCGTGCCGAACGCCTTGCGGGGCCGCGGGATTGCCGCCGCGTTGACCGAGCAGGCCTTGGCGTACGCCGAGCAAATGGGTTACACGGTCATTCCGTCCTGCTCGTATGTGGAACGCTACATGGAGCGCCAGCAGCGGCATTCCAGCAAGGCCTGAGCTGCCGAAAGGCATCAGATACAAAAACGCCGGGCAATGCCCGGCGTTTTGTTTATTGCAATGCTCAGCCGCGCTTACGCTGCGGTAGCACATCCTTGAGCTTGGTACGCATGCTGCGCAGGGTTTTCTCGGTAGCCGACCAGTCGATGCAGGCATCGGTGATCGAGACGCCATACTGCAACTCTTCCAGGTTTTTCGGGATCGACTGGCAGCCCCAGTTCAGGTGGCTCTCGACCATCAGGCCGATGATCGACTGGTTGCCTTCGAGGATCTGGTTGGCAACGTTCTCCATCACCAGCGGTTGCAGGGCCGGGTCCTTGTTGGAGTTGGCGTGGCTGCAATCGACCATGATGTTGGCCTTGATCCTGGCCTTGGCCAGGTCCTGCTCGCACAGGGCGACGCTGACCGAGTCGTAGTTCGGCTTGCCGTTGCCGCCGCGCAGTACCACATGGCCGTAAGGGTTGCCCTTGGTGGTGACGATCGACACGCCGCCTTCCTGGTTGATGCCGAGGAAGCGGTGTGGCTTGGAGACCGACTGCAAGGCGTTGATGGCAACGGTCAGGCCGCCGTCGGTGCCGTTCTTGAAGCCGACCGCCGAAGACAGGCCCGAGGCCATCTCGCGGTGGGTTTGCGATTCGGTGGTGCGGGCGCCGATGGCCGACCAGCTGATCAGGTCTTGCAGGTATTGCGGGGAAATCGGGTCGAGCGCCTCGGTGGCGGTCGGCAGGCCCATCTCGGCCAGGTCCAGCAGCAGCTGACGGCCAATGTGCAGGCCGTCCTGGATCTTGAACGAGTCATCCAGGTACGGGTCGTTGATCAGGCCTTTCCAGCCCACGGTGGTGCGTGGTTTTTCGAAGTACACGCGCATGACCAGGTACAGCGTATCGGACACTTCTTCGGCCAGCACCTTCAGGCGCTCGGCGTACTCGTGGGCGGCCTTGATGTCGTGGATGGAGCAAGGGCCGACCACGACGAACAGGCGATGGTCCTTGCCGTCGAGAATATTGCGCACCACTTCACGGCCGGCAGTCACGGTCTGCAGGGCCTTGGCGCTGAGGGGGATTTCCTTCTTGAGCTGATCGGGGGTGATCAGGGTCTCGTTGGAGGCAACGTTCAAGTCATCGATCGGTAAATCAGCCATCGTGTTACTCGTCAGGTCACGGGTGCCGGCCGCCAGCTATCCCCGTGCGGCCCAGCAGCAAGAATATTCGCAGCGGGGAGCCGAACCTTAGCGCGTTACAGGTGGCGCGACAATGGGCTTGGCCCAGTCATTGTGGGGTTTTTCCGTGTTCGAGTGCGTTGCGCGCGAATGGGCTGCCCAGCGCTGCGTAACCTGTGTAAAAAGAGGGCTGACTTCATACTCGGAGATCGGCATGCATCCACACACCCCTCGCATCGGTATCATCGGCAGTGGCGCCATCGGCGGCTTTTATGGGTTGATGCTGGCCCGGGCCGGTTTCGATGTGCATTTTCTGTTGCGCAGCGAGTACCAGGCCGTCAGGGAGCAAGGGCTGACCCTGGACAGTGACGTGCATGGTGCGTTGCAGATGCAGGTGCAAGCCTATGCCAGTGCCGCC
The DNA here is from genome assembly GCF_014192825.1 of Pseudomonas sp. OG7. Lineage (NCBI taxonomy): Bacteria > Pseudomonadati > Pseudomonadota > Gammaproteobacteria > Pseudomonadales > Pseudomonadaceae > Pseudomonas > Pseudomonas sp. OG7. The sequence goes on along the minus strand of NZ_JACHYK010000002.1, from coordinate 749,907 downwards.
GACATGCCGCCTTGCGACTGGTTGCTGATCGGTGCCAAGGCCACCAGCAATGATCAGCTCGCACCTCTGGTCGTGCAGGCCGCCGCACCCGGCGCCAAGGTCGTACTGCTGCAGAACGGCCTGGGGGTGGAGGAGCAATTGCGCCCGTCCTTGCGTAGCGACATGCATCTGCTGGGCGGCCTGTGCTTCATCTGCGTCAACCGTCATGCGCCAGGTGTGATCCGCCATCAGGCACTCGGGGCTGTCAACCTGGGTTACCACAGTGGGCCGGCAAGTGACGGCGGTACCGGGCTGGTCGATGAAGGGGTGGCGTTGTTCAAACGCGCGGGCATCGATTCGCAGGCCATGCCAAATCTCGACGCGGCGCGCTGGCAGAAGCTGGTGTGGAACGTGCCCTACAATGGGCTGTCGGTGCTGCTGGGGGCTAGCACCACGCCGCTGATGGCAGACAGTCACAGCCGTGATCTCATCCAGGCATTGATGGCCGAGGTGGTGCAGGGCGCTGCAGCCTGTGGCCACGTGTTGCCTAAGGGGTATGCCGAGCACTTGTTCCAGGTTACAGAGCGCATGCCCGACTACTGGCCAAGCATGTATCACGACCATACGTTCAAACGCCCACTGGAATTGCAGGCTATCTATGCCGAGCCGCTGGCACGTGCGCGTGCGGCAGGTTGCTGCTTGCCGCGTATGGAAATGCTCTATCAGGCGCTGAGCTTTCTCGACAGCAACCACCGGCCTCACTGAGGGCGGCACTGACCTCGGCTGGGCGCTTCAGCCCGCACCAGTAGCGCGCCGGACGGCAAAGCGTGCATCCGGCGCGCTGCTAAGCTGAAGCTTGCTCTGCCGCTGCGGCAGTCGAGGAGGTCGAATGATCCGCTCCATGCTGTACGCCACCGACCTCGGTGTCTACGCACCTTTTGTGATGCAACACGCGCTGGCACTGGCGCGTACGTTCAATGCCGAGTTGTATGTGATCCATGCGGTGGAACCCATGGGGCAGTTCGCCGAATCCCTCCTGCAAAGCTACCTTGATGAGCAGACGCTTGACCAGTTGCACAGCCAGGGCGTGAACACGGTGATGGCCAACATCGAGCAGCGCGTGCTGGAAAACTTTCGTGATGAGCTGGGCGAGGAGGCCGACCTCGCGGTGATCAAGGCGGTGCGGGTACGCCAAGGTGACCCCGCGCAGGTAATCCTTGACCAGGCACAGCGGTTGAGTGTCGACCTGCTGATCTTCGGCAGCCACAGCGCCGGTGCCGGCGTGGATGTACCGCTGGGGCGAACGGCGGTTCGGCTGCTGCAGCTGTCGCCGGTGCCGGTGTACATGGTGCCGTTGGCGCAGCACTTGGGGCGTAGAAAAGCATGAAGATGGCTGTAGGCTATTTCCGGGGGCATGTAACAAAATAGTTCTAGATTTATTTCCAGAACCACTAATATAGTTATATATCGTCGCTGCCTGCTGCCGCGGACTCATCGCTGAACCGAGGGGAACCTATGAAGCTTCAACAACTGCGCTACATCTGGGAAGTGGCGCACCATGACCTCAACGTCTCCGCGACGGCGCAGAGCCTGTATACCTCCCAGCCAGGTATCAGCAAGCAGATCCGCCTGCTCGAAGACGAACTGGGTGTTGAAGTCTTTGCGCGTAGCGGCAAGCACCTGACCCGCGTCACGCCGGCCGGCGAGCGCATCATCAATACCGCCGGCGAAATCCTGCGCAAGGTCGAAAGCATCAAGCAGATTGCCCAGGAGTTCTCTAACGAGAAGAAGGGTACGCTGTCCATCGCCACCACCCACACTCAGGCGCGCTATGCCTTGCCGCCGGTGATCAGTAGCTTCATCAAGCAATACCCGGAAGTGTCCCTGCACATGCACCAGGGTTCGCCCATGCAGATCGCCGAGATGGCAGCAGACGGCACGGTAGACTTCGCCATCGCCACCGAGGCACTAGAGCTGTTCGGCGACCTGATCATGATGCCGTGCTACAAGTGGAACCGTTGCGTGGTGGTGCCGCAGGGTCACCCGCTGGCCAAGCTGCCGAAACTCACTCTGGAAGCGGTTGCCGAATACCCGATCGTTACCTATGTGTTCGGTTTTACCGGGCGCTCGAAGCTGGACGAAGCGTTCAACCACCGCGGCCTCACGCCGAAAGTGGTGTTCACCGCGGCCGACGCCGACGTTATCAAGACCTATGTGCGCCTGGGGCTGGGCGTGGGTATCGTGGCGGGCATGGCTGTGGATGCCAAGCTCGACAGCGACCTGGTGGCGCTGGATGCCAGCGAGCTGTTCGAGGCCAGTATCACGAAGATCGGCTTCCGCCGTGGCACCTTCCTGCGTGGCTTCATGTGCGACTTCATCGAGAAGTTCGCCCCGCACCTGACCCGCGAAGTGATGGCCAAGGCCATTCAATGCCATAACAAGCAGGAACTGGAAGAGCTGTTCGAAGGTGTCGAACTGCCGGTGCACTGATCCGCAAATGCAGGGGCTGCAAAGCAGCCCCGGTTATTTCAAGCCTTGCTGATCAGGTTGCCCGCGTGCAACCCGCATTCCTTCTGTGTCGACTCTTCCCACCACCAGCGCCCCTCGCGCTCATGCTGGTTCGGCAGCACCGGCCGGGTGCAAGGCTCGCAGCCAATGCTGATGAAGCCGCGCTCATGCAGGCTGTTGTACGGCAGCTCAAGCATGCGGATATAACCCCACACTTCCTCGCTGCTCATCTGCGCCAGCGGGTTGAACTTGTAAAGCGTGCGCTCGGGTGTGGAGAAGGCGCTGTCGATTTCCAGTGCCGCTACCTGGCTGCGGGTGCCCGGGCTCTGGTCGCGGCGCTGGCCGGTGGCCCAGGCGCTCACGGTAGCCAGCTTGCGGCGCAGCGGCTCGATCTTGCGGATGCCGCAGCACTCGCCGTGGCCGTCCTTGTAGAAGCTGAACAGGCCCTTTTCTTTCACGAACGGGTCAAGCCTGTCGCGGTCCGGGCTGAGGATTTCGATTGGCAGGTTGTACTGCTCGCGCACCTGGTCGATGAACCGGTAGGTCTCCGGGTGCAGTCGGCCGGTGTCGAGGCTGAACACCTTGACCTGCTTGTTCAGCTTCCAGGCCATGTCGACCAGCACCACGTCCTCGGCGCCGCTGAAGGAGATCCACAGGTCATCACCAAAGTGCTCGAAGGCAAGCTTGAGGATGTCCTGCGGGGACTTGTTGGCATAGGTCGCGGCCAGGGCGGCGACGTCGAAGGGTTGGCTCATCAGGCGGTTTCCATCTTGGCTGTGGCGCTGTGCGCTCGTAGTAAGGTGATGGTAACAAAAAAACGCGGGCTAGACGGACTCACAAGCCCTGCAAGGTCTGCATCAACACCCGCACTTTGGCGATCGACTCTTCATATTCGGCCTGCCATTCGGAGTCAGCCACTACCGCGCCGCCACCCCAGCAGCTGACCTGGCCGTTTTTGACCAGCAGGCTGCGAATGGCAATCGAGCTGTCCATCTCGCCGCGCACATCCACATACAGCAGCGAGCCGCAGTACAGCGCCCGCCGCGCAGGTTCCAGCTCGTCGATGATCTGCATGGCGCGAATTTTCGGCGCGCCGGTGATCGATCCGCCGGGGAAACTGTCGCCGATCAGGTCCAGGGCATCCTTGTCGCTGGCAAGCTGGCCGGTGACACTGCTGACCAGGTGATGGACGTTGGGGTAGCTCTCCAGGCTGAACAGCTCCGGTACTTTCACCGAGCCGATTTCGCAGCTGCGCCCCAGGTCGTTGCGCAGCAGGTCGACAATCATCAGATTTTCCGAGCGGTCCTTGGGGCTGCGCAGCAGCTCCTCGGCATTGCGTGCGTCTTCATCTGGGTCGCTGGCGCGCGGGCGGGTGCCTTTGATTGGCCGGGTTTCCACCTGGCCCTCGCTGACACGGATGAAGCGCTCGGGCGAAAAGCTCAGCAAGGCGCTGCCGTCAGCCAATTGCTGGTAGCCGGAAAACGGCGTGGGGCATACCTTGCGCAGGGCCTGGTAAGCTCGCCAGGGGTCACCCTGGCAGGGGGCGCGGAAGCGTTGAGTCAGGTTGATTTGATAGCAGTCACCGGCCTGGATGTAGCGCTGTACCTGGTCGAAAGCGGCTTTGTACTGTTCCGGCTGCAGGTCACCAGCCATTGGGGCGAGCAACTGGAAGTCACCGGTTTCGGTGCAGCGACTGCCTTCGAACAGGCCGATCAGGCGTTCTCGCTCGTCGCTTGCCAGGCTCGGGTGGAACACCAACTGGCTGGTACCTTGCAGGTGGTCGCTGACCAGGGCCCAGGTGTACAGGCCCAGTTGCGCGTCAGGCAGGCCGAGGTCGTCCACAGCCAGGCTTGGCAGGTGTTCCAGCCGACGGCCGAAGTCGTAGCTCAGGTAGCCGATCAGGCCACCGGCAAAGGGCAGTTCAACGCCCTTGGGCAAGCCTGCGTGGCCCAGTTGCGCCAGGCCGGCACGCAGGCGCTGGAGGAAGGCGCGGCCGTCTTCATCGGGCTTCGCTTGCAACTGTTGCAGCGGCCAGGCGCTGAGCAGGTCGAAGCGACCGCGTTCGGCGCCGGGGCGGGCGCTGTCGAGCAGGATCGCGCCGGGGGCCTGGCGCAGGCGGGCGAAATAGGCAGCAGGGTCGGGCTGGTAGGGCAGGGGGTGCAGCGTACAGGTCGGCATCAGTGTGGACGGCGATGTAAAAGCGAGGAGGGCGATTGTAGACCTGTGTAGGAAAAGCGCCTAGCACTGGGCGCGACATTCAACATTGTGTTTTATGCAGGGGCTGCAAAGCAGCCCCAATATTTCAGCGGTTGGGCACGTGCCCGAACAACCCCTGTGCTACACGAACGCGCTGTTCGGCATCTTCAGTAATACCATCTTTTGCCAGCGCTTCAATGTGCGCCTCAATGGCATGGGTGCGCTGGGTCAGGCCGCAGTCGTTGGCAATCTGGATGTTCAGGCCCGGGCGGGCGTTGAGTTCCAGAATCAGCGGGCCTTTGTCCTGGTCCAGCACCATGTCCACGCCAATGTAGCCCAGGCCGCACAGCTCATAGCAGCCGGCCGCCAGCTTCATGAAACCATCCCAGTTCGGCAGTTGCACGCCGTCCACCGCATTGGTGGTGTCCGGGTGCTTGCTGATGATGTTGTTCAGCCAGGTGCCGCGCAGGGTCACGCCGGTGGCCAGGTCAACACCCACGCCGATGGCGCCCTGGTGCAGGTTGGCCTTGCCGCCAGACTGGCGGGTCGGCAGGCGCAGCATGGCCATGACCGGGTAGCCCATCAGCACGATGATGCGGATGTCCGGCACGCCTTCGTAGCTGATGCTCTTGAAGATCTGGTCGGGGGTAACCCGGTACTCGATCAGCGCGCGGTCGCGGTGGCCGCCCAGCGAGTACAGGCCGGTGAGGATGCTCGAGATCTGGTGCTCGATTTCCTCATGGCTGATGATCTTGCCCGACACTGTGCGGTAGCGGTCCTCGAAGCGGTCGGCGATGACCAGGATGCCATCACCGCCGGCACCCTGCGCCGGCTTGATGACGAAGTCGCTGCGCCCGCCAATGATCTGGTCGAGCTTTTCGATCTCTTTTTCGGTCTCGATGATGCCGTACATTTCCGGCACATGGATGCCGGCCGCCAGGGCACGCTCCTTGGTGATGATCTTGTCGTCGACAATCGGGTACAGGTGGCGCTTGTTGTACTTCAACACGTAGTCCGCGTTACGCCGGTTGATACCCATGATGCCCCGGGCCTCCAGGGCTTTCCACGTCTTGATCAGGCCAAACATCAGGCGTCAGCCTTCTTCAGGAATGCCTTGAAGCGCACGAGCTCGGTCAGGCGGTAACCGCGGTAGCGGCCCATCGCCAGCATGAAGCCCACCAGGATCAACAGCACGGCAGGGAAGGTGAACACGAAGTACACCAGTTCCGGCACCATCATCAGCAGGTGCGCAAGCGACGCGGCGAACAGGGTGCCGATGGCCACTTTCATGGCATGACCACCGCCACGTTCTTCCCAGGTAATGGACAGGCGTTCGATGGTCATGGTCAGGATCACCATCGGGAACAGTGCCACCGACAGCCCGCGCTCAAGGCCCAGCTTGTGGCTGAACAGGCTGATGGCGGCGATCAGTACCACGACAAAGGTGAGTACCACCGACAGGCGCGGCAGCATCTGCAGCTTGAGGTGTTCCAGGTACGAGCGTAGCGACAGGCCCAAGGCCGTGATGACCGTGAACAGCACGATGCCGAAGCCCAGCTGGGTCTCGCGGAAGGCCAGGGCGATCAGTACCGGGGTGAAGGTGCCCAGGGTCTGCAGGCCGATCAGGTTGCGCAATACCAGGATCACCAGCACGCCGATCGGGATCATCACCATGATCATGAAGGTTTGCTGGGTCTGCAGCGGCAAGCCGTACAGCGAGTATTCGAGGAAGTCGGCGTCGGTGTTCTCGTCGGTCAGCTTGGCCAGGCGGATGGCGTTCATCTCGCTGTTGTTCATGCTGAAGGTGACGTTGGCTTTCTTGCCGCCATCGACGGTGATCAGGTTGTCGTCACCGGTCCACCACAGCAGGCGGTCGCTAGGCAGACCCTGCTCGCCCGTGTCCGGGTTGAAGTACAACCAGTCGTTACCGTTGAAACTGCGCAGCCACAGCTCCGGGGTTTGCGGGGTATCGGCCACCAGGCGGATGGTGTGCACCTTCTCCATCGGCACATGGGCAATCGACAGCAGCAGGTCGATGATCTGGGCCTTTTTCATTGGCGAGGTGTCGCCGGCCAGCAGCAGCTTGACGTTGTCGTCGTTGAGGTTGTTGACCCGCTTGATGGTCTCGCTGACGAAGGTCTCGACGTCGGCGGAGTGCTGGCGAATCGGCGCCATCAGGGCTTCGGCGGCAATCTTCTCGGGGCCTTCGATCGCCAGGCTGTCACGGAAGGTCGGGCCTTTGACGGTGGTCTTCTCGTTGCTGTAGCGCTTGGTCAGCACCAGGCGGTAGTACAGGGTCTGGTTGCCGCTGGCGCGGCGGGCCGACCAGGTAACCTTGCGGTTGCCGTCGGCGCGGTTGACGCTGACCCCGTAGTTGTTGGAGATGAAGCTCTCGTTAAGGCTGACGTAGTCGCGGTTCAGCGGTGGCACGAACATCTGCACCTTGACCGGGTCCTTGGTGCTGGCCACGAACTCGACCTTGGCGTCGATGTTCCACAGGTCGTCGGTTTCATCCTCGGTCACCGGGATGCCGAGGAAGAAGATCTGATAAGCCGTGACCGCCACGCCCAGCAGCACCAGCACGGTGATCAGGACTTTCAGATGGAGGGTAAGAGAGCGCATCGGGATTACTCTGCTTTGGGAGCGTCGGTGGCACAGGCAGGTTTGCCGGCCGCATATTTAAGGCTTGGGTCGACCAGCGCGTCGAAGTGCTTGAGCGCCTCGGAGCCGATCAGCAGCGGGAACTGGAACGCGCTGCGGTCGGTGAGGTTGACTTCGATGGTGCGCATGGCCTGGCCCATGCAGATTTCGAGTTCGATGACCGGGCGGGCGGTATAGGCCTTGCCCGATTCGGCATCATAGTCGCCGGCCCGGCGCTTGATCTTGCTCACGCGTGCCAGCGGGCGTTCGATCGGGTGCGAGTGCGCCGCATCGATGGCCAGGTAGAAGCGCACCCAGCTTTCGCCGTTGCGCTTGAAACGCTTGATGTCGCGGGCGCTGAGCGATGCGGTCTTGGCACCGGTATCGAGCTTGGCGGCCACTTCCAGGTCCAGGTCGCCCAGGCGGGCGTATTCGTTGAGACCATACACGGTCTTGCCCGCCGCCTGGCCAAGGGCCGGTAGCAGGGTGAGGCATAGCAGCAATAAAACGGGTGTAAGTCTCATAATCCTGGCGCGGTGCAGTGCAAGGTTCGGGCTATGTTAAGGGCAAGGCGACTGGCAACGACTGCGCAAGCTTCCTCGTTAATCTGTCAACAAGCATGAATGGATGACAGACAGGCTATCCATACCCCATCGGAGGCGCGGCATTCTATCACGCCGACGTCTTGACGCCAGCGGTGCGCGATCTGACAGCATCGAGAGGGTGATAGTTCGTTCTTAGACGATTGTCGACAATATTCATTTTGTCTTTGACTTGGAGTGCTCTGTTCGTTAATTTCTGGCGAAGAGTTTTTCAAGGTGTCGACAATATGCAGGACCTTTCCACCCCCAGCCCAGTGCAGGCAGACGAAACGGAAACCCTTTCCGAAAACGTCTTCCGGCGCATCCAGGCGGCCATCGTCAAAGGTGAAATCGCCCCCGGCAGCAAGATCTCCGAGCCGGAGCTGGCGCGCACCTATGGCATCAGCCGCGGGCCGCTGCGCGAGGCCATTCACCGCCTCGAAGGCCAGCGTCTGCTGGTGCGCGTGCCGCATGTGGGGGCGCGGGTTGTGTCACTCAACCACGCCGAGCTGATCGAGCTGTACGAAATCCGTGAATCGCTCGAAGGCATGGCCTGCCGGCTGGCCGCCGAGCGCATGAGCCAGGCGGACATCGACGAGCTGCGCCGGGTGCTCGACACCCACGAGCGCGATGCCGCGTTCCAGGCCGGCCTGGGTTATTACCAGCAGGAAGGCGACTACGACTTCCATTACCGGATTATCCAGGGCAGCGGCAACCAGACCCTGGTCAAGATGCTGTGTGGCGAGCTGTACCAACTGGTGCGCATGTACCGCATCCAGTTCTCGGCCACGCCCAACCGTCCACGCCAGGCGTTTTCCGAGCACCACCGCATTCTCGATGCCATCGCCGACCGTGACGGCGAACTGGCCGAACTCCTGATGCGCCGCCACATCGGCGCGTCCAAGCGCAATATCGAGCGTCACTACCTGGACGCCCACAACAACAGCCCACGAGGTGAGAAATGACTGTGAAGAGCACCCCCGGTCAGCGTTTCCGCGACGCCGTTGCCGCTGAACACCCGCTGCAGGTGGTTGGCACCATCAACGCCAACCATGCCCTGCTGGCCAAGCGCGCCGGCTTCAAGGCCATCTACCTGTCCGGTGGCGGCGTGGCCGCCGGCTCCCTGGGCCTGCCGGACCTGGGTATCAGTGGCCTGGACGACGTGCTCACCGACGTGCGCCGCATCACCGACGTGTGCGACCTGCCGTTGCTGGTGGATGTCGACACCGGCTTCGGGGCCTCGGCTTTCAACGTTGCCCGTACCGTGCGTTCGATGAGCAAGTTCGGTGCTGCCGCCATCCATATCGAGGATCAGGTGGGCGCCAAGCGCTGTGGTCACCGCCCGAACAAGGAAATCGTCAGCCAGCAGGAAATGGTCGACCGCATCAAGGCCGCCGTCGATGCCCGCACTGATGACAGCTTCGTGATCATGGCGCGTACCGATGCCCTGGCCGTCGAAGGCCTGAACGCTGCCCTGGACCGTGCCGAGGCCTGTATCGAGGCTGGCGCCGACATGATCTTCCCGGAAGCCATTACCGAACTGCAGATGTACAAGACGTTCGCTGACCGGGTGAAGGCACCGATCCTGGCCAACATCACCGAGTTCGGCGCCACGCCGCTGTACACCACCGAAGAGCTGGCCTCGGTCGACGTGTCGCTGGTGCTGTACCCGCTGTCGGCGTTCCGTGCCATGAACAAGGCAGCCGAGAACGTGTACACCGCACTGCGCCGCGACGGCACGCAGAAGAACGTGATCGACACCATGCAGACCCGCATGGAGCTCTACGATGCCATTGGTTACCACGCCTTCGAGCAGAGCCTCGATGCGCTGTTTGCCCAGAAGAAGGGCTGAGCAACACCCCGAATTAGCCAGAAAGCATCCATAACAAATTCAAGAAAGGAGAATCACCATGGCCGAAGCAAAAGTACTCAGTGGCGCAGGCCTGCGCGGCCAAGTGGCTGGTCAGACCGCACTGTCGACCGTGGGCCAGGCCGGTGCCGGGCTGACCTACCGGGGTTACGACGTGCGTGACCTGGCGGCCGGTGCCGAATTCGAAGAAGTCGCCTACCTGCTGCTGTACGGCGAGCTGCCAACCCAGGCCGAACTGACCGACTACAAGCGCAAGCTCAAGGGCCTGCGTGACCTGCCGCAAGCACTGAAGGAAGTGCTGGAGCGCATCCCGCGTGACGCTCACCCGATGGACGTGATGCGCACGGGTTGTTCCGTGCTGGGCACCCTGGAGCCCGAGCTGACCTTCGAGGCCCAGCGCGACAAGACTGACCGCTTGCTGGCGCTGTTCCCGGCCGTGATGTGCTACTGGTACCGCTTCACCCATGAGGGTGTGCGCATCGATTGCACCAGCGACGAAGACACCCTCGGTGGCCACTTCCTGCACCTGCTGCATGGCAAGAAGCCGAGCGAGCTGCACGTCAAGGTGATGAACGTGTCGCTGATCCTCTACGCCGAGCACGAGTTCAATGCCTCGACCTTCACTGCCCGGGTCTGTGCCTCGACCCTGTCCGACCTGTACTCCTGCGTCACCGCTGCCATCGGCTCGCTGCGCGGCCCACTGCACGGCGGTGCCAACGAGGCGGCGATGGAGCTGATCGAGCGTTTCCAGAGCCCGCAGGACGCCACCGCCGAGCTGCTGCGCATGCTGGAGCGCAAGGACAAGATCATGGGCTTTGGCCACGCGATCTACAAAGAGTCCGACCCGCGCAACGAGGTGATCAAGGGCTGGTCGAAGCAGTTGGCCGACGAAGTGGGTGACAAGGTGCTGTACCCGGTTTCCGAAGCCATCGACAAGACCATGTGGGAGCAGAAACGCCTGTTCCCCAATGCCGACTTCTACCATGCCTCGGCGTACCACTTCATGGGCATCCCGACCAAGCTGTTCACCCCGATCTTCGTCTGCTCGCGCCTGACCGGCTGGGCGGCGCACGTCTTCGAGCAGCGCGCCAACAACCGCATCATCCGCCCGAGTGCCGAGTATGTCGGCGTCGAGCAGCGCCAGTTCGTGCCGATCGAACAACGCTGAGCTGACTTCGCAGGGGCTGCTTTGCAACCCTTTCGCGGCACAAGGCCGCTCCTACAGGACGGCGCAATACCTGTAGGAGCGGCCTTGTGCCGGGAAAAGGGGTGCAAAGCACCCCCGTGGCCAGACCTGCAAACCGAATACCGTGACCGAGCCTGATAACGATATGAACACTGCATTCCGCAAGCACCTGCCAGGTACCGACCTGGACTACTTCGATGCCCGTGCGGCGGTCGAGGCGATCAAGCCCGGCGCCTACGACGGCCTGCCATACACCTCCCGCGTGCTCGCCGAAAACCTGGTGCGCCGCTGCGACCCGGCCACCCTCGATGCGTCGCTGAGCCAGCTGATCGAGCGCAAGCGCGACCTCGACTTCCCGTGGTTCCCGGCCCGCGTGGTGTGCCACGACATTCTCGGCCAGACCGCGCTGGTCGACCTTGCCGGCCTGCGTGACGCCATTGCCGACAAAGGCGGTGACCCGGCCGCGGTCAACCCCGTGGTGCCGGTGCAGCTGATCGTCGACCACTCGCTGGCCGTCGAGTGCGGTGGTTTCGACCCGCAGGCGTTCGAAAAGAACCGTGCCATCGAAGACCGCCGCAACGAAGACCGCTTCCACTTCATCAACTGGACCAAGAAGGCGTTCAAGAACGTCGACGTGATCCAGCCGGGCAACGGCATCATGCACCAGATCAACCTGGAGAAGATGTCGCCCGTAATTCACAACGACCGTGGCGTGGCCTACCCGGACACCTGCGTCGGCACCGACAGCCACACCCCGCATGTCGATGCCCTGGGCGTGATCGCCATCGGCGTGGGCGGCCTGGAAGCGGAGAACGTGATGCTCGGCCGCGCCTCGTGGATGCGCCTGCCGGAAATCGTCGGCGTCGAGCTGACTGGCAAGCTGGCACCGAACATCACCGCCACCGACCTGGTGTTGGCCCTGACCGAATTCCTGCGCAAGCAGAAAGTGGTCGGCGCGTATCTGGAGTTCCACGGTGAGGGTGCCCGCGCCCTGACCTTGGGCGACCGCGCCACCATTTCCAACATGGCCCCGGAATACGGTGCCACCGCAGCCATGTTCGCCATCGACCAGCAGACCATCGACTACCTGCGCCTGACCGGCCGCGAAGAGCAGCAGGTCAAGCTGGTCGAGACCTACGCCAAGGCCGCCGGCCTGTGGGCCGACAGCCTGGGCGGCGCCGTCTACGAGCGCACCCTGAGCTTCGACCTGTCGAGCGTGGTGCGCAACATGGCCGGGCCGTCCAACCCACACGCCCGCGTGGCCACCCGTGACCTGGCTGCCAAGGGCATTGCCGGCAATTGGGAAGACGTGCCAGGGCAAATGCCTGACGGCGCGGTGATCATCGCCGCCATCACCAGCTGCACCAACACCAGCAACCCGCGCAACGTGATTGCCGCAGGCCTGCTGGCGCGCAATGCCAACAAGCTGGGCCTGGCCCGCAAACCTTGGGTCAAGTCGTCGCTGGCACCGGGCTCCAAGGCCGTGCAGCTGTACCTGGAAGAGGCGGGGCTGGAGAAGGAGCTGGAGCAACTGGGCTTTGGTATCGTCGCCTTCGCCTGCACCACCTGCAACGGCATGTCCGGCGCTCTGGACCCGGTAATCCAGCAAGAAATCATCGACCGCGACCTGTACGCCACCGCCGTGCTGTCGGGTAACCGCAACTTCGACGGGCGTATCCACCCGTATGCCAAGCAGGCCTTCCTGGCGTCCCCGCCACTGGTGGTGGCCTATGCCATTGCCGGCACCATCCGCTTCGACATCGAGAAGGATGTGCTGGGTGTGGTCGATGGCAAGGAAATCCGCCTCAAGGACATCTGGCCGAGCGATGAAGAGATCGACGCCGTGGTGCGTGCTGCGGTGAAGCCAGAGCAGTTCCGCAAGGTGTACATCCCGATGTTCGCCATCGAGGAAGACCGTGGGCCGAAGGTGGCGCCGCTGTACGACTGGCGCCCGATGAGCACCTACATCCGCCGCCCCCCCTATTGGGAAGGTGCCCTGGCCGGTGAGCGCACCCTGCGCGGCATGCGCCCGCTGGCGGTGTTGCCGGACAACATCACCACCGACCACCTGTCGCCGTCCAACGCCATCATGCTCGACAGCGCGGCCGGTGAGTACCTGGCGAAAATGGGCCTGCCGGAAGAAGACTTCAACTCCTACGCCACCCACCGTGGCGACCACCTGACCGCCCAGCGTGCCACCTTCGCCAACCCCAAGCTGTTCAACGAAATGGTGCGCAAGGAAGACGGCAGCGTGAAGCAGGGTTCGCTGGCGCGTATCGAACCGGAAGGCAAGGTCACCCGCATGTGGGAGGCCATCGAAACCTACATGCAGCGCAAGCAGCCGCTGATCATCGTGGCCGGCGCCGACTACGGCCAGGGTTCGTCCCGTGACTGGGCGGCCAAGGGTGTGCGGTTGGCGGGTGTCGAGGCGATCGTGGCCGAAGGCTTCGAGCGCATTCACCGCACCAACCTGGTGGGCATGGGCGTGCTGCCGCTGGAGTTCAAGCCGGGCACCGACCGCAAGACCCTGGGCCTGGACGGTAGCGAGACGTATGACGTGCTGGGCGCGCGTACGCCCCGGGCGACCCTGACGTTGGTGGTTACCCGCGCCAATGGCGAGCGCCTGGAAGTGCCGGTGACCTGCCGCCTGGACACCGCCGAGGAAGTGTCGATCTACGAGGCGGGTGGCGTGCTGCAGCGTTTTGCCCAGGACTTCCTCGAAGCAACCGCTTGAACAGGACTTGAACATGGCACATGTACCGCAAGTGAAAATCCCCGCCACCTACATCCGTGGCGGCACCAGCAAGGGTGTGTTCTTCCGCCTGCAAGACTTGCCCGAGCAGGCGCAAATCCCGGGGCCGGCCCGCGATGCGCTGCTGTTGCGGGTAATCGGTAGCCCCGACCCTTACGGCAAGCAGATCGACGGCATGGGCGGTGCCACCTCCAGCACCAGCAAGACCGTGATCCTGTCGCAAAGCATCAAGCCCGGGCATGATGTGGACTACCTGTTCGGCCAGGTCAGTATCGACAAGGCGTTTGTCGACTGGAGCGGCAACTGCGGCAACCTGTCTGCGGCGGTCGGTTCGTTCGCCATCAGCAGTGGCCTGGTGGACGCGGCGCGCATTCCACGCAACGGCATCGCCACGGTGCGCATCTGGCAGGCCAACATCGGCAAGACCATCATCGCCCATGTGCCGATCACCGAAGGTGAAGTGCAGGAAACCGGCGATTTCGAGCTGGATGGGGTGACCTTCCCGGCGGCCGAGGTGCAGCTGGAGTTTCTCGACCCGGCAGCCGACGAAGACGGTGACGGCGGTTCGATGTTCCCGACCGGTAACCTGATCGATGAGCTGGAGGTGCCGGGCGTGGGTACGTTCAAGGCCACCCTGATCAATGCCGGCATTCCGACCATCTTCGTCAATGCGGCCGATATCGGTTATACCGGCGCAGAACTGCAGGACGCCATCAACGGGGACCCTCAGGCGCTGCTGCGTTTCGAGACCATTCGTGCATACGGTGCCGTGCGCATGGGCCTGATTGAAAACGTCGACCAGGCAGCCGGACGTCAGCACACGCCAAAAGTGGCGTTCGTTGCGCCGCCGAGCACCTACACTGCGTCCAGTGGCAAGGCGGTGCAAGCGGGTGGTATCGACCTGCTGGTGCGCGCCTTGTCCATGGGTAAACTGCACCATGCGATGATGGGGACGGCTGCGGTGGCGGTTGGCACTGCGGCGGCCATTCCGGGCACGCTGGTCAACCTCGCGGCTGGCGGGGGTGAGCGTAGCGCCGTGCGTTTCGGCCACCCCTCGGGCACCTTGCGGGTCGGGGCCGAGGCGCGTCAGGTGAATGGTGAGTGGACAGTGACCAAGGCAATCATGAGCCGCAGTGCTCGCGTGCTGATGGAGGGCTGGGTTCGCGTGCCTGGCGATAGCTTCTAACGCACCACTGGCGCTCGGCTTTAGTTAGTTGGGGCTGCATAGCAGCCCCGGCAATTCTGAAGGGAGCTGGATATGAGCGCCAACGTTGACCTGAACGACCGCCCGGACTACGACCTGGTGCTGCAAACCCTGGCCGACTACGCCCTCGGCTACCGGGTCGATTCCGCCGAAGCCCTCGATACCGCACGCAACTGCCTGATGGACACCCTGGGCTGCGGCCTGCTGGCCCTGCGCTTTCCCGAATGTACCAAACTGCTCGGCCCTCAGGTGGAGGGCACGCTGGTGCCCAATGGTGCCCGCGTCCCCGGTACCGCCTACCGGCTCGACCCGGTCAAGGCGGCCTGGGACATCGGCTGCACCGTGCGCTGGCTGGATTACAACGACACCTGGCTGGCGGCCGAATGGGCTCACCCCTCGGACAACCTGGGCGGTATTCTGGCCGTTGCCGATCACCTGTCGCAGAAGCGCGTGGCCGCTGGTGAAAAACCGCTGCTGATGCGTGATGTGCTCGAAGCCATGGTCATGGCCCATGAGATCCAGGGCGTGCTGGCACTGGAAAACTCGTTCAACCGAGTCGGTCTCGATCACGTCATTTTAGTGAAAGTGGCCTCGACTGCCGTGTGCGCCAGGTTGATGGGCGCCAACCGCGAACAGATGCTCTCGGCGTTGTCCCATGCCTTCGTCGATGGCCAGGCCCTGCGTACCTATCGGCACGCGCCCAATGCTGGCTCACGCAAGTCCTGGGCCGCAGGTGATGCGTCCAGCCGTGGCGTGCGCCTGGCCGATATCGCCCTGCGCGGTGAGATGGGCGTACCGGGTGTGCTCACGGCGCCACAATGGGGCTTCTACGACGTATCGTTCAGCCATACCAACAAGGACCTGGCGCTCAAGCCCGCCGGGCAGTACGAACTGCGTCTGCCTCAGGCCTTGGGCAGCTACGTGATGGAAAACGTGCTGTTCAAGGTCAGCTTCCCTGCCGAATTTCACGCCCAGACTGCCTGCGAAGCGGCAGTTACCCTGCACCCTCGGGTACGTAACCGCCTGCATGAAATCGACCGCATCGTCATCACCACCCAGGAGTCGGCAATCCGCATCATTTCCAAGAGCGGCCCGCTGGCCAATGCCGCTGACCGTGACCACTGTCTGCAGTACATGGTGGCAGTGCCGTTGATCTTCGGGCATCTGGTGGCGGAGCACTATGAAGACACCTTCCATGCCAACCACCCCAGCATCGACCGCCTGCGCGAGAAGATGGAAGTAGTGGAAGACCCGCGCTTCAGCCGCGAGTACCTGGAGCCGGACAAGCGCTCCATCGCCAATGCGCTGCAGGTGTTCTTCAAGGATGGCAGCAGTACAGAGCAGGTGGTGGTGGAATACCCTATCGGGCACCGGCGGCGGCGAGGGGAGGGCATACCCCTGCTGGAGGCCAAGTTCAGGGCCAACCTGGCAACGCGATTTGCGCGCCAGCGGTGTGGGGAGGTACTGGAGGTGTGCAAGGACCAGCAAACGCTGGAAGGGATGGCGGTGCACCGGTTTGTGGATTTGTTCGTGATCTGAGCGGGTGAGAGCAGGCAAATGAAAAGCCCCGGCATCGCTGCCGGGGCTTTCTTTTACAGCGTGTAACTCAGCTTACGCCTGAACCACCGGGATCTTGGCGTTGGCTGCCGCTTCGCGGAACTCGGCGATCTGGTCGAAGCTCAGGTAGCGGTAGACGTCGGCAGCCATGCTGTCGATGTCTTTCGCGTACTGCATGTACTCTTCGACGGTCGGCAGCTTGCCGATGATCGAAGCGACAGCAGCCAGCTCGGCCGATGCCAGGTACACGTTGGTGGCGTCGCCCAGACGGTTCGGGAAGTTACGGGTCGAGGTGGAGACCACGGTCGAGCCGGTCTGCACACGTGCCTGGTTACCCATGCACAGCGAGCAGCCTGGCATTTCCATGCGCGCACCGGCCTTGCCGTAGATGCCGTAGTAGCCTTCTTCGGTCAGCTGGTGGGCATCCATCTTGGTTGGCGGGGCCAGCCACAGACGGGTCGGAATACCGCCCTTGACCTTTTCCAGCAGCTTGCCGGCAGCGCGGAAGTGACCGATGTTGGTCATGCACGAACCGATGAACACTTCGTCGATCTTCTCGCCCTGTACCGAAGACAGCAGGCGGGCATCGTCCGGGTCGTTCGGCGCGCAGAGCACAGGCTCTTTCACGTCGGCCAGGTCGATTTCGATGATTTCGGCGTATTCGGCATCGGCGTCGGCCGACAGCAGCTCAGGCTTGGCCAGCCAGGCTTCCATGGCCTGGGCGCGGCGCTCCAGGGTGCGGGCATCGCCGTAGCCTTCGCCGATCATCCAGCGCAGCAGGGTGATGTTGGACTGCAGGTACTCGGCGATGGCCTTCTCTGGCAGCTTGATGGTGCAACCGGCAGCAGAACGCTCAGCCGAGGCGTCGGACAGCTCGAAGGCTTGCTCGACGGTCAGTTCGTCCAGACCTTCGATTTCCAGGATGCGGCCGGAGAAGGCGTTTTTCTTGCCTTTCTTCTCGACGGTCAGCAGGCCCTTCTGGATGGCGTAGTAAGGGATCGCATGCACCAGGTCACGCAGGGTGATGCCAGGTTGCAGTTTGCCCTTGAAGCGCACCAGGATCGATTCTGGCATGTCCAGCGGCATGACGCCGGTGGCAGCGGCGAAGGCTACCAGGCCGGAACCGGCCGGGAACGAGATGCCGATCGGGAAGCGGGTGTGCGAGTCGCCACCGGTACCCACGGTGTCAGGCATGAGCATGCGGTTCAGCCAGCTGTGGATGATACCGTCGCCCGGGCGCAGCGACACGCCGCCACGGGTGCGGATGAAGTCTGGCAGGGTGTGGTGGGTGGTGACGTCGATCGGCTTCGGATAAGCCGCGGTGTGGCAGAACGACTGCATGACCAGGTCAGCGGAGAAGCCCAGGCAGGCCAGGTCTTTCAGCTCGTCACGGGTCATCGGGCCAGTGGTGTCCTGGGAGCCGACGGTGGTCATCTTAGGCTCGCAGTAGGCACCTGGGCGCACGCCCTGGCCTTCTGGCAGGCCACAGGCACGGCCGACCATCTTCTGCGCCAGGGTGAAGCCCTTGCCGGTGTCGGCTGGCTGCTCTGGCTTCTTGAACAGGTCCGATGGGCCCTGGCCCAGCTCGGCGCGGGCTTTTTCGGTCAGGCCACGGCCGACGATCAGCGGGATACGGCCGCCAGCGCGGACTTCATCCAGCAATACTTCGGTTTTCAGCGCGAATTCGGTAACCAGCTCGTCGCTGCCGTGACGGCGCACTTCGCCTTTGAACGGGTACACGTCGATGACGTCGCCCATGGCCAGGTTGCTGCAGTCGAATTCGATCGGCAGGGCGCCGGCGTCTTCCATGGTGTTGTAGAAGATCGGGGCGATCTTGGTGCCGAAGCAGAAGCCACCGGCGCGCTTGTTCGGCACGTATGGGATGTCGTCACCGAAGAACCACAGCACCGAGTTGGTGGCGGATTTACGCGACGAACCGGTGCCGACCACGTCACCGACGTAGGCAACCGGGAAGCCTTTGGCCTTGACGGCTTCGATCTGGGCCAGCGGGCCGACCGAACCTGGCTGCGACGGCTCGATGCCGTCACGGGCCATTTTCAGCATGGCCAGGGCGTGCAACGGGATGTCAGGGCGCGACCAGGCGTCCGGGGCAGGGGACAGGTCGTCGGTGTTGGTCTCGCCAGGCACCTTGAACACGGTCAGGGTGTACTTGTCGGCGATGGCCGGGCGCGAGGTGAACCACTCGCCGGCAGCCCAGGACTCCAGCACGGCCTTGGCGTGGACGTTGCCCGCCTTGGCTTTTTCGGCCACGTCGTGGAAGGCATCGAACATCAGCAGGGTGTGCTTGAGCTGTTCGGCCGCGACGGCGCCCAGTTCGGCGTCATCCAGCAGTGCGACCAGCGTTTCGATGTTGTAGCCGCCCTGCATGGTGCCCAGCAGTTCGGTGGCGTGCTTGCGGTCGATCAGTGGCGACTTGGCTTCGCCCTTGGCGACGGCGGAGAGGAAAGCAGCCTTGACGTAGGCAGCTTCGTCGACCCCTGGCGGTACGCGGTTGGTGATCAGGTCTACGAGGAAGGCTTCTTCGCCGGCCGGCGGGTTTTTCAGCAGCTCGACCAGGCCTGCAGTTTGTTCGGCGTTCAGCGGCTGGGGCACGATACCCAGGGCGGCACGCTCTTCGATGTGTTTGCGGTAGGCTTCAAGCACAGTTATTTCCCTCATCAGTGGTCCCTAAAGGGGGTCCGGGACGCTCATCCAGCATTCCATGCACCCATGCGCTGCTACGGCTTTGTGGGCCGCCCAGCCAGGGTCGCAAAGAATCCTTACAGAAGCTGCTTTCAAAGTTTTACGCCTGCAGAACGGGGAGCTGATGAGGGCTGGCGCGGCCATGCGAGGGTGCATGGCCCGGGCCAACGCCGTTCTACCGGATTAACTGTGCTCGTGACGCTTTGAAAACAGCTTCCAACGGACATTGTTGCCTTTGAAAAGGCGGGATGATTCTACGGCAAAAAAAGCCCGAAGGTAAGGCGCAGAAGATGACTTTAACGAGTGACCCTGGTTAGACAAAGGGCTAACATGGGGCCGTGTTCCACCGCCAAGCTGTTGTTTTTCATGTCCAACAAGTCCATCAAGACCCCTTGCGTCGGCCTGTGCTCCACGGTGTACGGAGACACGGTGTGCCGTGGCTGCAAGCGCTTCCACCACGAAGTGATCAACTGGAACGGCTACGACGACGCGCAGAAGCGCGCGGTATGGCTGCGCCTTGAGCAGTTGCTGGTGCAGGTGATGATGGCCAAGCTGGAGGTGTTCGACAAAGGCTTGCTGCGCCAGCAGCTGGAACAGCGCTCCATCCGGTTTGTCGAGCAGCAGTCGGCGTATTGCTGGGCGTACCAGCTGATTGCCCGTGGGGCGCGGATGATCCGGGACCTTGAGGCCTACGGCATGGCCTTGCTGCCGGAGTTCCGCGACTGGGAACTGCCGCAACTGCGCGATGCCATCGACCGCGAATTCTTCCTGCTTTCAGAGGCGCATTACCAGCGCTACATCGCCCCCAGCTTCCTGCGCGATGCCATGGGCAGCACGCAGGGGCAGTGAGCCGGGCGAATCAGTCGCCGGTGTATTCACACCCGCTGGTGCAGGTTTCGTGGATGCGCACCTTCGACAGCTCTGGCATCAGCGGCTTGACCTGCTCCCAGATCCACTTGGCGATCACTTCGCTGGTGGGGTTTTCAAGGCCCGGGATGTCGTTCAGGTAGTTGTGGTCCAGCTGGTCATAGATTGGCTTGAAGATCGCCTTGACCTCGGCGAAGTCGCGAATCCAGCCGGTGTGCGGGTCCAGCGGGCCGGTCAGGTGCAGGCCGACCTTGAACGAATGGCCATGCAGGCGGCCGCATTTGTGCCCTTCGGGAACGTGGGGCAGGCGGTGGGCCGACTCAAAAGTGAACTCTTTAAAAATTTCCACGCTGTCATAACTCTGTGTGAATCAATAATGCGCGCAGTCTACCAGCATGCCCGCTACAAGGCTTGCAGGTGTTCATGCAACCGCCCGGTGGTGTGGTCTTGACCTGCGCTATCATGGCGCCAGC
Source organism: Pseudomonas sp. OG7 (assembly GCF_014192825.1). Lineage (NCBI taxonomy): Bacteria > Pseudomonadati > Pseudomonadota > Gammaproteobacteria > Pseudomonadales > Pseudomonadaceae > Pseudomonas > Pseudomonas sp. OG7. The sequence continues at coordinate 729,391 of NZ_JACHYK010000002.1, read as the reverse complement.
TGTTTTCAGGTTGAATTAAGGACCGGTGGTTAATCTTAACCCCGTAGACAACTTGCACAGTTCTCAGGAGAGAAGCACGATGAAAACCTTGACTGCCCTGTTCACCGCCGCCGCCCTTGCCCTGGGCGCCAATGCCGCCTTCGCCAAGGACGTACAGCCTGACGAAGTGGTTAAACTGGTCAACGCCAAGACCATCAAGTCGCTTGACGAGCTGAAAGCCGCCGCCGTGGCCAAGCACCCGGGCGCCACCGTCACCGATTCGGAGCTGGAAGACGAGTACGGCCGCTACATCTACAAGGTCGAACTGCGTGACACGCAGAACGTAGAATGGGACGTGGCGCTGGACGCCAAGACCGGTGAAGTGCTGAAGGACGAGCGGGACAACTGATGATTCACTTACCGCGGCCAGCGCGCTACCTCGCGCTGGCGCTGCTGGCCGTGTGTTCGCTGGCCGCTGCCCGCGACCTTGACCAGGACGAAGCCCTGAAGCTGCGCCAGAAGGGCGTCATCCTGCCGCTCGAACAATTGCTGGAAACCGCCCTGGGGCGTTACCCCGGGGCGCGTTTGCTGGAGGCCGAGCTGGAAGAGGACGACGATCGCTACGAATATGAAGTCGAACTGCTGACGGCGGACGGTGTGGTGCGCGAGATCAAGCTCGATGCCAGCACCGGCGCCTTGCTCAAAGACGAGGAAGACGACTGAATGCGCCTGTTGCTTGTCGAGGACAATGTACCGCTGGCCGACGAGCTGACCACCGGCCTGCAGCGCCAGGGTTATGCCGTGGACTGGCTGGCTGACGGCCGTGATGCGGTGTACCAGGGCCAGAGCGAGCCCTACGACCTGATCATTCTCGACCTTGGCCTGCCGGGCTTGCCGGGCCTGGACGTGCTCGCCCAGTGGCGTGCCGCTGGCCTGGCCACTCCGGTATTGATCCTTACCGCCCGTGGCTCGTGGGCCGAGCGTATCGAGGGGCTGAAAGCCGGGGCTGATGACTACCTGAGCAAACCGTTCCACCCGGAAGAGTTGCAACTGCGCATCCAGTCGCTGCTGCGCCGTGCGCGCGGCCTGGCCAATCAGCCAACCCTGGAAGCTGCCGGCCTGCACCTGGATGAAAGCCGCCAGTGCGTGAGCCGTGATGGCGTGGATGTGCAACTGACCGCCGCCGAGTTCCGCCTGCTGCGCTACTTCATGCTGCACCCGCAGCAGATCCTGTCCAAGAGCCACCTGGCCGAGCACCTCTACGACGGTGAGACCGAGCGGGATTCGAACGTGCTGGAAGTACATGTCAACCACTTGCGCCGCAAGCTGGGTCGCAGCGTGATCGAGACCCGACGCGGGCAAGGCTATATCTACGCGGGGAGCACCGGGTGAAGTCGATCCAGGCGCGTTTGAGCCTTGGCCTGGTCGCGGTGCTGGTGGTGGTCGGGGTGGTCCTGGCGCAACTGACCTTGTGGTTGTTCGAAGCCGGCCTGCAGCGTTACCTGGAAAACGGCCTGCGCAAGGAAAGCGAGAACCTGCTGGTGGCACTGGTGCGCGGGCCATCCGGCCTGCAGCTGGATGAGCGGCGCATCTCGGCGGCGTATCAGCGGCCTTTTTCCGGTTATTACTTCCGAATCGATTTCGACAAAGGCACCTGGCGCTCACGCTCGCTGTGGGACCTGGACATGCCCAAGCCTGCTGCGCCAGGCCTTTCCGACAGCCATGAGCTCGGTCCGGAAGGGCAGCAACTGCTTGCCCTGCGCGCTGACTACCGGCGCCTGGGCCAAGACATCTCGATCAGCGTCGCACAGGATTACTCGCCGGTGCGTGAGGGCTTTCGGCGCATGCAGCAGATCGGCCTTGGCATGGGCCTGGTGGCACTGATTCTGGTGTTGGTGCTGCAGCGCATGACCGTAACGCGCTCGCTGCGGCCGTTGGAGCGGGCGCGCCAGCAGATCGCCCAACTGCAGCAGGGCCAACGGTCACAACTGGATGCCGAGGTGCCCAGCGAGCTGGCCCCGTTGGTGGGGCAGATCAACCACTTGCTTAGCCATACCGAAGACAGCCTGCGCCGTTCGCGCAATGCCTTGGGTAACCTGGGGCATGCACTGAAGACACCGTTGGCGGTGCTGCTGAGCCTGGCGTCGAGTGAGCGCCTGAAGGACTTGCCCGAAGTGCGGGCGCAGATGCGTGAGCAGCTGGAGCAGATTCAGCAGCGGTTGGCGCGCGAACTGAATCGCGCGCGGTTGGCGGGTGATGCCTTGCCCGGTGCGCAATTCGATTGCGATGCCGAACTGCCGGGGTTGCTGAGCACGTTGGGCATGATCCATGGGGAAGGGTTGCTGCTGGCCAGTGATGTGCCCCCCGGGTTGCTGTTGCCATGGGACCGTGAGGACTTCCTGGAGTTGTTGGGCAACCTGCTGGACAACGCCTGCAAGTGGGCAGACAGCGAAGTGCGCCTCGGCATTGGGTCGAATGCCGAGGGCTATCAGGTATGGGTCGATGATGACGGCCCGGGGATTCCCGAGGGCCAGCGGCAGCAGGTGCTGGAGCGTGGTTCGCGGCTGGATGAGCAGGTGCACGGGCACGGTCTGGGGTTGGGCATCGTACGCGATATCGTCGAGGCCTGGGGCGGGCGGCTGGCCTTGCTGGAGAGCCCGCTGGGTGGGCTTCGCGTCAATATCGACCTGCCGCGCAAGGCCCGATAATGCCGGGGCCGCTGTGCGCCCCTCCAGGCCCTGTCAGTACTGCAAAAAAATTGCAGTACAGCCGCATTTTTTTGAATTAGCCCAATCTCCCCCCGCCCGGCAAAATCCCATTCACGAAACCCTGCGGTTTCCATCTCTCCACGGACGGAGCCCCTTGTGGTATTGCACGCGCAATACGAGGCCCAGGCCACCTCGGCTGGGCTTTCTTTTTAATCAGAAAAACCAAAGATTCCGACTACTCAAATGCCTGCCTCGCGTTCCGAAAGTCGTCTGCAGCGGCTGTTGCCGGCGCCCCTGAATATTCCCCCAAAAGAATGGCTGCGTGCCGCTATCGGTGCGTTGCTCGGCCTGTTCCTCGCCGGCTGGCTGACCAGCATCGCCTATGGCCCCGGTATCGCCCTGCATCTGCTTGGCCCGCTGGCCGCCTCGGCTGTGCTGGTGTTCGCCGTGCATTCCGGCCCACTGGCCCAACCCTGGCCGGTGCTGGGCAGCTATGCCCTAGCGGGCGCGGTCGGCCTGGCCATGCGCGAAGGCTTCGGCCCCGAGCTGTGGGTAGCCGCAGCCGCCCTGGGCATCTCGCTGCTGGTGATGTGCCTGCTGCGCTGCCTGCACCCGCCGGGTGGCGGGGTGGCGGTGAGTGCAGTGCTGGCTGACTCAGGGCTGACGGCCATGGGCGACCACTTGCTGGAGCCGGTGCTGCTCAATGCGTTGATCCTGGTGACAGTGGCGATTGTCTACAACCGCCTGACGGGCGTGCGCTACCCGAAAGGCGCGGTGCCGCGCAAAGACCTGCACCACACCCATGACCCGCTGCCCGGCGAGCGGGTTGGCATCCGCAGCGAAGACCTGGACCAGGCCCTGGAAGAGCTGGGCGAGTTCGTCGACGTCACCCGTGACGAGCTGGAGCGCATCATTCTCGCCACCGAGCAGCATGCCTTGCAGCGCAGTCTCGGCGGTATTACGGCGGCCTCGGTGATGTCCCGCGACGTGCAGTTCGCCACGCCCGATACCACCCTTGAGCAGGCCTGGAAAATGCTCGCCAGCCACCACCTGAAAACCCTGCCGGTATTACAGCACGGTAAACTGGTGGGCATCGTCAGCCTCAGCGACCTGGTTGGCCCGGCCATGCAGCGCGGCCGTTTCAGCTGGCGCGGGCTGTTTGGCCGCAAGGCGGTGCGCATGGAGCAGGTGATGAGCCGGCGAGTGGTGAGTGTCTGCAGCCAGCACCCGTTGGAGCGCCTGCTGCCGCTGTTGTGCGAACAAGGCTTGCACTGCCTGCCGGTGCTCGACGCCGACCAGCTGGTGGGGGTGATTACCCAGACTGACCTGATCGCCGGCCTCAAGCGCCAGTTGCTCAGCAAAGCCGAGGCGTCAGATAACCGGGTCCCAGCGCTGTGACCAGTCGCTGGCGCCTGCAGCCACCAGCCGGCGCAAGATGGCGAAGGCCTGTTGAAGGGCTTCGCTGTCGCGTTCGCGTGGATACACCAGGAAGGTTGGGTAAGTGAACTCCGGGGCCTGCGGTACCCGCTCGAACACACCGCTGTCCAGGTATGCCTGCACCACCCGCGTGCGGAAGTAACCGCTGCCACCCTGGTCGAGAATGAACTGCAAAGCCAACGGGCCGAGGTTGAAGCTTAACGCCGGGCGCGCGCAATCGGGCAGGGCGGCATCGTGCCGACGGCGGAAGGCCTCGCCCCAGTCGATGTAGATATACGGTTCGGGTTGGTCGACGCGGCGCACGCGGATCAGTTTCTCTTCCATCAACTGTTCCACCTGCAAGCCCGGCCCGTAGGTCGGCTGGTACACCAGCGCAGCGTCCAGCAGGCCCATCTCGACCTTGCGCAGCAGCGACTCGCCGTCGCTCACTTCGCTGCGTATGGCGTGGCTGGGCAGTTCACGGTGCAGGGCAGTGACCCAGTCAAGCAACATCGGGTTGCCCAGGCTGACTTCTGCCCCCACATGCAGCACTTGCTGGCAGCCTTCAGGCAGCGGCAGGTCGCGCCGCGCTGCTTCCCAGGTTTGCACCAGCTGGTTGGCATAACTGACAAAGGCCTCGCCGTCGCTCGTCAGGCTGGCACCGTTGCGGCTGCGCACGAACAGCTGGCAGCCCAATTGCTGCTCCAGGCGCTGCACCCGGGCGGTAATGGCCGTCTGTGACACGAACAGGCGTTCGGCGGCGGCGACCAGGCTGCCGCAACGCACGATTTCCAGAAAGGTTCGGGCCTGTTCGATGTCCATGGGCTGCTCGGTGGCTGAAGGGTGGCCTATTCTAGAGGCTTTGCACCGTTATGGGGCGCTTTAGCGTTGTCTGCAAATTTGCAGGTCGGTTGTGACTTTAGTCCCATGGCGGCGCCGTTGTAGCGGTCCATACTCAAGGTTCGCCCTTCAATAACAACAAGTACCGGGTTCCTTTCACTATGAGCTATCAGCACAGCTACGCCCATTCCATTTCCGACCCTGCCGCATTCTGGGCGGAACAGGCCGCGCACCTGGCCTGGCACCGCAAGCCTGCCCTTATCCTTCAAGACAACGCCGACGGTACCCACCGCTGGTTCGCCGATGGCCGCCTGAACAGTTGCTACCTGGCCCTCGATCACCAGATCGAGCAGGGCCGTGGCGAGCAGCTGGCACTGATTTACGACTCGCCGGTGACGGGCGTGCAGCAGGCCTATACCTACAACCAGTTGCGCGACGAAGTGGCGCGCCTGGCCGGCTTGCTGCGCCAGCTAGGGGTAAACAAGGGCGATGGTGTGATCATCTACATGCCCATGGTGCCGCAGGCGGCCATGGCCATGCTGGCCTGCGCGCGCATTGGAGCGGTGCACTCGGTGGTGTTCGGTGGCTTTGCCGCCAACGAGCTGGCGCTGCGTATCGATGACGCCCGGCCGGCGCTGTTGCTCACGGCATCCTGCGGGCTGGAGTTCGACCGGGTAATTGCCTACAAGCCGCTGGTCGACCGTGCCCTGCAACTGGCCCGGCACCAGCCGCGCAATGTGCTGGTGCTGCAACGGCCGCAGGCACAAGCTGAACTGCAACCAGGCCGCGACCTGGACTGGCAGGCGGCCTTGGCCGGCGCCACGCCGGTCGCCCCGGTCGAACTGGATGCCGGTGACCCGCTGTACATCATGTACACCTCGGGCACCACCGGCAAACCCAAGGGTATCGTCCGGGAAAACGGCGGTAATGCTGTGGCGCTGTGCTATGCCATGCGCCATATCTATGGCATGCAGGCCGGCGATGTATGGTGGGGCATTTCCGACGTGGGCTGGGTGGTCGGCCATTCGCTGATCGTCTACGGGCCGTTGATGAGCGGCTGCACCACGGTGTTCTACGAAGGCAAGCCGATCCGCACCCCGGACGCCTCGGCCTACTGGCGGGTGGTGGAGCAATACAAAGTCAATGCGCTGTTCTGTGCGCCCACCGCCATGCGTGCCATCCGCAAGGAAGACCCGGAGGGCGAGCTGATCCGCAAGCACGATCTCAGCTCGCTGCGCCAGCTGTTCCTGGCGGGTGAGAAGCTCGACTCAAGCACCCATGAATGGCTGGAGCGGGTCAGTGGCAAACCGGTGCACGACCATTGGTGGCAGACCGAAACCGGCTGGCCGGTCACTGCGCCCTGCGTCGGGCTGGAGGGCAGCGCGGCCAAGCCGGGCTCAAGCAACCGGGCGGTACCGGGCTACCATGTGCGTGTCGTGGATGACGAAGGCCACTTGCTGGGGCCTAATCACCAAGGCTCGATTGTCATTGCCCTGCCGTTGCCGCCCGGGTGCAGCCAGACGCTATGGGGCGACCACGAGCGTTATTTGCAGGCCTACCTGCGCACCTATCCGGGTTACTACCACACAGGCGATGGCGGCTACCTGGACGATGATGGCTTTGTCTACATCATGGGGCGCACGGATGACGTGATCAACGTGTCCGGGCACCGCCTGTCCACCGGCGAAATGGAAGACCTGGTGGCCTGTCACCCGGCGGTGGCCGAGTGCGCGGTGATTGGTGTGCACGACGAGATCAAGGGGCAGGTGCCGCTGGCGCTCGTTGTGCTCAAGGACGGCGAGGGCATCAGCGAGGCGCAGTTGCTGGTGGACCTGGTGGGCAGCGTGCGCGAGGCAATCGGCCCGCTGGCCTGTTTCAACCGGGTTCGGCTGGTGAAGCGTTTGCCTAAAACGCGGTCGGGGAAGATCTTGCGGGCGGTGCTGCGCAAGATTGCCGACGGGCAGGACTACGTGCCGCCTTCGACCCTGGATGACCCGGCGGTGCTGGGGGAGATCGAGGGGGTGCTGGCGGATTTGCCCAGGGCGGGTTGATGCGCTGACTCTTCTGGCCTCTTCGCGGGGTTACCCGCGAAAAGGCCGTATCAGGCAATGGAGATCTAAGGGGCTACCTGATGCAGTTGCCCCAACCGGCTGCGGGTTCGCATCAGGTCGGCAAGCGGCCCGCCCAGGCTCTCTTCCAGCGGTCGCTTGCCAATCACCGTCACTTGGCGGTCCTGGTCATACAGCACATCCACCAGGTTGACGAAGCGCTGCTGGGCTGCCAGCGAACACTCCGCCAAGTCATCCAGCCCATCAATGATCCACTCATCATACTGCTGCGCCAGCACCAGGTAGTCGATCACCGCCGTGGCCTTTTCGCACAAGTCGTCAAACCCGAGCACCACCCGCCGGCCGTCGATGGCCAGTGCGCGTAGTGGGCGCTTGTTCACCTCCAGCATCACCGGCTGTTCGCGCGGCACGTTCAGCGCCTGGCGCTGCGCGGCATCGCCTGGCCACACATAATGGCCCTGGGTGAAACGCTGGTGCTCGCGGTTGGCCGGCAGGCTGCGAAAATCCGTATCGCCGCCTACCTCCAGCACTTGCATAGCGCTGTTGATCAGGCGGATCACGGGCAGGAAACGCTCGTGGTACAGCGGGTTGGGCAGCAAGCCCTCAGGGGCGTAATTGGAGGTCACCAGCAGGAACACGCCACGGGCGAACAAGGCGTTGAACAACCGGGTGAGCAGCATGGCATCGCCAATGTCATGCACATGGAACTCATCGAAGCACAGCACCCGGCAATTGCCCACCAGCTCATCGAGTGTGGCGCCCAGTGCATCGTCCAATGCCCGGTGGTGGTGCATGCCCTGGTGCAAGCGGGCAAAGAAGTCATGAAAGTGCAGGCGCAGTTTGGCTTCTACCGGCACCGCCTGGAAAAAGCCATCGAGCAGCCAGCTCTTGCCGCGTCCCACCGAGCCGTACAGGTAAAGGCTGCGTGCTTGCCCTTGTTCGAGCTGTGCCAGTTGTGTGGCCATGCACTGGATCACCCGTCGCTGGCCATCACTCAGCTGGTAACCCCGGCTGCGGGCTTTTTCCTCGAACCAGTCGAGCAGTTCACTGTTGTTGGCTTCGGCGCCACGCAGGCGTTGGCCAAGCTGGCGAAGTGGGGCGGGGATCCAGGCAGACAAATGCACAGCTCCTTGGGTGATGGCGGGGCAGCGTGCAGCTTGCCCGAGGGCGGCCATTTTGACTAATACGGAAAGTGGCCGGCAATGATCGCTTCATGCGATAGGTCTGGCATCAGCGCGGGCGAAAATGACTAACTCGCTGTTTTCTGGCAATTTTTTTCATCAGGGGGCTTCACAGATCAAAACTTTGTTGTTAAAGTGCCGCGCATTCCAAGACAACAACCCAGTTGTCACTCAGTTGGAATTGTCAGAGCAGCAAGCGCTGCATCCGATACAGGGGCGTCGCCAAGCGGTAAGGCAGCAGGTTTTGATCCTGCCATGCGTTGGTTCGAATCCAGCCGCCCCTGCCATTTTTCAGATTCAAACGTATATCACCCGGTGCCTGGAAAGATGAGCGCTGGGTTTTGTCGTTTTTGTCGTTTTTGCGCGATGTCTGTAGAGCGGCCTTGTGCCGCTCTCAACTAACCTGCAATCCCCAGCATTTCATTCAGCACCCTGGCCAGCTCATCCGCCTGCACGGGCTTCTGGATGACCACGCTGCGCGGTAATTCCAGGCCCTGCAACTCCGCATAACCGGTAAGAAACACCACCGGCAGGTGCGGGTAGCGGTCACGGGCCGCCAGCGCCAACTGCGCGCCGTTGAACTCGGGCATGGCGAAATCGGTAAGCAGCAGGTCGATTTCCCCATCCAGCAGGACCAGGGCCTGTTCGCCGCTGTGCGCCTGGCGCACCTGGTAGCCGTACTGGCGCAACACGTCGCCCAGCATGTCGCGCACCAGGTGGTCATCATCCACCAGCAGCACCGTACGGTTGCGGCCACTGTCGCTGACCGGCTGCCTGAGCAGCGGTACGGCCGGTTCGCTCATGGCCTGCTCCTTGACCGCCGGCAGATACACCGCCACTTGCGTGCCACGGCCAGGTACGGTGTCGATGCGCACGCCGCCCCCGGACTGTTTGGCAAAGCCGAACACCTGGGCCAGGCCAAGGCCGGAGCCCTTGCCGATGTCCTTGGTGGTAAAGAACGGCTCGAACACCTTGGCCAGCACGTCTTCGCTCATGCCGCAGCCGGTATCGCGGATGCTCAGCATCACGTATTCCCCAGGCTCCGGGTCTTCGGGGCGCTGTGGGCGGGTATCGATGCAGGTATTGTGAGTGGTCAGGGTCAGCTGGCCGCCATCGGGCATGGCATCGCGGGCATTGATCGCCAGGTTGAGGATGATCATTTCGGTCTGGGTAGGGTCGGTCAGGGCCTGCCACAGGGCCGGATCCAGGTCCAGGCGTACCGAGATGTTACCGCCCAAGGTGCGGCTTAGCAGTTCTTCCAGGCCGGTCAGGGTGCGATTGAGGTTCAGCGGCACGGGATCCAGGCGCTGACGGCGGGAAAACGCCAGCAGCTGTGAAGTCAGCTTGGCGCCACGCTCGCCGGCTTCGCGGATGTGCGTGAGGCGCGTGCGGGCTTTGTCCAGGTTGGCCTTGGCCAGGTCGCGCTCGAGAAAGCTGGCGCCGGTGAGGATTACCGTCAGCAGGTTGTTGAAGTCGTGGGCCACGCCTGCGGTCAGCTGGCCGACCGCTTCCAGCCGTTGCATCTGCTGCAGCGCCGCCTCGATGCGTTCGCGCTCGTTGATCTGCTCGCGCAGGCGCGTGTTGGCTTCTGCCAGGCCAAGGGCGGCTTCGCGCTCGCTGGTAATGTCACGCGCCACCACGTACAGCAAGGTGTCCTCGGGCACCACCACCCACGACAGCCAGCGCTGCTGCCCACCGGCGTGCTGGATGCGCCCGACGAAGCGGGCACTGGTGCGGCCGTGGGCGAGGGCGGCCAGCTCGGTAAGCAACAGTTCCTGGTCGTGCTCGGGCAGCAGGTGCAGCAAGGAGGACTGGCTCAGGCGCTCGCGGGAGAAGCCCAGGCTGGCTTCCCAGGCGGGGTTGAGTGCGACTGGGGTCAGGTCCTTGTTGAGCACGGCCAGCAGGTCCTGCGACAGCTCCCAGGCGCGGTCGCGTTCACGGGTGCGGCGTTCCACCCGCTCGCCCAGCATCTCGTTGAGCTGGCGCAGCGCCTGGGTGGCCAGGCGCTGGGTGTGGATGTCCTGCAGTACGCCGGAAAAACGCACGCACTGGTCGTTGACGAACTGGCACTGGCCGCTGCTAAGCAACCAGCGTGGCTCCAGCCCGTTGGGTTGGGCAATACGGAACTCGACCCGGTAGTGGCCCCCGCTTTCCGGGCGCATGGCGTGCTCCACCGCCTCGCGCACCAGTGGCAGGTCGTCGGGGTAGATGCCGGCGTAGAACACGTCAAGGCTCATTTCGGTGCTGGTGGGCAGGCCGAACAGCGTCTTGCAGCGGTCGTCCCACAGCAGCAGGCCTTCTTGCGGGCGCAGGTCCCAGGTGCCCATGCCGGCGGCGTCGATGGCGATGCGGGCACGGGCTTCGACATCTGCCAGTGCCTCTTCGGCGCGGCGCCGGCGCTGGCGTTCCTGCACCTCGGTCAGGGCCCGGCGCACGGCCTTGGGCAGCAGCGGCAAGTTTTTCTTCAGCACATAGTCGGTGGCGCCGAGGCGGATCATTTCCACCGCGTGCTCTTCGCCATAGATGCCGGACAGGAAAATGAACGGTACGGCTGGCGCCAGGCGTTGGGCGATGGCCAGCACCTCGGTGCCGGACGAGCCTGGCAGCACGCAGTCGCACAGGATCAGGTCATAGTGGGCCTCACGCAGGGCATGTTCGACACCCCAATGGTCGAACACCAGCCGGTGCTGCACATTCAGCCCGCTGCGCTCCAGGCGCATCAGGGTCAGCTCGGCGTCCATCGAGCTGTCCTCGACCATCAGTATTTTCAACGGCGTTTGCTGCATCGTTGCGGCGGCCTCAGTTGCTACCGCGACGGTTCAGCCGCAGTGAGCCGGGTGGCGGTTCGTTGAGCACTGCCCAGAATACCCCGAGGTCGGAGATGGCGGCGACGAATTCCTTGAATTCCACCGGTTTGACCACATACGCGTTCACCCCCAACTCGTAGGCGCGCAGCAGGTCGGGCTCCTCCCGCGAGGAGGTCAGCATGACCGTGGGGATGCTGCGCAGTTCAGGTGTGGTACGAACTGCCTTGAGCACTTCAAGGCCATCGACCTTGGGCAGTTTCAGGTCCAGTAGCAGCACGGCAGGGTTGCCGTCGTCGCGATCGGCATAGACATTGCGGCGCAGCAGGTAGTCCAGGGCATCGGCGCCGTCGCGCAGCACGATGACTTCGTTGGCCAACTGGCTACGCTCCAGGGCCAGCAGCGTCAGCTCCAGGTCCCTTGGGTTGTCTTCGACCAGCAGGATGGGTTTGAGCATGGTGATAGTGGTGCCTCAGGTGGATGCGGGGTGGTGTGGCAGGGTGAAGTGGAAGCTGGCACCCTGGTCGATCTGGCCAGTGGCCCAGACCCGGCCGTCATGGCGCTCGATGATACGACGTACGCTGGCCAGGCCAATCCCGGTGCCTTCGAAGTCCTCCATGCGGTGCAGGCGCTGGAACACCCCGAACAGCTTGTTGGCGTAGGCCATGTCGAAGCCTACGCCATTATCGACGATGATGATTTCGGTTTCGTCAGGGTGCTGTACCGCGCGGATGCCAATGTGCGCGGGGTTACGGCCACGCGTGTACTTGATGGCATTGGCGATCAGGTTGTGCAAGGCCATGTTGATGAATGCCGGATCGCCGATCACCTTGGGCAGTTCAGCAATGTCCCAAACGATTGCGCGGCCTTCGTAATCCGGCGCCAGCTCGCTGCGAATCGCATCGACCAGCGTGTTGAGGTCGACGTCGGACAGGCGCAAGGCCGAGCGGCCCATTTGCGAGAAGTTGAGCAGGTTGTCCACCAGGCTGCCGGCGAAGTGCGCTGCTTCTCCGATATGCTGAAGGTAGCGCTTGCCGCGTTCGCTCAGACCCTGGCCTTCGATTTCGCCGAGCAGTTCGGTGTAGCCGGCAATGTGCCGCAAGGGGGCGCGCAGGTCGTGGGACACGCTGTATGAAAATGCTTCAAGCTCTTTGTTCGAACGGCGCAGCTCGCCTGCCAGTTGCGCCAGCTCTTCGGCCTTGCGCAACACAATGCCCAGCACCGCGCTGCGCAACTCCATCACGCCCTCGATCACCAGCGGGTCCCAGGGCTCGCAGTAGTCGCGCAGTTCTTCCTGCCAGCGTTCGAAACTGTGCCGCGGGTCGAGGTTGCCCTGCGGCCCGGCCTGCTTGGTCGGCTGGCCAGCCCAGTTCACCGTGCGCACCTGCTCGGGGCGAAACCACAGCAGGTAGTGCGAGTGGATCTGCGAGATGGCCACCGCCAGCACACCGCCCGCATGGGCGGCCAGCTCGGGCAGGTCGGTGATGTCACGGCGCAGGTTGTCACTGTGGAACACGGTGTCTGCACCGCGCTGGCCAAGCCAGTGTACCAGCGCGGTCACCTGGGCTTCGGGCGGGGTCTTGCCGATCAGGTCGCAGCGTTCGGCCGAGATCACGGCGGCACCCTGCGCATCGGCAAAGGCCAGTAGCACATGGGGCAGGTCGCGCAGGCCGTCGCTGACGCTGTCATGGTCGGCCATGGACGAGATCATGCGCACGATGTGTTGGCGCAGCGCCAGCAGCTTGCGTGTGCTGGCATGCGCCTCGCGGGACTCGATCTGCAGCGACAGCACGCTGGCCAGCAGCTCGCTGGCCGTGCGGGTACGCAGGTCCACTGCGCGCGGCTGCTCATGGTGGCAGGACACCAGCCCCCACAGTTCACCGTCGACCACGATCGACAACGACATCGACGCCAGCGTGCCCATGTTGCGCATGTATTGCAGGTGCACCGGTGACACGCTGCGCAGCGTGGCAAAACTCATGTCCAGTGCCTTGCCGGTACGCGGGTTGGTGGCCGGGTGCAGGGGCGAGGGTTGGTAGTTGGCATCTTCGATCACGCGGATGCGGTTCATCCGGTACAGCTCGCGCGCCTGGCGCGGGATGTCTGCAGCCGGGAAGCATAGGCCCAGGTAACGGGGGTAGCCCGGGTCGGCCACCTCGGCCAGCACCTGGCCGTTGCCATCGGCATCGAAACGGTACGCCTTGACCCGGCCAAAACCGGTGATGCGCTTGAGTTGCAGCACCGTTTGCTGCAGCAGGTCTTCAAGGCTGCTGGCCAGCTGAAGGCTGCCAACGAAGCTGCGCACCAGTGGGTAGTAGTCGCCTTGCCCGACCAGGTCCGGTGGCAGGCGTGGGGGTTCGAGCTCGGCCACCAGCACGTCGTCGTGACAGTGCACCAGCAGGTGCAACGGGGTGCTGAACGGCGCGCCTTGGCGCAAGCGCACGTCGCCTATGTGAAAAGGGAAGATTTCATCGTCGGGTATGCGCGCGAGCTGCGCGCGTAGGTCAAAACCGTCGCCGACCAGGTGGGTGAATTGGCAACCGATCAGTTCCCGGGCCGGCAAACCCAGCCACTGTTCGACATTTTCACTGGCCTGCAGCACGCACAGGTCGGTGGCATCCAGCACCAGCAAGAAACCGTGGGGCTGGATGCTGCTCGGCACGTGGATCGGTTCCCGGGCACAGCGTTCCATGGCTTCTTCCAGCGTGTTGTCTGCAGTCATCAGTGAAAACGCTCCTGTCTTGTCCGTCCCTGTATGGCACAGGATAAGGTGTGTCACCCTAACAGAATATCAGCAGTTTTACCGGCCTCTGGCCATTGGAGGCATTGGGTAGCGAGGGGTTCTACGCGGTGCTGGTTTTTTTTGACGGGGCGGTATCGCTTTATCGCTAATACAAAAAAATGGCTTGATGCCACCACGGTCGCGCTGCCTCGCTGCTACGCTCAATTCAGGACGTAACGACAAGGATAACAAGGTGACGGAGCGCTTGGTGGCCGTGCTGTTGGGCCTGTTGTTCAGCGGCAGTACCGTGGCAGCGGATTTTCTCGTGGAAGTGCGGGTGCTGGTGCAGCGTGGCTGCATGCTGGTTACCCAGGCACGCGATGCGGGAGCCCAGGCCCTGGGGCGAATAGACCTAGGGGTAACAGCGCGCCTGGACGGCCCGGACGCACCGCTCAGTGGCGTATTGCTGAGCCAGCGCCCGCCGCGCCTGGAGTGCAACCCCGACACCCCTTACCAGATACGCGTCGATGGCGGCCAGCATGGCGGCGTTGGCGAGTTGCGCTACCTCGCCAGCAGCGACCGTTCGGCCCGGCCCATTCCCTACCGCGTTTACCGCGACGCGGCTTGGCGCGAGCCGCTGGTAGTCGGCGTGGCTCAATCGGCGAGGGTGCCCAGTAGTGGTTCGGCCGAACTGCCGTTGTACGCGCGCATCGACAAGCTGGCCTGGGTACCGAGCGCAGGCGCGTATGCCGACCTGCTCAAAGTCACGGTCACCTGGTAGGGACGCCGCCATGCACAAGGACGCCATGCCATGAACCGTACTTCCATCCTGTTACTCACCCTTGGGCCATTGCTGGTAACTGGCGGTGCGGCGCACGGCAGCACCACCGGTTTCATCCAGGCGCGGCTGGTGATCAGCGCGGCCTGCCAGATCAGCAGCAACGACACTCAACCGGCCGTACTGGGTAACCCGGGGCTGCTGGATTTCGGTGAACGTGGCCCGAACTGGGACCAGCCGCTGCGCAGCCGGGTTGACGAAGCAAGCGGCGAGGGCAGCCTGCAGATCAGTTGCACGCCTGAGGTACGGGCGTTCAACGTGCGGATCAACGGTGGCCTGAATGGCGACGACGGCATTCGCCGACTGAGCAACGGCCGTGAACTGATCCCTTATCAACTGGCGGTCGACCCGGGTGGCAACAGCCGCTACGCCATCGGCCAGGCACGCGCCTTCACCATCAATAGCACCCGGCAGATCCCGATTCCCATCTACGGAGTGGTAGTGGCGCAACGTCGCGCGCTGCCGGCCGGGCTGTACCGCGACACCCTCAGAGTGACCCTGGACTGGTAACTACGCAAGGAGACTCCGATGCGAACGAACCTCTCACGCTGCATGCTTGCAGGCCTTTGCCTCGCGCTGGCCTCCCAGGCCCAGGCGGCGACGGTAACCGGGAATATCACCTCGACGCTGACCTTGATTGCCGCGTGCCAGGTCAACGGTAGTTCGGGTACATCGGGGCTTAACTTCGGTGCCTTGAACTTTGGCACCCAGGATGCCCTGTTCACTACCGCAAATGCCCAGGTACTGGGGGGCGGGGGCGGCGCCATGAGCATTCTGTGCTCGGCCGGTACGGTGCCGGTGGTCAAGGTACGTGCGGGCCTGCACGACGGCCAGTCGAGCGGTGGCACGCGTGCCCTCGCTGACGGCGCTGGCAACTTTGTACCTTACGACCTGTATACCGACTCGGGGCGTACAACGTTGCTGGCAATCGACGGCACCATCACCCTGCCCACCAGTACGGGTGTGGCCCAGACCGTCAACCTGTACGGCAAGGCCGTGGGCAAGGCGGGTTTGCCAGCTGGGGTGTACAGCGACACGATTTCGGTTGAGCTGTCGTTCTGAACCATGCGCCGCTGGTTGACGTGGGGCCTTACGGGCACCGGTTTGCTCCTGGCTACACCGTTGAGCGCGGTGACTACCAGCACCTTCACCGTGACGGCACAGATTGTTGCCGGTTGCCTGGTGGTGGGGGGCGTCACCAGTTATGGAACGCTGGACTATGGTACGCAGTCTGCGTTGTCCACCAGCACCCTGAGCACCTCGCTGGGTGGCACCACGGTCACGTTCCAGTGCACCCCCGGCGTTGCCATGAACATGAGCGTGGATGGTGGGCAGAACAGTGCGAGTGGCACGCGCAACCTCAAGCGCACGAGCGGCCCGCAGCTGCTGGCCTACCAGCTTTACCGGGACGCGGCCTACAGCCAGACGTTGGGCATCGGCACGAGTGTGGCCGTGAGCTATTCCGACCCGACAGCGATCAAACTGCCGGTTTACGGGCGGGTTCAGCTGAGCGGCACGCTGCCAGCGGGGACCTACACCGATGTGGTGCAAGTGACGGTGACCTGGTGAGTGCCAGCGCCACCAACGACACGTGTCTAAGGAGAGTTGCATGCGGCAAGGCGCGAAGTGGGCGCATGGATTGATCGGGTTATCGTGGCTGGCGAGCCTGCCAGCCGGAGCGGCGACTTCGGTGCTGATCTGGCCGATCGACCCGGTGTTGGAGGCTGATCAGAAGGCCGGTGCCCTGTGGCTTGAAAACCGCGGCACGGCGCCGGCCAACCTGCAGGTACGGGTATTCGCCTGGCGCCAGGGCGATTATCAGGAACAGTTCCAGGCGCAGCGTGAAATCATCGGCAGCCCGCCGGTGGCCAACATCGCCCCTGGGCAAAAGCAGCTCATCCGCCTTACCCGCACCGGCCCGTCACCGGCCGGTCAGGAGCAGGCCTACCGCATCATCATCGACGAAATCCCGCCCGCCA
Organism: Pseudomonas sp. OG7; assembly: GCF_014192825.1. Lineage (NCBI taxonomy): Bacteria > Pseudomonadati > Pseudomonadota > Gammaproteobacteria > Pseudomonadales > Pseudomonadaceae > Pseudomonas > Pseudomonas sp. OG7. Next base: position 712,855 of record NZ_JACHYK010000002.1, on the reverse strand, counting down.
TTGCTGTGGACAAGGCCGAGCCAGGCGCCACTGCGGCAATTCGCCTGCAGATGCGCTATTCGGTGCCTCTGTTCGTCTACGGCGAAGGCCTGTGGGGCAAGGCCGACACCGAGGGCAGGCGCAATGCCGAGGGCGTTGGCAAGCCGCAACTCACCTGGCGCCCGGTGACCGTGCAGGGCAAGCCCTACGTTGAGCTGCGCAACACAGGCCCGGTGCATGCGCGCCTGACCGATGTGGTGGTGCAGCAAGGCAGCCAGAGCAAACCGTTGGCCGAGGGCTTGCTGGGCTATGTGCTGCCGGGTGCCAGCATGCGTTGGCCGGCACCCGTGGCGCCCGGCAGCACCAGCGTGCTCAAGGGCCGGGTCAACGGCCAAGGCTCGGCGGACGCCATCCGCCAAGGCCAATGAGCCAGCAACCGAATGCAGTGCAGGGGCCAGGGAGGACCCGGCAATGGTTGGAAACCGTGTGTGAAATGGCTGACGGCGACGACGCGCCGCTGGTGCCTGGGGCTGGCCATGGCTGGCCCCTGCCTGGCGCTGGCCGACGACCTGCCCCCGCCGCCTACGGAGATGTCCGCCACCGCCGATGCCACGCTGTACCTCGACCTGCTGGTAAACCAGATGCCCAGGGCTGAACTGGTGCCGGTGCAGCAGCGGGCCGGGCAGTTGTACCTGGACAGCGAGGTGTTGCGCGCGGCCGGTATTTCGCTGCCGGGCAACCCCCAGGGCGAAGTGGCACTGGAAGGCATCGCAGGGTTGCACACCGACTACGACAGCCAGAACCAGCGCTTGCTGCTGCAGGTGCCGCCGGCCTGGCTGCCCGATCAACAGGTCGGCGACCACAACCTGTACCCGGCCAGTGATGCCCGCAGCAGCTTCGGCGCCTTGTTCAACTACGACCTGTACCTGAACGACACCGATGATGGCGGTACCTACCTGGCCGCCTGGAACGAGCTGCGCCTGTTCGACAGTTGGGGCACGTTTTCCAGCACCGGGCAGTGGCGCCAGTCGTTCAATGGCGCACAGGCGGATGCAACACGCCAGGGGTTCATGCGTTACGACACCACTTGGCGCCTTACCGACGAGCAGCGCCTGCTCACGTATGAAATGGGTGATTTTGTTACCGGTGCCTTGCCCTGGAGCAGTTCGGTACGGGTAGGGGGGCTTCAGTTGTCGCGTGATTTCGGTGCACGCCCCGACCTGGTGACGTACCCGTTACCGGCATTCGCGGGTGAAGCGGCGGTTCCGACGTCGCTGGACCTGTTCATCAATGGCTACAAGTCCAGCACCACCGAGTTGCAACCGGGTCCATACACCTTGACCAATGTCCCCTTCATCAATGGCGCGGGGGAAGCGGTGGTGGTCACTACTGATTCTTTGGGACGGCAGGTGTCGACCACTTTGCCGTTTTACGTCACCAGTAGCCTGCTGCAAAAAGGGCTGTCGGACTATTCGATGGCGGCAGGTAGCTTGCGACGTGATTACGCCGTGCGCGATTTTGCTTATGGCCCAGGCGTGGCTTCGGGCAGCCTGCGCTACGGGCTCAGCGACACCTTCACTTTGGAAACCCATGCCGAAACCTCCGAATCGCTGATGCTGGGCGGCCTGGGCGGCAACATGCGGCTGGGCAACTACGGGGTGCTCAACGCTGCCTTGGCGCAAAGCCGCTTCGACGGCGAGAAGGGCCACCAGGTCGCCTTGGGTTACCAGTACAACAGCCAGCGCATCGGCTTCAGCTACCAGCGCCTGCAACGCCATGGCGATTATGCCGACCTGACGCGGGTCGATTCCCCGGACATGCAACTGAGCAAAAGCAGCGAGCAGGTCACCCTGAGCCTCAACCTGAACGAGTACGGCAGCATAGGTGCCGGCTATTTCGATGTGCGCGCCGGTGACGGCACGCGAACCCGTCTGATCAACCTGAGTTACAGCAAACCGTTGTGGGGCAGCAGCAGCGTGTACCTGTCGGCTAACCGCGAAGTGGGTGATAGCCAGTGGGCGGTGCAGGCGCAGCTGGTGATCCCGTTCGACCTGCACGGCACCCTGGCGTTGAGTATGGAGCAGAGCAAGGAAGGCGAGCGCCTGCAACGGGTCAACTACAGCCATGCGGTACCGGCCGGCGTCGGCGTTGGCTATAACCTCGGTTACGCCGCAGGCAGTGACCGCGATGCCTACCGCCAGGCTGACGTTACCTGGCGGCTGCAATCGGTGCAGTTGCAGGCCGGGGTGTATGGCAGCAGCGGCGAGATGACCCGCTGGGCCGACGCCAGTGGCTCGCTGGTGTGGATGGATGCGGGCGTTTTCGCCGCCAACCGCATTGACGATGCGTTTGTGGTAGTGAGTACTACAGGTTATGCCGATGTACCGGTACGCTACGAGAACCAGGAAATCGGCCGTACCGATTCCAAAGGTCATTTGCTTGTGCCATACAGCAGCGGGTACTACCGCGGCAAGTACGAAATCGACCCCATGGACCTGCCACCGGACGTGCTTGCTGCTGAGGTTGAACAGCGCGTGGCGGTGCGCCGGGGCAGCGGTTATTTGCTGGAGTTCCCGCTCAAGCGTGTGATGGCGGCCAGCGTCGAGCTGGTGGACGGCAACCAGCAGGTGCTCAAGCTGGGCAGCCGGGTCACCCACGAGCAAAGTGGCAGCCAGGCCGTGGTGGGTTGGGACGGATTGGTATACCTGGAGAACCTGTCGGAGCACAACCGCCTGCAGGTGCAGATCGAAGGGGGCGGGCAGTGCCAGGTGGCCTTCGACCTGCCCGAAGCACAAGGCTCGATACCCTTGATTGGCCCGTTGGTGTGCCGATGAGTGGCTGGCTGCGTGTCCTGTGGGCGAGCGTGCTGCTGTTGCCAGCGGGTACCTCCTGGGCCCTTTGCTCGTCGGTAGCAACGTTGCCAGCAGCGTTTGGCAGTCTGAATTCAACGCAGGTTCGCACCACGGTGCAGACTGCGTCGACCCTGAACTCCGGTTTGCAGTGCACAGGTTCATTACTGACCTTGCTCAGCAGCAGTGATCATTTCTACGCGACGATAACGCCTGCCTCGGGCGGGTTGGTCGGCCCTACAGGCGATGTCATTCCTTATACCCTGTACGCGAACAACACGACCAGTTACCCGATCACCCGGGGGGTGGCCTACGACTTTGCCCGCAACGGTATTATCGACCTGTTGGGGTTGCTCGGGGGCACTACACCCAAGGCAGTGCCGATCTACATGCGCACGCAGATCGGTAGCAACGTTGCAGCAGGGTTGTATCAGGAAAACCTGACCGTGGCCTGGAGCTGGGATTACTGTTCGGGGATTGGCGCGCTTGGAATATGCCTGGGGCGTGACGTTGGTTCGGGCACCAAGACCTTGAACGTGAGCCTGACCGTGACCAACGATTGCCAGATTACCACCCCCGACATCAGCTTCAGCAGCGCGCCGGTGGTCGCAGGGTTCGGTACGGTGAGCCAGAGCCTTAACGTGTCGTGCACCAAGGGCAGCAACTACACCGTGGGGCTGGACGACGGGCAGAACGTCTCCGGTGGCCGGCGGCGAATGAAGTCATCGGCCAACAACTACCTGGCCTACGACATTTTCAAGAGTGCCGGGACGGTGCGCTGGGGCTCATCGGGGGCGGCACGACGTGCCAGTACCGATGCAGACGTCAACCCCGGGGCGGGTACCGGTATCGGCAGCCAGGTGTTCAACTATAACGCCAAGGTCTACACGGACCAGGCTACGCCGCCAGCGGCGACCTATTCCGACAGTGTGATACTGGATGTGCAGTTCTGAGCCCAGACCTCTGTCGGGCTTACCGGCCTCATCGCCGGCGAGCCAGCTCCCACGGTACTGCACATGGCTCAGGTATAGCGCGGTCGAGGTGGGAGCCGGCTTGCCGGAGATGAGGCCATGATGGTCAACGCAAATCGTCAACCATTTTCGCCAATGTCTCCAGGACCGCCCCGGCCAGTGCCTTCGACCGCGCCCCCGACCACCCGGTAACCGCATCGGGCGCGTCGTCATGGTCCTTGAACGGCATCTCCAGGGTCAGTGACAGGCAGTCATGCGCCATGCCCACCGCGTTGCAGGCCAGCGTGGTATTGGCCTGCCCCGGCTCGTCACGGGTGTAGCCATGCACGGTCTGGAAGTCCCGGGTCAGGGTGCACAAGGTGCTGCGGAACTGCTCCTCGAGCGTTGCCAGGCGTGGCGTGTAGCCCGGGTTGCCCTCACAGGCGGCGGTGAATACGTGGGGGATCTCTTCATCGCCGTGTACATCGACAAAGGCGTCCACCCCGTACTGCTTCATCTGCGCTTGGGCAAAGAACACCTCCGGGGTCAGCTCGACGCTGGCGTCCTGCCAGGCGCGGTTGAGGTCCTTGCCCTTGAAGTTGGTACGCAGGTGGCCGAGGAAGGCGCCGTCCGGGTTCATGTTGGGGATCAGGTAGAGGTCGGCCTTGGCCAGCAACTGCTGGATTACCGTATCGTTGGCCTGCAGGCGATCGATTACCCCTTCCATGAACCATTCGGCCATATGCTCGCCCGGGTGCTGTTGGGCAATCAGCCACAGCTTGCGCTTGCCAGTGGCGCCATCACCGGCGCGCAGCAGCGGGATGTCGCGGCCCTGTACGCTTCTGCCGCTGGCCAGCAACTCGATCCCTGGCAACTGGCGAGCACGTTCGATCAGCTGGTTGTGACGGGCGCGCGGGTAGGGCTCGAAGTAGGCGAACCAGATCTGCTGGTGCTCTGCTTTCACTTCGAACGACAGCGCCGTGCCGTCGAACTGACTGGGTACGCGGAACCAGGTGTTCTGGTCGTAGCTGGCCACTGCGTTGTAGCCGCTCCAGGCATTTTTGTACGAGGAGCCCGATGCGTTGTCGAGGCTGAAGCGATGGACCTGGCCCGGGGTCAGCCCACTGACCTTGAAGTGGAACCACTGGTAGTGGCCGCTGTGGGTGTCGGGGCGGATGGCCAGGTGCACCTGGGCCGGGTTGCTGGCGTCCAGCACCTGAATGTTGCCGGAATCGAAAGCGCAGTCGATCTGCACGGGGGACAGCGTCACGGTCATGGGCCGGGCTCCTTATCGGGCGTTGTTGTAGGGGTACTGTACACGGCTTGGCCCGGTCGACGCCAAAATCGCACCGGCCTGAAGGTTATTTGAAGAACTGGCTCGGTGTGGTGCCGAACTGGCGCTTGAACATGCTGGCGAAGGCACTGGGGCTGTCATACCCCAGCGCCCCCGCCACATCGATGATCCGCTCGCCCTGTGCGATCCGCTCAAGTGCCTGCATCAGCCGCGCCTGCTGGCGCCACTGGCCAAAAGTCATGCCGGTTTCCTTGCGGAACAGGCGCTGGATGGTCTTTTCATCTACGCCCAGTTGCAAGGCCCAGTCAGCCACGGTGGCGTTGTCATCAGGCCTTTCGTGCAAGGCCGAGCAGATGGCCTTCAAGCGGCTGTCGCTGGGTTGCGACAGCTTCAGCGGCAAGGTTGGCAGTACGCAGATTTCGTCGAGGATCAAGCGCATTACCCGGGCCTCACGCGAGTCCTCGGCAAAGGGGGCGGTAAAGCTCACCGAGGCTTTGATCAGTTCGCTGAGCAGCGGCGAGATGCTGATGGCCTTGCTCTGCAGGGGCAGGCCCGCGGCTGCGTCGGTGCGCACGAACACACTGCGCATCTTCACGTCGCCAACACAGCGGATGGCGTGCACCTGGCCGCAGGGCATCCACACACCGCGGCTGGGCGGCACGGTCCAGCATTCGTTACCGGACTCGACGATCATCAAGCCTTTGATGGCGTAGATCAGTTGATGCTTGGCATGCCGGTGGGGTTCGATGAACCAGTCCGTAGGGTAGTCGGTCGCGCGGCTCCCCACTTCCCAGGTCCATTCATCGACCTCCACCAGCAATTCGCGCTGCGGCTTTACCATCGTGACCTCGTGTAGATGCAGCCAGGCAGCGCCACTTTAGCAGCAACGGTTCGGCCGGGCCTGCGAGCGGGTGGCCGGCAGCAGCGCGGTGGCCAGCCCGAGCAGCGGCAGGAACGCGATGGCCTGGTACACCCACTCGATGCCATGCCGGTCGGCGAGTTCGCCCAGGCCGGCGGCGCCGATGCCGCTGATGCCGAACATCAGCCCGAACATCACCCCGGAGACCATGCCGACCCGCCCTGGCACCGCCTCTTGGGCATACACCACCAGGGCCGCGAAGGCCGAGGACATCACCAGGCCGATGGCCACGGCCAGTACGGCTGTCCAGGCCAGGTTGGCATGGGGCAGGGCCAGGGCGAAGGGGGCAACGCCAAGGAACGAGACCCAGATCACCGCCTTGCGCCCGATGCGGTCACCCACCGGGCCGCCGGCAAAGGTCCCCAGCGCCACGGCTGCGAGGAACACGAACAGGTACAGCTGGCTGTGTTGCACGCTCAGGCCGAAATGCTCGATCAGGTAGAAGGTGAAGTAGTTGGTGAACGAGGCGATGTAAACGAACTTGGCGAACATCAGCACGGCTACCACGGCCACTGCGCGCCACATGGCACCCCGCGACAACCCGGGCGCCTGCTGACCGGCGAATGTCTTGAGCCGGGCCTGGCCGTGGCGCACGCTCCAGCCTGTTACCCGCAACAGCACCCATACTGCCAGTGCAGCCGCCAGCATGAACCAGGCAATGGCCGGCTGGCCGTGCGGAATGACGATCGCGGCGGTGAGCAGCGGGCCGAGGGCCGAGCCGGTATTGCCGCCAACCTGGAAGGTGGATTGCGCGGTGCCGAAGCGCCCGCCGGAGGCCATCCTGGCCACCCGCGAGGCTTCGGGGTGGAAGGTCGCCGAACCCACGCCAACCACTGCGGCGGCCAACAACAGCATTTCATAGCTGCCGGCAAAGGCGAGCAGGGCGATGCCCACCAGCGTCACCAGCATGCCGGCGGGCAGCAGGAAAGGTTGTGGATATTTGTCGGTGAACAGGCCGACCCAGGGCTGCAGCAGGGAGGCGGTCACTTGGTAGACCAGGGCGATCCAGCCGATCTGGGCAAAGCTCAGCGCAAAATCGCTTTTCAGCATGGGGTAGATCGATGGCAGCACCGCCTGGATCAGGTCGTTGAGCAGGTGGGCGAATGCAGCAGCACCGACGATGCGGACCACAAAGCCCTGAGGCTGGTCGGCAGGCGTGGTCGAGGCTACGGAGGCAGCGGAGGTTGTCATGGGCAAGGTTCTTCTGTGGCAAGGGAGCAAGGCATTGCCGCAGCAGGGTAGCCAGTGCCCGGGTTGCCTGTCTCACGCCGAACAGGCAGCCACTGCCGCGTTTCGGGCATCCGTGCCCGCAAAGCCCTTTTAGCGTTCGTGCCTGGCCATCCAGCGCAGCAATGCCGCAATCGGTATGCTGCGGTGAGCCTCGTGTCGGTAGGGCTTACCTTCGGCGCTGAAGCGCTCTCGATACCGGCTAATGACCAGGCTACGGCCATCAGCCGATAGCCGCGCCTCCAGTTCATGCAGCAACAGGGGTTGCCGGGCGGCACCTTCCAGGCGCCTGAACAGCAGCATGGCCGCCTGGGCATCATTCATGGCCGGTTGCCTCCGGGCAATGGGCTTGCCACGTTCCAGGTCTGCCTGCCTTGCCTTCTGCCACCCGGTTGCTGCGCTGCTGGGCGGTGTAGTCGCGCATTGCCAGGTAGTAATCGGGCCAGGTGTGCAGCAGATCGGTCAACGGCAGGGTGGCGGCGCGCCCATCCACGATGTGCCCGGCAGTGGCCACGGTCGTGAGGGTGGCAACCGTGTCGCTGTTATCGCCGAGCGGGTCCACGGCCATGCTCAATACCTTGCCGGTAGCGTCGCGCACGTTGTGCGTACCCAGTAATGGCAGCTCGACGATGGGGCCATTGGCGATGCCCCAGACGCCGAAAGTCTGGCCAAAGTCTGAGCGGTGTTGGCTCAGCCCCATCTTCCCGGACACATCGACCAGGCCCGCCACACCCAGGGTGGTGTTGAAGATGAAGCGTGAAAGGCTGGTCATGGCCCGTTCGCCGTTGCCCTGCAGCAGGTCGTTGACGAACACCTTGGGCTCGCCGAAGTTGTTGGCAAAGTTGTGCACGCCCTGCCGGGCAAAACCAGGCAGCGCGGTGTAGCTGCGGGCGATGGGGGTCAGCAGGTAGTCATCGACCGTGCGGTTGAAGGCAAATACTGCGCGGTTGGCGGGTTCCGCCGGATCGCTGACTTGATAGGCCACAGGGCCGCAGGACGAGGCGGCAGGTGCGCGCTGGCTGCAGCCTCCGGCTGCAAGCAGCGACAGTGCCAGCGCAGCAGAGCGCGCCGAACGGGAAACGGATGATGAGCGGGACATAGGCACATTCCTGGCAAGAACTGGCGGCGATGCTGCCCGGCTTTTTTTGCCTGGTAATGTCTGGATTGTCTCGGCCCGGACACTTTGTTACCGGGTTGAAATATATGACGGCCGCAGGGTGATGGCCTTAAAGTACCGCTTGGTTACCTTGTTCGTGGTGCTTTTTCGTGAGCCATTTGCTGATCGTCGACGATGATGTCGAGGTGCTCGACCTGTTACAGAAGTTTCTTCGCCAGCATGGCTACGAGGTAGACGTCGCCTGCGATGGCAAGGCGCTCTGGCAGGCGATCGAGCGGCGCGTGCCAGACCTGGTCATCCTCGACGTGATGCTGCCCGGTGACAGTGGCCTGGTGCTGTGCCAGCGCCTGTTGGCCGAACACAAGGTGGCAGTGATCATGCTGACCGCCATGGGCGAGCTGAGCGACCGTGTGGTGGGCCTGGAGCTGGGGGCAGACGACTACCTGACCAAGCCGTTCGCTGCCCGTGAACTGCTGGCGCGGGTCAGGGCCGTGTTGCGCAGGGCCGGTGAGGGGGCTGCTGGCGCTGTTGTCGCTACGAGCCACCCCTCGGTGCTTGAGTTCGCCGGCTGGCAGCTGGACGTGGTGCGGCGCGAGTTGCGCTCGCCGGATAACGTCATGATCCCGTTGTCCAATGGTGAATTCGAGCTGTTGCTGGTGTTTGCCGAGCATCCACGTCGGGTGCTTAGCCGCCAGCAGTTGCTGGACCTGGCCCGTGGTGAAGCCTACGATGCCTACGACCGCAGCGTTGATGTACAGGTGAGCAGGTTGCGCCGCAAGCTTGAAGCCGACAATGGCAGTGAGCCGTTGATTCGCACCCTGCGTAATGCCGGCTACCTGTTCACGCCCACGGTCGCCAGGCGATGAAGCTGTTCACCCGGCTGCGACAGGCCCTGCCGCAGCCAAGAATCACCATTGCCCGCTGGATTGCGCTGACCACTTTGACGGCGATGCTGTTCCTGTTGCTGCTCAAGGGGCTGTTCAGCCTGCTGTTGAGTGTGTGGGCGCAACCACCGCTGCTGGAAAGCGGGGTGATCGAGAAAGTGGCAGCGGTGACCCGCATCCTCGATGCGGCGCCTGTGTTGCAACGCAGCAACATTGCGGGCGCGGCGGGTGACGGCACCTATTCGGTACGCTGGTTGCAGCGCCATGACGAAGCCGGTGTGCCCATGCTGGTCGATGCCGAGTACCGCCAGGGCACGCCTATCCTGCGTGCCTTGCTCAAGCGCCCGGATGCCAGGGTCGAGGCATTCGAGCCTTCCGACATGCCGGAATACGCCCCTGAACGCGGCTATGCCCTGATGATCGAGCTGAGCGACAAGTCCTGGGTGCTGTTTCGCGCTACCAGCCGTAGCTGGGGCCTGGATGAACTGCCGCGTAACCTGATCATCCTCGCCTTGATGCTGGCTTCCAGCCTTGTTGTGGCGTTGTTGGCCACACGCTACCTGGCCAAGCCCCTGGAGCGCTTTGCCGAAGGTGCGCGGCGCTTTGGCAAGGACTTCAACGCGCCCCACATCCCGGTGGTCGGCCCGCACGACCTGCGCCAGGCCATCCTGGCCTTCAATGCCACCCAGGCTCAGCTCAAGCATTACCTGAACGACCGCACGCAGATGCTCGCGGCCATCTCCCACGACCTGCGCGCACCACTGACGCGCATGCGCTTGCGCGCTGAGTTCATCGACGATGCCCAGTTGCAGGCCAAGTTGTTTCAGGACGTTGACGAGATGCAGGCGATGGTCGATGCCGCGCTGGCGTTTTTCCGTGATGACGCGCGGCTTGAACCCACCACCGTGTTCGACCTGGGCGAGCTGCTGCTGACCGTGGTGGACGACTTCAAGGATGCGGGCGTGGAGGTTGGCCTCAGCGGGCCGCGCCGCTGTGTTTACACCGGGCGGCCCGTGGGCATCAAGCGGGTGTTGGTCAACCTGATCGACAATGCCGCGAAGTACGGTTGCGAACCAACGGTGGTGTTGGTGGTAACTGCCAGGCAGATAGAAATTACCGTGCAGGATCGCGGGCCGGGTATCGCGCCGGAACTGCAGGAGCAAGTATTCGTGCCGTTTTACCGTATTGAAGGCTCACGTAACCGCGACACTGGCGGTGTGGGGCTGGGCCTGCCCGCCGCACGGGCCATCGTGCTGGAACAAGGTGGCAGCCTGACATTGAGCAACCGCCTCGACGGCGGTTTGCAAGCCAAAGTCACACTGCCAGTGGGTTGATCAAAGCCCCAGTTCGCTGAGCCCGGGGTGATCGTCCGGGCGCCGGCCCAGCGGCCAGTGGAACTTGCGCTCGGCCTCGCTGATTGGGTGTTCGTTGATGCTCGAATGACGGTTCTGCATCAGTCCGTCGTCGGCAAACTCCCAGTTCTCGTTGCCGTAGGCGCGGAACCACTGGCCGCTGTCGTCGTGGTATTCGTAGGCGTAGCGCACGGCAATGCGGTTGCCGGTGAAGGCCCACAGTTCCTTGATCAGGCGGTATTCCAGTTCGTGGTGCCATTTACGGGTCAGAAACGCTTCGACCTCGGCACGGCCACGGGGGAACTCGACGCGGTTGCGCCAGACCGTGTCCGGGGTGTAGGCGAGCGCAACCTTGGCAGGGTCACGGCCGTTCCAGCCATCTTCGGCCAGCCGGACTTTTTCGATGGCACTTTCGCGGGTGAAGGGAGGAAGGGGTGGGCGGGACATCGGTGTACTCCTCGGGTCGTTTGGCTTGTAGCAGGTTAGCTGCCGCTGCCTGGACAGAGAATGGATGTGCCGGGCACTTCATAATTGCGGTGCGTGGAATAGTGCTGAGGTGTCTTGCCCAGGTGCGGCCCTTGTGTCACCCCTGCACAAGGGCGTACCCCTGTCAGTCCCAGGCCGGTGCCAGGCCGTGCGGGCTGACTTCGCGGCCATTGCGTTCGAGCGTGGCGATGCGTGCCATGTCGTCTGCGTCCAGCTTCAGGTCACGGGCAAGCAGGTTGCTGGCCAGGTTTTCACGCTTGGTCGACGACGGGATGACCGCATAGCCCAACTGCAAGGCCCAGGCCAGGGCAACCTGGGCGACAGTAGCCTTGTGCTTCGCGGCAATCTCGGCGAGTACCGGGTCCTTCAGCACCTTGCCGTAGGCCAGGGTCATATAGGAGGTGACGGTGATGCCCTGTTCCTTCAGGAACGCGGTCAGCTTGCCGTTTTGCAGGTAAGGGCTGAGTTCGATCTGGTTGGTCGCGATTTCGCCTTTGCCGACGACGTCGATGGCCTGGCGGGTCAGCTCGATGTTGAAATTGGATACACCGATCTGGCGCGTCAGGCCCAGTTTTTTCGCTTCGGCCAGCGCGGTCATGTATTCGCGCAGTTCCACCCCGTTGCCCGGCGCTGGCCAGTGGACCAGCAGCAGGTCGACATAGTCGGTACGCAGTTTGCTCAGGCTGTCGCGCAGGCTGGGGATGAGCTTGTCGGCGGCGTAGTTGTCCACCCAGATCTTGGTGGTGACGAACAGCTCGCTGCGCGGCACGCCGCTTTCGGCGATCGCCTGGCCGACGTCAGCTTCGTTCTTGTAGATTTGCGCGGTGTCGATCACCCGGTAGCCCAGCGCCAGGGCCGACTTGACCGAGTCGATAACGGCTTGCCCGGTGAGGCGGAAGGTGCCTAGACCAAAAGATGGGATGCTCATGAAAATGCTCCTTGGCAGATCAGGGTGGACCCAGGCGGGGGCCTGCGTCAGTGAAGCCAGTGTGCAGGTTTTGCGTGTAACGATTAATGCAGTGTGGCGGCAAGATCTTTTGCTTTGAAGTCAACAGTCGCCCCGGTACTTATGTTCAGGGCGCCAAGGGATTGCCATAGATACCACCGTGGCCACGTCGGGCCTGATGCAATGCGGTTTTCTTGCCCGGAGACCGCGATGCACCCGCCACCCTTTACCGATGGCTCGACCGATGCCCTGATTGCCAGCCGTTTACCGTCCTGGCTGACCGGGGCATCGCTGAATACCTTGTACTCACTGCATGCGAGCCAGCAATGGCAGCAGCACGTTCAACACCAGTTGCATGAGTGGTTGGCAAGTATCCTGCCTCTGGATGCATTTGCCGCCCCATTGTTGCAGCAGGCGTTGTACACCCGGCATGGTTTGACGTTGGATGTTCGCAAGGCGATGCTGCGCCGACGTACATTGCAGCGTTTCCCATCACACATTGCGACCCTTCCAGATGGGGTGAAAGAGCATGTCCATCAGCAGAGCCTGCTGGCTGCTGCGCTGCATAATTTTACCGAGGGGGAAACATTTGCCAGTGCTATTTTGCAAGGCACTGTCGTGCAGGACTCGAATGGCCAGGACGCAAGTCTTTCGCCAAAGGCATTTTACACGTTGTGCCGAACCCTCGACCTGGGTGGGCAGTACCAGGCTTATCTGAATACCCGGTTGATGCCAGGCGGAGAGCCTGGGAGGCAGCTGGAGGCCCTTTTGCAGGAGGGCTATCGGGCTGCTCTGGAGGCGGCACTGCGTCTCTCACTGTACAACGGCGAAATTTCCAGGCATGGCTTTGATCAGTGCATCCCGCTGGCCTCGCAGGTAGCTGGCAAACCCTCGACAGGTACAGGTTTGCAGCCTCATGCGCTGCGTGTATTCGGCAAGCTCGCACACGGGGTGGTGGTATTCGACGTTGCAGCATCCGACAGTTCGCAGAAGGGCCTTCTGTGCTGGGTGCCTGACGATCCTCATGGTGCACTTACCTGGTACTCCACCTGGGACCAACTGTTCCTGACGATGGGCAAGCAGTTTCGCTTGCCTGGGTATGTCGATTTCTTCCAGCGTTTCATCTGCGAACGGGATCGTGAAGCGTATAGCCGTGCGCTGGGTGAGGCGTTGAAGCAAGGTGATGAAAATGTGCCGGTCCGTCTCGATGGGCGTCACGAAGTGATCGAGCAGCCATTGTTCGAGTACCTGCGCAAGCAACAGATCGATACCTTGTTGGACAATGCCAGGGTCCTGGCGGTGCCTACCGCCGATGTGGATGCACAGGTGCGTGACCGGCGCTTGCACTTCTATCTCGAAAGTGCGCTGGACCTACTGGGCCTGGCGAGCTTCGGGCTTCCCGCGTTGGCGCTGCCATTGTTGGGCATCACCGCGTTGCAGGTGGCCGGCGAGGTATACGAGGGCTATGCCGATTGGCGACTGGGTGATCGACAGGCGGCGCTGGAACACCTTTATTCGGTTGCTGAAACGGTAATCATGACGGGCGTCAATGTTGGCGCCGGGCTGGCAGCGCAGCGGCTGGCCAGGGCAGTGCAGGTCGATGAGCTGGTGCCGGTCCAGTACGATGAGCACAGTTTGAAATTATGCGACCCGGCGTTGCCCGGCTATGCGATTGACCCAGTGGGCAGCACGGGAGCACGACCTTTGGGCGGGCCGGGTGAGCGGGTGCGCACGCCGGTCGGCAGCTTTGAAACCTACCTGGAGGCGCAATCGCAACAACGGCGAATCCGTCATCCGCAGCGTACCAGTGCCTATGCGCCAATGCTTGAAAACAACGGCGCCGGCGGTTGGCGCCACGAGCTCGAAAGCCCTCATGAGTGGCAGGGGCGCGTGCATTTGCTGCAAGACCTCGCCAGCGATCTGTCGCAGCTGGATGCTGAAGCGGCCAACGATGTGCTGCTCGCCACCGGCCTGAATGAAGACCATCTGAGGCGTTTGCACCTCGATCATGCGCCGCCACCGGCACGGCTGCTCGATGCAGCTGAGCGGCATCGTATGCACACGCAAGTGCCATGGCTACGCGGCGATGGCTTCGAGGAGCATCTGCAGGCCCAACAAGGCGTCGCTACCCCAGAGCAGGCCGTGTTGCGAAGAGACTTCCCTGGGCTTTCAATCAGGGAGGCGCGTGAAATCGTCGAGCATGCCAGCGAGGACCAGGTCGAGCAATTGCTGATACACCAGCGTGTTCCCCTTGCCTTGGCCGAACAGGCGCGTTGGCAACTGCACGATGCGCGACTGGATCGTGCCTGTGCCGGGCTGCGCCAGGCCGCAGCCATCAACCGCGATACCGAGCAGCTGGCGTTGAGCCTGGTCGGCGATGAGGCGCCTTGGCGAGGCACCCGGGTTGAAGTGCGGCTTGCATCGGCGCAAGGCGAAAGAATGGCCTGTGTCGGCGCTGAAACCTCCGACGAGCTCCGTACGCTGGTGCGTACCGCCGACGGCTATGAAGTAATAGCGCGCGCCGGCGACCCTTTGTCGCCCCCTTCGTCGCCATGCAGCCTGTTCGAAGCGCTGATACAGCTGCTGGACCCTTGGCAGCGCAAGCAGTTGGGCGAGGCCGCCGACAGCCCGCAGGCGTTGGTGGATGCGTTGTCACTCTGGGCAAGCCAGCGGCGTGAACGGGTGGCCGATGTGCTTGGTATGGCGCCAATCACCCCTGGTTTCAGGCCTCCAGTCAGGCTGGGAGACGGGCGCGTGGGATACCCGTTGAGCGGACGGGGGGAGAGCAGCCTTCGTGCATTGCGCCGGGGTATGCAGCGGCTGTTTCCGGAACTGGATGATCACGCATTTGACGACCTCATCGACAGGGCGCGAAGCCTTGGGTTGACGGCCTGGAACTATCATCTGCGCCTCAGTGGGCAGCTGCGTGCACTTGACCTGGCTTTGAGCCGATGGCGACGTCAGTCATCCGGCCCTGTGCAACTGCTCAGGCGGGCCCGCATGGCACGGCGAATACGAAATGCCTGGCGGCGCAGTATTCGCGACGAGGCCGGCAACTTCGCGTTGATTCTGGAAAACTCACGGCTGGGCTCATTGCCGGATTTGCCAGATACCGTCAGTTTTGACCATGTGACCACGCTCACGCTGACAAACCTGGAGCTGGCCAACGTCGATGAGCGCTTTCTGTCCCGTTTCCCCAGCGTGACCAGGCTTGACCTGACGGGGAACCGGTTGACCGAACTGCCAACACTGGAACACACGCCTTGGCTGGAGACGTTACGACTGGCGCATAACCGGATCGTGATAACCGAGCCGGGCAATCGGCAGCTGGCTGGTTTGAACCATCTGACCACGCTGGACCTTGATTTCAACGCGCTTGAGGTTGAGCCAAGGGTGAACTTTTCGACTGCGCTTCGACGCTTGCATTTGCGTGGCAATCGGCTGCGAGCTGTCCCCTTGCAGCTGCTGCAACAGGGCGCGCTGGAGCAGATCGACTTGCGGGGCAACCGTATCGGTGTCATCGATGAAGCTCAGCTAGCCCTCTTGAACGCACATCCCGACAGGGTGCGTCTGCAGGGCAACCCGCTGCCTCCTGTCATACTGGAACGCGTGGACGAGCGAGTGTGGCTCCCCCCTTCACGGCCATTGCCCGCACAACCTGCTCCTCATGAGTCGGACCCTTGGCTGGCCGGCTTGAGCGGGCAGGAAGCGGCCCGGCGCAGGGAGGCATGGCAAGCGTTGCGTGCCGAACGGGGCAGTGAAGACTTTTTTGCCTATCTGGAAGCGGTGCGGGCGGCTGAGCAGTTCACGCGCCAACCGGCAGAGGCCCGCCGGCGTGTGGGCGAGTTGCTTGAAACCATGTGGCACAATTCGGTTGTCCGCAGTGCTGTGTTCCGTCAGGCGGCAATGCCGCGCGGGCGTGCCGACCTCGATTTACTGTTGGTGAGGCTGCAGGTCGAGCTGCGTACCGAAGGCGTGAGAGGGAGACGGGTGGAGCGCGCGTTGCGAGACCTGTCGCGGGAGCTGTTCCGGCTGGAGCAAGTCAATCGTTTTGCCGCGCAGCATATCGAGCGTCTGCGTCTGCCGCCCGGCGAAGCCCGTATAAATGACGTTTACCTCGCCTTCAGAGTGGGCCTGGCAGATGCTTTGGGTATTTATGGGCAACCCACCTACCTGAACCTCCAGCATGTAACCAGCGTCACACCTGAGCTGCTATCGGAAGCCGAAGCAGCGGTGCACGAGGCCGAAACGGCTGAAGCGCTGAGCCAGTTCCTGTCGCGGCAATCCTTCTGGCAGGACTATGTGCGTGTCGCGTACGCCGATGAATTTGCCGAAATACGCCACGAGTACGCTCCGCAGTTAGGTGCGTTGGAGCCTGAACCCGGTGAGGCGCATGCCCCCATGGATGCTGTGAATCGGATCGTCGCCCAACGTCAGGCATCGGAGAGGGCGCTGACGCTGAAACTGGCGCGTGGCAATGCCTGGGCGTGGTTCCGCTTTGAGCCCCCTCATGGGCCTGGCCTTCGAGCGTTTACCCGGCTGTCGAGGCAGTTGGAGCAAAGCCTGGATACTTGGCGAGGTCTGCCGACCGATGCGGAATATCATGCTCGCTCTGCCGTGGCGCAAACACTGCGCCAGGCTTGGTATTCGGGCTTTCGCGCTGAAGGCCCAGGCTTCAATCCCACCATCGACGGGTTGTCGGTCAGCACGTTGCCGGAGCTGCCGGTGGGCATTCGTTTTGACAGGCTGCGTACGTTGTCGCTACGCAACCAGCAGGTCACGGCCATTGCAGGTGATTTTTTGCGGCGCTTTCCCAATCTGGAGGTGTTGAACCTGTCGGGTAGCAGAATTTCACGCCTGGAAGGGCTTGAGCATTTGCCTCAACTGCGCAGCTTGAACCTGGGGGGTAACCTGCTTGATACGGTGACAGGCCTGGAAAACCTGGGGCAGTTGGTCGAGTTGGACCTCAGCGGCTGCAGGCTGGAGGTATTGCCCGCTGGCATTGAGCGTTTGACGAATCTGACGAGCCTGGACCTGGCCTTCAACCAGTTGAGTGAGCTGCCGGAACAGCTGGGTGCGCTGCCAGCGCTCGAGAACTTGCAGTTGAGCGGTAACTTGTTGACAGGCTTGCCACGCACTATAGGCAACCTGGCGCGGCTGAACATTCTCAATCTCGGTGGCAACCAATTGAGCGTAGTGCCGGAAAACCTGAATGGTCTGGCAAGGCTCACTCAGTTGTACTTGCAGGATAACACCATTGTTCTTGATGCCGTCAGCGAGTCGCGACTGGAGTGGTTTTCCAGGCTGGAGGTGCTCAACCTTGAGGGCAATCCACTCGTCAGTGCGCCACTGCTGCGCTACAACGTCCACCTGCGTTATTTGTCGTTGCGTGCTACCGGCCTGAGGGCGTTCCCGCTTCAGTTAATGCAAGGTCACCCAGACTTGAGCGTGGACTTGCGAGGCAATCGCATCACTGCCTTGGACGAGGATGCCCTGCGTTGGGTGGAGGCCAACCCCCATACCGTCAATCTCGAAGACAATCACTTGAGCGAGCAGGTCATGGCTCGTGTACGCGATGCCTTGGCGCGCTTGCAATTGCAATGGGCCAGGGAAGAAGAAGAGGGGGAGGTGACCGCAATCAGAAAACCACCCTCACGCAGAGGGTAATGAGCCAAGCCATGGCCTGGGTGGGCCATGGCTTGCGGTGCATCAGCGGCGGCGGAACAGCGGCAGCGGCTCGTCGGTGGCGGCCTGGTAGGTCACCGAGAAGTCCTTCAGGCTTTGCAGCGCGTCTTCCGGGTTCTTGTCGGCACGGATGGCGAATGCATCGAAACCGCAGCGGGCCATGAAGAACAGCTGGTCACGCAGCACGTCACCGATGGCGCGCAGTTCGCCCTTGAACTTGTAGCGGTCACGCAGCAGGCGCGCATTTGAGTAGCTGCGCCCGTCGGTGAAGGCCGGGAAGTTCAGCGCGATGACCTGGAAGTGCTGCACGTCTTCGCCGATTTCTTCTGCCTCCTGGTCGCTGTCCAGCCACACACCCAGGCCGCCGTCGCGGGCTTTGAGCACATGGGCATGGTCGCGCCACATCTGCAGCGGGACGATGTAGTCGTCGCAGTTGGTCAGCTCGTCAAAGGACGTTTCCTTGGGCAACAGGTGCCAGGTTTCGTCGACGATCTGGTTGTTCTTAATGATTCGCTGCATAGACGCGTTCCTTGAAGGGGTCGATGCCGATACGCTGGTAGGTGTCGATGAAACGCTCTTCCTCGGTGCGTTGCTCGACATACACGGCGATCAGCTTCTCGATCACATCGGCCATGTCATCCTGGGCGAAGGACGGGCCGAGGATCTTGCCCAGGCTCGCGCCACGCGCGGCGTTGCCGCCCAGCGACACCTGGTAGAACTCCTCACCCTTCTTGTCCACGCCGAGGATGCCGATGTGGCCCACGTGGTGGTGGCCGCAGGCGTTCATGCAGCCAGAAATGTTGAGGTCGATTTCACCGATGTCGAACAGGTAGTCCAGGTCGTCGAAACGGCGCTGGATGGATTCGGCAATCGGGATCGACTTGGCGTTGGCCAGCGAGCAGTAGTCACCGCCCGGGCAGCAGATGATGTCGGTCAGCAGGCCGATGTTCGGCGTGGCGAAGCCGCCTTCGCGCAGTTCCAGCCAGAGCGCGTGCAGCTGGCGCTGCTCGACGTCGGCGAGGATGATGTTCTGCTCGTGCGAGGTGCGCAAGAAGCCGAAGCTGTAGCGCTCGGCCAGGTCGGCCACGGCGTCCAACTGCTTGTCGGTCAGGTCGCCCGGGGCAACGCCGGTCGGCTTGAGCGACAGGGTCACGGCCACGTAGCCAGGGCGCTTGTGGGCGCGGGTGTTGCGCGAGCGCCAGCGGGCGAAACCTGGGTATTCGGCGTCCTGGTTGGCGTAGTCGAAATTCTCGAGGGCCAGGTAATCCGGGTCGACGAAATGGCGCGACACGCGCTGCACTTCAGCTTCGGTCAGGGTGGTGCTGCCGCCACGCAGGTGGACCATTTCGGCCTCGACCTTCTCGGCGAACACTTCCGGGGTCAGGGCCTTGACCAGGATCTTGATCCGCGCCTTGTACTTGTTGTCACGGCGACCGTAACGGTTGTACACGCGCAGGATGGCGTCCAGGTAGCTGATCAGGTCTTGCCACGGCAGGAATTCGTTGATGAACGAGCCGACCACCGGGGTACGGCCCAGGCCACCGCCGACCAGCACACGGAAGCCCAGCTCGCCGGCAGCGTTGCGCACCGGCTCCAGGCCGATGTCGTGCACTTCGATGGCGGCGCGGTCTTCTTGCGAGCCGTTGATGGCGATTTTGAACTTGCGCGGCAGGTAAGCGAATTCCGGGTGGAAGGTGGTCCACTGACGGACGATCTCGCACCACGGGCGCGGGTCGATGATTTCGTCTGCGGCCACACCGGCGAACTGGTCGGTGGTGGTGTTGCGCAGGCAGTTGCCGCTGGTCTGGATCGCGTGCATTTGCACGGTGGCCAGCTCGGCGAGGATGTCCGGGATGTCTTCCAGCGCCGGCCAGTTGAACTGCACGTTCTGGCGGGTGGAAATGTGGGCATAGCCCTTGTCGTAGTCGCGAGCGATCTTGGCCAGGGTGCGGACCTGGGTGGCGTTCAGCTGGCCGTACGGCACGGCGACACGCAGCATCGGCGCGAAACGTTGGATGTAAAGGCCGTTCTGCAGGCGCAGAGGGCGGAATTCTTCTTCGCTCAGCTCACCGGCCAGGTAGCGGCGGGTCTGATCACGGAACTGCTTGACGCGGTCCTCGATGATCCGCTGATCGTACTCGTCGTATACGTACATATAAGTCCTGTCTCAGGCATGCAGCTATTCGCGCGCACGGCCGCGCACTCCGGTACGGAGCCGGGGAACGATATCAGGTTGCGGTTATGCGCTAAAGTGATGTTTTAGCATATGAAAAGAACCAAATGGACTATGTGAGACTGACTGCCATTTGTGCCTTGGGCGAGGCAGGGCGTTTATAATCCGGTGTTTGCTTCGCAGAGATGTGACCCTATGCTCAAGGCCCTGTGCCAAAGCTTGTGTCTAGCCCTGCCGCTGGCGGCGAGTGCGCAGCCATCGGTGGTTTTCATCAACCCAGGGCTGTCTACCGAGACGTTCTGGACCAGCTACACCCGCTTCATGCAGGCCGCCGCGGATGAGCTGGGCATGAACCTCAGGGTGGAATACAGTGAGCGCCGCGCCGACTTGGCGCTGACCCAGGCCCGGGCGATCCTGAGTGGGGCGCAGCGGCCGGATTACCTGGTGCTGGTCAACGAGCAGTACGTCGCGCCCGAAGTGCTGCGCCTGTCGCGTGGCACGGGGGTGAAGCTGCTGTTGGTCAACAACGGCCTCACGGCCAGCCAGGTTCGCAGCATTCAGGCCCAGCCCGACAAGTATGCCGAGCCGCTGGGCACCTTGATGAGCAACGACGAGCAGGCGGGCTTCCAGATGTTGCACCAGATGGTCGCACAACTGCCGCACGACGTCGGGGCGGTAGACCTCGTGGCTTTTGCCGGGGTCAAGACCACCCCGGCCTCGCAGCTGCGCGAGGAGGGCATGCGCCGTGCGCTGGCTGATTTCCCTCAGGTGCGCCTGCGCCAGGTGGTGTATGGCGGCTGGAGCCGCCAGCGCGCCTACGAGCAGGCGCAGCAGTTGCTGGAGCGCTACCCGGCCACGCGTCTGGTGTGGTCGGCCAATGACGAAATGGCCTTTGGCGCCATGCAGGCGTTCGAAGCCGCCGGCCGCAAGCCGGGGCGCGATGTGCTGTTCAGCGCGGTCAACAGTTCGCCCGAGGCCTTGCGCGCGCGGATCGACGGGCGCCTGAGTGTGTTGATGGGCGGGCACTTTACCCTGGGTGGTTGGGCCATGGTGATGCTGCACGATGACGCACTGGGGCTGAAGCTGAACCGCGATGGCCTGCGCGAGCACAGCGTGCCGGTGCTGCAGCCGATCGACCGGGCCAAAGCGCAACGTTGGCTGAAACTGCTGGAGCGGGCTGACTACGGCGTCGATTTTCAGCGTTACAGTGCTCAAGGGCGCCCGACCGACTACCAATACCCGTTTCTGACGTCGCCCATGGACTATTGAGCGAAGTGAAGTTTTGCGGGCGCGGGCATAGTTAAGTACCACTGCCGGCCACTGGCGCTTTGATCTGATGGCAGCTTCCAATCCAAGGAGCCTGTCTTGTCCGATTTGTCTGTCGCCAGCAATGCAGCCACGGCTGAGGTAGAGCCAGGCATCACCTTATACCCCTCTGGTCATGAACCCATTCTGCTGACCGCGGAGGAACGTAATGCGGCTGATCTGGTGGCCAAGGCACTGGCTGTAACAAAGACGTTCTACGGGACGTTGAACAAAGCGCAGCGCGCTAGGCTGGACGCTTTGTATGGCACGCCCCGGGTGGGTGCCGATGCACTCATGAAGATCGTTCAGGGTGTCAAGGCGCAGGTCAGTGCCCACCTCACGGCGTGCTGTGGGCATGAAGTGCAGGTGGATGCTGTGCGCATTCACACCGCCCGACCGGAAAAACCTGCGGTCAGCGAACCGCTCTGGGCCTGGCTCTCCCGTGGTACCCCTGTCCAACTTGCGCAACCCCGCCTGACCAGGGATGCGAACGATTTTGTCGACAACAGTTGGCTCACGCTCAATGGCGCTGTGTTCGGCAAACAGGATGGCAGCCAGGTAACGGTCGATGAGATCGTCAGCATGGGGCGTGAACTGGACATCGGTGAATCGATTGCCATCCGGTGCGATGCCTGGCTGGCACAGGAGCAGGTAGCCTCGACGATCAGGCGTGAGTCGAATGCCAACTTCGAGATTTCACTGCTCAATGCCTTGAAGGTGGGGGACATCACGGCGGCGCAGCACCTGCAACTGCAAGCGAGTGGCAGCCTCGCCCTGCCGAGGGTTTTGAGTTATGGCTTGCCCCCAGTGGGCCAGGCCCTGCACAAGGGCAACTTCATGCTGAGGGTGGAAGGGCATGAGCTGCCCGTGTTCGCATTGAGCACCGCCAGCGGCACGTACATTTATGCGGGTACATCGCCCGAGGGGCGGCTTTTCGTAGCAGATGCTGCGCAAGGGTTAACGGCGATGCAGGTATTTGCCCGTGCGTTCCGAGGCGACCTCTGGGCTACATGAAGTGCAATTCATGAAACACGTCGAGGACCATGTCATGCCCTTTGTCCGCAATCGGGGACGGGTCATCATTACCAACGCTTATTCCCCTTACAAGAAGCGCGCTTTCCTCGAACTGGGGTTGCGGGTATTCGTTCTGGAGAACAGGGCCAGTGGTTTTCTGCTGGTGATGAATGATGCAGTGGCCAGGGATGCGGGCCTTGCCAATGCTTGAACGGCCTGGCTTGGCGGTGGGCGCGTCACCCGTCGCCAGGCAAAAGACCCTGCTTGAGGAAAGGGCATTGCTCGTCTTAACTGCTGGTGGTGAAGTGCATTCCCATAACCACTACAAGAGGCAATGCAATGGGAAACTCAACCAAGGTCCGCAAAGCTGACAGCAGCGTCGATGCCTGGGCGATCCTCTGCCTGATCGTGTTGGTGGTGGTCACTGCCGTGTACTGGGTCAGCCACCAGTAGACTTGTTCTCAAGACCATGAAGCCGTCAGAGCGCCTGCGGGAGGGAATCCCGCAGGCGTTTTCATTTCTAGCGGGCGCTAAGGTGCAGGGCCAGTTGCACCAGGCCGATCAAGACGGCAATGAACACCA
Source organism: Pseudomonas sp. OG7 (assembly GCF_014192825.1). Lineage (NCBI taxonomy): Bacteria > Pseudomonadati > Pseudomonadota > Gammaproteobacteria > Pseudomonadales > Pseudomonadaceae > Pseudomonas > Pseudomonas sp. OG7. The sequence goes on along the minus strand of NZ_JACHYK010000002.1, from coordinate 690,093 downwards.
GGGTGAACAGCGTCCCCAATGCGATGAAATGGCTGGCTTTGCCGTGGGTGAAGTCGCGAGCGCGGTTCTTGCCGCTTTGCACGCCGAAGGCGGCGGCGAGAATGCTGTGCAGCATCTGCCAGAAGGTAGGCGGTTTGCCCTGGCTGGAATCGTCCATGGTGGCTCCTGAGAAATCAGAGGCAATCAGGGACAGTGTAGGCAATGGCTATGAGGTTGTCTGTGTCGGCCTCTTCGCGGGCTTGCCCGCGAAGAAGCCAGCGCAGTTTTAGCTGTCGTACCCAAGGTTAGGCGCCAGCCAGCGCTCGCTCACGCTCACCTCCTGGCCTTTACGCGCGCTGTAACTTTCGATCTGGTCCTTGTCCACCTTGCCCACGGCAAAGTATTGCGCCTGCGGGTGGGCAAAGTACCAGCCGCTGACCGCCGCCGCCGGGAACATCGCGAAGTGCTCGGTCAGGAACACGCCGCTCGGCCCGGTTTCGCCGATGGCGGTGCCATCGAGCAGGCGGAACAGGGTTTCCTTCTCGGTGTGGTCGGGGCAGGCCGGGTAGCCCGGGGCCGGGCGAATACCGCTGTACTGCTCCTTGATCAGCGCCTCGTTGTCCAGGTGCTCGTCGCGGGCATAGCCCCAGTGCTCTTTACGCACCTGCTCGTGCAGCCACTCGGCGCAGGCTTCGGCCAGGCGGTCGGCCAGGGCCTTGACCATGATCGAGCTGTAGTCGTCGCCTTTGTCCTGGTAAGCCTTGGCCACTTCCTCGGCACCGATGCCGGCGGTGGTGATGAACCCGCCCACATAGTCTGTGACGCCGCTGGTTTTTGGCGCGACGAAGTCGGCCAGCGACCAGTTGGGCTTGCCATCCGGTTTGATGGTTTGCTGGCGCAGGTGGTGCAGGGTGGCCAACGGCTGGCCGTCCTCGCCGTACACCTCGATGTCGTCATCGGCCACCTGGTTGGCTGGCCAGAACCCGAACACCGCGCGGGCGCTGATCAGCTTCTCGTCGATCAGCTTGTCGAGCATCTCGCGGGCATCTTTGTACAGCGCCGTGGCCGCCTCGCCGACCACTTCGTCGGTGAGGATCCGCGGGAACTTGCCGGCCAGGTCCCAGGAGATGAAGAACGGGGTCCAGTCGATGTATTCGGCCAGGGTGCGCAGGTCGATGTCTTCCAGCACCTTGACGCCGGTGAAGGAGGGCACCGCTGGCTGGTAGCCGGCCCAGTCGTACTGCGGCTTGGCGGCGATGGCCTGGCTGTAGCTCAGGCGCTCGGTGCGGGCGCTGCGGTTGGCGGTGCGCTCGCGGACTTCCACGTATTCCTGGCGGGTTTTCTCGACGAAGCCCGGCTTGAGTTCCTTGGACAGCAGTTGGGTCGCCACGCCCACCGCGCGGGAGGCGTCGGTGACATAGACCACGGCATCGTTGCTGTACTTGGGCTCGATCTTGACCGCAGTGTGCGCCTTGGAGGTGGTGGCACCACCGATCATCAGTGGCAGCTCGAAGCCCTGGCGCTGCATTTCGCGGGCAACGTGGACCATCTCGTCCAGCGACGGGGTAATCAGGCCGGACAGGCCGATGATGTCGCACTTCTGTTCGCGGGCGGTTTGCAGAATTTTTTCGGCCGGCACCATCACGCCGAGGTCGACGATGTCGTAGCCGTTACAGCCCAGTACCACGCCGACGATATTCTTGCCGATGTCATGCACATCGCCTTTGACCGTGGCCATCAGGATCTTGCCCTTGGCTTCCGGCTTGTCGCCTTTTTCGGCCTCGATGAACGGGATCAGGTGCGCCACCGCCTGCTTCATCACGCGGGCCGACTTGACCACCTGGGGCAGGAACATCTTGCCCGCGCCGAACAGGTCGCCGACCACGTTCATGCCGTTCATCAGCGGGCCTTCGATCACTTCGATCGGGCGTGCGCACTGCTGACGGCATTCTTCGGTGTCTTCAACGATGAACGCGGTGATGCCCTTGACCAGCGCGTGCTCCAGGCGTTTTTCCACCGGCAGCGAGCGCCACTCTTCGTTTTCCACTTCCTTGGTGGCGCCGCCGCCCCGGTAGTCGTCAGCGATCGCCAGCAGTGCGTCGGTGCCGTGCGGGGTGCGGTTGAGTACCACGTCCTCGACTTTTTCGCGCAGTGCCGCCGGGATCTCGTCGTAGATTTCCAGCTGGCCGGCGTTGACGATACCCATGGTCAGGCCGTTCTGGATCGCGTGGTACAGGAACACCGAGTGGATCGCTTCACGCACCGGGTTGTTACCACGGAACGAGAACGACACGTTGGACACACCGCCCGAACTCAGCGCATGGGGCAGGTGATCGCGGATGTAGGCACAGGCCTCGATGAAATCGACGGCGTAGTTGTTGTGCTCTTCGATACCGGTGGCGACGGCAAAGATGTTCGGGTCGAAGATGATGTCTTCCGGTGGGAAGCCCACTTCATTGACCAGAATGTCATAGCTGCGCTGGCAGATTTCCTTCTTGCGCGCGGCGGTGTCGGCCTGGCCGACCTCGTCGAAGGCCATCACCACCACGGCAGCGCCGTAGCGCTTGCACAGGCGGGCGTGATGCTTGAACTGCTCGACGCCTTCCTTCATGGAAATGGAGTTGACGATGCCCTTGCCCTGGATGCACTTGAGGCCCGCCTCGATCACGTCCCATTTGGACGAGTCGATCATGATCGGCACGCGGGAAATGTCCGGCTCACCGGCGATCAGGTTGAGGAAGCGGACCATGGCGGCCTGGGAGTCGAGCATCCCTTCGTCCATGTTGATGTCGATCACCTGGGCGCCGGCCTCGACCTGCTGCAGGGCGACTTCCAGGGCTTCGGTATAGTTCTCTTCACGGATCAGCCGGGCGAACTTGGCGGAGCCGGTGATGTTGGTGCGCTCGCCGACGTTGACGAACAGCGACTGGCGGTCGATGGTGAACGGCTCCAGGCCCGACAGGCGGCAGGCCTTGGCGATTTCCGGGATCTCACGCGGCTTGTACTTGGCCACGGCTTCGGCAATGGCCTGGATGTGGCCTGGGGTGGTACCACAGCAGCCGCCGATGATGTTCAGGAAGCCGCTGGCGGCGAATTCCTCGACCACCGCAGCCATTTCCGCCGGAGTCTCGTCGTATTCACCGAAGGCGTTCGGCAGGCCGGCGTTGGGGTGGGCCGAAACATGGGTGTCGGCTTTGGTCGCCAGCTCTTCCAGGTACGGGCGCAGGTCCTTGGCGCCGAGGGCGCAGTTCAGGCCCACGGAAATCGGCTTGGCGTGGCGCACCGAGTTCCAGAACGCTTCGGTGGTCTGGCCGGACAGGGTACGGCCGGAGGCGTCGGTGATGGTGCCGGAGATCATGATCGGCAGTTCGACGTTGTCTTCCTCGAACACTTGCTGCACGGCAAAGATCGCCGCCTTGGCGTTGAGGGTGTCGAAGATGGTTTCGATCAGGATCAGGTCGGCGCCGCCCTCGATCAGGCCGCGGGTGGCCTCGATGTAGTTTTCGACCAGCTCATCGAAGGTGACGTTGCGGTAGCCAGGGTCGTTGACGTCCGGGGAAATCGAGCAGGTGCGGCTGGTAGGGCCGAGCACGCCGGCGACAAAGCGTGGTTTGTCGGGGGTTTCCAGGGTCTTGGCATCCGCTACCTGGCGGGCGATGCGCGCGCCTTCGACGTTCAGTTCGTAGACCAGCGACTCCATGCCGTAGTCGGCCTGGGAAATCTGCGTGGCGTTGAAGGTGTTGGTTTCGAGAATATCGGCGCCGGCATCCAGGTAGGCTTTCTCGATGGCGGCGATCACGTCCGGGCGGCTGAGCAGCAACAGGTCGTTGTTGCCTTTGACATCGCTTGGCCAATCGGCGAAACGCGTGCCACGATAGTCGTGTTCCTCGAGACGGTAGCTTTGGATCATAGTACCCATGCCGCCGTCGAGGATCAGGATGCGCTCTTTGAGTGCGTTCTGGAGTGCTTGGAGACGAGCGCTGCGGTCGGACATAGGAACTACCTGGTCGGGCAAAAATCAGAAGGTGCGGAATCATAACAAAGCTGCGCGGTTTTTACGCACATCGCCCATTTGCATGAAAACTGCTCATGTTGTTGGCGCGATTACCAGCACCCAAGGACGACCAGGCACAATCGTGATGGCTTTCAAGAACCAGGACTTTTCGCACATGGTGCATCGTATCCTTGCCGGCGCCTTCGCCCTGCTCATCAGCGGCGCGGTGTTCGGGCAAGCCCCCCAGTCGAGCCCGGCTATTTCCTACACCCGGGACATTCAACCGATCTTCACCGAGAAGTGCGTGGCCTGCCACGCCTGCAACGACGCTGCCTGCCAACTCAAGCTGGAAAGCCCGGAAGGCGCGGTGCGCGGGGCCAGCAAGGTCCCGGTGTACCAGGGCGAGCGTAGCAAGGCGGTGCCTACCACGCGGCTGTTCTACGACGCTCACAGCGAAGAGGAATGGCGCAAGAAGGGCTTCTATTCGGTGCTCGACAACCAGGGCAGCCAGGCCGCACTGATGGCGCGGATGCTGGAACTGGGGCACAAGACCCCACTCACGCCCAACGCCAAGTTGCCCGAGGACATTGTCCTGGGCCTGAACCGCAACAACATGTGCCCGCTGCCCCATGAATTCGACGCCTATGCCGGCGCCCACCCCAAAGAGGGTATGCCGTTGGCGGTGACCGGGCTGACCGACAAGGAATACGACACCCTGCGCCGCTGGCTGGCAGCGGGTGCGCCGGTGGAATACCAGCCGATCAAGCCAAGCGCAGCCGAAGCCCGGCAGATCACCGAGTGGGAAGAGCTGCTCAACCGTCCGGGCTCCACCGAGGCGCTGGTCGGCCGCTGGCTGTACGAACACCTGTTCCTGGCGCATATCTACTTCGTTGGGGGGGAGCAGGGGCACTTCTTCCAGTGGGTGCGTTCGCGCACGCCGAGCGGCAAGCCGGTCGATATCATTGCCACGCGCCGCCCCAACGACCCGCCCGGCACCGACTTCTACTATCGGTTGATCCCGGTGCAGGGTGTGATCGTGCACAAGACGCACATCACCTACCCGATGGGGCCGCAGAAACTTAAACGGGTCAAGCAGCTGTTCTATGCCGGCGACTGGCACGCCACCGCACTGCCGGGCTACGGCCCGCGTCACCGGGCCAACCCGTTCGAAACCTTCGAGGCGATCCCGGCAGTGGCGCGTTACCAGTTCATGCTGGATAACGCCGAATACTTCGTGCGCACTTTCATCCGGGGCCCTGTGTGCCGTGGGCAGATCGCCACTGACGTGATCCGCGATAACTTCTGGGCGCTGTTCCAGGAGCCGGCCTTCGACCGTTACATCACCGACGCCAAATACCGTGGCGAGGCCACGCCGTTGCTGGCCATGCCGGGCCAGATCGATGACGTAGGCAGTGTGCTGAGCCTGTGGCACGCCTACCGCGACAAGCGCAACGAGTACGAAAAGCTGCGCCGTGACGCCTATGCCGACATGCCGGCACCGGGCTGGTCGACCTTGTGGGCCGGTAACGACAACGCGTTGCTGAGCATCTTCCGCCATTTCGACAGCGCGTCGGTAAGCAAGGGCCTGATCGGTGACGTGCCGTTGACCGTGTGGTTGTTCGACTACCCGTTGTTCGAGCGCACCTATTACCAGTTGGCGGTCAACTTTGACGTGTTCGGCAATGTTTCGCACCAATTGCAGACGCGCCTGTATTTCGACCTGATTCGCAACGGTGCCGAGATCAACTTCTTGCGCCTGATGCCGGCCGACCAGCGCAAGGCGATCCTGGGTGACTGGTACCAGAACAGCGGCAAGGTGAAGATGTGGATGGACTATGAGGACATCGACACCGACACCCCGAGTGGTATCCAGCTTGACCCGCGCAACCCCAAGCGCGACTTTGGCCTGAAGCTGTTGCAGCGCACCGGCAGCCTGAATGCCACGCCCGACCCGATCAACCGCTGCCAGGGCGCGTTCTGCTCACGGCCGCAGATGAGCGAAGAGTTCCGCAATGCCGAGCAGTCGCTCAGCCGCCTGGTGTCGCGCCCGGCTGCGGGGCTGAAGGTGATCAACCAGTTGCCCGAGGCAACCATGCTGCGTATCGAAGGGCAGGGCGGCGAGCGCCAGGTGTACAGCCTGCTGCGCAACCGTGCGCACAGCAACGTGGCGTTCCTGCTGGGTGAGGCGTACCGCTATCAGCCGGGGCTGGATACCTTGACGTTGGCACCGGGTGTGCTCAGCAGCTACCCGAACTTCATCTTCAACATCCCGACCAAGGATGTGGCGGAGTTCGTCGAGGACATGGAGTATGCCAAAGATGACCCGGCGAAGTTCGAGCGCATCGTCATGCGCTGGGGCGTGCGCCGTAGTCACCCTGAGTTCTGGCGCTACTTCCATGACTTGAACAGCTTCATCAAGGAGACCCAGCCGGTGGAGGCGGGGGTGCTGGACATGAACCGCTATGAAAACCTCTGATCGGGTGAGCTGACCTTTCCGGGTACCCTGCGGTCGGACAGGTTGGGTGGTCTGGGAGCTGTCATAGGCTCCCAAGGCCTCAACGCACCGGCAAGCGCAGGGTACTTCATGCTGTATTCGCTTCAGGCACTGCGGGCGTTCGCCGCCTGGGTGGTGGTCTGCCACCATTTCATGCAGATCTTCTTCGACTTCCACGCCACCGGCCCCATTGGCCAACTGCTTACCGACCGTGGCGCCGTAGGCGTCGACATCTTCTTCGTCATCAGCGGGCTGGTCATCTACCTGTCGACCCGCGATAAAACCATCGAACCGCGCCAGTTCCTGCTCAATCGGGTACTGCGTATTGTGCCGGCCTACTGGTTCTACACAGTGTTGATGGCTCTGTTGCTGCTGGCTTTTAGCCAATGGATGCCACATCAGGTGTTCACCTGGCACCATCTGTTCTTGTCGATGCTGTTCATCCCGGCAGAAAACCCCGGAGGCTATGGCCTGTACCCGACCTTGAACGTGGGCTGGACGCTGAACTTCGAGATGTTCTTCTACCTGCTGTTCGGCCTGGCCTTCCTGGTGCGCCGGCGTCATCACCTGTTGCTGGTTACCGCGGCCTTGTTGCTGGCCAGCGAGGTGCTGGGCCGGCTGGGTGTGCTAAGCCGCTTCTACAACAACGACATCATCTACGAGTTCTTGCTCGGCATCGGCCTGGGCGTGCTGTATCGGCGTGGGCTGATCCGCCAAGGGCGGTGGTTGCCGCTGGGCGTGCTGGTTGTGGCGGGTCTGGCCATCTATCACCTGGATGCGTCCCAGCGCCTGCTGCATTGGGGCCTGCCGAGCGCCATGATCGTGATGGCCTTCATCGCGCTGGAACCGCTTTTTCAAGGCAACCGGCTGCTCAAGGCCTTGGGGGACTGCTCGTATTCGGTGTACCTGGTCCATGTGCTGGTGCTGTACGCCGGCTGGTTCGCCAGCCAGCGCCTGCAGTTGAACCCGTATCTGGTGTTTGCCCTGTGCGTGCCGTCCATTGGACTAATGTCGTGGTTCAGTTACCAGTGGCTGGAGCGCGGGCTGTACCGGCGCATGCAGGCCTGGCTGGCGGCGCCACGGGGGGCGGCCCCTGAATATGCGCTTTCCCGAGTCAAATACTAGGACTTTGTTCAATGAGCGGGTTGGCGTACACTTGGCGGCAAGTCTGTGAGGAACCTACATGAGCGCTATAACCATTACCGACGCCGCCCATGACTACCTGGCCGATCTGCTCTCCAAGCAGAATACGCCTGGCATCGGCATTCGCATTTTCATCACCCAGCCGGGCACCCAGTACGCAGAGACGTGCATTGCCTACTGCAAGCCGGGCGAAGAGAAGCCTGACGACACCGCCGTGGGTCTGAAAAGCTTCACCGCTTACCTGGATGCGGTCAGCGTGCCGTTCCTGGAAGACGCACTGGTTGACTACGCCACCGACCGCATGGGTGGCCAGCTGACCATCAAGGCGCCTAACGCCAAGGTGCCGATGGTCAACGAAGACAGCCCGATCAACGAGCGCATCAACTACTACCTGCAGACCGAGATCAACCCGGGTCTGGCTAGCCACGGCGGCCAGGTCAGCCTGGTGGACGTGGTCGACGACGGCATCGCCGTGCTGCAATTCGGTGGCGGTTGCCAAGGCTGCGGCCAGGCCGATGTCACCCTGAAGGAAGGTATCGAGCGCACCCTGCTCGAGCGTGTTCCGGAATTGAAGGGCGTGCGTGACGTTACCGACCACAGCCAGAAAGAGAACGCTTACTACTAAGCCAAGGTCGGCTCTCTAGCAACAAAGTGTTACGGTTTCAACCCCTGCGACAACAGGCCGCAGCCCGTATTCAAAGGGTTGCAGGCCTTCCCCGCCTTGGTCGGGTAGAACCCCTTGGGGTGTCATGCCAGAATGCCCCGGTTTTTCAGCCGGCCCGTCCCGAGGGCCGGCACCTTCCCTGTAAAGGATGGTTTCATGAATGATCTGTATACCCGGCGCGCAGTTGTCGCCGGGATGGGCGTTCTCGGGCTCGGCCTGCTGGCAGGCTGCAGCCCGGCCCGGGGGCTCGAGTTCAAGTACGGCAAGAACATGAGCAACGAAATCCTCGGGCGCAAGTTCAGCCTCAAAGACCCACAAGGTAACGTGCGCACCCTGTCGAGCTTCTACGGCAGCATGCCGATGGTCTTCTTCGGCTTCACCCAGTGCCCGGCCGTTTGCCCGACCACCCTGGCGCGTGCGGCGCAAATCCGCAAGCTGCTGAGGGGCCGTGACCGTGACCTGTTCCAGGTGGTGTTCATCACGCTGGACCCGGAGCGCGACACCCCCGAGGTGCTTGATGCCTACGTCAAGGCCTTCGACCCGACGTTCACCGCGCTCACCGGCACCCCCGAGGAAATTGCCGCAGTGGCCAAGGAATTCAAGGTGTTCTACGAAAAGGTCCCGGCCGGTGACACCTATACCATTTCTCACTCGTCCACCAGCTACGTCTACGATACGCGTGGCACCCTGCGCCTGAGCCTGGGCCATTCCCTGAATGCCAAGGAATGTGCCGAAGACCTGGTCACCCTGATGGAGATCTGCTGAATGTCGATGCAACCGATCAAACGCGGCCTGGCTGCCCTGGCACTGATGGGCCTGGCCCTGCCGGCCCTGGCCCAGACCACTGTGAGCGATGCCTGGGTCCGTGCCAGCGTGCCGCACCAGCAGTCCACCGGTGCCTTCATGACCCTGACCGCCAGCAGCGACAGCAAGCTGGTAAGCGTGGCGTCGCCCGTGGCCAAGACCGTGCAGGTGCACGAGATGACCATGAACGGCGACGTGATGGGCATGCGTGAGGTCAAGGCCGTCGAGTTGCCGGCCGGCAAGGCCGTGACCCTGGACCCGAATGGCCTGCACGTGATGCTGATGGGCCTGAACGATCAGGTGAAGGAAGGCGAGAAAGTGCCACTGACCCTGACCATCGAAGATGCCAAGGGCGGCAAGGAAACCGTGGACGTGCATGCTGAGGTGCGCCCGCTCAACGCCGAGGCCGGCGGTGGGCATGACCACATGCACATGAACCACTGACAGACCAAAGGGCGGCGCTTAGCGGCCCTTTCTTTTTCAGCGGCGCCTTTCAGCTACGAAAGCGCGGCAGCGGCCTGTCGAGTGTCAGCGACGTAAGGGTCTTTCGAACCTGCGCCTCATCGGCCTCCAGTGCCTTCAGGCTGGCGCGGATCTTGCCGGCGGCGGGCACATCGCCCTGCCGGTCGATCCAGTCGGCAATCTCCTTGCAGGCACTGCTCAGGCAGGCCTGGCGCTGGTTCATCAGCGACAGAAGGGTGGTGAGCTCTCTTTCGGACATGGCAGGATCCTCCAATTCAGCCTTGTCAGTGTAGCAGAGGGTTGGCGGGGCTCCTGATGGCTTTGCAGGGGTGTTGAGGATGCAAAAAGGAGTACTCCGTCGTTTGAGTAACACTGAGTTACTTATCTATAGGAATAAACATCGTGTTTAAAGTGGATGCCGCTACGTCGCCGGTGGCATGACCCTTTGCAAGCGGACGAGATGTGCTGAGCCGTTCTGTCACACAGTTTGGCGGCGACTGGTCTGACTTCGCCAATAGTTACTGAACGTAGGAACATTCGGAGTCTCAATGTTGGCTGCGCTGACAGTGCGGGTGTTGTTACAACTTTCATGTTGAATCCAGCCGCGGATGAGCTCTAGATTCAGTCGCCTCTGTACCGCTGGCTGAAGAAAGCAACGATTATGCAGGCGTTGAGTCTTAACTCCGGAACGCGCTCACTTACATTGGGCTATTGCTTTTCCAAGTGCGGTGAATTTGCCTTCGAAGCGGCATTTGCCGTGACCATCGTACTCATGGTCGAGGCGGATTTGTTGTTGATTGGCATCGCTTATTTCTTCCGCTACTTGCCGAGCATGGTGTTTTCTCCCTTGGGTGGTTGGCTGGCAGATAACGCCGACAAGAAAAGAACACTGTTTGCGGTCGAGTTGGCCAAATGCATTCTGTCGCTTGCCTTCTTTGCCTTGTTCAGTTGGTTTACGCCGGTACTGCCCGTGTTGGTGGCCTTCGCGATGGTCATGACCGCGCTTGAATGTCTGTATGTACCCACGTTTCGCGCATACTTTCCGGATATCGTGGAAAAGGACCAACTGGCTTCAGTCAACAGCGGTATCCAGGTGATCGAAGATACGGCCTCTATTATTGGACCGTTGGTGTTTTCGGCCTGTGTGTTGCTGCTATCTCGCGACGCAACCTTCTTGTTCTTTGCAATATGCCTGGTGTTGTCTGCCATTTCCATTGCTACCTTGGGGCCAGCAAGGCAAGGCGTGCGGCAGGCATTCGATGGGCGAGCCATAGTCCGCGATGCGGTGCGCAGCGTGAACCAGCTCAAGGGCAGCAATGTCCCGTTGTTTGCCGTTATTGGCTGTACCACGCTTTGTGCGATGTTCGCCACGTCGGTGATTCGCTTCATTCTCCCGGCTTCGGTGTTGGAGCACTTTACCTCTGAGGCAGCGGTGGGTTACGTATTCTCACTGCTGGCGGCAGGCACCGTGCTGGGTGGCGTGCTCTACACCCGCTTCAACCCGCGTACCACTGCACGGTTGGTACTGCGCTATTGGATAATTTACGGCGCACTGTTTTTTGCTGCCGCAGTGGCGCTGCAGTTCAATACCTGGTTGTTTCTGCTGATCCTCTTCCTGGTTGGCTTCATTGGCGCATTTGTCGATATCGCAATCGTGACAAACATCCAGTGCTTGTCGAACGAGCATGAAGTTGGCAGGAACTTTTCCCTTTATTACTTCACGGCCGTCATTGGGGATGCCGTTTCAGGGCTGGTTGCCAGCCTGGTCTTCGTGCTTGCGGGGCCAGCAACCTTCATCTGGATGACGCTCATGCTGTTCATCGCACCGGTACGCTGGAACCTGAAAGGACGCGCCCTTGATACCGACGATAGTGCGTAATGTGCCGCTCGGTATTGGTACCTGGAGGTAGGCTTGAACTGGTATTGCGGCGCCTCAGGCGGTTATTGCAGATTGAGCACAAGCCTGCCGATACGCCCCCGGCGTCACCCCATACGCCTGCTTGAACTGCCGGCTCAAATGGCTCTGGTCAGCAAACCCCAGGTCAAACGCCACCTCCGAAGCAACCAGGCCGCTCTTCAGCATTTCCCGGGCGCGGGCCAGGCGCCGCTGTTTCAGCCAGGCATGTGGCGGCAGGCCGGTGGCCTGGCGGAATACCCGGGCGAAGTGGAATGGCGACAGGTTGACGGCCGCCGCCAGCGCTTCGAGCGAGGGCGGGTCCGCCAGTTGGCTTTCCAGCAGTTCGCGGGCGCGGGCCACGGCCAGTGGTTCGTGGCCGGGGGCCGAGGGTTCGGCGCATTGCCCGTGGCGTTGCACCAGGGCCAGCACCGCCTGGCGCCAGGCGGTCTGTTGCTGCAGGGCGCTGGCGCCGTTTTCGGACAGCTGATGCAGCTGGCTGAAGGCGATGGCCAGGGCAGGGTCCTGGATGACGCTGTCCTTGAAACGGGGCATGCCGTGACGGCCCAGTTCCAGCTCGTCGAGCACGCCGGTTACCCGCTCGTGCTCGGGGTAGAAGCCGCGATAACGCCAGCCCGCTTCATGGGCTGTGGCACCGGTATGCAGCTCGTCAGGGTTGATCAGCACCATGCTGCCAACCGGCGCCAAGTGCTCGCTGCCTCGGTGCCAGAAGCGCTGGGCCCCGGATTCGATCACGGTGAACACGTAGCCTTCGTGCACATGCGGGGCGAAACGTTGCTGGAAATAACGCGCGTGCAGCATCTCGACGTCGCCCAATGCCGGCGCCTGCCAGAGGTGTGTCTGCTCGCGCAGGGGTGTGCTCATGCCAGCCAGCTGCGCAGGAAGAAGAAGATCAACATGCTCACCAGCATGCTCAGCAATACGCTGCGGGTCAACAGCACCAGGGCGATGGCCACCAGAGAGCCCAGCAGGTAGGGGTTGAGCAGGCTCAGGTTGAGCTGGTGATCGGGCATGAAGATGATCGGGCCGCAGATGGCGGTGAGCATGCCCGGCACGGCAAAGCCAAGGAACTGCCTGGCGTTGGAGCTCAGACGCAAGGGCAGGCGTGGTTCCAGGAACGCATAGCGGTTGAGGAACACGATGGCGCCCATGGCAAAAATCAGGATCCAGGTCATGCTCGGGCTCCTGCAAATTTCTGGCAGATGAAACCAGCGCTCATGCCCAGCAGGCCTGCGGCCACCAGGGCGGTTTCCCAGTGCCAGTGGCTGAACAATACCGAGCAGAACAACGACACAGCTACGCATACCACCGTGGGCAGGTTGCGCACCAGCGGTGCGATCAGGGCGACGAAGGTGGCGACGATGGAGAAGTCCAGGCCCAATTGGTCCAGGTGTGGAATGTTCTGGCCCAGCAGGATGCCGGCCAGGGTAAACAGGTTCCAGGCCACGTAGAAGGTCAGGCCCACCCCCAGAGCGTACCAGCGGTTGAACTGCTGCTGGTCGTACTGGCTGGTCAGGGCGAAGAATTCGTCGGTCAGCAGAAAGCCCAGGCCCAGCCGCCAGCGCAGCGGCTGGCTGGACAGTACCGGGCGCATCGACAGGCCGTACAGCAGATGCTGCGAGGTTAGCAGCAGGGTGGTGAGCAGAATCGACGCCAGGTTGGCGCCGCCTTTGAGCATGCCGATGGCCACCAGTTGCGCGGCGCCGGCGAAGACGATGGCCGACAGCCCTTGCCCTTCCCAGGCAGTGAGGTTGGCTTCGATGGCCATGGAACCGGCCAGCAGCCCCCAGGGGGCGACGGCCAGGGACAGGGGGAGAATGGCGATGGCGCCGTGGAGAAAGGCTTGGCGGGCGATGTGGGGCATGATGGCTGCAATGCTTTACGTGGTAGGCCAGCATGCCAGAAGGGGGAGGGGCATGGCTTGAACGATCTTGCTGGTCGACGTGAGTCCTTGTGGGTGGGGACTACGGATGGCGGGTCAGATGCTGCTGCGCCGTCACGCAGCCATTGATGTCCACGGCCTTCTGCAGCAGGGTCAGGCGGTGCTGCGGGTCGAGGTCGCCGAGCAGGCGGTACACTTCGGCCTGGTAGTCACGCTGGCGCCCCCACAGCATGTCCAGGCCTTGTGGCCGGCTGCGGTTGCAGATCAGGCGGGTGGCCGGTTGCGGGTAGTAGGGGGCGTACACGGTGGCCATGCTGGGAATGGCTTCCAGCGCTGCGCGATACTCGTTGCTGACGTTATAGGGCCGGCACCAGGTGGCGATGGCCGGCGCGGGTGCGGCGAAACCCTGCTGGAGGCTGGCCACGAGTAACGGGCAGGCAGCATCCGGAATTTGCGCGACGGGCAGATACGTCATGTAGTACAGCGCCAGGCGGTACTGCGCGACCGGGTGGCCCAGCTCGACCGATTTTTTCAGCAGGGCAACCGCTGTCGGCAAGGTATGGGCCAGGGCCTGACCCTGACGGCTGAGCTCGGGGTCGCCGCCAACGGCTGTGCGCAGTGTATTGGCATCGTCGCCCTGGTTGTCGGCCTGCTCCAGCAACGGCAGGGCCTGGCGGTAGAGCAGGTCGGCATGAGGGTCGATGCGCACCTCCAGCGCGTGCGCAGCCAGTGGCATCAGGGCGATCAACAGCGGGGGCAGGCGTCGCATGCGGTTCATAGGCCAGCCCCATGGGCGGCCTGGCAAGGATGGACGGCTTCGATGTTCATGGCGGTCAAGCGTGCGCCTCGGGCAAATCGGAACGACGATGTATTCTAGCCACCCAGGCGAGCGGCCGGAAGACCACCCGGCAACTGTCAGAGGAGCTTGATCGGCGTGACCTTGCGCAGGGCGTGTTTTTCCTGGGCCAGACCGAGTTTGGCGGTGATAACCTTGGCCAGGGCATTGTTGCCCAGATCGTTCAGGTGCAGGCGGTCGATGAACAGGTCGGCACCGAACACAGGTGAGCTGTTGAGCATGCAGTTCATGTCGTAGCAAGGCACAGGGTCGGCCTGGCTCTTGATGCGGCGGAAAAACGCCGAATGCAACTGGCTGTCGAATGCACCCTCCAGCAGCCGGTCGAAGTTCGCCGGTTTTTGCTGCAGGGCGGTCAGCATGGCCTGTTCGCCGGCAGGCAGGGTATCCCGGCACCAGGGCAGCAACGGCTGCAGAATGAAGGTGAGGGTGGCGTGGCTGTCTGCCAGCAGCCGGTCCCACTGGCGCAAGGTACGGCCAATATTATCGGCAGCACGGGCCAGGCGCTTTTCCGGGGGCGACAGCGGCCAGCTGACCGGGGCGGCGACCGCAGGGGTGGCCAACGCCTGGCGGATACGCCGCCACAACGACTGCCGACGGGGTGGTGCGGCGGGCTGCATGCCTTCGCTGAAACTGTTGAGAAAGTCCTGGTAGGCCTTGGCGTGCTGCGGGCCGTTGAGGGTGGCGAGGACTTCACTGAGGGCTTCGTGGGCCAGGCTGTTGAGGCCGCTGAGCACCACCACGTGGCCGAGCTGGCCAAGGCGGTGCTGGTGGGTCAGGAACATCAGCAGCTCCTGGCTGGCGTTGAGGCCGCAGCCGGCCAGGCTCAGCCAGACTTCGCCGGTGAGCATCGACAGGTGTGAGGCCACCGTGTGCTCGTCGGAGCTGGCGCCGATACCCAGGGCGGTGGAGCCGCCGACCAGCAGGTTGATACGCGAAGCACCACCGCGCTCGGCTGCGGAAAAGCGCTTGCCGGCGCAATGGCTGTAGCGCAGGCCGAGCGCATCGGTATTGATGGTGCCAGACCGGTAGCCACTTTCGTGCACATGCACGGTGAGCGGGGCACGCCGGCTGCCCAGCAGCAGAAAGCGTTGGTAGTCCTGCTGCAACGGCGAAGGAGATGCGCGCATGTCAGTCGCGGTCATGGTCGCTCCTTCGGTTGCGCCGAGTGTTGCGCTTCACGTTCAGGCCGCCAGTTCCTTGAGGTTGTACAGCAGGCCACCGGCGGCGATCAGCAGCAGGGCCACCCCGGAAGCCAGGCTTATCATGCGGTTGCTCCGCTGCGAGGCGATCTTGCCGATGGCGAAGATGTACAGGCTGAGCACGGCAAAATCGATGGCCACCCACAGCAGCGACAGGACCACCATGCTTTTGCCGAACGATTCGGTGATCTGGATGAACTGCGGGAAGAAGGCGATGAAGAAAATGATGTCTTTCGGGTTGGAAATACCCACCATGAACCCTTGCAGCAGCCCGCCACGCCCGGCCTTGGGGGCTTCGCTCGCCGTTTCCGGCGCAGGCGCATTCAGGGCTTCCCTCAACGTGCCCACCGCGATGTAGCCGATGAAAAGGCAGCCCAGCAGGCTCATGGTGCTGAGCCAGGCCTTGTCGATGGCGGCGCTGGTGAGAATGATCCAGGCCGCTGCACCGATCAGCACCAGTGACGCCCAGTTGGTGCCGACGGCGGTAAATATGGCCTTGCGCGAACCGGAGGCGGCCGCAGTGTTGACGATCAGTGCCACCACCGGGCCGGGGGTAGCGATCAGCAGCAGGACAGTGAGGGCATAGGTGGCGGTAAGTGCGGTATTCACGGTCAGTTCTCGATCAGTATGTCGGTTGCCGCCGGGTGTGCGGCATGGACGTGGAACGGGCAGCGCGACGGGTTGAGCGACCCCGCCTCCTGAAGTTGGTACTGCTTCCACTCGTAGTTGTCGGCATCGCCGAAGAAGCCGAGGGTGTCAGGTACGACACCGTCGTTGTAGTGGTGCACGCGCTCGCGAATGCGCTCGCGGATTTTCTTGCCGCTCTCGGTATTGGCGTTGGCCACTTCGTCGAAGTTTTCCCGGGGGTTAATGACGAAGGTGATGTGCAGCCCCAGGTTGCGGCTTTTCATTTGCTGGTGGCCGGGGAAATTCATGTTGATGAACAGGGGCATACCGGCATAGCAGAACGACCAGGCGGTGTCGTCGGGGTCGGTGGGAATGCCTTGCGGCCACGGGTGTGGGTCGCGCGCATGTACGCCACGCAACACTTTCCAGGCCAGCGCCTGCTGTTCGGCCAGGGTGCTGCCCGCTGCCGTTTCGAGAAACACCACCAGGGGGCTGCCGATGCGCTGTTTGGGTTTGATCGGTGTGACGGTGCGTACGTAGTCGGCCAGGCCTTGGGCGATGTCATCGGCGAGCTGCTCGGCGCGCGCGAAAAGAATATGGCAGGTTTCGCCGTTGACCGCCTTGCGGCCGAACAGGCAGGGGAAGTTGGGGTTGGCGAGAATACTGCGAAAATGCTCTATGGTCTTGTAAGTCCAGTGCTGCGTGTTCCAGACATGTTCATCGGCTAGCTCTAGCGCATCCAGGCGATAGCAATTTCCATATCCTGTAAACATGATTTCCCCAGGCGTAAATTTAGTGAGCGTTCAAGCCACATGCAGGCAGGATCTTGGTTATGTTTATTATTTACCTGCATTTTCCGAGACGCTCTTGACGTTGTAAAACGCGTGGAACTATGACCTACTATTAGTCTTACTCATGCTCGGGACGTCGCCATGTCGGAACGGATTCAGGCCTTGCACGCCCTGCGTGCCTTCGAGGTGGCCTCTCGCTATGGCTCCTTTACCCGCGCTGCGGAAGAGCTCGCCTTGACCCAAGGCGCGGTCAGCCATCACATCAAGACCCTGGAGGCCATGTTCGGCTGCGACCTGTTCGAACGCCGTGGCCCCAAGCTCAGCCTGACCGAGCACGGTCGCCTGCTGGCGCAAGAGCTGAAAGTGGGCTTCAAGATCATCGAAAATGCCTGCGCATTGCTGCGCCAGGACCGCTATGGCTTGCGCCTGAAGGCCCCGTCCACGCTCACGGTGCGCTGGCTGCTGCGGGCACTGGATGCCTTCAAGAAGCACGAGGACAACTGCAGCGTGCAGTTGTCCAGCGTGTGGATGGACATCGACAGCGTGGACTTCTATTCCGAGCCCTACGACTGTGCCATTCTCCTGGCCAACGGGCGTTTCCCCGCCGATATCGAGAGCTTCAAGCTGTTCGATGAATGGTTGATCCCGGTGTGCCACCCGGATTACATGGCGCAAGCGCAGCCGGCCCTGGCCGACCTGACCCAATGCGAATTCCTGCACCCGTCCCCGGACCGCCGTGACTGGCGGCGCTGGCTGGCGCGCATGGACGCGCTGGATATCAGCATCGATCAGGGGCAAGTGTTCGATACCCTCGACCAGGGCATTTCGGCCGCCCAGCAAGGCCTGGGTATTTCGGTGGTCGACCTGGTGCTGGCCAGCGCCGACCTGGCGGCCGGGCGCCTGGTCACACCGTTCAAGCACGCCGTGGCCACCGGCGACGGCTACTACATGACCTGGCTCAAGGCCAGCCCCAAGGCGCGGCAAATGCACAAGCTGCGTGACTTCCTGCTCGGCCAGGTGCCACCGCTGGCCTACAAGGACATCAACTACCTGTACGGTTGAACACCCGTTCGAGCATGAAGTCGATGAACACCCGCAATTTCGGCGGCATCTGCCGCCCGGACGGCCACAGCAGGTAGAAGCTGCCGCGCCGCTCCATGAAGTCGTCGAGCACGCTCACCAGTGAGCCATTGCCCAGCTCACGGCCCACGGTGAAGTCCGGCAGGCAAGTGATGCCGCGGTGGTTCAAAGCGAAGCAGACGCGTGTCTCGACGTGGTTGCACACCATCGAGATGGGGATGTCATAGGCGTGTTCGGGGTGCTCCTGGCGCAGCGGCCAGGTTTCCAGCTTGCCGTTGCTGGGGAAGCGGTAATGCAGGCAGGTGTGCGCCGCCAGGTCGCGCGGGTGCACGGGCGTGCCGCGTTCGCGCAGGTAGCCGGGCGAAGCCACCAGCCGGTGCTGGAAATACCCCAGGAACTTGGCATTGAGCCGTGAATCCACCGGCTGCCCACCGCGCATCACCACATCGAAACCTTCGCCGATGATATCTACCATGCGGTCGGAAAAGTCCAGGTCCAGCTCCACTTGCGGGTACAGCGCCATGAACTCGGCCAGCGCCGGCATTACCAGCCCGGTGACCTGCGGCATGCTCACCCGCAGGCGCCCGCGTGGGGTTTCGCTGGCTTGCGACAGTTCCTGCTCGGTGGCCTCTATTTCGGCGAGGATGCGCCGGCTACGCTCGAGGAACAGCGTGCCCTCGGCGGTGAGGGTGATGCTGCGGGTGTTGCGGTGGAACAGGCGTACGCCCAGGCGGCTTTCCAGGCGCGCTACGCGCTTGCCCACAGCCGAGGCACTGATCCCCAAAGACTGGCCCGCGGCGACGAAGCTGCGGGTTTCGGCCACCCGATTGAAGACCACGAAACCGCTGAGGCTATCCATGCTGCGTTCCTGATTGCGGACGTGGATGTCCGGGGTGAACGGCATTGTAACCGTCTTTTTCCGTAATGGCCTTGCCTTGCAGACTGTTCGCCTCGTTTCCTACTCAAGGCTTCTGCAATGTCCCAGACATCCTCCGCACCGTTGCTGTCCGCCAGCAGCGAACGCTTGCCGCTCAGCGGGCTGTTGGCGCTGGCCATGACCGGCTTCATCGCCATCCTCAGTGAAACCCTGCCGGCCGGTTTGCTCGACCAGATCGCCGACGGCATGCACATCAGCCAAGCCATGGCCGGGCAATGGGTCACGGCGTATGCCTTGGGCTCATTACTCACCGCCATCCCGCTGGTAACCCTGACTCAGGGCTGGTATCGGCGCCGGGCGCTGTTGCTGGCCATCGTCGGTTTTGTGTTGTTCAACGGGCTGACGGCCCTGTCGGACTCCAACAGCCTGACCCTGGTACTGCGCTTTTTCACCGGCGCGGCCGCCGGCCTGGCCTGGGGGCTGATAGCCGGCCACGCCCGGCGCATGGTGCCGGTGGCGCAGCAGGGGCGGGCCATGGCACTGGCCATGCTCGGCCAGCCGATTGCCCTGTCGCTCGGCTTGCCGATCGCGACCTGGCTGGGTGCGGGGTTGGGCTGGCGTGCTACGTTCATGGTGGTCACCCTAGTGGCATTGCTGCTGGTGGTGTGGGTGGTGCGTTCAGTGCCGGACTACCCCGGACAGGCCGCTGGCAAGCGCCCGGCCGCCATGCAGGTGCTGCGCACGCCGGGGGTGTTGCTTGTGCTGCTGGTGATCCTCAGCTGGATCCTTGGCCACAACATTCTCTACACCTATATCGTGCCACTGCTGGCGGCGGCCGGCATGGCAGCGGACATTGGCCCTGTGCTGATGGTGTTCGGCCTGTCGGCCCTGGCCGGGATTGGTTTGGTGGGCCTGCTGGTCGACCGGCATCTGCGCACGCTGGTGCTCTTGAGCCTGGCGGGCTTTGCCCTGGCTACGCTGGCCTTGGGGCAAGCGTCGTCCTGGCTGATGTACCTGAGTATCGCTTTGTGGGGGGTGACCTACGGCGGCGCGCCGACCTTGCTGCAGACGGCCTGTGCAGACGCGGCGGGCGAAGGGGGCGACGTGGCGCAATCGATGCTGGTGACGGTGTGGAACAGCGCCATTGCCCTGGGCGGCATCATTGGCGGGTTGTTACTGGCCGGGGCAGGGGTGGAGGGGTTTGGTGGTGTGGTGCTCGCGCTGATCGCGGTGGCCTGGTTGTTGGCCTGGGCCGCGCGCAGAAGCGGCTTCGTGGCGGGGGCACGCTAGCGTAGAATCATCCTTTTCGGCAGAGGGTGAGGCAGTGGAGTTGCAGCAGGGCTTTGTCCTGACCCGGCATTGGCATGACACGCCAGAAGGCACCTGCGTGGAACTTTGGCTGGCCACCGATCAGGGGCCACGGCTGCTACGTCTGGCACCCCAGGTTTCGGTGGCGTTCATCCCGCAAGCGCAAGCGGCGCACGCGCAGGTGTTGCTGGCGAACGAGCCGGGCGCCGAACTGCGGCCCTTGCAGTTAAAGGATTTCGACCAGCGCCCGGTCATGGGCCTTTATTGCCGGCAGCACCGGCAACTGATGCAGCTGGAGCAACGGCTGCGCACGGCAGGCATCGAGGTGTTCGAAGCGGATATCCGCCCACCCGAACGCTACCTGATGGAGCGCTTCGTCACCGCGCCGGTGCAGTTCACCGGGCAACCCGATGACCAGGGCGTGATTTGCGATGCCCAGCTCAAGCCCCTGCCGGGCTATCGCCCACCGCTGCGCCTGGTGTCGCTGGATATCGAAACCAGTGAACGTGGCGAGCTGTACAGCATTGCCCTGGAAGGCTGCGGCCAGCGTCAGGTCTACATGCTTGGCCCGGCCAACGGCGACCCTGAGGGCCTCGACTTCGACCTGCACTATTGCGATGACCGTGCCGGGTTGCTCGTGTGCCTCAACCAGTGGATGGCGGAGCACGACCCGGATGCAATCATCGGCTGGAACCTGATCCAGTTCGACCTACGCCTTTTGCACGAGCACGCCAAGCTGATGCAGGTGCCGCTGGCCCTGGGCCGCAACGGCGCCCCCATGACCTTGCGCAGCCACGCCAGTGGCGGCCATGCCTTCGCCGACGCGCCGGGGCGGCTGTTGATCGACGGCATCGAGGCGCTGCGCTCGGCAACCTGGAGCTTTACGTCGTTCAGCCTGGAGAATGTCGCGCAGACCTTGCTCGGTGAAGGCAAGGCCATCGACACCCCCTACCAGCGCATGGACGAAATCAACCGCCGTTTCGCCGAAGACAAACCCGCACTGGCACGCTACAACCTCAAGGATTGCGAGCTGGTCACGCGCATCTTCGCCCATACCCGCCTGCTCGAGTTCCTGCTGGAGCGCGCTTCTGTCACTGGGTTGGCGGTAGACCGCAGTGGGGGTTCGGTGGCCGCCTTCTGCCACCTGTATATCCCGCAGATGCACCGCCTGGGCTTCGTCGCCCCCAGCCTGGGCAGCCGCCCTGAGGAAGCCAGCCCCGGCGGTTTCGTGATGGATTCGCGCCCAGGCCTTTACGACTCGGTGCTGGTGCTGGACTACAAGAGCCTCTACCCGTCGATCATCCGGACCTTCCTGATCGACCCGGTAGGGCTGGTCGAGGGCCTGCGCTTGCCCGATGATGAGCACTCGGTAGAAGGCTTCCGGGGTGGGCGTTTCTCGCGCAGCCAGCATTGCTTGCCGGCCATCGTCGAGCGCGTCTGGCAAGGGCGGGAGGCGGCCAAGCGTGAAGGCAACGCACCGCTGTCGCAGGCGCTGAAGATCATCATGAATGCCTTTTACGGCGTGCTGGGCTCTAGCGGTTGCCGTTTCTTCGACCCCCGCCTGGCATCGTCGATCACCCTGCGCGGTCACCAGATCATGCGCCAGACCCGGGCGTTGATCGAGGCCAAGGGCTATGAGGTCATCTATGGTGATACCGACTCTACCTTCGTCTGGCTCAAGGGTGCCCATGGTGAAGCGGGTGCGGCGCAGATCGGCCGAGAACTGGTCGCCCACGTCAATCAGTGGTGGCGCGAGCACCTGCGCCAGCAGATGAACCTGGAAAGCGCACTGGAATTGCAGTTCGAAGTGCATTACCGGCGTTTTCTGATGCCGACCATCCGTGGGACCGACGAGGGTAGCAAGAAGCGTTATGCCGGGATGGTGCAGCGCGCCGACGGCAGCGAGGATGTGGTTTACAAGGGCCTGGAGTCGGTGCGCACCGACTGGTCACCACTGGCGCAGCAGTTTCAACAGGAACTGTACGGGCGGATCTTTCGCGGCCAGCCGTATCGCGACTATGTGCGCAATTATGTGCAGCAGACCTTGGCGGGCGAGCTCGACAACCTGCTGGTGTACCGCAAGCGCCTGCGTCGTCCGTTGGCCGATTACCAGCGCAACGTGCCACCCCATGTACGTGCTGCGCGCCAGGCCGATGAATACAACAGCCGGCTCGGTCGCCCTCGCCAGTACCAGCGCGGCGGCTGGATCAGTTACGTCATCACTACCGCCGGTCCCGAGCCGATGGAAAACCTTCAATCGCCGATCGATTACGAGCACTACCTCAGCCGGCAGTTGCAGCCGGTAGCCGATGCCATTTTGCCGTTCGTTGGCGATGATTTCGCCACGCTGACTGGCCGCCAGTTACAGCTGTTCTGAGCGCAGGCGTTAGCTATCTAGTACCCGGTGCCGAGCCTGCTCCCTAGTCTGGCCTCTTTTCATGAAGAGGCCTCGAGCAATGGACACTACTCCGCCATCAAGCGCACAGGCAGCCATCGATGCGTTCCAGGACAGCATCATCAGCAAGCGCCTGCCGCTCTGGTTGCGTCAGATACCCCCAGGGCAACTGCCTGAGGTCCGCAAGGCATTGGCGAACAGCCTTCGCAGCCGTGAGCAAGTCAATGCGCTGCTGCGGGGTATCGAAGGTATCGACAGCTTTGTTGCGACGGGCCTGGACAAGGCCCTTGACGAACGTTACGGGCTTGGCGGCAATGCTCGCTCGTTCAAGTTTCTGGAAGGCCGTCGCGAGCCTGTGATCAACAGCCAGCCGGTAGGCGCGCACCTCACCGAGGTGGTCTATGAAGAAAAGCCGCTGCTTGAGGTGGCACTGCGCAACTTCACTGCCGAGCAGGCCCAGGCAGGTGGCCAGCCGCGCGGTAATCGGCTGCTGGTTCCGCGCCAGGGCAGGCTTGTACCGCCCACGTGCATCGAGCTTGCCGCGCTTTGCCGCGAGCTGGATTTGGGTGAGGGTTATCAACGTCATCTGGATTCCATTCTAAAGCCCGCAGGTGATGCAAGGCGCGTGGAGTCCTGCCTTGTAGATGCCAGCCGCCACGCCATGTTGGTAGACGCCTACAAAGCCAGGCAGGAAGGGACGCTGGATGACAGCGAGCTCAAGTTGGTGGTGGCTATGTGCGAGGATGGCAAGCTGCTGCGCCTGGCGGGTGACCTTGTGGAGGCCAGGCAACTGAAGTTGCTGGGTTGCCGGATTGAGCAGGTGATCGTGCTCGAGGTGATTGACCAGGGTGTCCTTTTCAACACCTCGCGCCGTGTGTTGCTCTACGTGCCAGGTGACCCTGTGTCGCCTTGGCGCGCATTCGAGAGCATCGACAAGCTGAACCGCGAGTTGGGTCGTCGCCTGCGAGACAAAGCCTACCAGCGTTTTTTCAGCCGCTTCGTGCTACGACGTGACAGCCAGGCTTTCTTTGCCCAGGTTTCGGCGCTGTTCGATGACCTGGCGGACTGGGCGTTTCGCGATCTCGAACCGCATTTGCAGGGTTATTCGCAACCGTTGTTCAACGGTCTGGCACAGGCACGTATTCGCCAGATCAAGGAGGATGCGGCGATGATCGCGGTGCCTGTGGCCAGGCTGGACCGTGAGGTGCAGCGCCAGCATGACCAGCGCCTGGCCGCCGAGGGGTGGGCGCTGCTCAATCTGGCCAGTTTCTTTGTGCCGGGCCTTGGCCTGCCGCTTCTTGCTGTGACGGCCTGGGAGCTGTTGGGCGAGGTTTATCATGGTTTTGAAGCCTGGCATGAGGGAGATCGCCGAGAGGCACTCGACCATTTGACCCATGTTGCCACCGACCTTGCCGTGCTTGCGGCCACAGCGGCGGGGGTTGGTGTGGCCCGACGGCTTTGGGCGCGCTCCACGCAGGTCGATGCCATGTTTCCGGCTCGGCTGGAGGATGGCACCGTCAAACTCTGGCAACAAGATCTGACCCCGTTTCAATGCCAGGCCCCCGATGCTGCCGCAAGCCGGGATGCCTTGGGCATCCGGCGTCTGGACGGGCAGGCCTGGATCGAGATGGACGCTCATCATTATCGAGTGACCGAATCGGCTGGCGACGGTCAATGGCAACTGTGCCCCGTTGCCGGCCATGGACCCATGCTGCGTCACAATGGCGCTGGTGCCTGGCGGTTATGGAATGAACAACCGGCCCTGTGGAGGGATAGACATCGCATGTTCCGTCGCCTGGGCGAGCCCTTCAACAGGCTGGGTGACGAAGAGATCGATCAGGTCCTGCTGTTCCATGGGCTCGATGGCGATGACGTGCGAGGCTTGCATGTGCATGCCCAGGCGCCCAGCCCGGGCATGCTCGACAGCGTGCAGCGGGTCAGGCTCGACCAGCGCATTCGCGGCATGATTGGCCGCTTGCGCAGCGGTGAGCCGGTAGAAGATACGACCGTGCTTGATCACGCACGGCGGTTGCCAGGTGCGAATGGCCTGCCGGATCAGGCACTGGCTGAGCTGGCGTGGACGCAACGCCGAACATTGCTGCAGTACCTGTACGATGCGTTGCAACCCACCGACAGCCCCGGGAGCGCAGCGCTGCGCCGGGTCTTCCCCGGGCTGGATGCTCGCACCGCGCAAGCGTTGGTAACGGCCGCCAGCGGCGTTGATCGCAGGCGCTTGTTGACCAGCGGCAGGGTCGCACTCGATCTGGCCGAAGCGGCCAGGGCCAGCCTGTCGGGTATCCGCCAGACGCGGGTTCTGGAAGCCTTGTACCTGGACACGCCGCAGCATGCGGACCTGGCACGGGTGGCCTTGGGCCTGTTGCAGGAGCTGCCTGGGGGCGAACAAGGTGTGCGCTGGCGCTTGTATGAGGGCTATCTGGGCGGGCCGATGCTGGCGCAGTGCGGTCAAGGCGGGCAGGCATTTGACCTGGTGCACCTGAACGGCGGGTTCCAGCTGTTTGATGATCAGGGTGGGGCCATCGGTGAGGCAGGCGAGTTGTTCGAAGTCATCGCGCCAGCTTATACCGAGGCGCAGCGTGAAATGATGGGGGTCGGTGATCCGTTCTCGCACAACCTTCGGGTGATGCTTGCGCGCGAGGCGGTGCGACGTCGTGACCAGATCAGTCGTCTGCTAGGCGTGGTACGCCCGCGGGCTGTTCGAGCGCCGATGCGCTTGGCCGACGGGCGTTTGGGTTACCCGCTGGGTGGTGCAGGCGTGAGCGGTTTCGCGTCAAGAGGCAATGCCTTGAGGGCGGAATTGCGAGATATCTTCCCTTGGTTGAGTGACGAGCAGATTGACACCTTGGCCGATGACGTGAGACGTTCAGGGCGTCAGCTCAGAGGGCTACTGAGGGACCTGAGCACTGAGTTCAGGGTGCTTCGCAACACGCTGGATACCTGGGTGGCACAGGAACAGGGCGATGTTCGGGAGGACCGGGACGCCTTGCGCCAGACGCTGTTCAATTGCTGGAGACGGTCGGTAGGGGTCGGCAATCTGCGCATCGACGCACAAGAAAACCTCCATGTCATGTTTTGCAATTTCAGGTCGGGCGGTTTGCCCAGCCTGCCGGCGCAGGTCAGCTTCAGAGGTGTGAGCAGCCTGTCGTTGCTGCACCTTGACCTCGTGGAAGTACCCGACAGTTTCTTGTTGGCCTTCCCTAACCTCAGAACCCTTGACTTGGGTGGCAACCTGCTGACGCGGCTGCCGCAACCGTTGCTGCAGTTCACGCAGCTACGGCACCTGAGCCTTACCAACAACCGCATTGGCCTGAACCTGCAGCAAACCGCCACACTGGCCTGTTGCACTGGCCTGGAATCCCTCGACCTGTCCCACAATCCACTGCGGCGGGGGTTCACGTTGGCCGGTTTGACCGAACTGCGCTGGCTGAGCCTGCGCGACACACAAATTACGCAGCTTCCCCCGGGCATTTTCGACCGCGATCAGTTGGTGGCTGTTGACTTGAGGGAAAACCGGATCCGGCAGGTTCCGGAGCATTACTACCAGTTACCCGTATGGCGTCGGCGAAGGATCCGCCTGAGCGGCAACCCCTTGGGCGAAGCACAGACACAACGTTTGCAGGCTTCGTTGAGGAGCGAGCATCCTGTCGTCGACGAGGAGCAAGCGCTGCTGCGGCTGGAGCACGCGCGGGAAGTATGGGGGGATGCGGTGGCCCCTGAGCATCGTGGCTTGATGCTCGCAGCCTGGGATTCCCTGGATGCAGGGCCGGGCTCCGAGCGGTTTTTCCGCGTTCTCAGGCAACTGTTGCTGTCCGAGGATTTTCGCGTCAATGCGCGGGCGATGGGTAATCGGGTGATGGCGGTGTTGCAAGCGATGGCCATCACGCCGGAATTGCGGGAGAACCTGTTGTCCGTGGCCAATGATGAATGGGGGTGCCAGGATGGTGCAACCTGGTGCTTGAGCAATATAGAACTGAACTTGCTGGTGTGGCAGGTTCAACATGCCGCTCAAGGAAAAGACGAACGCGCTCTGCTTCGCCTGGGAAGACGTTTATGGCGCCAGGATGCGGTCGACAGGTTCGCTACCCGATGGGCACTCGAACATGGCAGGGAGCAAGAGGGAAGTGAAGTCGGGTTGGCCTTCAGGGTCGGGCTGAGGGAGCCGCTCGACTTGCCCCTGCAGGTTGGTGATATGAGCTTCCATGCTATTTCAGGGGTTCTCCAGGCGGACCTGGCGGCGGCGCAAGCGGCAGTGCGAGATGCCGAAACCAGGGATGAGCTCGCCCGCTCGATGGTTGACCGTGAATTTTGGCAGGCGCACCTGGAGCGTACTCATCCTGACCGGTTCGCCGAAGTTGACCGGCCGTTCAGGCGGCAGCTTGAAACGGTCCTTGACGATGAAGCGCTCCCTGAGGGTGAGATGCTCGAGCAGGCAGATGCCATTCGTGACGCCCAACGTGCTGCACGCAGGGGGCTGATGCTGGACTTGACGATTCGTGCCATGGAAGTGGGGCCAGAAGACCCAGGCATTCATGTGCGCTGATGGCGGCTTAATGCAGGGGTTGCCTGCCCCTGTGCGAAGCGGCTTTGGGCTATGCTCAGTCAAGGTGACAGTGGCTTTGCCCGCGCTGTCGCCTTGGCTTCAGAAAGCTTGGAAATCGACAGTTACTTTTCCACGGCCCGTTACTGAGTGAAGTGGTTTAGGCTCCTTGTCGGATTTTTCTCCGTGATCTGTAGTCATTGGTATATCGAGACAATAAGGAGATACGCATGCTCGTCCGGTCACTGACCCTCGCTACCTTGCTAGCTGTTGCCGGCCCCCTGTTTGCCGCAGACAGTGATGCGCCTTTAGCCAAGGAACTGGGCAAGGCCAGGCCATTGGTGGTGATTGCTCCGAGCACTGCCGACCCGACCCTGCGCGGGCTGAACAAGGCCCTGGAAGACCCGGCTACCCAGGCCGCCTTCAAGGAGCGCAACCTGGTGCTTTACAGCGTCGCCAACATGATGGGCAAGCGCGAAGACAAGAACCTCGAACAGCAGACCACCATGGCCCTGATCCGTGAGCTCAAGCTGGGCGCGAGCAAGGGCACCAAGGTGATCCTGGTGGGCAAGGACGGCGAGCGGCACATGCTCAAGGATGACGAAAGCGGTGAACCTATCGACCCGCAGGCGATTTTCAAGGCGGTCGATGAATTGCCCGCCAGCGAAAAGGCGGTGACCGCACCCGAACCGGTGGCCGCAGCGCCGGAGGCCAAGGCCAAGGACAGCAAACCGGCCAAGCCAGCCAAACCGGCGGCCCCGCCCAAGCCGCTGGAAGACTGAGCACGCGTCATGGCCCCAAGGTAGCTTGGGGCCCGTTACCGGGTGTTGTGTATCCCACTGTATCTGACCGCGCTGCAGACCCATTCCCATACAAAAGCGCGCCTTGCCCGATACACTCACGACAAACCGCAACGGCCTAATGGCTCCACTTTCCAACCACAGTGGAGCTACATCATGACTCATGCAAAAAACACCCTCGGCCTGCTCGGCGCCGCCCTGATCGGCAGTATGGCATTGACCAGCAGTGCGTTTGCCGTGGAACCGCTGGCACAAGGTTACCAACTGGCTTCGGCCAAGGTGGCCGGCGAGGGCAAGTGTGGCGAAGGCAAGTGCGGCGGCAGCGGCAAAGCCACCCAGGGCGAAGGCAAATGCGGTGAGGGCAAGTGTGGTGCCAGCGCCAAGGCCGGGGCCGAAGGCAAATGCGGCGAAGGGAAGTGCGGCGATGCCTCGTTCGCCAAAACCGACAGCAACCACGATGGCAAGGTCTCGCGGGATGAGTTTCTGGCGGTGGCCAAGGACCGTGCCGGCGACTTCGACAAGATCGACACCAACCATGACGGTTTCATCTCCGAGCAAGAAGCGGCGGACCACCTGAAGGCGATCTATCAGGCCAATGGCAAGGCCATGCCCGAGGGGCTGTTCAGCCACCTGGCTGGCAAATCCTGACCCTTACCCTTTGAACTGACGCAACGCCCCTCCTGCTGGTCAGGCGGGGCGTTGTGCCTGTTGGAGACTTTTTTATGCGTGCTGCGACGTTGAATACCGGGCTTGGCTTGCGCCGTGGCCTGCTGCCGGAACTGCTGGCGATGGACGCTGGTGCAGTAGACTTCCTTGAATGCGCGCCGGAAAACTGGATAGCGGTTGGCGGTGCCTACGGCAAGGGCCTGGCCCAGTTGGCCGAGCGTTTTCCCATGACTTGCCACGGGTTGTCGTTGTCGCTGGGCGGCAGTGAGCCACTCGACCTTCATTTTCTCGACCAGACCCGCCATTTTCTCGATCGCCACCAGGTGCGCCTGTACAGTGAGCACTTGAGCTATTGCAGTGACGACGGGCACCTGTACGACCTGATGCCCATACCGTTCACCGACGAAGCCGTGCACCATGTGGCCGCGCGCATTCGCCAGGCGCAGGAGCAATTGGGCCGGCGTATTGCCGTGGAAAACATCAGCTACTACGCCGCGCCTTATCAGGCGATGAGCGAGCTCGATTTTATCCGTGCGGTACTCGATGAAGCCGATTGCGATTTGCTGCTGGACGTCAACAACGTTTTCGTCAATGCCTGCAACCACGGCTACGAAGCCCGGGCCTTTCTTGAAGGCTTGCCCCAGGCCCGGGTGACCGGCATGCACATAGCCGGCCATTACGATGAAGCACCGGACCTCAAGGTCGACACCCATGGGGCGCCGGTGAAGGAAGATGTGTGGGCGCTGTACACCCTCGCTTGTGCGCGCTTTGGCGTGCAGCCGACCGTGCTCGAACGTGATTTCAACTATCCCCCGCTGGCCGAACTGTTGGCCGAGACGGCGCGTATCCGCAGCGTGCAACTGGCTTCGGGAGGGCCGCGTGATGAATGAGACGTTGCGCGAGCAGCAATACACCTTGGCCCGTCACTTGCGTGACCCGCAGCGCAATGCACCGCCACCGGGCATAGAGGGTCGGCGCCTGAAGGTTTACCGCGAGTTGTTCTATGGCGCTATCGAGGGCTTGCTGGCAGGCAGTTTTCCGGTGATGCGTCAGGCCTTGGGCGAACAGCGTTGGCATGCGCGAGTGCGAGACTTCTATGCCAATTACCGTAGTCAGACGCCCTTGTTTACCGAGATTGCCGAAGCGTTTGTCGATTATCTGCAAGGCGTCGAGCTGGATGCGCCCTGGCAGTTGGAACTGGCGCATTATGAGTGGGTCGAGGCGCAGTTGTATTTGAGCGATGCCGAGGACCCGTCCCATGACCCGGCGGGCGATTTGCTGGAGGGGGCGCCGCTGTTGTCCTGCGTGGCGCGGGTGCTGGCTTATGAGTGGCCGGTGGAGCGCATCGGGGTGGATTATCAGCCAACGGTTGCGCCCGAGGCCCCGACGTTGCTGCTGGTGTATCGCGATGCTGCGTTGACGGTGCGCTTTGCGCGCCTGGCGCCGATGGCGTATCAGTTGCTGGCGCTGGAGCAGGGTACCGGGCGGGCACGGATGGAGGTGTTGGGAGGGGATGTGCAGCAGGGGCTGGCATTGTTGGAGGGGTTGCGTGAACAGGGTGTCATTGTTGGTACAGTTTGAGGGCACAAGGCCGCTCCTACAGGGGATTGCATATCCCTGTAGGAGCGGCCTTGTGCCGCGAAGGGTTGCAAAGCAGCCCCATTGGCATTACCTGCTGAACCGCATCCTCAGCCAATGATCAATGCTCAATCGCCCAGCCCCTTTAAGCAGCAGTGGCAACAACGCCACCAGGTAGATCAGCGGCAACTTGAAGTTGCCAAAGCCCTGGTCGGTGATCGCATATCCTTGCCCCAGTTCAGCCAGGCTCGACCAGTGTGCCGGCCAGTGCACCGCGGCTATCGCCACCACGGTCACCACCATCAGGCCCAGTGAGGCCAGCCGGGTTCCCAAACCCAGTATCAGCAGTATCGGCAGCACCAGTTCCGCCCACATCGACAACTGCCAGTTCAGCTCGGCGGGCAGCTGGTTGAAGGGAAACGGAAAGCTGCCTTGCAGGTCGGCGAACCAGTTGCTGCCATTGAACTTCTCAAGGCCGGATTCAAAAAATTCCCAGGCCAGGAACAGCCGCAGCGGCAGGTCGGCGGTCCAGGTGCCGACGCGGTCGAAGGTGGTCAGTGTGCGGATCGAAGTGGTCATGTCAGTGTGTACTCCAAGGCAGGTTTAGTCAGGAAAGGGCGCGGGCGCTGCGGCGCTGTTGGCGCGCCAGCCTGGCGGTGAGCTTGACGGCGATGGCACTGAACATCAGGGCGAACGCCAGCGGGTACCAGCCGCCCATGGGGATGCGTTTGTAGAACGACAGGCAGAACACGGCTGCCAGTACCCACATGCCGGTGCTGTGCAGGGCTTGCCAGGCGCGGCCGCCCAATAGCCGCATGGGGGCCTTGAACGAGGTGGCGGTGAGCAGCAGCAGGAACAGGTACCCGACGCTGCCGGGCAAGGTGGAGGTGAGCGTGCGGCCGGCCCAGAACAGTTCGGGGAATTGTTGGGCGTAGCGGTAAATCAACAGGCCGTGCACGGTGTGGGAGAAAGCGAAGGCCAGTCCCAGGTAGCGCCGTTCCTGCAGCACGCGGCGGCTGACAGCGCCGGGTAGCAAGGTGACGAGTGAGGAAGCCAGGAAGGCCAGCAGAAACAGCGCGAAGGAACTGCGTGCGGTAGCGCGGATGGCGCTGCGCAGGCCATCAGGGTCAGGCTGGCTGGCCAGGGCTACGGTGGTCATCGCCAGAGTCAGGCCGGCGAGTGCGGCGAACAGCTTCCAGCCGGAGGGCAGGGTGAGGGCTTTCATCAAGGGGCTCCCGGTGTGTGATTGTGTCACCGGGAGTGTGTGGGGGTAGGGTATCTGCAGTGTGTCGGGGGCGATGGGGTTGTGTATCGGTTTGTATGGATGTATCAGGCTACCCCGCTCTCACGAAGGCCTGTCAGGTCAGTTCTATCTGCGCGCACAGCCCGCCGCTTTCGCGGTTGCTCAAGGTCAACCGGCCCCCCATGGCCTGGATCAACTGGTGGGCAATGGCCAACCCCAGCCCGGTACCACCCGTGCTGCGATTGCGTGAACCCTCTACCCGGTAGAACGGCTTGAGCACTTCGTCCAGTTCGCCGCCGGGAATCCCCGGCCCGTTGTCGAGCACACGGATTACGGTCGTGCCGCCCTCGCGGCACACTTCCAGTTCGGCGGCGCCGGCAAACTTGAGGGCGTTGTCCACCAGGTTCACCAACACCCGGCGCAGTGCATGCGGGCGGGTTTCCAGCAGGCTTCCAGTGCTGCCGTGGCGCTCGACCTGGGCGCCGCTGTCTTGGTAGTCGAACACCAGGCTATCAAGAAAGGCATCGAGGTTGACCCGGCAGGGTGCTTCGGTGCTGGTGTCCATGCTGCGGGCATAGGCCACGCCTTCGCGCACCAGGTGCTCCATTTCACCCAGATCGCTCCACAGCTTGTCTTTCTCGACCCCATCGTCCATCACTTCAACGCGTAGTTTCATACGTGTGATCGGCGTTTGCAGGTCGTGAGAAATGGCTGCCAGCAAT
Organism: Pseudomonas sp. OG7; assembly: GCF_014192825.1. NCBI lineage: Bacteria > Pseudomonadati > Pseudomonadota > Gammaproteobacteria > Pseudomonadales > Pseudomonadaceae > Pseudomonas > Pseudomonas sp. OG7. Next base: position 658,059 of record NZ_JACHYK010000002.1, on the reverse strand, counting down.
TGCATGCGCTCCTTGAGGTGCGCGGCGATGCGTGCCTGCAAGGCGTTGAAGGCCACGGCGGCGTACTTCACCTCGCGCGGGCCGCTTTCATCCAGTTGCACACCAGGCTTGTCCGGGTCGAGGTTGTCCACGGCGTGGGACAGCCGGGTGAGGGGGCCGATGGCCAGGCGCACTGCCAGCCAGGTGCAAAGCAGCAGCACGGCCAGCTGAATCAGCAATACCACCGGCAACCAGCGGGCCACCGGGACCGGCGATGGGGTCACGTCGATGGTCAGGGGCGCACCGTCGGCCAGGCTCAGGTGCGCCTGGAAGTGTGCATTCGGCCCGGGTATTTCCTGGAAGGTCAGGCGGTAGTCGCTGCCAATGGCCTTCACGATCGACTCGGCGGCCATGGGCGGGTCGCTGCTGGGCATCGCCTCGCCTGTCAGGCCGTGGTCCAGGCGGTAGCGGTAGGTACGCCGCTCCAGACGTGGCAGCCAGGCGGCACGTTCGGCTGCGGGCAGGCGGTCGAGGATGGCGACCGACGTCGCCACATCCTGTTCCAGGGTGCTGAGCATCATCGAGCGGCTGCTGATGTAGCGCTCGTAGGCCTGCAAGCCAAACGACAGGCTGTACGCCAGCACCAGGCCGGTGAAGAAGATCAGCGCCAGGCGCGATGCCAGGGTGCGTGGCCACTTCATGACGGCGACTCGAGCAGTTGCACGGGCAACGAGAACACATAGCCCTCGCTGCGCACGGTCTTGATGCAGCTGGGCTCGCGGGCGTCGTCGCCCAGGCGCTGGCGCAGGCGGCTGACCAGCAGGTCGATGGAGCGGTCGAAGATGTCGGCCTCGCGGCCTTGGGTCAGGTTGAGCAGCTGTTCGCGGCTGAGTACCCGCTGTGGGTGGTCGAGAAACACCCGCAGCAGGCGGTACTCGGCGCCGCTAAGGGCCACCAGGGTGCCTTCGCTGTCGAGCAGGTGGCGCGCGGTGGTGTCCAGGCGCCACTGGCCGAAACCCAGCAGGCGGCTGCTTTCGCTGATGGTGAGGTTGGGCGGCAGCATGCGTGTGCGGCGCAGCACGGCGTTGATGCGGGCGAGCAGTTCGCGGGCGGAGAACGGTTTGGTCAGGTAGTCGTCGGCGCCCATTTCCAGGCCGATGATGCGGTCGGTTTCGTCGTTGCGTGCGGTGAGCATCAATACCGGGGTGTTGCGGTGCTTGCCGGCGCGCAACTCGCGGCACAGCAGCAGCCCGTCGTCGCCGGGCATCATGATGTCGAGCACGATCAGGTCGACGCTGTTGGCTTCCAGAAAAGCGCGCATCTGCCGGCCGTCGGCAACGATGCTGGTGCGCAGGCCGTTCTTCTTCAGATAGTTGCCGACCAGTTCGCGGATCTCGCGGTCGTCGTCGACGATCAGGATGTGATCGACGTGTTCCATGCTCAGCGTTCCTGTGTAAAGGGGGATGGGCGCAGTGTACCGAGCGCGTTCGCGCTTGCCTGCCGGGTTTTGTATTGCAGTGTATCTGGCACTGGTAGAGATACAGCAGGAAGCACATCACAGCCTCGGGCGACACATACGGGATACCTGGCAGGCGTGAAATGGCTCTCGACCGGGAAGCACAACTTCCCATACCCAAAGTGTTACTCAGGAGAGATGCCATGAACGTCAAAACCTTCGCCAGCGCCAGCCTGTTCGCCGTGCTCAGCTTCGGCGCTATCGCCGCCCAGGCCGGCACCGCGCCCATGGGCGATGCCGGTGTCATGCAGTACCGCTACGGTGACCACCTGGATGTGAAGAAAGTGCTGTCGGTGCAGGATGACCAGAGCAACGCCTGCGGCCTGGTGAACACCCGCATGGACTACCTCGACTCCCAGGGCCAGCAGCAAAGCGTGCAGTACCGCACCTACGCCACCGGCGGTTGCCATGAGAATTGATCGCCGCCTGATGCTGAAGGTGGGGGGGATTGCCCTGGCACTGACGGGGCTTGGCCTGGCGGGGCACCTGATGGCCCGCGACAGCTACGGCGCGATGCCGTCGCTGGCGGGGGCCAGCCAGTGGATCAACTCGACACCGCTGGATGGCCCGGCGCTCAAGGGCAAGGTGGTGCTGGTGGACTTCTGGACCTGGGACTGCATCAACTGCCAGCGCAGCCTGCCGCATGTGAACGACTGGGCGCGGCGGTATGCCGACCAGGGGCTGGTGGTGGTGGGGGTGCATACGCCGGAGTACGACTACGAGCATGATGTGGGCACCTTGCGGGACAAGGTGGCCGGGCTGGGGATCGGTTACCCGGTGGCGGTGGACAACGATTACAAGGTGTGGAATGCCTGGGGCAACCAGTTCTGGCCGGCGCATTACTTTGTCGACCGCAAGGGGCAGGTGCGGCATGTGCACTTTGGCGAAGGGGATTATGGGGGGCAGGAACAGGTGATACAGGCTTTGCTGGATGAGAAAGGGTGACTGGCCTGTGCCGGCCTCTTCGCGGGCTTGCCCGCGAAGCAGCCAACACCGGTCAGTCAGGAAAAACTGGCAAAGTGCGCCTGCATCCGTGCCGCATCCGCCTGGCGCCCGCTGAACAGCTCGAACGCCTTCACCGCCTGGAACACCGCCATGTTGCTGCCATCCAGCGTGCGGCAACCCAGCGCCCGGGCCGCGCGCAGCAGTTCGGTCTCCAGCGGGAAGTAGATGATCTCCGCCACCCACAAGCGTGCATGCAGCAGCTCGACCGGCAGTGGCGTACCCGGCAGTTTGGCCATGCCCACTGGCGTGGTATTGACCAGTCCGTCTGCCTCGGCCAAAGCCGTGGCCAGGTCGCTGCCAACCACGGCGCGCCCTTCGCCGAAATGGGCATTCAGGTTGTCCACCAATGCCTGCGCACGGGCCGCGTCCACTTCGAACAGCACCAGCCGCTCGACCCCTTCACCCAGCAGGGCATGGGCTACCGCCGAACCGGCGCCGCCGGCACCCATCTGCACCACTTGGCGGCGTGCCACGTCGGGCAGGCCACGGCGCAAACCTTCGGCAAAGCCCAGGCAGTCGGTGTTATGGCCGACCCGTTTGCCGTCCTTGAGCACCACGGTATTCACCGCGCCGATACCACGGGCTTCGTCCGACAGCTCGTCGAGCAGTGGCAGAATCGCCTGTTTGAACGGGTAGGTGATGTTGAGCCCGGTGAAGCCGGTGTGCTGCGCGGCGTCGAGCAGGCCGGGCAGGGCACTGTCGTCCAGCTGCAGCTGGTCGGCGTCGATCAGCCGGTACAAATAGCGTAAAGCCTGGGCATCCCCTTCGTGTTCGTGCAGGGCAGGGGTACGCGACAGCTGGATGCCACGGCCGATCAGGCCGGCGAGGATGGCGTGCTGGCTCATGCCGTGCGCTCCTGGAACAGTTCGGCGAAGTGGCTGAGGGCCATGCGGTAGCCATGGCTGCCCAGGCCGCAGATGACACCGACGGCGATGGACGATACGAACGACAGGTGACGGAACGGCTCGCGCTTGTGCACGTTGGACAAGTGCACTTCGATGACCGGCAGTTCGCTGGCCACCAGGGCGTCGCGGATGGCCACCGAGGTGTGGGTCCAGGCGCCGGGGTTGATCACGATACCGGCGCAGCGGTTGCGGGCGGCGTGAATCCAGTCGATCAGTTCGCCTTCGTGGTTGGTTTGCCGGAATTCGAGTTCCAGGCCGTGGGCATGGGCAGTATCGGCACAGCTTTGCGCCAGGTCCGTAAGGGTTTCGTGGCCATATTGGGCAGGCTCGCGGGTGCCCAGCATGTTCAGGTTAGGGCCGTTGAGCACAAGAATAAGGGGCTTCATGACGGGCATCGCTTTGTTGTTGTTGGATGCGCGTAGTTTTGTACTGACTGGTTAGTTCCGTCAATTGGACGAGGCCGCCGCACCGGGAAAGTGGGCGATTATCGAACGCAGCCAAACCTTACAAAATTGTAATGCTCCCGACACCGCCCCGATAAGCACGGCTTTTTACAGTCCCTCGCCTACACGCGTCGACGAGGACTTGTTCGTGCCCAACCCCCGCAAGATCGCCTTGCTCTGCCTGTTGCTGGCCAGCGCCACCAGCGCCCAGGCCAGCCAGAGCCTGAGCCTGCCCCAGGCGCTTGCCGCCGCCTTTGCCCAGAACCCGGAACTGGCCGCCGCCGGCCGCGAAGTCGGCATTGCCGACGGCGAGCGGCGCCAGGCAGGGTTGATCCCCAACCCTGAGTTGTCCTGGGAGGTCGAGGACACTCGCCGCGACACCAGCACCACCACCGTCACCCTCAGCCAGCCGCTGGAACTGGGCGGCAAACGCGGCGCACGTATCGCAGTGGCCGGTGCCGGCCAGGCCATTGCCCAACTCGACCTGGAGCGCCAGCGCAATGGCCTGCGGGCTGATGTGGTGCAGGCCTTCCATGCAGCCTTGCGGGCGCAGACCGCGCTGGAACTGGCGCAGCAGTCACAGGCATTGACCGAGCGCGGGCTGCGGGTGGTACAGGGGCGGGTCACCGCTGGCCAGTCATCACCCGTAGAGGTCACCCGTGCCCAGGTGCAACTGGCCCAGGCCCAGGCCGAAGTGCGGCGTGCGCAAACCCAGCGCGGCGTGGCCTACCAAGCCTTGGCACGCCTGATCGGCAGCCCGCTGGCAGGTTTCGACCACTTGCAGGCCGCCAACCTTTCACCTGGCGTTGCGCCCAGGGCAGACACCTTGCTCGACCGGGTCGAGCAAACGGTCGAATGGCGCCTGGCCGCCGCCCAGGTCGAGCGTGGTGAAGCCTCCTTGGGATCGGAAAAGGCCCAGCGCATTCCCAACCTCACCGTCAGCCTCGGCAGCCAGTACAGCCGCGAGGACCGCGAACGCGTCAACGTGGTCGGTCTGTCGATGCCCTTGCCATTGTTCGACCGCAACCAGGGCAACGTGATGTCAGCCGCGCGCCGTGCCGACCAGGCGCGTGACATGCGTAACGCCGTGGAGCTGCGCCTGCGCAGTGACACCCGCAGCGCTGTCAGCCAGTGGCACACGGCGATGCAGGAGGTGGACGCCTACGACCGCACCATTCTGCCGGCTGCGCAGCAGGCCGTGGACACCGCCACCCGTGGCTTCGAGATGGGCAAGTTCGCCTTCCTCGATGTGCTTGACGCCCAGCGCACGCTGATCGAGGCACGCGGGCTGTACCTCGAAGCGCTGGCCTCGGCGACCGATGCACGGGCGCAGGTCGAGCGGATCTATGGCGACCTCGATGGCCTTAGCACCCCCTTGAACAGCAGGAGCAACAATGACTAACCCACGCAAGATAGCCCTTCTGGTTGCCGCCATGGCCGCGCTCGGCCTGGGTGGCCTGGCCTGGACCGGCAACCTCGGCCCGGCGTCGAAAACAGAAGCCCGGCACGATGACCACGGCGAAGACGGCCACGGCCATGGCACCGAGAAAGCCGCCGAAGGCCACGAAGAGGAGGGCCACGGCGAAGAAGAGGGCCAGTTGCACCTGTCCATCGCCCAGATCGAGGCCGCCGGTGTGCAGTTGGCTACCGCCGGCCCTCGGGCACTGGGTACCGCTATCGGTTTTCCGGGGGAAATCCGCTTCGACGAAGACCGTACGGCTCACGTGGTGCCGCGTGTACCCGGCGTGGTCGAGGCGGTGCAAGCCGAGCTGGGCCAGGCGGTCAAGCGCGGCCAGGTATTGGCGGTGATTGCCAGCCAGCAGATTTCAGACCTGCGCAGCGAGCAGCAGGCCGCCCAGCGCCGGCTGGAACTGGCGCGCCTGACCTTCCAGCGCGAACAGCAGCTGTGGCAGGAACGTATCAGTGCCGAACAGGATTACCTGCAGGCACGCCAGGCGTTGCAGGAGGCCGAGATCGCCTTGGCCAATGCCCGGCAGAAGGTCGCCGCCGTGGGCCCGGCTGGCGCTGGCAACCGCTATGAGCTGCGCGCCCCGTTCGATGCGGTGGTGGTGGAAAAGCACCTGACCGTGGGCGAAATGGTCGACGAGACCAGCAATGCGTTCACGTTGTCTGACCTGAGCCGGGTGTGGGCAACCTTCGCCGTGGCCCCGCGTGACCTGGACAAGGTGATGACCGGCCGTGATGTCACGGTCAGCGCACCGGACCTGGGTGCCCAGGTCGAGGGCAAGGTCAACTACGTTGGCAGCCTGCTTGGCGAGCAGAACCGTGCCGCCACCGTGCGTGCCACCCTGGCCAACCCCAACGGCGCCTGGCGCCCCGGGCTGTTCGTCAATGTGGCTGTCAGCGTCGAGCGCTTCAATGCCGCTGTCGCGGTGCCGGAAAACGCCCTGCAAACCTGGGAAGAGCAAACCGTCGTGTTTGCCCGCACTGAAGAAGGTTTCGAGGCTCGCCCGGTGAAAACCGGCCGCCGCGACGCTGGCCAGGTAGAAATCACTGACGGTCTTGCCGCCGGTACCCAGGTGGCCGCCGCCGGCAGCTTTGTCCTCAAGTCGGAACTGGGCAAAGGCTCGGCCGAGCACAGCCACTGATCACGGGGACGCCTGCATGTTCGAACGCCTGATCCAATTCGCCATCGAGCAGCGCCTGGTGGTGATGCTGGCCGTGGTCCTGATGGCCGCGGTGGGTATCCACAGCTACCAGAAACTGCCGATCGACGCTGTACCGGACATCACCAACGTCCAGGTGCAGATCAACACCGCCGCCCCCGGCTACTCCCCGCTGGAAACCGAGCAGCGCATTACCTTTGCCATCGAGACGGCCATGGCTGGCCTGCCAGGGCTGAAACAGACCCGCTCGCTGTCGCGCTCGGGCCTGTCGCAGGTCACGGTGATTTTCGATGACGGTACCGACCTGTTCTTCGCCCGCCAGCTGGTCAACGAGCGCCTGCAAGTGGCCCGCGAGCAGTTGCCCGAGGGTATCGAGGCGGGCATGGGGCCGATTTCCACCGGCCTGGGCGAGATTTTCCTGTGGACCGTGGAAGCCGAACAGGGCGCCCTGAAGGAGGATGGCACGCCCTACACACCCACCGACCTGCGGGTGATCCAGGACTGGATCATCAAGCCGCAGCTGCGCAATGTGCCGGGGGTGGCCGAAGTGAACAGCATCGGCGGCCATGCCAAGCAGTACCTGATTGCACCGGAGCCCAAGCGGCTGGCGGCCTACAAGCTCACCCTCAACGACCTGATCGGCGCGCTGGAACGCAACAACGCCAACGTGGGTGCCGGTTACATCGAGCGCAATGGCGAGCAGCTGCTGATCCGGGCGCCGGGCCAGGTGGCCTCGGCCGAAGACATCGCCAATATCGTCATATCCAGCGTGGACGGCACGCCGATCCGCGTCAGCCATGTGGCCGAGGTTGGCCTGGGTGAAGAGCTGCGTTCGGGCGCCGCCACCGAGAACGGCCGTGAAGTGGTGTTGGGCACGGTGTTCATGTTGATCGGCGAAAACAGCCGCACGGTGTCTCAGGCGGTGGCCGCCAAACTGGTCGAGATCAACCGCAACCTGCCCAAGGGCGTGGTGGCGGTAACGGTGTACGACCGCACCAACCTGGTCGAAAAAGCCATCGCCACGGTGAAGAAAAACCTGGTTGAAGGCGCCATTCTGGTCATCGCCGTGCTGTTCCTGTTCCTGGGCAATATCCGCGCTGCGCTGATCACCGCCATGGTCATCCCGCTGTCGATGCTGTTCACCTTCACCGGCATGTTCAGCAACAAGGTCAGCGCCAACCTGATGAGCCTGGGCGCGCTGGATTTCGGGATCATCGTCGATGGCGCCGTGGTGATCGTGGAAAACGCCATCCGTCGCCTGGCCCACGCCCAGCAACGCCATGGCCGCATGCTGACCCGCAGCGAGCGCTTCCATGAGGTGTTTGCCGCCGCCCGCGAAGCGCGCCGGCCGCTGATTTACGGGCAACTGATCATCATGGTGGTTTACTTGCCGATCTTTGCCCTGACCGGGGTCGAGGGCAAGATGTTCCACCCCATGGCGTTTACCGTGGTCATGGCCCTGCTGGGTGCGATGATCCTCTCGGTTACCTTCGTGCCGGCAGCCATTGCCCTGTTCGTCACCGGCAAGGTCAAGGAGGAGGAAGGCCTGCTGATGCGCACGGCGCGCCAGCGCTATGCCCCGGTGCTGGCCTGGGTGCTGGGCCGGCGCAAGCTGGCGTTCGCGGCGGCTGGCACTTTGGTGCTGCTTTCCGGCGTAATGGCCAGCCGCATGGGCAGCGAGTTCATCCCCAGCCTCAGCGAGGGCGACTTTGCCTTGCAGGCCCTGCGCGTGCCGGGCACCAGCCTGTCGCAGTCGGTGGACATGCAACAGCGCCTGGAGCAGGCGATCATCGCCCAGGTGCCGGAAGTGGAGCGGGTATTCGCCCGCACCGGCACCGCCGAGATCGCCTCCGATCCGATGCCGCCGAACATTTCCGACGCCTACGTGATGTTGCGCCCACGCGAGCAATGGGCAGACCCGGGCAAGCCGCGTAACGAGCTGATTGCCGAAGTACAACGTGCGGCGGCCAGCGTACCGGGCAGCAACTACGAGCTGTCGCAGCCGATCCAGTTGCGCTTCAACGAGCTGATTTCCGGGGTGCGCAGCGATGTGGCGGTAAAGCTGTTCGGGGACGACATGGACGTGCTCAACCGCACCGCCGCGCAAATCGCCAGCAGCCTGCAGCGCGTGCCGGGTGCGTCTGAGGTGAAGGTTGAGCAGACCACCGGGCTGCCCGTGCTGACCATCGACATCGACCGTGACAAGGCTGCCCGCCATGGCCTGAACGTGGGTGACGTGCAGGACGCCATCGCCATCGCCGTAGGGGGGCGCACGGCAGGCACGCTGTATGAAGGTGACCGCCGCTTCGACATGGTGGTGCGCCTGCCCGAAACCTTGCGTACCGATGTGGACGGGTTGGGCAGCCTGCTGATTCCGGTGCCGGCCAGTGCCACAGCCGGCGCTGCGCAGATCGGCTTTATTCCGCTGTCGCAGGTGGCCACGCTGAACCTGCAGCTGGGGCCGAACCAGGTCAGCCGCGAGGATGGCAAGCGCGTGGTGGTGGTCAGTGCCAACGTGCGTGGGCGTGACCTGGGCTCGTTTGTCGAAGAGGCTGAACAGACGCTCATTGGCCAGGTTCAGATCCCGCCGGGCTACTGGACGCGCTGGGGTGGCCAGTTCGAGCAGCTGCAGTCGGCGGCCGAGCGCTTGCAGGTGGTGGTGCCGGTGGCATTGCTGCTGGTCATGGCATTGTTGCTGATGATGTTCAACAACCTCCGGGATGGCCTGCTGGTGTTCACCGGCATCCCGTTTGCCTTGACCGGTGGAGTGCTGGCGCTGTGGTTGCGGGACATTCCGCTGTCCATCTCGGCGGGCGTGGGGTTCATTGCGCTGTCAGGCGTGGCGGTGCTCAACGGGTTGGTTATGATTGCCTTCATCCGTGGGTTGCGCGAAGAAGGGCGCACCCTGCGAGCGGCCGTGGAAGAGGGCGCGCTGACGCGCTTGCGGCCAGTCTTGATGACCGCGCTGGTGGCGTCGCTGGGGTTCATTCCGATGGCCTTGGCAACGGGTACCGGGGCGGAGGTTCAGCGGCCGCTGGCGACGGTGGTGATTGGCGGGATTCTGTCGTCTACGGCGCTGACGTTGCTGGTATTGCCGGCGTTGTATCAGTGGGCGTATCGGCGCGAAGAGGTGCAGGAGGGCTGAGACCCTGGGGCTGCAAAGCAGCCCCAAAAATCTCAGACGGTACTACGAACCCCCGGCCGCACGCCGTCTACCCCAACTTCATCATGCAACGAAATCCGCGAAGTCTCCGGCAACGCCAACCCCCCCACCAATGCCACCAGCGCAATCACCACCAGGTAAAACGCCGGTGCCAGGCTGCTGCCGGTCTGCCCGATCAGCCAGGTCGCCACCAACGGCGCGGTGCCGCCAAACAGCGTATAGGCCACATTGTAGGTAATCGCCGAAGCGGTATAGCGGGTGCGGGTAGGGAAGCTTTCCGACAGCAACGCTGCGGTAACTACACCACTGCACAACGCCCCCACCGCCAGCAAAATCACGCCGATCAGCGCGCCGGACATCGAGCCCGAGCTGGCCAGCCAGTACGCCGGGAACACGCACAGCATCACCCACAGGCAGGTAAAAGCGATGGTCTTGCGCCGCCCCACCCGGTCCGAGAACGCCCCGGCCAGTGGGCAGCCGATGGCGGCGAACAGCAACGCCACGGTGGTCACCAGCAGCGATTGCGCGCGGGTCAGGTTGCCCACCAGTTGCAGGTAGGTGGCAAAGTAGGTGGTGAACATGTAGAACGACAGTGCGGTCAACGAAATGAACGCCCCCAGGTTGCGAATGGCCCGGCCATGATTGCGCAAAGTTTCCTTGAGCGGCGAATGCTCGTGCTCTTTGCCCTGCGCGATGGCTTCACGGAATGCCGGGGTTTCTTCCATGCGCCAGCGCAGGTACAGGCCGACCAGCCCCAGCGGTGCAGCGATCAGGAACGGAATGCGCCAGCCCCAGGCATTCATCGCCTCGCTCGACAGGCTGGCCTCCAGGCCATAGGCAATGACCGCTGCACAGGCAAAGGCAGAAAAGGTCGAGACCGGCACGAAGCTGCCATAGAAGGCGCGCTTGTCATTGGGCGCGTGCTCCATCAGGTAGGCGCAGGCCCCGGCATATTCGCCGCCGGCCGAAAAACCCTGCAGGCAGCGCGCCAAGGTCAGCAACGCAGGTGCGGCCAAGCCGATGCTGGCGTAGGTCGGCAGCAGGCCGATCAGGGTGGTGGAGCCTGCCATCAGCAGAATGGTCAGCGACAGGATGCGCTTGCGCCCAAGGCGGTCGCCCAGCGCGCCGAACACGATCCCGCCCAGCGGGCGCAGGGCAAAGGCCACGGCAAATACTGCAAAGGTCTTGAGCAAGGCCACGCTGGCGTCTTCGCTGGCAAAGAACTGGCTGGCGATCAAGGTGGCGAGAAAGCCATAGACGGCGAAGTCGAACCACTCGACGAAATTGCCGATGGCCGAGGCGGCGATCACCCTGCGCAGGGTGGCGGGGGATACCTCATGAGGTGCGGACATGCGAGTGCTCTCCGGTTCCATTGGCAGGCATGATGAACGTGGCGCGGTCGGGCCGCGCCATCATTGTTATGCTTGCCAGTAGATCGCCGGGCGCTGGAGCGTGCTTTGTCGAGGGCGACCTCGGGATACCTGAATCAACCGCGAGTTGTTCGCAAGGCCGCACACAAGAGCCAATTCAGGCCGGGATGTTCATGCAAGACAGGCCATTGGCTCAGAAGCGCATGTCCAGCGCCAGCTCGAAGGTGCGCGGCGGCCCCATGTAGTACTGGCTGTTGTAGGCCTGCTTGGCATACACCTCGTCGGTCAGGTTGCGCACCCGCCCGATCAGCGTGGTGTGCTCGTCCAGCCGGTAGCGGGCGAACGCGCCGAACAGCGTGTAGGCGGGGGCCTTGAGGCTGTTGGCGTTGTCGGCATACACCGAACCCACGTAGCGCCCGTCCGCGCCCACCGACCACACCGACGACAGGCTGTAGGTCAGCCACAGGTTGGCGACATTGGCCGGTACGTTGGTCGGTGCATTGCCCTTACGCGAGACCGATACCCCGTTGACGGCCTCGTTGAATTCGTCGTACTGCGCATCGACGTAGGCGTAGTTGGCTTCGGCCAGCAGTTTTGGCGTTACCTGCAGGCGCCCGGACAGCTCCACGCCGCGTGAAGTCTGCTGCCCCGCCTGGACCGTGAGGTTGGCGTCGTTCGAGTCGCGCACGGCAAAGTCCTTGCGCACGATCTGATACAGCGCCAGGGTGGCCGCACCGCGCCCGTCGAGGAAGTCGAACTTGCTGCCCACTTCCCATTGCTCACCCTTGGACAGGTCGAACAACCCCACATTGGAGTAGGTCGCGGCTGCCAGCGAGCCGGCTGGCAGGTCGGCCGAGGTGCTGTATTGCGCATACAGGCTGGCCGAAGGTGTCAGTGCATAGGTCAGGCCGATGCGCCCGGACAGCGGCTCCCAGCGCCGTTCGAAATAGGCCGGCGAGGTGGGCGTCACGGCGCCGTAGTTGGTGACTTCCATGTCCAGGTAGTCGTAGCGCAAGGCGGTCAGCAGGGCCAGGCGCTCGGTGAGTTGCAGGCGGTTTTCGGCAAACACCGCACGGTTGATCACCTCGTGGCGACGTTGTTTGGTCAGGCCGGCATTCACCCCGGGGATGTCATCGAAACTGCCAGGGTTGAAGTGCTCGGCATCGACCACGTCGCTCCAGCTGCCCGAGGAGGGGTAGAGGGTCTGGCGCATGCGTGAGTATTCCAGCCCCAATGACCACTGGCTGGCCAGGCCGAACAGCAGGTTGTCGTGGCGCAGCTCGATGCGGTCGCCCAACAGGTTCTGGTCGTGGCGCTGCAGGTAAGGGCTGCTGCGTTGCACCTGGCCAGTCGGGGTGTAGGCGTAGCGTTCAAGGTTGCGGTAGTCGCGTTGGGCGTTGTAGTGGTACAGCGTGTTTTGCACGCTGGTGCTGTCGCTGACCTGGTAGTCGAGTATCGAGCGCAGCCAGCGTACGCGCTGCTCATAGCGGCCGTCAGCAACGTTGTAGTTTTCGAAGCGGCGGCTGTTGTCGATCTTCATCGTGCTGCGCCCGGGCAGGATCGGCGAGCCCCAGTAGGGGCTGTCTTCGCGGTCTTCCTGATACTCCAGCGCCAGGGTGTGGGTGAGGTTGGGGGCCAGGTCGCTGAGCAGCGAAAAGGCCAGGCTGTCGGTGTGCCGTTCGTTGCGGTCGACGTAACCGTTGCCCTGCCCGCGGCTGAAGTCCAGGCGCATGAAATGGCGGGCTTCAGCGGGGTTGCTGGCCAGCGCCTGGTTGATTCCGAACGCCACCTCGCTGTCGTCGAAACTGCCATAGCGGATACGCCCGTCAATGGTCTGCTGGTCGCGGCTGGCGAGTTTGGTGATGTAGTTGATCGAACCGCCCACGGCACCGGCACCATGCAGGAACGAAGACGGCCCGCCAATCAGCTCGACGCGGTCGAGCACCCAGGCATCCACTGGCCGGGTGGCGCTGCTGTAGCCCAGGTTGATGCCGTTGTACAACTGAGTGACCTGGTTCTGGGTAAAGCCACGGTAGGCAACGAAGCCGCCAAAGCCTGGGTTGGCCGAGGCGTTCACGCCGGTCATGGCGTTGATCACGTCCTGGCTGTCCTTGGCGCCGCGTTCTTCGATCAGGCGGCGGTCCGAGACGCTGACCGAGGCGGGTGTTTCCCGCGCGGTGAGGCCCAGGCGCGAGCCGGTGCGGATCGGTTCGTCCAGTTGCACACCGCTGGCGGCATCGCGTTCGCCGTCGATGGTGGTGGCGCCCAGTTCAACGGGGGCGATTTCGGCGCAGGCGAAGCTGCAGGTGCCCATCAGGAGCACCAGGGAGGTGTTACGAAGCATGTTGGTGTGTCTTCCACGCAAAGGTCATGGCTGACGGCGAGCGCGCACGCAGGCGTGCCCGGCTGACGTCAGGCGAAAGGCATTAAACGACGGGGAAGGCGGTGGGGGAGGCGCGGGGGTTGAGGGCGGGGCGTTGATAGCGCGGTGGCGGTTGTGCCCAGCTGCGTACGACGATGGGCGAGGTGGCCACGGCTTGCGCCGGAGTGAACGACCAGCCGCCGCTGCTGAGCGGTACGGCCAGGCCGAACGAAGAGCACACCGGGCAGTCCAGCTGGGCCATGTGCTGGTCACCGCCGGCGCCGTCCAGGTCGATGGCCACGCCGTGTTCGCTGTTCACCGAGCAGAAGCCGCCCTCCAGCCCGGCCAGGCGCAGCCCGCCCATCTGGCCATGGTGCAGGCCGCACAGCAACAGGCTGAACAGGACGCTGGCGTAGAGCGTCCAGGCAGTCAGCGTGCGAGTGTGCCGGGTGGTTTTCATGGCGGCGAATCTACCATCCGGATGAACGGTCGGGTAGCTCTTTTGCTGCAAGATTCACGGGGCTGCTTTGCGCCCCCAAAAACTGTCAGGCTGCCCGCTCCAGCACATCCAGCAAATCGACAAACGCCAGCGCCAGTTTATGCCGTGACGCCAGGTTACCGCCCCACAGGTCAGGCGATGACTACCCGATTGCGCCCCTCCTGCTTGGCCCGGTAAAGCGCGCGGTCAGCCTCGCTCAGTGTTTCCATAGGCTCACTGCCTGCCTCGCCATCCCAGCGCGCTACCCCCAGTGAAATTGTCACCGCCCCCACAGGTTCCAGCGGCGTATCCTGTACTGTAACCCGCAACCGTTCAGCTACCACCGCAGCCACCTCCAGGCTGGCCCCCGGCAGCATCATCAGGAACTCTTCGCCGCCGGTGCGGCAGAGCAGGTCCCCTTCACGGCAACAACGGCGCATCAGCTCGGCCAGCTGGCGCAGCGCCTGGTCGCCGACCTCGTGCCCATGGCTGTCATTGACCCGCTTGAAATGGTCGATGTCCAGTACGATGGCCGCAAATGCCCGTCCTTCGGCTTCCAGCAACGACAGGCTGAGTTCCAGGCTGCGGCGGTTGCCCAGGCCGGTCAGCGGGTCGGTCTGGGCATCACGGTCAAGCCTGCCGATGCGCTCGTGCAGCAGGTTCAGCCCGAATAACAGTGCGCGCTTGAGCTCGGCCGCCTCGAAGTACCAGGCGGGCACCCGGTGCAAGCGTTCGGCTGTACCGGCTCGGTCCATCGAACGGGCGCCGGCGGCCAGTTGCCAGAGTGGCCGGGCAATGGTCAGGGCCAGCCACCACAGCAGCAGGCTGCCCACCAGCGCGAAGGGCGCGGAGGTGCCGATCACGTTGAGAATCAGGTGGCTCAGCGGCGTTACGGTCTGTGCCAACGGCTGCTGCGCCACCACGCCCCAGCCGGCGCTGGGCACGGTGGCGTACCCGGCCAGCATTTCCACGCCCTGGCTGTTGGTCAGTTGCCGAGTACCGCTGTCCAGTGTCGCCAGTTGGTCGACCAGCGCGTTGCCTTCCACCACGGTGCCTACTCGTTGGCTGTTGGGGTGATACAGCAGTCGGCGGTTGCGGTCGACCACATACAGGTACGAGCCGTCCTTGTAGAAGTGTTCGCCCAGCAGGCTGTTGAGGATGTTGCGTTCTCGCAGGTACAGGCTGCCCCCCACGTACCCGAGGTAACGGCCGTTGTCGTCGAAAATGGGGTGCGACAACACCACCACCAGGTTGTTGGCCGCCGACAGGTAGGGCGTGGAAACCAGAGGGCGGCGTTCGTGCAGTGCTTCCTGAGCACCCGGCGATTGCATGCGGGTGCCGACAAAGTGGCGTAGCGAGGCTGGAGAAATCGCCAGCAGCACGCCGTTGGCATCGATCACGAACGTGGAGTTGAAGGCCATGCTCTGGCCCAGTACACGGTCGGTCTCCACCTGCAGTGCTGCCGCGTCGCTCAACTGGTGGCCCTGCACGCCGGCGCTGAATGAAAGCTGCTGCAAGGCGTTGCCGATGAAGGTCTCGGTGATGGTTGCCAGTTTCGTCGCATACACCCGGTTGGCTTCCAGGGCGTGGTCGATCAGCAGCTGGCGCTGCACCCGGTAGCTGGCGAAATAGCTGGCGCACAGCATGACCAGGGCTGTAAGGGCGCAGAGCACCAGAATGAGTGTTCGTAGATCCAGGCGCAATCCGTGCTTGGCGTGTGGCAATCCTGACCTCGGGCTTTGAAAATAGCTAAGAAATGGAAACAGCCTTACGCGCTAGCGGGTGGACGGGTGTTGCATTCAGGAACCTGCCCTGTCCAGCGCATTCAGCTCGTCTTCCACCTGTTGCATGCGTCGCTCCACCAGCGCCTGCACCTTCACATCGCGGGCGGTTTCGCGCATCAGGGCAGTGAGCTTTTCGCTCAGACGCCTGCCGGCTTCGGTGTCTTCCAGCGCGCGGGCCTTGG
Organism: Pseudomonas sp. OG7; assembly: GCF_014192825.1. NCBI lineage: Bacteria > Pseudomonadati > Pseudomonadota > Gammaproteobacteria > Pseudomonadales > Pseudomonadaceae > Pseudomonas > Pseudomonas sp. OG7. Next base: position 642,245 of record NZ_JACHYK010000002.1, on the reverse strand, counting down.
CCGGGTCCTGGGTGGCTTCGACGATGGTGGCGAACTCGGCATCGCTGAAATTCTTCTCGCTGTAGAGGCGGAACAGGTCCTGGTGCTGGTCCTCGACGGTGAGGTACTTGCGCAGTACACCCTGGATAGTGGCTTGCGACAGCTGCGGGTGAGTGCGACCGAGCAGCGTGGCCATGCGCTCGATATTGTGCGTGTAGGCATCCTGCAGCGGTAGCTGGGCGAGGATCTGTTCTTCACGGGTTGGCTTCTGGTCGCAGGCGGTAAGGGCGGCAGTCAGCAGCAGGGGCAACAGCAACTTCTGGAAGCGAGGCATGGCATGGCCTGGTCTGGTCTGGCAGTGAAGACTGCCGATTATACCGATGTCCGCATAGCCGCGACGAGCCCCGTTATTTGCCTTGATCGGCACGCTGGTGTAGAACCCAGCCCTCCAACCATTGCCAGCAGCCCCATGCCAAACCGGACCCTGCAACCTGTCGCGCGCGTCGCCATTGCCGAAGTCGTGGCGTTTGTCGAAAGCGCTCGCCGCGAGCTGTTCCCGATGCTTGTCGCGGCACCCTTGCCGCACGACCTTGCGCACTTTGCCGAAACCTACCTGGACGGCGCGGGCTGCTTTCTTGAAGCCCGCGATGACGGTCGGCTGGTCGCCGTGATCGGCTATGTGCCCTATGACCATCGTTTTGCCCAGCTTGACTATCACGCTGAGCGGGTAGTGGAGGTGGTGCGCCTGTTCGTGCTGCCCGCCTATCGCAGGCAGGGTCTGGCGGGCGCGTTGTTCAGTGCATTGCGCGAGCAGGCGGTGCAGGCAGGTATCGACTGCCTGTACCTGCATACGCATCCGTTTCTCCCGGGGGCGATTGCGTTCTGGGAGCGGCATGGGTTTGCGGTGGTGGACGTGGAGCAAGACCCGGTCTGGCAGACCACGCACATGCAGCTGCGGCTGCGCTGATTTGTGGGAAAGCGCCTACAACGGCCTTTTCGGCGTGATCGACGCGTTCATTTTCAGGGCTGCCCGGCTTGCTTACCTTCCCTCATGCAAGGCTTTTTCACTGCACTGAGGGAGACTCACGATGCCACACATGGCCCTGTACAAACTTAAACTGCTGGACGAGTTCGAGGACCGCAGCGACTTGTGGACCTTCGGCGATTTCGAGAACAGGTTGATGGACTTGTGGCGTGGCGCGACGCGGCATGATGCCAAAGGCATCATCAATGCGGCGCACAAGGAACGGCGCTGGCCGAGGACGGTGAAGCGCTACCTGCTGACCAATTACCGGGTATTTGGCAATGTCAGTTCGGAGCTTGAGCAGACGTTTGCCGAGGTATTGGCGACGATGAGTGTGCAAGAACGGGCGGAGTGGGGCTTGCTGCCTGCTGCCGGCACGGTTGCCTGACAGAACCTGGGGCTGCCCGGCAGCCCCGATTCAGGCAATGCAGCCATCAGAACCCACCCGACAACGGCCACTCCACCGCCAGGCGTATCTGGTCACCATCCAGCTCGGCCTGCGCCGTGTTCCCCCGGTGCACGTTATGTCGCAGCGAGAACGTGGTGCCCTTGGTCTTGCCACTCTGCACCACATACCGCGCCTCCAGGTCGCGTTCCCAATGTTTGCCACCCTTGCCATATCCCAGGTACGCATACCCGCCAGTCGGGTCGACATGCGTGCCGTCGATATCGAACCCGCGCACGTACAGCGCCGTCAGGTTCAGCCCTGGCACCCCATAGGCCCCCAAGTTCAGGTCATAGCGTGCCTGCCATGACTTCTCGTTCGGTGCGTTGAAGTCCGACATCTGCACCGCGTTGGCAATGAAGATCGCACCCCGCGTGACGTAGTCGAAGGGCGTATTTCCGTCCACTTGCTGCCAGCCCAGGCTGAACCCGTGCGGCCCTTGGTTGTAACGCGAGACCAGGCTCCAGGTGGTGTTGTCGATACGCCCGGACAGCGCCTTGCCGGTGTCGGTGGTGCGGTACAGGTTGAGGTCCAGGCTGACGCTGCGGCGGTTATCCAGCACATGGCTGAGGGTGCTGCCCAGGTAATGCTGGTTCCAGCTGTCCTCGTAGCGCGAGGTGTAGAGGCTGCCGCTGAAGCTGGCGCCCGGGTTCCAGACCACGCCGGCCAGGTCGAAGCTGTTGCCCTGTTTGCTATTGGAGTAGTTCACCACAAAGCCCTGATCGTGGCTTGTGGCATTGCGGTCGCTGCTCTCGTTGAAGTGCCCGGCCACCAGCTTGAGCGTGTCGAAGTCGTTGCTGGTAAGGAAGAAACCGGTGGCGGTTTCGGGTAACAGGCGGCTGTCGGAAGAGCTGAACACCGGGGTCTTGACCCGCTGCTCACCGTAGGCCACCACGGTATTGGCCATGCGCAGTTTCAATGCCGCACCTGCGCGGCTGTACTCGTTCTTTGGGTGCCCGTCGTTATCGACCCCCAGCAAGCGCGCTTTGCCCGCACGCCCGCCGCCACTGTCGAGTTGCACGCCCAGGTAGGCGTGGGCATCGACGCCGACACCCACCAGGCCTTGGGTAAAGCCAGACTGGAAGGTGCCCATCAAACCGTAGGCCCATTCTTCAGCCTTGCCACTGCGTTCGCTGCGTTGTTTGTAGGCATTGCGCGCGGAACTGTTGCGCCCGCCATGCGTGTAGTCGCGCTGGTCGAACACGCTGCGGTTGAGGATGCTCCAGCTGCCATCCTCCACAAAACCGTTGCTTTGCGACTGTGCAGAGTCGGCCTGGGCGAACGGCGCCAGCCCCAGCAGTGGCAGCGCCAACAACAACCGGCTCATTGCACGGCCTCAAGCTTCTGCAACTGGGCAGCAAAGCGGGCCTTGGCCCGGGCCGGCAAGTTGGCGGGCAGTTCGGGAACCGATGCGTCACCGACCTGGATGACCATCACCATGCCCATCGCCAGGTGCGGAATACACTGGATGCCGTACACGCCCGGCACGCTGAAGGTTTGTTCGAACGGCTGGTTCAGCTTGCTCTTGAAGGGCTTGGCCCCGGTGGGCAGCAGGCCTGCCACGCTGGCCGCATTGTGTCCGTTCTGGGTGGGCAGGAAGCGCACGGTGTCGCCGGGCGCGATGCGCAAGTGGTCCGGCTCGTAAACCATCGCGCCTTCGCTGCCACGGTTGAGCATTTTCACTTCGTGCACGTCGGCCAGCGCGGCCGGGGCGAGCAGGGTGCTGGCAAGCAGCAAAGCGAGAGGACGCAGCGGCATCGGTAGAACTTCCTGGTTCAGGGGGCGCGAAAGCGCAGGATGCGCGCGCCGTCGAAGGGGTCGGTAAGGTAATGGGCGTGAACGCCAAAGGTGTTCAGCAGGCGCTTGGGGGTGAGCACTTCAAGGGGGTTGCCCAGGGCGACCAGATGGCCTTTGTCGAGTACGGCCACGCGGTCACAGGTGAGTGCCTGGTTGAGGTCGTGCAGCGCTACCAATGTGGTGACCGGCAGGGCCTGGACCTGTTGCAGCAGGCTCAGCTGGTGCTGGATGTCCAGGTGGTTGGTCGGCTCGTCCAGCAGGAGTACTTGTGGCCGTTGCGCCAGGGCGCGGGCGATGTGCACGCGCTGGCGCTCGCCACCGGACAATGAGCCCCAAAGCCGTGTGCGCAGGTGCAGGGCGTCGAGGTCAGCCAGCGCCTGCTCGACGATGGCGCGGTCCACTTGCGAGAACGGTGCCAGTGCCGAGAGCCAAGGTGTACGGCCCAAGGCCACGGCATCGAACACGCGGATTGCATCGAGGGTGTCGGCCTGTTGTTCGACCAGTGCCAGGGCCTGCGCCACACGGCGGCGGGGCAGCTGTGCCAGTGGTTCACCCAACAGTTGCACGCTGCCGCTGGCCGGCTTGCGCAGCCCGGCCAGCAACTTGAGCAGCGAAGACTTGCCTGAGCCGTTAGGGCCGACAATGCCGAGCGTTTCGCCCGCGACAACGTTCAGCTCGATACCGCTGAGCACGGTATTGCCGGCCAGTTGCAACCCCAGGCCCTGGCAACTCAGGGGCGAAATCTGTACAGCGGTCATGACGGTCATGAGCGCCCCCGGCGGCTGACCAGAATCAGCGCGAAGACCGGTGCCCCGATCAGTGCGGTGACCACCCCCACAGGGATCACCTGGCCCGCAATCAAGGTGCGTGAAAGCACGTCGGCGGTAATCAGGAACAGCGCGCCGCCCAGTGCGCTGGCTGGCAGCAGGCGGCTGTGCCCGGGGCCGAGCAGCAGGCGCAGGGCGTGGGGAATCACCAGCCCAACAAAACCGATGGCACCGACGATGGACACCATGACCGCCGTCACCAGCGCCGCGCAGCTGATCAGCAGTAGCTGGGTGCGCCGCACCGGTATGCCCAGCGAAGCAGCCGAATCGGCGCCGAATGTAAAAGCATCCAGCGCGCGGCGGTGCAACAGGCACACCACCAGGCCGAACAGTGCCACCGGCACGGCCAGCCACACCGATGGCCAACGCACCCCGCTGAGGTTGCCCATCAGCCAGAACAGGATGCCGCGTGCCTGTTCGGCAGTGGCCGACTTGGTAATCAGAAAGGCAGTTAGCGCGTTGAACAGTTGTGAGCCGGCAATGCCGGCAAGGATGACCTGGGCGTTGTTGTTGCCGGGGCCGGCCGCGCGGGCCAGTACCAGTACAAGGGTGAATGCGGCCAGTGCGCCGATGAACGCCCCGGCGGACATGCTCAATGCCAGGCCACCCAGCCCCAGCAGGCCGACCAGCACCGCCCCGGTCGAGGCGCCGGCAGACAACCCCAGCAGATAAGGCTCGGCCAAGGGGTTGCGCAACAGCGCCTGGAGGATCACGCCACACGTCGCCAGGCCGGCACCGCAAGCAGCGGCGACCAGGGTGCGGGTAAGGCGGTAATTCCAGACGATGCCGGCGTCGATCGGGTCGACCGGGTAGCCGGCCTGCCACAGGTGGTTGGCCAGCACCTGGCCAACCACACGGGGCGACAGGTTGGTTTCGCCAATGGCGGTGCCGGCCAGCAAGGCGGCCAGCAGGGCTGCAAGGGCGACCGCGATGCAAGGTAACAGGCGAATCATCACTGGGCTGCTTTACCGCTGGCAAAGGCTGCAGACAACGTCTGCAGGCCGCTGAAAAGGCGGATGCCGGCCTGCATGGCATCGGCGTCGAGGATGATGATGCGGTCATGCTTTACCGCGTCCATGTTGCGGGTAACCGGGTCGTTACGCAGGAATTCGAGCTTTTTCTGGTAGTCGTCGGCGGGGAAGCGGCGACGGTCCATGCGCGCGATGATCAGCCAGGTGGGGTTGGCCTTGGCCAAGGTTTCCCAGCCTACGGTGGGCCATTCCTCCGTGGACTCGACCACGTTGCGCACGCCCAGGGTGCGCAGCATGAAGTCGGCGACGCCTTGGCGGCCGGCCACGTACGGGTCGATGTCGAGGTCGGCGCTGGAGAACCAGAACAGTGCCGAGGTGGCGGACAGGTCCTTGCCCGCCAGTTGTGCCTTGGCGCTGTCCAGGCGGCCTTTGAGCTCGGCATTCAGGGCAGTGCCGCGGTCTTGCACATCGAAGATCTCGGCCAGTTGGCTGACGCTCTTGTAGATGCTGCCTACCTGGAACGCTTGCAGGCGAGTACCGTCGGCGCCGACCAGGTTGTCCTTGCCTTCGCAGTCCGAAGGCAGCAGGTAGGTGGGTATCTGCAGTTCGTCGAACTGTTCGCGGGTGCCGACCACACCCTGTGCGCCGACCATCCATTCGAACTGTACCGCCACCAGTTGCGGGCGCTTGCCTACGACGGCCTCGAAGCTCGGGTCGTTGTCAGCCAGGCGCGGCACTTTGTCGTTCTGCTCCTTGTATTCGGGCAGTACGTTGTTGAACCACAACGAGGTGCCCGCCAGTTTGTCACCCAGGCCCAGTGCGTAGAGCATTTCAGTGCCGGCCTGGCCGATGGTGACGGCGCGTTGCGGCGCCTGGGCGAATGTCTGCGGCCTGCCGCAATTCTCGACTGTAAGCGGGTAATGGGTGGCGGCGGCCTGGGCCAGGCCAGTGAGGCCGAGGCCGGCGAGCAGGGTGGCGAAACGGGGCAGCATGCTGGGCGATCTCCTATCGGACAGTTCGGGTGAGGAACGCACGGACAGGCATCGCCGTGCCCCGCCGTTGGCAGGGGCAACACGGATGGCCAATCCCGGACACCCCGCCGGTTGGTATAGGTAGGCCGGCAGGTCTCCTGACTGGTGCGTCATGGCCAGGCTCCAGCCTTCCCGGGCAGTTACGCCCAGTGGCATCGATGGAGCAGGCTCGGCACCTACAGTTGCGGGGGCAGTTCCGTTTGGCCCGTGTTGGCGGGCCTGGGATTCCCTATTAATTCCGTGGTGGAAACCGGCGGCCCGCATGGTAGACCATCACGCCGCCGGGTGAAAACGCTTTTCAGAAGTACTTCAGCCAGGTGATGTCGCGACGGCGCGCTTTCAGGCGGGCGAACTTGCGCACCGGCAGGTACAGCGACGCGGCCAGCAGGATGGCGCTCAGCCACACAGCGGCGATGCCCTCGAAACCGAAATAGTCGCCATGGTTGAGGCCGAACAGCGCCACGCTGGCCAGGTACAGCAGCTTCAGCACGTACAGGTGCAGCAGGTAGAAGAACATCGGCGCAGCGCCAAACACCGCCAGCACGCTGATCCAGCGGGCCTGGCCGGCGCGTTCGAAGGCGCGCAGCAACAGCAGGCCGCAGCCCAGGGTCAGGGCCAGGAACAGCAGTGACGGCGGGTATTTGGTGATGTTGAAGAAGCTCATCAGGGTTTGCGTGAAGGTTGGGTAGCCGCTCCAGGGCGCCTCGCCATAGCCGTTGAACATACGCAACACGGCAAAGCCCAGCAACGCGACCAGCCCGGTCAGCAGCAGGCGGTGCTGACGCTGGTCGGCCTCGCTGCCACGGGCGAACCACGGGCCTAGGCCGTAGCCCAGGGCGATGACGCCGATCCACGGCAGCACCGGGTAGGACGTGCGCAGGCGCAGGGTGTCGGAAAACGCCAGCCAACCACGGTCATGCAGGATCGCCCACGGCACATGCAAGGCCGATTCCACGCCGAAGTGCAGGCCATCGAGCAGGTTGTGGCCGGCGACGATGGCTGCGCCCAGGGCGAGCAGGGCGGCGCGTGGCAGCCATACCAGCAGCGACAGGGCGATCATGCTGATGCCAATGGCCCAGATGACTTGCAGGTAGATGACGCTGGGCGGCAGCTGAAAGGTCCAGGCGAAGTTGACCAGGGTGAACTCCAGCGCCACCAGAAACAGCCCGCGTTTGAACAGGAACGCCGACACATCGCCACGGCCCTGATGCTTTTCGCCGTACAGCCAGGCCGACAGGCCGGTCAGCAGGACGAACACCGGCGCACAGAGGTGGGCCAGCGTGCGGCTGATGAACAGCGACGGCTCGGTGGTGTCGATGGCCATCGGGTCGCTAACCTGACGGTGCAGGAAGAAGGTTTCGCGGACGTGATCCAGGAGCATGAACAGGATCACCAGGCCGCGCAGGGCGTCGATGCTCTGCAGGCGCTGGGTGAGCAGGGTGGGGGTGGCGCTGGCGCTTGTCATGGAGGGTCGCTGATAGGAATGAATGTCATGTGAAACGTTATCTTATAACTAATTGGTCAGCGGTTGGTAGAGGTTTTTGTGTTGCCTGCTCCGGCTTCTTCGCGGGCACAGGCAACTCAATCAGAAGCTGTAATCCACCGTCGCAAAATACGACCGTGGCATCCCCATCAACCACTGCTGCCCACTGAACGCCGACTGCACATACTCCCGGTCGAACAGGTTGTTCAACTGCAACCCCAGCCGCACATCCGGCAGCACCTGCCAGGCGACGTTGGCATCGACCACGGTGTACCCAGGCGCGCTCTGGGTATTGGCAGTATTGGCAAAGCGCTCATCCACATAACGCGCACCAATGCCGGCCTCCACTTGCTGCCCGAAGCCTTTGCTCAGCCACAGGTTGGCAGTACGCCGTGGCACATTGGCCGGCCGATTGCCCGCACGGTCCTGCGCTGCTCCACCGACCATTTCGTCAAAGTCATCATACTTGGCGCGCACCAGTGACGCGTTCGCCGACACCTGCCATTGATGCGCCAGCGCCAGTTCCAGGGTCGCTTCCAGGCCATCGGACGTCTGCTGTCCGGCCTGCTGCTTCTCGTGGGTGATCGGGTCGTCCACCAGCAGCTTCTTCTTGACGATGTGGTAGGCCGCCAACGTCCATTCACCGCGACCGTCCCAGAAACGTTGCTTCAGGCCCACCTCGGTCTGCTTCGCTTCGGTCAGCTCATAGTGCATCTGGGCCGGGCTGAGGCTGATGAGATTGTTCACCCCGTCCTCGCTGGTGGAGTACTGGCCGTACAGCGACAGGTCGTCGGTAAACGCATACACCAGGCCGGCGCGCCAGTTGCCGCCTTGCAGGCTGTGGTCGCTGCGGCTGCCATCGATCAGGTTGTCGCGGTCGATGTGGTTCTGGTCGCGGCGCACGCCCGTGACCAACGACAACCGATCGCTCAGCTGCAGGCGGTTCTCGGCGAACAAGGCAAAGGTGTGGGTGGTGGACAAGGTTTGCGGGCGCAGGGGCGAGGCGCTGTGGAACCACCCAGGGTGCGGCTGCCACGGGTGGATGTAGTCGCCGCCCACATCGTTGTAGGGGGCATTGCTGTCAACGTTGAAACGCACCTTGTTGTACTCGGCGCCGACCACGGTCTTGCTGGCCAGGCCGAACAGGGTGTGGTCGAAGGTGAAGGTCTGGCGGTCGCCGAACTGCTCCTGGTTGTGCTTGATCTCCAGGTAGCTGCCGCGTTGCAACTGCTGGCGTTCGGCGTCCCAGCTGTAGTCTTCGGCGTTGCGCCAGTGGCGGCGGCTCTTGATGTAGTACAGCTGGTTGCTGGCGCTGAGGTGGTCGTTCAGCGTCCAGTCGGTGTTCAGCCGGGTCCATTCATCGACGTAGTGCTGCACGTCGTTCTGCACGTTGTAGTTTTTTTTGCGCAGGCTGCTGCGGTAGTGGCCATCGATCAGTGGCGTGCCGTAGTAGTTGTCGGGTTGCGCATCGCCACGGTCGTGGGCGAGGGTGAAACTGAGGTCGTCGCTGGCATCGAAACGCAGCGCGGCGCTCAGGGCCAGGCTGCGCGAAGGGGTGCGGTCGACCCAGCCATTGCCCCCTTGTTGGTTCAGGGTCAGGCGGTAGCTCAGGCGTTCGCTGAGGCTGCCACCGCTGTCCAGGCCGAGCTGCTGGCGGTCCCACGAACCGTAACCCAGGCGCAGGTGGTTACGCACTTCGCCGGCAAACGGCTTTTTCGGGATTACGTTGACCACCGCACCGGTGGCGCCCTCGCCATGCAGCACCGAAGCCGGGCCGCGAATCACGTCGATGCGCTCGACCATCCACGGGTCGACCGGGAAGGTCTGGGTGCCGGCACCGGTGTACAGCCGTGCGCCGTCGAACAGGGTCATCACCGAGCTGTGCCCGGCAAAGCCGCGAGCAGAAAGGCCCGTGCCGCCGTCGCCCGGGGAGCCGACGAAGGTGATGCCCGGCGAACGGGTCACGGCGTCCTGCACCGTGAGGTTGTTGCGCTGCTGGATCTGCTCGGTGCTGATGCTACTGGTGCTGGCCGGCGTCTCCAGGGCGTTGAGGCCAAGGCGCGAGCCGGCCTGGGTCGGCGTGACCAGGTCGATAGCGTGGTTGTCGAGGGTGTCGGTAATGGCCGTGGTGGGCAGGGCCAGGGGTTGTCGGTCCTGGTCATCGGCCAGGGCTGGCAGGGCGACGGCCAGGCAGGCCGCCAGGGGGTGAAGCTTGAACATACGGGACATGTCGTTCCAATGCTGCAGGAATGAAAGGATCCCGGTGGAAAACACGCAAAGGCGCACCGTGCAGGCAGGCGCGCGCACGGATACCGGCCTGCGCCCGCCCACCGCGGGTTGCCAAGTGAAGCTTCAGGCCGGTCTCCGGGCTTGCGAGGGGCATGAAACCTTCACCTTCCCATGCCTGAGCACAGTGGTATGTCGAAGGGTTCGCTCGCTTACCGTTGCGGGGGCAGCGCCGGACTTGTCGTGGTCGATACGACGCACCGGCTTCCCGTTTCACCCTGCACGCGGCGGTACAGGGCACCTGAAACTGGCGCGCATCTGACCATTGAAACGCCGGGGCGTCAAATGTTGGTACGCCATGAATGCCGCGATAAATCACAAGGTTGCACGTTTTTACTGATTTTTTTTCGAACTTTTTTGGCGGCGTTTGTCTCGAACCGCACGTTAGCCTTTCGTTATCAAGTCATGGAGACTTCCCGCATGCCTGCTCGTCAACTGTTGCGCCACTCCTGCCTGCTCGCCCTGATCGCCGCGCCGCTGGCTGCCACCGCCGCGCCCAGCACCGATCCGTTGTTCACAATCGGTCTGCAGGGCGCCTACGACAAGTTCAAGTTTGAAGGTGGCAGTGAAAGCGACAAGGAACACATGGGCCAAGGCGGCGTGTTCGCCACATTCGGCAACAAGCTGACAGCCGAATCTGGTTTCATCTACCAACTCGGCGCCGAGGCCAAATTCGGCAAAAAGAACGACAACAAGCTCAAGGAGGCTCAGGCCGATCTTGATCTTGGCTGGCGTGCGGCGTTGGACGCTCGCAACTTTGTCGACGTGACTGTGGGCGGCGGCTACAGCTGGTCGCGCTTCGAGCCGGAAATCAACGACCTTGATACCAAGCTCACCGTGAAGTCGCCCTTTGCCAAGGCAGCGCTGGGCTACAACCATCAGTTCGACGCCTCGACACTGCGGGTGGAAGTGGGCGCGCGACATACCCTGGACGGCCGCGCGCGGCTGAAGGTGGATGACTTTGGCAGCGACACGGTCGACCTGAAAGACCGCACCAACCCGTATGCCGAGGTGACGTTGCTGATGAATCAGCAAGGCGGTATGCCGGTACAGGCCGGGGTTTACTACACCCGCACCGAATACAAGCTGGATGAAGACTCCCCAGTAGCAGACAACACCAAGCTCAAGCGTGACGAGTTTGGTGTGAAGGTAGGCTTGGCTTTCTGAAGCTGAGCGCTTGGCAGGCCCGACCGCTGCGCGGGCCTGCTCAAGAACATCAGCGTCCGCGACGGCGCGACACCCGTGCCTCGATGTTCTTGCGCCCGATCAGCAATGGCGGCTTCTCCACCACCGGCTCGTCCGCCAGCCATTTGTACATCACCAGGCAGTCCACCAGCCCCAGGCGGGCATGGCGATAGGCCTTGGGCAAGCGGCCAACGGTCTCGAAGCCCAGTTTGTGCCACAGCGCCACGGCCACTTCATTGCTGGCCACCACCGAGTTGAACTGCAGGGCCAGAAAGCCCTCCTGGCGTGCCAGCTTCTGCGAGTGCTCGCACATCAGACGCGCCACGCCACGGCCACGCGCCTGTTCGCAGACCATGTAGCCGCAATTGCCCACATGCGCACCAGGCCCGGCAGCATTGGCCTTGAGGTAATACGAACCCAGCAGCTTGCCATCTTCTTCGGCCAGCAGCGTGTGCAAGGGCAGTTCCAGCCACACCTGGCGGGCTTTTTCGAAGCTCAGGGCCGGCTCGAAGGCATAGGTTTCACGGGCCTGGACAATGGCCTGGAAGGTGGGCCAGAAACGGTCGAAATCGTCGGGCGTCATGGGGCGAATGTGGATCATGCGGGTTCCTGCGCGGGCTAAGCCGCCCAGTCTGGGTCGCGCGGCGCCGTCGCGCAAGGGCGGCGGCGCCGTTTGTGCTCAGCCGTTGGCCTTGCCGACAGCATCCATGGCCCGCGCCGAGTAAACCAGCGCGGCACCGGCATTCATCGCCACGGCCACGCCCAGCGCCTCGGCAATTTCCTCGCGGCTGGCGCCATGCTTGACCGCCTGCTGCGAATGCACGGCGATGCAGCCGTCGCAGCGGGTGGTCACGGCCACCGCCAGAGAGATCAGCTCGCGGGTCTTGGCGTCCAGGTGGTTGGTCTTGGCCCCCGCACCGCTGGCGGTCATGTAGCCGGCCACGGTGTCGGGGGAGAGTTGCTTGAGATCGCCGATGCCGGCCATCAACTGCTTACGGTAGGCGTCCCAGTCCATCATGCTCATCGTCTTCACCTTGGGGGGGGTGCGAGTGGAGCTTTCAGGCTAGTCGAAGTGTGGCAAGTGTGAGGCTTGTACTTTGGTGGGTGTTTGCTGAGCTGTTTGTGGGAGCGGGCTTGTCCCGCGAAGGAGGCTGCGCGGAACATGGCACCGGCTTCGCCGGTGTTCGCGGGGCAAGCCCGCTCCCACATCGGTCAGATGTAGATGAACACCAGCACCAACGCCGCGACCACGGCCCATTTTTCCAGGTAGTAGCGCATGCGGTTGCGCTTTTTCAGTGCCTTGCCGCGCTCGCGGATCTTGTAGATGCGGGTGAACAGCCGGTTGATCCCACCGGTCTTGTCGCCGTCACCGTTGGGCGCGGCGGCGGCGGCCATGACGTTGCGGCTGAACCAGCGGTTGAACGCCGTTGCCCAGCGGTACTTGAGCGGGCGCTCGACGTCACAGAACAGGATGATGCGGTTGTGTTCGGTGGTATTGGCCGCGTAGTGAATGTAGGTTTCGTCGAAGATCACCCCCTCACCGTCGCGCCACGAGTACTTCTCGCCGTCCACGTCGATGTAGCAACCGTCGTCGTTTGGCGTATCCAGGCCCAGGTGATAGCGGTACGAGCCGGCATACGGGTCACGGTGGCGCACCAGCTTGGCGCCCGGCGGCAGGGTGGCGAACATGGCGGCCTTGACCGTGCCGATGCCTTGCAGCAGCTCGGTGGTACGTGGGCACAGGGCCATCGCCGATGGGTGGCTTTCGCCATACCACTTCAGGTAAAAGCGCTTCCAGCCGGTTTTGAAGAACGAGTTGAAACCGACGTCATCGTAATTTTCGGATTTTTTGATTTCGCCCACATGCAGCAACTGGCGGCCCTCTTCACGGATTTCCTGCCAGTGGTCTTGCAGCGGCTTCAGTTCGGGGAAGGCCTCGACCGGCAAGTAAGGCTTGGCCGGGAGCTTGGAAAACAGGTACAGGAAGCTGTTGACCGGGGCCAGGAAGCTGGAGTGGTCGCCCAGCTGGCGGGTCAGCTTGTGACGAACCCGACCGCGCAGGTGAACATAGGCGATCGAGAGGACGAAGATGAGTACGAGTGCAATTTTCATGGACGTTTACTTGTCGAAAAATGGCCATGCGCCATGGCATAAGCCAGCCAGCATAAACAATCATGGGGGCAGTTTGTACTTATTGTTACGAAACGACGGGGCGACATTGGTGTAATGCCCTACAGTCTTGCGCAAACGTTTCATGTTCGGGAGTTTGTATGGTTCAGGATGCACGACCCAGCGGTAGCCCCTTCAAACGGCTGTTTTTCGCCCTGCCGGTCAGCGATGTACAGCGCCGTGCCCTGGCCCAGTGGCGCCGGGGTTTGAACCTGCGCAGCGGCAAACCGGTGCCGGCGGCCAACTTCCACGTCACGTTGCTGTTTCTTGGTGATGTGGATGCCGCGCAGGTGCCTGCGATCTGTGCGGCGGTCGATCAACTGGCGCTGCCGGCTGCGGCGCCACGGCTGTTGCTCGACCGCTTGCAGGTGTGGCAGCGGGCCAGCGCTTTGGTGCTGGAGGCCCACCAGACACCGCCGGCCCTGTTGCAACTGGTGTATGGGTTGCAGCAGGCGTTGCTGCCGTTGGGGGTGGAGGCAGTCAGCCGTGAGTATCGCCCGCACCTGACGCTGTCCAGGGATTTTCGCGGCCAGCCACCCGAGGCCAGCAGCGCGCCGGAGTTTTACCTCGCGGCACGCCATTTCACGCTATACGAGTCGCGCAAGGGCGCTTACTGGCCCTTGGCGCAGTGGCCGCTGGCGGACGGACCCGGAGTCAGAATTCCGGGGTGTACTTTACCGTCAGCATGAAGTTGCGTGGCTCGCCATAGTTGTTGCTGCCATTGAGCTGATTGAAGCCTGCAACCCAGTACTTCTTGTCGAACAGGTTGTTGGCGTTGACGGCAACGTTCACTTCCGGTGTCAGCTGATAAGCCAGGCGTGCGCTCCACACGGTGTAGCCAGGCACGGTGTAGGTGCGCTCGTAGCCCAGGGTATGGCTCTGGGTGGTGAAGCCCAGGCCAGTGCTCCAGCGCTGGCCGTCCAGTGGCAGCGTGTAATCCGCCCAGGCGCGCAGCATGTGCTTGGGCGTCCACTGGCTGAATGTGCGGCCTTCTTCGTCCGGGTCATCGAGGAACTTGGTGGTGTTGTAGGTGTAACCGGCAAACAGTTGCAGGCCACTCAGCACTTCACCGCTGATCTCGGCTTCGAAACCCTGGCTGCGTACCTTGCCTGCGGCGGTAGAGCAATACCAATCATCGCAGGCGAAGCCTGAGGCTACGTCGGTGACGGCACGGTTTTCCTGGTCGTAACGGAACAGCGCGATCGAAGCGTTGACCCGGCCGTCGAGCAGTTCGCCCTTGAAGCCTGTCTCGTAGTTGCTGCCGATCACTGGCTTGAGTGGCGCATTGCCAACGGCGCGCTCGGTCTGCGGTACGAACACGTCGGTGTAGCTGGCGTACCAGGCCCACTCGCGAGTCAGGTCGTAGACAAAGCCGGCATAAGGGGTGACTTGGCCCGTTTCGGTCATGCGGCTGGTCGGGTAGCGGGTACCCGGGTCGGTCAGGCTGTTGAAGTCGATCGAGTCCCAGCTGTAGTCGAACCAGCTCACACGCGTGCCAAGGATCACGGTCAGGTCCTGGGTGGGTTTGACGCGCCAGGCGCCATACAGGCCTTTCTGGCGTATGTCATAACTAGCCCTGTTGGAACGTGCGAGATCGCCATCGAAGACGCTGTCACGGCTGGGCTCGGGGCGGTCATGATCGATGTCGAAGATGTTGCCGCCTGCATCGAAGTTGCGCCAGTAGGCGTCATCCGAGGTCAGTTTGGAATAGTTGCCACCCACGGTGATCTCATGGGCCAAGGGGCCTGTATCGAAGTGGCCCACCACGTTCATGTCCAAGCCCACTTTGGTCGAGTGAAAGTCAGTGAGCCAGTCGGCGTAGGTGATGCCGCTGCCGTCTGGCGCAACGCCTTGGCCGGTGCTTTGCACCCGCTGGTGGGTGGATGTATTGGTTTCATCCATGCGTACGGCAGCGGCCTTGAAGGTCCAGTCCTCGTTGAAGCGGTGTTCAAGGTCCAGGTAGTACGTAGTGACGTCGTTTTCGGCACTGCTCCAGCGGGCGCCGGTGTAGGTCGATCGCGGCAGGTCCACGGGCTTGCCATTGGCGTAACGTGGGAGGCCACGCAGCATTGGCCGCGACTGTTGACGGCTGTAGCTGATACCGCCGCCTACTGTGGTCGCATCGTTCAGGTCGATGTCCAGCGCACCATACAGCGAATGGTTTTTGCTCCAGACATAGTCGATGAAGCTGTCACTTTGGTCTTCGTCTGCCACAAACCGCCCGCGCAGCCGGCCGTCGGCGGTCAGCGGGCCGCCAGCATCCAGTTGCAGGCCATAGTGGTCCCAGGAGCCCGCTTTGCCCGTCAGCGTAACGGTCGGCGCCGTTTGGCCACGCTTGCGTACCAGGTTGATCGCCCCGCCTGGGCTGCCGGTGCCTTGCAGGAGGCCCGAGGCACCGCGCAGCACTTCCACCCGGTCGAAGAACACCAGGTCCTGGGTTGCCCAGTTCCCCAGCGAATAGTTGTTTCGCGGAATCGGTACGCCGTCGTATTGCCAGTCATCAATCTGGAAACCACGCGAGGTCACGACCACGCCGGGGCCAATGCCCTGTGCGCCGACGATGCCCGTGGTGTGGTTGAGCGCATCCTGCAAGTCGGTGATGCCCTGGTCATCCAGTTGCTTTCGCGTGATGACGGTAACCGACTGGGGAATTTCCTTGAGGGTGTGCGTCCCTTTGCCGAGGGTCACAGCGCGGGCGGCATAGGAAACTGTGCCTTCGCTGGTTGCATCCACGTAGTTGTCGGTGATGCTGGTGCTGCCCAGCTCCATGACATCGCTGCCCAGGCTGGCAGGGGCCACACTGAAATGCCCTTCGCCAGATACCCGCAACTGCAAGCCGCTACCGGCCAGTGCGGCTTGCATGGCTTGCTCGGCACTCATCCGGCCGACCACTGCAGGCGCCTGCTTGCCGCGCACCAGTTCAGGCTCCAGCGCAATGATGTGGCCACTTTGGCTGGCGATGCGGTTGAGCGTGTGAGCCAGGCTGGCGGCTGGCAGGTCGAACATCTGGCTTTGCGGCTGGGCGAGCACGTTGAAGCTGGCCAGGGCAGCGACCAGAGGCAGGGCGCGGGGCAAGGGGTTGTACACGGATTACTCCCGAATGAAGTGGCTGTCAGGAGATATGTGGGACGAGCAAAAAAAACTTGCCACGATTGCGAATGATTTTTAGAAATATTTTTATCAAGCGTTTTTCAGGTCGATCAACATCAACCACGGGCCGTAATGCTCCACGCTGATTGGCAGGGCCTCGGCCAATGCCTTCAACGCTTGCAGTGGCTGATCCAGAGGGAATACGCCTTGTACCCGCAGATCGCGTGCCGCGAGGGCGAGCCGGATGTAGCCGCGCTGATAGGGACGCAGCGCATCGACAACCACATGAAGAGGCTGGTCGAGGACCTCCAGGCGGCCCTCCAGCCAGGCCGCCCGTTGCTGTTGTTCGCCCGCCAGCCGCTCGATGGAATGATTGCGTAGCAGCGCCGCCTGCCCTTGTTGCAGATCGGTCCATTGCCCATTGGCCAAGCTGGCGCGGACGCTGTGTTGCAGCACCACGACCCGGGTGGCGCCCTCTTCCTGGCTGACCAGAAAACGCGTCCCTAACGCCTGTACTTGCCCTTGCGCGGTTCGCACCCGCAGGGGGCGTAGCGGATCGCGCGCAACCTGGATCAGCAACTCGCCGTGGCGCAGCACCAGAAGCCGTTGCCCGGCATCGAACTGCACGTCGACCGCACTGGCGCTGTTCAGGCTCAGGCGGCTGCCGTCGGCCAAGGTAAAACTACGTCGCTCACCGCTGGCTGTATGCAAGTCGGCCAGCCACCCTTGGGTGGTGTCGCTGCGCCATCCCCCCCAAAGCGCCGCGCCGAACAGCCCCAGGCTTGCCATGGCGCCGAGTACGTCACGCCGTGTGCGAGTGGGCTGCATCAACAAGTGACGCGCCTCTGCAGCTTGGCCAGGGGCCCGTTGATCCAGTGCGTGCAGCACGGCCAGGGGATGGCCAAGGCGTTGCTCCAGACGGCTCCAGGCTTGTTGGTGAGCGGGGGCCTGCTGCAGCCACAGACTGAACCTTTGCAGTTGCGCTTCGTCAGGCGTGGCGGCCCTGAGCTCGACCATCCAGTCGATGGCTTGCTCGCTGACCGGGTCGAGGGCTGGCCGGCTCACGCCTGCACCTCGCACAGGTAACATTGGCGCAGCGCCTGTTTCATATAGCGGCTGACAGAGCGTTCGCTGATCTGCAGTTTTGCGGCGATGTCGGCGTAGTGCATGCCGTCGAGCTGGCTATACAGGAAGGTGGCTTTGACCACTGCCGGCAAGCCGTCCAGTGCCTGGTCGATGGCCACCAGGGCCTCGACCAGCAGCAGTTGCTCCTCGACCGATGGTGCTACAGCCTCCGGCAACCGCGCCAAGTGCTCCAGGTAGGCGTGTTCGAGCTGGCGACGGCGATGGCGGTCGAAGATCAGCCGGCGGGCGATGATGGTGAGGTAGGCGCGAGGTTGCTGAATGCTGTCTGGGTCGACACGTGCGCCGAGCATCTGGCAGAACGTTTCGGCGGCGGTGTCCTCGGCGTCAGCATGGTTTCGCAGGCGTTTCTGGATGTGCTGGAGCAACCAGCGATGGTGGTCGCTGAAGAAAAAGCCCAGTTTACGGGTTGATGAGCTGTCCAACGCCTGGCATCCGCATGTGAGTGTGAATCGTTCTCAATAGTAGCCGGGTCGTTCGTTGTCTCGCAATGGGGCAGCGCCCAGAACCGAGCGTGCCGCTATCCGGGAATGGTCTGCTACACCGGCAAGCTCTGATACGGCAACTCATCCCCCGGGCTGCGGTCGAACTGGCGCTTGTACTCGCGGCTGAACTGCGAGGTGCTCTGGTAGCCCACCCGGTGCGCGGCCTGCGCCACCCCCAGGCCTTCGCCAATCAGCATCTGCTGCGCCTTTAACAACCGCAGGCGCTTGAGGTACTGCATCGGTGCCATGTCGGTGCAGCGCTTGAAGTGTTCGTGGAAGGTCGAAACGCTCATGTTTGCCCGCGCAGCCAGTGCTTCCACGCTCAACGGCTCGCTGTAGTGCGCGCGCAGGTGGGCGAGGGCGGCGCCGATGCGGGCGAAGTGCCCCTGTTGCTCCACCAGCGCCCGCAACACACCGGCCTGTGGGCCGCGCAGCGCGGTGTACAGCACTTCGCGTACGCGCGCCGGGCCCAGCACTTTGGCATCCAGCGGGTCCTGCAGGCAGTGCAGCAGCCGCTCCACACTGTCGCGCATCGGCGCATCCAGCGCTGCCGAGGTCATCGATTGCGGGGTTTGTGCCTGCACTGCAACGTCCGGTGCCAGGTCCATGCTCTGCACCAGTTCACCCAGCACGCCACGGTCGATGTCTACCGCCACGCCCAGCAAGGGCGCTTCACGGGTGGCGAAGGTTTCACACATGAACGGGACCGACAACGCCTGCACCAGGTAATGCCCGGCGCCATATTCCAGGGTACGCGGCCCCAGGCGCGCCAGCTTGCTGCCCTGGGCCAGGATCATCAGGCTGGGCTCGTAGATCTGAGGGCTGCTGGCCACATAATGGTCCCAGCTCAGCACCTGCACCTGGGGCAGGTGCGTGGGGGCGAAGCCAGGGTGCGTGGCGAGGCTGCGGATCAGCGCGCAGAGCGGCGCGTTGGCGTCGACGTGGCGGGTCAGTTGCATGGTGAACCTGGAGCAGAGAATCGGACAGCCTAATCATCGCAGATTGAGGGTTTGGCGCCAGATGCTGGCTGGCATCTTCGGAGAATCAGGCATGCATGCCGGAGAATCAGCCGTGTGCCAGGCGGCAAACAGCGCGCAAAATGCGCCGCCTGAATCGTTTCACTTTACTGCGAGGCCCTGCATGTATACCGCCATCGGTTACGCCGCCCAAACCCCCACCAGCCCCCTGGCCCCTGTCACTTTCGAGCGCCGCAGCCCACGCCCGGACGATGTCGCCATCGAAATCCTTTACTGCGGCGTGTGCCATTCCGATATCCACCAGGCGCGCAATGAATGGGGCATTGCCGTGTACCCGCTGATGCCCGGCCACGAAATCATCGGCCGCGTCACGGCGGTGGGCGGCCAGGTGACTGCGCACAAGGTCGGTGACCTGGTGGGCGTCGGCTGCATGGTCGACTCGTGCCGCCACTGTGAAGCCTGCGCCAAGGACCTGGAGCAATATTGCCTGGAAGGCCCGACCATGACCTACGCCACCCCGGACCGGGTCGACGGCAGCAACACCATGGGCGGTTACTCCAGCAGCATCGTGGTCAGCGAGCACTTCGTGGTGCGCATTCCGGCCGGCATGGACTTGCCCAGCGCGGCCCCTATCCTGTGCGCCGGCATCACCACCTATTCGCCGCTCAAGCACCACGGCGTCGGCCCGGGCCACAAAATCGGCATCCTCGGTATGGGTGGCCTTGGCCACATGGGCATCAAGCTGGCCAAGGCCCTGGGTGCCGAGGTGACGCTGTTCACCCGGTCCCAGGCCAAGGCCGAAGAAGCCCGCCGCCAAGGTGCCGACCACGTGATCGTGTCCACCGATGCCGAGCAGATGCGCGCCGCTGCCGGCCGGTTCGATTTCCTGCTGGACACCATTCCGGTGCAGCATGACCTCAACCCGTACCTTGAAACCTTGAAGTTCGACGGTGTGCACATTCTTGTCGGCCTGATCGAACCGATCGACCCGGCGGTGCACGCGGCCAACCTGGTGATGCAGCGCCGGGTGCTGGCGGGGTCGTTGATCGGGGGCATTGCCGAGACTCAGGAAGTGCTGGACTTCTGTGCCGAGCACAACATCCGTTGCGATATCGAGATGCTGGATATTCGCAATATCAACCAGGCGTACGAGCGGATGATTGCCGGTGATGTGAAGTACCGGTTCGTGATCGACATGGCCACTTTGCAGGGCTGATTATTCGGTTGGCTGTACCGGCCTCTTCGCGGGCTTGCCCGCTCCCTCAGGTACTGCACAGTTTTCAACGTCTGTGCGGTCCCTGTGGGAGCGGGCAAGCCCGCGAAAAGGCCAGTACAGGCAATGAGGCTGTAGCTGTTACCAGACCATCGCCTTGTCCCAACTCTTCCAGAACAACCACCGCCGCACCTCGCCATGCGCCCCGGTGCCGATCTGCCATTCAGGCCGCCCGCTGTCCAGCGCGATCACCGAAACAACCCCCGCATGGCTCGCCGCCACCAGCGTTTGTCCATCGGCGCTGATATCCATCGCACTGATGGTCGACCCCAGGTAATGCTGCCAATGTTCGGTGCCATCCTCGCCGAACGCCCGCAGGTAGCCATAGGCATCCCCCACAATGTACTCCCCATCGCGCGCCACCCCGGCATATACCCTGGCGCCATCCTGCACCAGCGGGGTACGCGGGTCCTGGCTGTAGTAATCGGTATCCAGCCCTGGCAAGTCCGCCACCTTCACTGCCAGCGTGGCACCGCTATGGAAATGGCAGGCATTGACGATCAACTGGTCATCCGTGCGGTTGAACAACGCAAAGTGCGGGTACTCGCTGCCTGGGCCGATTTCGGCAACCGGCCTGAGCTGGGCATCCAGCACCCGGTGACGGGTACCTTGCTCGCCCACCACGATCAGCCGGCCATCCGCCGACACTGCGCCATGCGCCATGCTCAGCCCCAGGCTGATGTCGTCCGGGTCGGTGCCTTCGGCCAGCTCGTCGAGCACCCGCGTTTGTTGCGGCAGCAGGCGAGTCGCACCTTGAGTGGTCAGCACGAAGATCCCTTCGGCGCTTACCAGCAGCACACGCTGGCCATCGGGGAAGGGGATCAGCGCGGTTGGCGTGGGCGGCAGGTCGAACGGCTCGAACGGGTACCCCGACGGCAACCCCTCAAGCCCACTTGGCCATGCCAGTCGCTGTACTTGCGGGCCACCCCAGCCGTCGGTCACGCGCACGCCCTCGGCATTGGCCAGGGCGAAGTAGCGGCGGGCAGGGCAGCGGCCGAAGTGCTCGATGCCGATCACCGGTGTCACCTCATGGCGGTCGATACGCACGACCTGGCCCTTGTCGTAAGGCATGCCGATGCGGGCCAGCAGGCTGCCGTCGTCCAGCAGCAGGACATTGCTGATCCCTTGGCCGTGGTCATCGAGCAACGGTACCAAGGGGTGGTGTGCGGGTGGCCAGGCCTCGCGAAACGCCCGGTGCTGTTGTTCGTCGACGCCAGGGCGATTGGCGGCCTGCAGGGCAGCCAGCCAGGCGTCCAGCAAGTGCCCGGTGGCTGGCGCCTGTGGCTCTTTCAGGTTATCCCAGCCTTGCGCACGGCCCTGCGCGACGTAGTCGTTGACGGCCTGGGCGTAGGCGGTGACCGCCTGCTGCCACTGCTGCTGGGGGTGCTGCTTGTCCATGAGCGGATCGGGCTCCTTGTTGCACTCGCGTTTCACACACAACGCGCATGGTACTCCTTCTGCCTGCCACGCGGTTGTGAGGCTCCGGCTTGACGCGTACCATGCCGGGCATTCCTATCAATAACAAAGCGTGCGTTGGCGCCCCTGCAAGCGGGTGGCTGGCGTGCGATCTGTTGCCTTGTCTGCGGAGAAGCGGTTTGCACCCATGAACGGACCCATACCCACCCACCAGCCACCCACGGCGGGCAGCGGCAGCTGGCTGAGTGTCATCGCCCTGGCCCTGGCAGCCTTCATCTTCAACACCACCGAGTTCGTGCCGGTGGCGCTGCTGAGTGACATTGGCCGTAGCTTCGACATGAGCACCGCCCAGGTCGGCCTGATGCTGACCATCTATGCCTGGGTGGTGGCATTGGCCTCGCTGCCGATGATGCTGCTGACCCGTAACGTCGAACGGCGGCGCTTGTTGCTGCTCGTGTTCCTGGTGTTCATTGTCAGCCACTTGTTGTCGTGGCTGTCGCAGAGCTTTGCCATGCTGCTGGTCAGCCGTATCGGCATTGCCTTGGCGCATGCGGTGTTCTGGGCCATCACTGCCTCGCTGGCGGTGCGCGTGGCACCACCGGGCCAGCAGGCCAAGGCGCTGGGCCTGCTGGCCACCGGCACCACCCTGGCCATGGTGCTGGGCATTCCGCTGGGCCGCGTAGTGGGTGAGGCGCTGGGCTGGCGCATCACCTTCCTGAGCATTGCCGGGGTGGCGCTGGCCACCATGCTGTGCCTGATGAAATCGCTGCCGCTGCTGCCAAGCCAGAACTCCGGCTCGTTGCGCAGCCTGCCGATCCTGTTCAAGCGCCCGGCGCTGGTCATTACCTATGTGCTGGTGACGCTGGTGATCACGGCGCAGTTCACCGCCTACAGCTACATTGAGCCGTTCGCGCTGCATGTGGCGCAGATTGGCGGTGAGCGCACCACGCTGTTGCTGCTGCTGTTTGGCGGTGCCGGGGTGTTCGGTTCGTTGCTGTTCAGCCGCTACAGCGACCGCTTCCCCCATGGTTTCCTGGTGGGGTCGATCGGCCTGTTGGCAGCGTGCCTGCTGTTGTTGCTGCCGCTGTCGGGCAACTTCTATGCGTTCGCTGCGCTGAGCATGTTCTGGGGCGTGGCGATTCTCAGTTTCAGCTTGTCGCTGCAGTCGAAGACGTTGAAGCTGGCATCCGACGCCACCGATGTGGCCATGGCGTTGTTTTCGGGCATCTACAACATCGGTATTGGTGGTGGTGCGCTGCTGGGCAGTATCGTCAGCAGCCAGATGGACGTGGCGGATATCGGCCTTGTGGGCGGTAGCGTGGCAGTCATCGGGCTGGTGCTGGCGGTTGCCAGCACCCGACGGTTCCGCGAGGCACTGGCGCACTGACCCGCGCCTGGCGCGCACGTGTGCCGCTCAGGGGCGCAAGGTGCGCCCCAGCATTCAAACCGCCAACCGGGACGTCGACCCGATCACATGCTCCAGCACCCGAAAATCAATCCACTCCCGTACATCGAAGCGGCGCGGTATGAACCCCCACCTGAACAGAAACTCGGTAAAGTCCTGTAGCGCCTCGATCGAGCGGCTGTCCAGCGTCGTGCGCAAACGCCGGTGCGCATCGTCACCATAGGCCGCCGCCACCCAGTACTCGCTGGTGTTGAGTTCACGTGCCAGAAAGCGCCGGGTTTCCTCAGGGTTGGCCCAGGCCCACTGCTCGGTGCGCAGCACCGTATCGACCAAGGTACGGCTGGCATCGAAATGGTTTTCCAGCAAGTGCCGGTCCACGGTGAGCGTGCGCGGGGTGCCGTTGTTGCTGCGGATCAGCGGGTCGGGATGGCTGCCGGTGTCGACCACCACGCGCAGGCCGAACTCGTGGGCCAGGTGCACCGCATGGGCGCCCTTGAGGAAGATGGCATCGATATCGCCACGCAGCAGGCCGATCAGCTCGTTGTTGCGGCGGCTGAATCGGCTGGTGTCCAGGCTAACTTCGGCGCCATACAGATGCTGCTTGGCATCGTCGCTGTAGGTGCCGCCGTAGGGGTAGTCGACCAGCTCGACATCGGCCACCGCCAGGCCTTCCAGCTTCAGGGCATTTTCCAGCCCTCGCAGGGCCTGGGCTCGGGTGAAGTCGATCTGCACATTGGCCCATTTGGGCAGGCCGAAGCGGCGGTTCTTCAGGTCGCGAATGCTGCGTACGCCGCTTTCTTCCGTGGTGAGGATCAGCTGCACTTCATCGCTCCACGACAGCCCCAGCACGCGGGTCTCGACGCCGCTGGCATAGGCCCAGATCGCCGGGATGTTGCCGCCATGGCGTACCGAGTTCTGCAGGTGGTGGTCGTAGTGGGCTTCGCGCACTTCGCGTTCGCTGGATTCACGCAACGACTGGATATTGGTGCCGAACGGTGTAAAGGCCTCGGCCAGGCGCCCCGACTGCACGGCAATGCCGAGGCCGGTGGGCACGGGGCTGTGGGTGTACCAGAGGGTTTCCAGGGGCTTGGTCATGGGGTCGCGGGTTTCCTGTCCATGGGAATGGGGGCCAGCAGTTGGTCCAGGGGGTGGCGGGCGATCCAGTCGCGCACCTCGAAGCGGGCAGGGATGAAGCGCCAGCGCCTGAGAAACTCGACGAAGTCTTGCAAGGCGTCGATGGACTGCTCGTCCAGGCGGGTGCTCAGGCGCAGGTGGGCGTCAGCGCCGTAGGCCACTTGCACCCAGTACTCGCTGCTGTTGGTTTCCCGCGCCAGGTAGCGGCGGGTTTCATCCGGGTGCTGGTGGGCCCAATGTTCGGCGCGCAGTACCGAGCCGAGCAGGGTGCGCACCACCTGCGGATGCTGCTCAAGCAGGTGGCTGTCTACCGCCAGCGTGCGCGGCGTGCCATTGTTGCTGCGGATCAGCGGGTCGGGGTGGCTGCCGGTGTCGATCACCGTGCGCAGGGCAAAGGCGTGGGCCAGTTGCACGGCACTGGCGCCCTTGAGGAAGATTGCGTCCACCTCGCCGCGCAGCAGGCCGGCCAGTTCCAGGTTGCGGCCTTCGCTTTGGGTGCTGGACACCGGCGTACCGGCCACATTACGCACCGGGCGGTCGCTGAATGTGCCGTCGTAGCGGTAGTTGACCAGCTCCACGTCGCCCACTTGCAGGCCCTCGAGCTTCAGGGCGTTTTCCAGCCCGCGCAGGGCCTGGGCGCGGGTGAAGTCGATCTGTGCCGAGGCCCAGTCAGGTAGGCCAACGCGGCGGCCTTTTAGGTCTTTTACGGTGTGGATGCCGCTGTCTGGTCGCGTCAGGATCAACTGCGCTTCATCGGCCCACGACAGGCCGATCACACGGGTGTCACGCCCTTGGGCGCGGGCCCAGATGGCGGGGATGCTGCCGCCGTGGCGTACCGAATTGAGCAAGCTGTGGTCGAAGTGCGATTCGCGTACGGCCTGCTGGTCGGCTTCGCGCAAGGACTGCACCTGGGTGCCAAGGCTGGCCAGGTCGTCCTGCAGCCAGCCTTGCTGCACGGCGATGCCCAGGCCGGTGGGCACCGGACAGCGCGTGTACCACAGGGTATCGAGGGGTTGGCTCATGGTGTGCTCCGGTCGGTTCAGGCGCTGGCCTGCAAGGGGACTGGGGTGGTTTGTTGCACCAGCGGCAGCACTTCCTGGCCGATGCGCAAGGCTTCTTCCAGATGCGGGTTGGCGGCGAGGATGAAGGTGCTGAAACCGGCGTCGCGGTACTCGGCAAGGCGTTCGGCGATGTGTTGGTGGCTGCCCACCAGGCCTACGGTGGGGCCAGGCTTGGCCTTGGCGAAACCGGCCCACAGGTTGCGTGCCAGGACCAGTTCGTCAAAGCCCTGCAACCCTTGGTGATAGGCTGCCTGGCGTGCACCGCCGACGGAGTCCGAGCCGGTTATGAAGCCTTTGGCCGAGGCGCTGGCCTTGCCTTCCAGGCGCTCGAACTGTTGGCGCAGTTCGCGCCAGGCTTGTTCTTCGGTCTCGCGGGCGAACACGTCGACCCGCAGGCCGAAACGCACGGTGCGGCCCTGCTTGTCGGCCAGCTCGCGCACGCGTTCGATGTGCGGCTTGAGCTTGTCGATCGGCTCGGCCCAGTTCAGGTACACATCGGCATGGCGCGCGGCCACGTCCAACGCAGCATCGGAGAAGCCGGAGAAGTACACGCCCGGTTTGCGTTCGTGTTGCAGGCCCGGCGGCAGGCTGCCGTTTTCCAGACGATAGATATCGCCTTCGTAGGAGAACGTGTCGTTCTGCCACAGGCCCTGGATCACGTCGAGGAATTCGCCGGTGCGCTTGTAACGCAGGTCGTGTTCCAGGAAGTCGCCATTGGCCCGTTGGCTGGCCGGGTTGCCGCCGGTGATGATGTTCCAGTCCAGCCGGCCACCGCTGAGGTTTTGCAGGATCGCTGCCTGCTGCGCGGCATAGGCGGGCAGCGTCCAGGTGGCCTGGAAGGCGATCAGAAAGCGGATGCGGCGGGTTTCGCGGGCCAGCGCTGCGGCTGCGATCCATGGCTCCGGGCCGGTGGGCAGCAGTGCGCCTTCGAAGCCGGCCAGCTCGGCAGCCTTGGCTACCTGGGCGATGTAGTCGATGTAGGTGAAACCGTCGGCCTGGCCACCCGGCAGCCGGCCGGGGGCGATGTTGCCGGGGCGATGCACGGGGTTGCCGCGGTTGTGGCGGTCGGCGGACAGCTGCGGGCCGTCGGTGCCCAGCGGCAGGCGCCAGAAGAATTCGGTGGTCATGGGGGCTCCTGAAGGGGGAGAGTGTGCGAGTGGGGAGGGTGGTGCAATGGCTGTGCCATGGACGGCGCAGGGCCGGTGGGGTGGGGGTTGCGGGGGCGGCTGGGTGAGGGGTGCTGCTGTGGCAGCAATCGGGCAGCAGTGGATGCTGGGAAAGCAGCATGAGGGCCGCTAGGTGTAGGGCTTGGGTGATGTGGTGGCTGGAAGATCGAGCGCCGCGCGAGCGGCGTTCGATCGCCCAAGCGCTGCAGACCCCAAGTCTTACACTTCGGCCACAACCTCCCCGGCACTGCGCAGATACGCGTCGTAAAGCGCCGCATAAGCACCACTTCGCCCGATCAACTCGGCATGCGTTCCCTGCTCCACCACCTTCCCGTGCCGTACCACGGCAATCCGGTCCGCATCGCGAATAGTCGCCAACCGGTGCGCAATGATGATCGCCGTGCGCCCTTGGCATAGCCGGCGCAGCGCACGCTGTATGCGCCGTTCGGTGTGCACGTCCACCGCCGAGGTGGCTTCGTCCAGCACCAGCACCGCCGGGTCGGCGAGGTACGCCCGCACCAGGCACACCAGTTGGCGCTGGCCATGGCTCAGGTGCGCGCCCAGCGGGCCGACTTCGGTGTGGTAGCGCTGGGGCAGCCGTTCCAGTACCTCGTCGGCGCCCAACTCACGGGCTGCAGCTATCAACTGCGCATCGTCGGCAGCCGGTGCCGCCAGGCGCAGGTTGTCGAGGATGCTGCCGCTGAACAGCACATTGTCCTGCAGCACCACACCCACGTTGCGCCGCAAGTCGTGCTGGGCCAGCGCACGCAGGTCGATGCCGTCCAGTTTCACCGCGCCGTGCTGCACTTCGTAGAAGCGTGTCAGCAATTGCACCAGGGTGCTCTTGCCATGCCCCGAGGGGCCGACGATGGCCAGCACTTCACCGGCGCGGATATGCAGGTTCAGCCCGTCGATCACTGGCCGAGGGCTGTTCGGCACATAGGCAAAACCGACCGCGTCAAAGTCCACCTGGCCGCGTGCCCTGGCCAGAGCATATGGCGCGGGCGGGTCGAGCACCTGTGGCCGGGTGTCGAGCAGCAGGAAGATGCGCTGGGCGGATGCGCTGCCGGTGGCGTAGCGTTCGAACAGGTCCGACAGCTCCTGCAACGGGCCAAGGAACAGGAACACATAGAACAGGCTCTCACCCACCTGGCCGACCGTGACCTTGCCCTCTGCCAGGCCATGGGCACCGACCAGCAACAATACGGCCATGCCGGTGGTGCTCAGCAACGCGGTGAACGGTGCGAACCATCCAGCGCGCAGGCTGCCGCGTATCAGTGCCTGGTTGAAGTCTTCCAGCAGGCGGCGATAGCGTGCCTGGTTGGTCTGCTCCTGGCCGCACTGCTGAATCAGCCGCACGCCACTGACACTTTCCACCAGGTGCGCGGTGAAGCGGCTGCGTTGCTCGGCCACCTTGGCCCAGTTGCGCTGCGACACCCGCTTGAAGCGCCAGGTGGCCACGGCCAGCAGGGGTACCGTGGCCGCCAGGCTGTAGAAGAAGCCGGGTTCGATTTGCCATAACATCACCGCCGCCAGGCCACAGCGCAGCAAGGCGCCGAGCAGCTCGGGCGGGCCCTGTACCAGCAAGGGCTCCAGCGCGTCCACGTCACGGTCGGCACGGGCAATGATGCGTCCGGCACGGGTCTGGTCGAAGTAACTCACCGACAGCGCCTGCACATGGGCGAACACGTTAACCCGCAGGTCATTGAGCACGCCGATCGCCGCGCGCCCGGCAATGAACTGCGACACACCCGCCAGCAGAAAACGCCCCAGCCAGCTGGCTGCCAGGCCCAGGCCCAGCCACAGCACCAGGCGTTCGTCGAGCAGCCAATGGTCGGCGCTGGGCACCAGGCCCCTGTCCAGCAGTTCGCGCACGAACCATGGGCGCAGGAAAACCGTGAACACCAGCAGCAGCTCGATGCCGATCACTGCCACGATTTGCCGGCGAATGGGCCGCAGTAGCGGCAACAGGCGGTGGAACATGCCCCGGTCCAGCGCCTGGCGAGCCAGGCGTTGCTCGATGTCGATATCGCTGGCAGGGGCGTGCTGCACATCATTCATGGTCGATCCCCAGCAGGTCGCGGTAATGGGCGTTGTGCGCGCTCAGCTCGGCATGGCTGCCGCTGGCGCTGATGCGGCCGTTTTCCAGCATCAGCACGCGGTCGGCCAACAGCAACGTGGAAAGGCGGCTGGTAATCAGCAGCAAGGTCGGGCCCTGGCTGCCTGTACTGTGCAGGCGGCGGATGTTATGCAGCACCTGGCGCTCGCCCAAGGCATCCAGGGCGCTGGTGGCGTCGTCCAGGCAGAGGATGTCGGGCGCGCCAAGCAGTGCCCGGGCCAGGCACAGGCGCTGGCGCTGGCCGCCAGAAAGAGTCACGCCACGATCACCCAGTGGCGTGTCGAGACCGTGGGGCAGGCGCTCCAGCACGTCCTCGGCGGCGGCCAGGCGCAACGCTTCTCGTAACTGGGCGTCGCTGGCCTGCGGCGCGGCCAGGCGCAAGTTGCTGGCCAGGCTGTCGGAGAACAGAAAGCTCTCCTGCGGTAGCACCTGCACACGGCGGCGCAGGTCGGCCAGGTCCAGGTCACGTACGTCGTGCCAACCGCCGGCCTCGCTACCGACCTGCACTTGGCCGTGCTGCACATCGGTCAGTCGCGGCAGCAGGCTGGCCAGCAGGCTCTTGCCGGTGCCGGTGGCGCCTACCAGCGCCACCACTTCACCGGGCCTCAGGGTGAGTGAGCAGCCTTGCAGAACAGGCCGGCCAGCTTCAATGGCACCCACCTGCACCTGGTTCAGCTTCAACCCCAGCGGCCCGACAGGCAGGGTGGCGTGGCCGCCCACGATGGCCGGGCGTTCGTCCAGCAGTTGCCAGATGCGTTCGGCACTGGCCCGGGCATCGGCGAAGGTCTGCATCACCCGGCCAATGCCCTCGATGCGAAACACCAGTGTGGTCGCCACCAGCAGCGAGGTCACCAGCTCGCCGATGCCCAGCGCGCCGGCTGCCACACGGTGGGCGCCGTACACCAGGATCCACACATGCCCCAGCGCCACTACGGCCTGTGGCAGCGGGATACGCGAACTGGCGTAGGCGAGGGCGGCGCGGGCGTGGCTGCTAAAGACGTCGACCTGGCTGGCGAAACGGGCGATGCGTTGTTGTTCCAGGCCAAACGCCTTGATCACCCGCACCCCGCCGATGCCTTCGGCCAGGTCCTGGCTGACCTGGTCGTAGGCGGCGCCCACGGCGCGGTCAAGCGTGACCAGGCGGTCGGTCTGCACCACGAACAGCCACAACCCGGCACCGGTCAGCAGCAAGGGCACCAGGCCCAGCAGCGGGTCGTACCAGCCAAGCAGGCCCACGGCGGCAATCACCACCAGCGGGGTATCGATGATCTGCCGCCAGAAGGTGATCAGCGCGTCGCGCACCTTGTCGGCATCGCGGGTGGTGCGGGTAACCAGTTCGCCCATGCCGTGTTGCCAGTGATACCCCAGGTGCAGGCGCTGCACCTGGCAGAGGATGCGTTCACGCAGGCGCGTGAGCAGGGCCTGGCTGAGTACCAGCGACAGCACGGCGGCGGCATATTGCAGCAGGCCACGGCCCAGGGCGATGGCCAGCAGCGACCAAAGCCAGTGCCAGCCCACGCTGGCGTCCAGACTGCCGTCGGCCAGGCGCTGCACGGCGCGGCCGGTGCTGACATCATCGACCGCATGGCCGATCAGCCACTGCTGCCAGGCCAGGCCGAGGTTGCCGGCGATGTACAAGGCCGTGACCAGCGCGAAACGCCAAGGCATTTCCCGGTAGATGGCCAATGCCCGAAGAAGCGGGTGGTTCATGTAAGTGCTCGATCAGAATGCGACACCGCCCCTTGTAGGAGCGGCCTTGTGCCGCGAAAGGGGCGCAACGCGCCCCCGGCCCTCAAACGATTTCAACGGCGAGTAGCGCCTTGGGTTTCCTTGGCATTGAGCACTGCTGTGTACTCACCCGGGTCGACCCCGTTCAGGTAGTAGTTGCCCACGTTGTGCAGCCGCCAGCGGATCGGGTCGTGGGTGGTGTGTACCCGGGCATTGCGCCAGAAACGGTCGAGGTTCCATTTGCTCAGCGAAGCGCTGGCCCCCAGCAGCGAGAACAGGTCACTGGAAATTTTTAGCGATGCGGCATCGGAATGCGCCCGGGCAGTTGCTACCGACAAGATCAGCTCATCCTGCAGCGCCTTGTTCTCGGGGTCGCGCTCGTGTTCGTCGAACACGAGCGCGGCCTCGCGCAACACCGACTCGGCGCCGCGTAGCGCCACGGCATACTCGCCAATCTGGCGAATCACATGCGGCTCGTCACTGGCGCGTTCGACGCCGCTCTCTACCCAGGCCCGGGCATGCTCGCGCAGGTACTCGACAGCCGCCTGCAAGGCGCCCGCAGCGATGCCGGTGTCGATGGCGGCGTGGAGGATTTGCGGGAAGGTCAGGCCGGTGCGTTTCATCGGCCCGCTGCGGCGGGTGAGGTAGCGCTCGTCGAGCACGATGTCGTCGAAGTTCACTGTGCCGCTCACCGAGTTCTGCTGGCCGAAGGCCTGCCAGTCATCGACCAGGGTCAGCCCCGGGGTGTCGCGGTGCAACAGCACGCCCACGCCACCGTCTTCGCTGGCGGCGGTCAGCGAGATCCATTCGGCCAGGTAGGAACCGGTGGAGTAGAACTTGCTGCCGTTGAGCAGCCACTGGCCATCGGCGCGGCGCTCGACGCGGGTTTTGAGGGCGAACTTGTTCTTGCCACCGACTTCGGCCAAGGCGTTGCCGAAGCGCTTGCCGGCCAGCACATCGGCAATCAGCCGGTCGCGCACGTCATCCGGGTAGCCGGTAAAGATACCGCGCAGCATCACGTTGTGGATCTGCAGCAGCTGGCCGACGCCGCCGTCGGCGGTGGAGACCAGGCGTACGGTTTCGACCACAGTCTGTACCGAAGCACCCAGGCCGCCGAACTGAGCGGGTACGGCGATGGCGGTCAGGCCGCTGCTGGACAACAGCTCGGCCTGACGGCGGGGGAGCTGGCCGTTGTTGCGCGGGTCGGCGGCCAGTTCGGCGATTTGCGCGGCGACCTGGCGGGCTACTTCGATGGCCTCGGTCTCGCTGGTCAGGCGGCGGGCGGGGGAGGGTTCTATGGCGCTCATTGAGGGGTCTCGGGTTTGTCTGAGGGGGCCAGTGCGCCTCCTTCGCGGGCTTGCCCGCTTCCACAGGACCTGCACTGCCCTTGAGGGTTGTGCTGGCCCTTGTGGGAGCGGGCATGCCCGCGAATGGCCACACCGCGGTCCCAACCCCTTGAGCAATATCTTTGCCAGCCCTCCGCAGGCCCCATCCTGCAAGGCTTCCACTACTTTTTGCTGCTCCAGCAACACCTCCCTTGCTGATCTGGCAGCACCCCGCCCGCAATCCTGCTCCCAGCCCAGCAAACAGCGCCCGCAACCAAAGGCAAACCCCGCGTAAATCAAGGCCTCCAGCGGTTGGCACGCACACTGCAATGCTGCCTTCACGACGCCCAAGGAGCCACCCCATGACCCTCGCAACCCCCATCGCAAAACGCCTGGCAGACGACCCGTCCGCCCTGGAGCGTATCTGGTTCACCCGCTGCCCCGTGCCCACTGCCTCAGGCATCGCCTACAAGCTCGGCTGGCTGGAGCAGGAGTTTGCTGCCGACGGCCTGCCAGTCTCGACCCTGCAGGAGGCCCGCCAGCTTGGCCACCACCATTACGATCATCAGCTGCCCGGGCTGTTTCGTGAAGGCGGCAACGTGCCGGCGTTGGCTGCCCGTGCGGCCGGCTCGCCCAGCCGGTTGATCGGCCTGACCTGGATCGAGGAATGGCAGACCATTCTGGTCCGCCCGGATTCCGGCATTCGCAGCGCCGCCGACCTGCGTGGCAAGCGCCTGGCGCTGCCGGCCTGGGCCGATACCCGGCCTGGCAGTATTGCCCGGGCCATGAGCCTGCATGGCTACAAAGGCGCCCTGGCTTCGGCAGGCTTGCACCTGGATGACGTGCAACTGGTAGAGGTAGCGCTGCTCGACCAGGCCGGTGCTGCCACCCCGCAACTGGGCCTGCAACGGCTGTGGTCGGGGCTTGAATACCTGGCGCGCGGTGAAGTCGATGCGGTGTACGTGAAGGGCGCGGCCGCTGCCGATGCTGCGCGCCGGCTGGGGCTGGTGGTCGGCGTCGACCTCGATCTGCTGCCCGACCCGCGCCACCGCATCAACAACGGCACGCCGCGGCCAATCACCGTGCACCAGCGCCTGCTCGACAATCATTTCGACCTGGTGGTGCGTTTCCTTGCACAAACGCTGCGTGCCGCCGAGTGGGCAGCCGGCAACCGCGCCGCGCTCAACAGCATCCTCGAAGAAGAAACCCGCGCCGGCAGCCAGGGCGTAGCCGAGGCCTATCGCGGCGACTTCCACACCACCCTGGCCCCGGACCTGTCCGCGCAACGCCTGGCCTTCCTCGCCACACAAAAAGATTTTCTGTACCTGCACGGCTTCCTCGAAGCCGATTTCGACATCGCCGACTGGGTCGACCCGCGGCCTCTGCAAGCTGCCCATGAACTGCGGGCCCAGCGCCGCGCCTGACCTGACTGGAGATTGAACATGACCGTACTGATCAACGAACGCCCCGTCACTGCCGAACTGCAAACCTTCATCGACGAGGTGGTGGCCGAAGCCGAAGCGGCCTTCAGCGTATTTCGCGAAACCAACACCATCACCGCCAATGGCACCGTCGGCTTCATCGAGCGCGTGCCTGGTGAAGAGCTGCTGGTATCGGTGAACTACGGCGGGCCATGGAACCACCGCAAGCCGGTGCAGGCCACCGTCACTGATTTTTCCGGCAACGTCATCGTCGGCAAGGGCAAAGGCGGCCTGGGCCGCTACACCAAGCTGTTCCAGACCCATGCCGATGTCACCACCGTGTCACACGTGCACAGCCCGTACCTGGGTGCCTGGGCACAAACCCATCGCACCTTGCCGTTCCACTACGTGCCGGTGCAGCGCTACCAGCTGGCCCGCGAGCTGCCGGTGTACATCGACCGGCGTCAGGCCGAGGTGGATTTCATCCTCGACAAAATTGCCGAGAACCCATTCAACCTGGCGATCCTGGAAGCTAACGGCGGCTCCACGGTGTGGGGCAAGCAGGGGTTGCGCGCCACGGCGGAGTTCATCCTGTTGCTGGAGGAGGGGGCGCAGATTCAATTGCTGGCTGATGCCCTGGGTGGGTCGCGCCCTTACGGGCCGGGAGTGCTGACCCAGCAATGGAAGATGAGCGGGTTGTATGAGCGCGCTACTGAGTTGGGCCTGGTGCCAGGCATCGACCGACGCGGCTGATCTTTGGGGCGCTGTGCGCCCCTGAACGCCACCCAAAGACAAGGACCCCACCCCATGGCAGTAAAAATCCTCTGGTACCTCACCACCCCCGACGGCCCCTATCCCTGGGAACCCGAAGGCCGCTGGCACACCGATTTCGAACACCTCAAGCAACTGGCCATCGCCGCCGACCGCCTGGGCTTCTACGGCTCGCTGCTCGGCTCCAGCCCTAACGAAAGCCTGGCCGTGTCGGCAGCGTTGATCGACGCCACCAAGCGCCTGCGCTTCCTGGTTGCCCAGCACCCCGGCGAGCTGTCGCCGGCAGTGCTGGCCAAGTGGGCGCTCACCTTCGACCAGTTCTCCAACGGCCGCCTGCTGTTCAACGTGGTCAACGGCAACGACGCAGGGTTAGCCATCCTGGGCGTGCATTACCCGCACGATGAACGCTACGACTTCAGCCTGGAGTACTGGCGCGCTTTCCAAAGCTTCTACGCAGGCGAAACTGCCGGCTACGATGGCCGCTACGTCAAGCTTTCACCCCGTTCGCCAGCGGCTGCCCATCACCCGCTGGGCGGTTGGCACCCACCGAAGCAAAAGCCCGGCGTACCGTTGTGGGGCGCAGGCACCTCGGCACCGGGCGTAGCCCATTCGGTGCAGTTGCTGGATGTGTACCTGAGCTTCGCCGACACCCCGCAAAAGCTGGGCGACAAGTTCCGCCGGGTAGGCGCCGAGGCGGCGAAGATCGGCCGCGAGCTGACCTACGGCACCCGCCTGCAGGTGATCGTGCGTGAGACCGAGGAGGAAGCCTGGGCCCACGCCGAGCGCCTGTTGCAGCGCACCTCGCTGGCCACCGCGCGCGCGGCCATCGAACGCCAGTTGCCTCCCGGTCAGACCTTCGACAGCTATGTCAGCGACGACCCGCGCATTCAGCGCAACCTCGACAGCATCCGCGCCGGGCGTCTGCCCACGGCCCGCGAGCTGGAGATCTACCCCAACGTCTGGCTGGGCCCCAGCCTGTTCGGCTTCAACATCCTCGGCCCGGCTGCCGGCACTTACCTGGTCGGCAGCGCCGAGCAGGTGGCCGAGCGTATTCGTGAATACGAAGCCCAGGGCACCTCGGCGTTCATCCTGTCGGGCTTCCCGCTGATCGACGAGGCGCACAGGGTGGCCGACCTACTGTTCCCGTTGCTGGACCTTGATCACGGCTTCGACGTACCGCGCCTGGGTGCGGCGAGCAAACCGGCTGCCGTGCAGCCGGCATAAGGAGAAGGTAATGAGCGAGCTGTTTTCGCGCCGGGTGTTTCTCGGCAATAGCCTGGCTGTCGGTGGCGGCCTGCTGCTCGGCGGCGGGCTGCTCAGCGGCTGTGACAATGGCACACCGGCAGTGGCCAGTGCGGCGCTGCCAGGTACGCCAGTGCGCGGTGGGCGCTTGCGGGTGGGCATTATCGACGGCGACCAGGCCGGCAACCTCGATGCGCACAAGCCGGTAGGCGGCGGCATCATTCGCGGTTGGGCACTTTACGCCAAGTTCTGGGAGTGGAATGCCGATGTCAGCACGCGCCTGGCACTGGCCGAGTTTGCCGAGCCGAATGCCGATGCCAGCGCCTGGACCATCCGCCTCAAGCCGGGGCTGGAGTTCCATCACGGCAAAAGCATCACCGCCGACGACATGCTGTTCTCGATCCTGCGGCTGACTGACCCGCAACTGGCTTCGCCATTCGCAGGGCTGGTCGGCGCTATCGATCGCCAGGCGCTGCGCAAGCTGGATGAGCGCACCGTGGAGATCCGCTTCAAGCAGGGCCAAAGCTTCTACCCACTCGATGAAACGCTGATCAGCTTCGGCGGCATCGTGCCCACCGACTACCACCCGGTGACCAACCCGGTGGGGGCGGGGCCGTATCGGCTGAAAAGTTTCATCCCCGGCCAGCGCTCGCTCTACACCCGTTTTGAGCATTACTACAAGCCCAACCGCCCCTATGCGGACGAGCTGGAAATCATCGAATTCAAGGACCAGGTATCGCGGGCCGCCGCCCTGCGCGCCGGGCAGATCGACGTGGCCAGTGGCGTGCAGGCCGAGCACAGCGCGTTGCTCAAGGCCGACCCGCGGCTGCGCTTGTATGCCTCGCCGACCACCTCGTTCACCGGCTTCAACCTGAACCTGGCCAAGGCACCGTTCCAGGATGTGCGTGTGCGCCAGGCGTTCCGCCTGCTGGCCGACCGCCAGGAACTGGTGGCGCGTGGGCTCAATGGCTTTGGCCGGGTGGCCAACGACCTGTATTCGCCCCACGACCCCACTTACAACCACGCCATTGCCCAGCGTCCGTACGACCTGGAGCAGGCCCGTTCGCTGCTGCGTCAGGCGGGGCAGGACGACTTACGCGTCGAACTGACCACCACGCCTGGGGCCGGCGTCAACGCCGCGCTGGTGTTTGCCCAGCAGGCGCTGAAGGCCGGGGTGCAAGTGAAGGTCAATCAGGTGGACGGGTCCGTCTTCAATGGCCCGCAACGTGAGCAATGGCAACTGTCACCGGGCTCGACCCCAGCGCGCGGCTTTCTCGCCTCGGCACTGCACAACGATGCGCCGCAGGCCATCTACAACCGCAGCAACTTCCACGATCCGCGCTTCACCGAACTGTACCAGCAGGCGCTGGCCCAGCCCGACCTGGCGCAGCGCAAGGCCCTGGTGCATGAGGCCCAGGCCATCCAGCACGAACGTGGCGGGCTGCTGATCTGGGGTTTC
Organism: Pseudomonas sp. OG7; assembly: GCF_014192825.1. Lineage (NCBI taxonomy): Bacteria > Pseudomonadati > Pseudomonadota > Gammaproteobacteria > Pseudomonadales > Pseudomonadaceae > Pseudomonas > Pseudomonas sp. OG7. The sequence continues at coordinate 605,833 of NZ_JACHYK010000002.1, read as the reverse complement.
TCCGACGTGCTCGACGCCGCGTCGGCCAAGGTTGGCGGACTTACGCCGGAACAGACCACTTTCGCCTCCTGGCGCTTCGACGAACTTTGGTTGAACCCCAATGCCTGATACCCGACACACGCCCCGCACGCCGGCCTGGCTGGCCTGGTTCATCGGCCGCCTCGGTTACGGGCTGCTGACCGCCTGGGTGATCAGCCTGGTGGTGTTCATCGCCACCCAGGCGCTGCCCTCGGACCCTGCACGGGTGATTCTTGGCCCTGATGCGCCGCTGGAAAGCATCCTCACCCTGCAACGGCAACTGGGCCTCGACCAGCCGATACTGGTGCAGTACCTACGCTGGCTGGGCGCTGCGCTACGCGGGGACCTGGGGATATCGCTGGATTCCCAGGTCCCGGTGGCGCAGCTGTTGTTCGGCCGCCTGGGCCACACCCTGGCCTTGCTGGCCGGGGTGCTCGCCCTGGTGGTGCCGTTGGCCCTGTTGCTGGGCGTGAGCCTGGCCCTGCGCCGCGACAGCCGGCTGGACCGCTGGAGCCTGTCGGCGTTGATCCTGCTCAAGGCCACACCGGGCTTTCTGTTGGCCATCGGCCTGGTGCTGCTGTTCTCCATGCCCGGCATGGGCTGGTTGCCGGCGGTATCGATCCTCGACCCGCAGCTGCCGCTGTGGCGGCAGTGGCCGTCGCTGGTGCTGCCGGTGCTGGCCCTGAGCCTGACGGCACTGCCGTACCTCACGCGCATGGTGCGCGCCTCGATGATCGAGGCGCTGGAGTCCGAATATGTGATTGCCGCGCGCCTGCGCGGTATCGCCGAGCGGCGCATCGTCTGGCGGCATACCTTACCCAATGCCCTGACCCCGGCCATTCAAGGGGTGGCGCTGACCCTGCGCACGCTGGTCGGTGGTGCGCTGCTGGCCGAGGTCATTTTCAGTTTCCCGGGTATTGGCACCGCGCTGAACGCGGCGATCCAGATGCGCGACCTGCCGATGATCCAGGGCGTGGTGCTGGTCATCACCCTGGCGGTGGTGCTGATCAACCTGCTGGCCGACCTGCTGACGGTATTGCTTACCCCCAAGCTGCGCACTGCACGCCGGGTGCGGATGATCCGCCGTGTTCGGCGTGGTATCCGCCCGTGGTGGCGCCGCGCGCGCAGCACCCCTGCCCAGGAGGCGACCCATGATTGAATCGCGTTGGCTGGCCGACCCGCAGGTACGGCGCGGCGCAGTGATCACGTTGCTGGTAGCCCTGCTGGCAGCACTCGGCCCTTGGCTGGCGCCGCATGCGCCCACGGCAATGGTTGGGCCGGTGTATGGCCCGCCAGCTGCCGGGGCACCGCTGGGGCATGATTTTCTGGGCCATGACCTGTTGTCGAGGTTGCTCACTGGCGGCCTGTCGGTGTTGTGGATGTCGGTGGCGGCGGCCACCCTCGCGTTACTGGTCGGCGGTAGCCTGGGCCTGTTGGCCGGGTTCTCGCGCAGGCGCCTGGACCAGGCCATCAGCTGGGCGGCCGACGTGTCGCTGGCGTTCCCGGACCTGATCCTGGTGCTGCTGATCGTGTCCATGCTCGGCCGGGCGCCGTGGCTGATCGTGCTGACGGTGGCCATCGCCTTCACGCCCGGCGTCATCCGCCTGGCCCGTGGCAGCGCGGTGGCGGTGGCAGGGCAGGAGTTCGTCGAGGCAGCGCAGATGATGGGTTATCCGCGTTGGCGCATCCTCTTTCAGGAAATCCTGCCAAACATCCTCACGCCGCTGTTGGTGCACTTCGGCAACATGCTCACCTGGGCGGTGGGCATGCTGTCGGGCCTGAGTTTCCTGGGCTACGGGGTGGCACCGCCCGCTGCGGACTGGGGCCTGATGATCAACGAAAACCAGGCAGGCCTGCTGGTACAGCCTTGGGCGGTACTGGCACCTGCCTTGCTCATCGGGGTGTTTGCCTACGGCACCAACATCCTGGCCGAAGGCATTGGACGGGCCAGTGCACGGATAGGAGAGAAGCAGCCATGAACGCGCCGTTGAATGTTGCGAGTGAAGTGTTGCGGGTCAGTGACCTGCGGGTAGAACTGGCCGGGCAGGTCGATGTGCTGGCCAAGGTTTCTTTCAGCCTGGCGGCTGGGGAGATCGTTGGCCTGGTGGGCGAGTCCGGTTCGGGCAAGACCACGTTGGCCACGGCCTTGCTGCGCCATGCCCGGCAGGGCGCACGCATTGTGGCTGGGCAAGTGCAGGTGGCCGGGCAGTCGCTGCTCGAACTGGAAGGCGAAGCGTTGCGCCTGGCCCGTGGCGGGCTGGTCGGTTACGTGGCCCAGGACCCGGCCACGGCGCTTAACCCCGCGCTGCGCATCGGTGCCTTGCTGGGTGAAACCCTGCTGGCGCATCAGCCTGCACTGTCGCGTGATGCCGTGCGCTTGCGTGTCGGCGAAACGTTGCGGGATGTGGGTTTGCCCGATGAGGACGCCTTCCTGCGGCGTTTTCCGCATCAACTGTCCGGCGGGCAGCAACAGCGGGTCATGCTGGCCCTCGCGTTCGTCTTGAAACCGAAGCTGATCGTGCTTGATGAACCCACCACCGCGCTGGACGTGACCACCCAGGCCCATGTGCTGCAAACCCTCAAGCGTCTGTGCCGTGGCCAGGGCGTGGCGGCGCTGTACGTGACCCATGACCTGGCAGTGGTGCGTGACCTGGTCGACCGGGTGATGGTGATGTACGCCGGGCGGCTGGTGGAAGTGGCCGGGCGCGAGGTGCTGTTCCGCATGCCTGCGCACCCCTATACCCGCGCCTTGCTCGCAGCCATTCCCGACATAGCCCGGCGCCAGCCGTTGCAGGCGATCGCCGGGCATGCACCGGCACCAGGGCAGCGCCCGGATGGTTGTGCATTCGCGCCGCGCTGCGGCCGGCGCCGTGCGGAGTGTTCAGTGATCGCGCCGTCGCTACTGGCGCATGCAGACAGCCATCAGGTGGCGTGCCTGGTGCCAGAGCACGAACATGCGGCCTTGGGTGAGGTGCGGGTCGAAGCGCTGGCCGCACCCGGCGAAGTGCTGCTGGAGGTGCAGGGCCTGGATGTCGCCTATGACCGCCAGGTGTTGTTCGATGTGTCGCTGCAGGTGCGCCAGGGCGAATGCCTGGCATTGGTCGGTGAGTCCGGCTCGGGCAAGACCAGCCTGGCCCGGGCCATAGCCGGGCTGGGCGAGAACGTGCAGGGGCAAATGCGCTATGCCGGGCAACCCTTGGCTTTTGCTGCCCGGCAGCGTGATGCACGGTTGCGGCGCCAGGTTCAGTATGTGTTCCAGAACCCATACCGGGCACTGAACCCACGGCAAACGGTGGGGCAAACCTTGAGTGCGCCCTTGGCGCACTTTTTTGGCGTGCGCGGTGCCGAGGCCCGGCAGCGGGTCGAGGCGGTGTTGGCGCGGGTGTCATTGCCGGCACGGGTAGCCGACCTTTACCCGCAGGGGCTTTCCGGCGGCGAGCGTCAGCGCGTGGCGATTGCCCGGGCGTTGATCTGTGAACCGCAGTTGCTGGTGTGTGACGAGATCACCTCGGCGCTGGATGTGTCGGTGCAGGCCTCGATCCTGGCCCTGTTGCGGCATTTGCAGGGCGAAGGGTTGACGTTGCTGTTCGTGACCCACGACCTGGGCGTGGTGCGGGCGATTGCCGACCGCGTGCTGGTGTTGCGCCAGGGGCGGGTGGTGGAGCAGGGCAGTGCCGGGCAGGTGCTGGAGCGGCCGGCGGACGCCTATACCCGCAACCTGGTGGCGCACTCGCCGAGCCTTGCCCGGTTTTGATGTTGGTTTGTCTGAAGAAGTTTGGCGCCTGGGAGATCGAGCGCCGCCCGCGCGGGCGGCGCTCGATCTCCCAGACAACAAACCTCTAAAACTGATAATCCACCTGCGCCAACAAGGTCCGGCCCGGCATCGGTTGCAGGAAGGTGTTGGTAGAGCCGGCCAGGCCACTGACGAAATTCAGCTCGTCGGTGACGTTGAGCATGCGCACCGTCACGCCCCATTGCGGCTGGCGGTAGTAAACGGCCAGGTCAAGGTTGTATTCGTCCGGCACTTTCACCGTCTTGCTCAGGTTCAGGTACCAACTGCTGGTCCACCACCCTGACAGCTCCACGCCAAACCCAGAATCGAAGCGGTAGTCGACATAGCCGCCTGCGTTGTATTCAGGGATCTGCACCGCATCGAATTTGCCGGATGGCCGCTGGTTGAGGCTGTTGTTGTCGCCGAATACCGTGCCGTTGTCGGGGATGAACCCGGCCGAGGCGAACCCGGCCTGGCTGGTGAACTCGTTGTAAGCGCTGATGCGGCTGAGGTTAAGGCCACCCCGCAGGTTCTGGTCCTGGTAGCGCAGCGTTGCCTCCCACCCTTTGACGATCAACCGGGCGATGTTGTTGTTGCTGTCCGGCGACTGGTCGCGGGCCTGCTTGTAGGCAGCCAGGGTGAGGAACAGCTGGTCGGGCACTGCCTCCACTTTCAAACCCACCTCATGCAACACGCTCAGGCTCTCGAAGGCCAGCGGGTTGAGCTGGTTGGCCCCGGTGCCGCTGCCCCAGCCCAGGCCGTTGGTGAAGAAGCCGGTGTTCACCGCCAGCGAGCGGTCGAAGGTGTAGTACAGCGTGCTGTTTTCCGTGGGTTTGACATAGGGGCTGACCTGCACCGAGAACAGCCGGTAGTTGTCCGAGTCCTTGCGTGGGTTGCCGCCGGGCAGCACGAAGGGGTTTTCGATACGGGCATCGATCCAGCTGCGGCTGGCGCCCACGTTCAGGCCCACGCGCTCGCCCAGCCGCAGGTTGTGCTGGCTGAACAGGGTCTTGGTGGTCCAGGTGCTGTCGGCGGTGTACGGCGCCACCGACTCGGCATACAGGCCATGCCCGGCCGGGTACATGGCCGGCAGGTTGAGCCAGCCGTAGTAGCTGGAGAACTGCGGCACGCCGGCTTGGCCGATCCACGCAGCGTTGCCGCCTGCGGGGTTGCGGCCGGTGAGCCCGAGCAGGTCACCGGGGTTTTTCAAGGTGGGGTCTAGGGTCAGGTCATAGGCGTTGATGGTGCTGCCAAAGCTGTTGTTGGCGGCGATCGACTCGTTGCGCTCGCGGCGATAGATCAGCCCGCTGTTGCTGTCATCGACCAGCGTCAGCTCGCCCAGCTGCCACTGGCCACGGGCGCGGAACTCGAAGCGGTTGTCGAAGATATCGTCCTTGCCTTGCACCTGAAACGCACCCACGGCGTCGGTTGTATCGGTGGAGTGCTGGTAAAAGGTGCTGTTGGCCAGGGTGATCGACGAGGTCAGGTCACCTTCGACGCGCAGTTGCGTGGTAAAGCGCCGTGAGCGGTTTTCGTCCTGTGCACGCTGGCCGGTTTGTGACGACAACGAGGTCAGGCCATTGCCTGTCAGCGACGGGTCGTAGACCCAGCCGCGCAGGCTGCCGGGGTTGGCCTGGGTATTGGGCGAGGCGCCCTGAAAGCTGCCGTCCACCACTGAGTACTGGCCCTGGGCATTGCGCTGGCGTTGCACCCACCCGAGCACCTGAGCGTCGGCTGCGCCCGAGGACAGCACCGGCGACCACAGGGTATTGCCGTTCTGGATGATCGGCGTGGCACGGCCGGCGTAGTACTTGCCGTGGTCGACCAAGTCCTGGGTGGCGCGGTTCCAGCCGTGGGTGATGTTGTAGTCGTAGTAGTCGTCATAGGCGGCATTCCAGTCCACCCGCACGTTGTCGTTGCGCCAGGCCAACGCGCCGTAGAAGGCGTCGAAGTTGTTCTCGACGTTGTCGTAGAAGTCCTCCTGGCGCTGGCGGGTGATGCTGACCCGGTAGGCCAGGTTGTCTGTGAGCGGGCCGGTGTGGTCGATGCTGAACTTGGTGGCATCGCGTGATTCGCCATCGGGGATCCAGCTGCCGATTTCGCCGCTGAGCTTGGTGCGGAATCGGTTGAAGTCGGGTTTCTTGCTCAGGTAGTTGACGTAGCCGCCACTGCCGCTGACCGATCCATAGGTCACCGACGATGGCCCGGCGACGATATCGGCGCCTTCGTAGGCGTTGAAGTTGGCGGGGTGGCGAACCCCGTAGGCGCGCTGGCCGTCCTGAAACACCTCGGTGTTCTGCCCGCGCATTTGCGGGGCGATCCCGGCGTTCTGGCCACCCCCTCGGGTGATGCCGGGGGCGTATTTGACCAGGTCGTCGGAACTGCGGATGGGGTCGTTGACCAACTGTTCGGCGTTGATCTGGGTGACCGAGCGCGGGGTGTCGAGCACCTTGGCTTCCAGGCCGCCATAGATCGAGGCGGGCGGGCGAGTGGGCAGTGCGTCGTCGTCGGTCTGCTCGGCCTGCACGGTGACGGTTTGCAGCAGGGTATCTTCGGCGTGGGCCAATGACGTGCTGGTGGCCAGGATGGCCAGCGCCAGGGCGCTGGGCTGGAATTTTGGGTGGAGCAAGGTAACGCGGGGCATTGGCTGGGCCTCGTCCGATAGTAGGAATAGGGGAAAAACGAGGGCGCAGCCGCGCCTGCGGTTATAGGTTGATGCGGGGCGCTGACGCGGTTCCTGTGGGAGCGGGCATGCCCGCGAAGAATCCACCGCGGTGCATGGCCAGGGCTTTGCCCTGGTTCGCGGGCGCGCCCGCTCCCACAGAGAACGATGCCGGCCCAGAGATCAGGTTTTGAGCCACAAACGCTCGAATCGCCAGGTACTGAACAGCGACTGCTCCGCCTGCGCGCCACCCACGCGGGTGCTGACGCTGTCGAGCAGGTCGGCAAAGCCCCAGATCAGCATGCCGCCGCGCGCGTACTGGATGCGTTGCGCCCGGTGCACCAGCGCCTTGCGCTTTTCCAGGTCCGGTTGGGCCATGGCGGCGAGAAAGGCCTGGCTGAATTCGGGGTCGTTGAAGTGGGTCTTGTTGGCCACGGCAAACGGCGCGTCGGTATGAATCGCGCTGGCCAGGAACGGCGCGCCGATGCTGCCACCGGTGCTCAGGGTCCAGTCATCCCGTTGCGGACCCTGGAAGGTGGCCAGGTCAACCTGGCGCACGTTGATCGTCACGCCAATGCGCCGGGCCTGCTCGGCCAGCACCAGTGCCGAAGCCAGCCCCGGCCCGGCTGTGGTCACCAGCTCCACCTGCAACTGCTCATGGCCGGCTTCACGCAGCAACTGCGCTGCGCGCTGCGGGTCATAGGGGCGTGGGCCAATGCTGTGGTCGAAGGTGGGGTCGAAGGGTGCATACAGGTCATTGGCCACACGGCCCTGGCCATTCAGCGCACGGCGCACCAGCTCGTCACGGTCGGCCAGCAGGCGGAATGCCTCGCGTACTCGCGGGTCGTTGAACGGCGCCTTGGCGGTGTTCATGTCGAACGACAGCCAGTTGCCGCTCACCGACTTCAGCAGGCGCAACCGTGGGTCGGCCTGCAGCACCTGCAGGTGCTCGGTGGACATCACGTTGGCCATGTCGATCTGCCCGGCGCGCAGTGCCGCCAGGCGGCCGGTCTGGTCCTTGAAGTCGATGATCTCCAGTTCATCGGCGTAGGGCTTGCCGGGTTTGTAGTAGTTGTCGAAGCGGGTGAACAGCGAGCGCTGGCCCGGGGTGAAGCTTTTCAGTTTGTAAGGCCCGGCGCCGACCGGGTTAGTGACCGGGTGGTAGTCCACCGGCACGATGCCGCCGAAGTTGACCCAGGTCTCCGGCAGCGGCAGGTAGCTGCGGCCGTCGCGAAAGCTCAGGCGTACGGTGCGCTCGTCAAGCTTGACCAGGTTGTCGCGGTCCACCCAGTGCAGCAGCGCCGCATAGGGCGAGGCCAGCTGCGGGTCGGTGAGGCGGCGGATGGAAAAGATCAGGTCCTCGGCGTCGATGGTCTTGCCATGGTGGAACTCCAGCCCGGGCTTGAGGCGCAGGGTCCAGCTGCTGGCATCGGCGTTGGGCTCGGCGAACTCGGCCAGGGCCAGGCGCGGCTGCATCTGCTCGTCCCATTCCCACAGCTTGCTGTACAGCGCAAAGCCACGCACGATGCCGCTGCCGATGGGCTTGTGGGCGTCGAGGTTGCCGCTTTGGTTGCCGTCGATGATGCCTAAACGCAGGCGCCCGCCATGGCGCGGCTGGTCGGCTACGGCATGGCTTGGGCTGTCGGCGGGGCCGCAGCCGGCCAGCAAACCACCGGCCAGCACGCCAGCGTGGCCAAGGAAGCTGCGCCGGCTCAATGGGAAACCGTCCCTGGCCATGGCGTCAGGCTCCGTTGCTGGCGTGCAGCTGCACGGGTTCGGTTGCCGGGCGGGCAAGGGCTGCGCGCTGCGCACGGAAGTGCGGCAGGATGTGCTCGCCGATGCGGTAGGCCTCTTCCAGGTGCGGGTAGCCGGCCAGGAAGAACAGGTCGATGCCGATGCCGTGGTACTCGTGGATGCGCGCTACCACGTTGGCGTAGCTGCCTACCAGCGCGCAGCCCGGCGGGATACCGATGTAGCCGAAGCCGGTCCACACATTGGGGTGGATGAAGAAGTCGTCGAAGGCCTGTTGCTCGTCCTTGTCGTTGTAGCCATGTTCGTAGCTCAGCTTGCGTGCCGTGCGCAGGCCTGCGTGGGCCGCGCGGGCCTTGACCGTGCCTTTGGCCACGCCTTCGTCGAAGAAGCGTTTGGCTTCGGCCAGCGCTGCCGCTTCAGTGTCGCGGGTGATCACGTCAATGGACAGGCCAAAACGGATATCGGTGCGCCCCCACTTCAACGCGCGGGCGCGAATGTCGTCGATCAGCGCAGCGATCTCGTCCGGGTGCTCGGCGCGCATCAGGTAGAAGTCGGCGTGCTTGGCGGCAAATTCCCGCGCTGCCACCGACGAGCCGGCCGTGCAGATCAGCGGCAGTTCGGCCTTTTTCAATGGGCCGCGAAGGCCGCCGCCTTCGGCACGGTAATAGGTGCCTTCGTAGTGGAACTGCTCGTTGTGCCAATAGCCGCGCACCACGTCCATGAATTCGGTGGCGCGAGCGTAGCGTTCGTCATGGCCCTCGAAGTCGCCGACCTGACGCTGGATGGCATCCGAGCCGCCGTTGATGATGTTCCACACCAGGCGGTTGCCGGTAGCGCGCTGGTAGGTCGCGGCCTGCTGCACGGCCACCCACGGGGTGTAGTGGTAGGGCTGGAACGCGGTGACGAACTTCAGCGTGCGCGTTTCCCGGGCCAGCAGTGAGCACACCGTCCACGGTTCTTCTCCGGTCGGCGCGTTGACCATCAGCGCGCCGCCGAAGCCGTTGATTTCCGCCGCGCGGGCGATCTGGCCGAGGTAGTCGATATAGGTGAAGTGATCACCTACGGCAAACCCCGACACCGCCCCGGTACTCGCCCCGCCCGCATGCCAGTCGCCGCGGTTGCGCGGGTCGCCGGGCAGGAACTGGGTTTCGCCGTGCAAGGGCAGGCGGGTGAAGAATTCGATGCTCATGGGGCGGCCTCCTTACTGGACGCTTGGGCTGCAATTGGGGGTGACTGGCTGGCCGCTGATGACCTGGCGGGCGAAGGGGATCGAGTCCTTCAGCGAGGCATTCACCGTTTCGCTGTGGCCCAGGCCCTTGTACAAGTGGCCCTGCACCACAGAGCCGGCCTTGCAGGCGTCCTGCATCAGCGCTACCTGGGTAGCGGCGGCGGGGGTCTTGTCCTCGGCACCGGTGCCGATGAAGATCGGCTGGGCCAGTTTCAGGGTCGGGTACGACACCTGTGCCAGCCATGGTTTGAGCTTGTCGCCCTTGTAGTCTTTCTTGGCATTGGCCGGGGTCAGGCCGGTGCCGACCACATCACTGACCAGCGATGACAGGCAGCTGGTACGTGCCTGCTCGAACAGCGGCAGGGCCTTGTCGGTATAGAAGTCGCGCGGGTCGATGCTCGGGTCATACTGTTGCGCAGCCAGCAGGGTGTAGAAGCCGTAAGCCAATGCCGGGTCGACTTTGTCCTGGTCCTGCTCGCCAACGTTTTTCGGGCCCACGGTATAGATCACGCCAGTGCCGATACTGCCCTTGACCCCTAGCTTGGGCGCATAAGTGGCCGCGTAGGCGCCAGCGGCAAACGCCCCGGCACCGCCCTGGGACTGGCCGATGATCAGCACCTTGTCGGCCAGCCCCGGTACGCCGGCCACCACAGCCTTGGCCGCATCGAGAATGCCGTAGGCGGCCATGCGGTTGTTCAGCAACGGGTGGCCGCCGGGGACGCCCAGGCCTTGGTAGTCGGTGGCAACGATGGCGTAGCCCTCTTCGAGCCAACGGTTGAGGTATTGCACGTCGCGGTAGCTGCGCCCGGCCCAGGATGGCGCGCAGATGTCGGCCACGCCGACCGTGCCATGGCCCCAGCTGGCAACCGGCCAACCGCCTGCCGGTGCCTTGCCTTTGGGGATGAACAGCGCGCCGGAAACCACAACCGGGGTCTTGCCGTCGATACCGTCCAGCGAGGTGTAGAGGATGCGTTGCGCACTGGCCGCACTGGGCAAGCTCAGGGCTTGTTCCAGCGGTTCGCTGCGCAGCAGTTTGCCGGGCGTGGCGGGGATGATCTTGGTCCAGGTGTAGAAGGCCGACACGCGGCCATCGCCCTGTTGCGGGTCGGGCTTGGGTGCGTAGGTTTCGGCGGCCACCGCACTCACGGATAGGGCCAGGGCGCTGAGGGCGAAGATGAGGGAAGCAGGCAGTTTCATGAGTCAGGGTCTCAAGGTTGATGGCTGAGTTGAGCGTTTGAGGACGGCCAGTCGTTGGCGGCTTGCTTGGTCGCCCAGAGGATGTGCACCCCGCGTTCGCCTATTAGGGCGCCGGTTTCGTTGAGCAGCACGGCGGCATCCACTTTGCCGGCTGACATGGCAGCGGCGCCAAGCTGAGGGCATGACGCGAGGGATTGTTCATGTGCAGCTCCAGGCAAAGGTTCCTCAGGCCTGGAGCGAAATGCATGCCAGCCAGTTGAAAATGGCCTGCAGGGCTCGATTGGCGGGGCTTTCGGGGAGGGATTGCCTGTCGGTGAAGGGCTTGGCCTGCTGATCGGCGGGCAGGAGAGTGCTGGCGGGTTGCTGCTGCAGCAGCAGTCGGCCGCTGGAAAATCGAATATTCCTTATTCGTATATGTAAATATTAATTAATAATTTTTTGATCTAATTTGTTTCATGCACTATGGGCCTGTGCGTCAACTGCCAGGAATGCCCCATGTCGCTGATCACCCACCCCAATGCCCGCGAGCTGACCAAGTCGGTACGTGCCACCGTGCTCGTGTTCAAGGACCCGCGCTCCCAGGAACTGCTCAGCCGTATCGAGCGCCTGGCGCCCAGCGAGGCCAATACCCTGATCATCGGCGAAACCGGCACCGGCAAGGAGCTGGTCGCCCGCCATATCCATCACCTCAGCCGCCGTGGGCGTGAGCCATTCGTGGCGGTGAACTGCGGTGCTTTTGCCGAAACCCTGGTGGAGAGCGAACTGTTCGGCCATGAGAAGGGCGCGTTCACCGGCGCCACCAGCAACAAGGCCGGCTGGTTCGAGGCGGCCAATGGCGGCACGTTGTTTCTCGACGAAATCGGTGACCTGCCATTGAACATGCAGGTGAAGTTGCTGCGGGTGCTGCAGGAGCGTGAAGTGGTGCGCCTGGGCTCACGCACGCCAATCCCGATCAACGTGCGGCTGGTGGCGGCAACCAACGTCAACCTGGCCGATGCGGTGGTGGCGGGGCATTTTCGCGAGGACCTGTTCTACCGCCTGCACGTCGCGACAATCCGGCTGCCGCCGCTGCGCGAGCGGCCGGGGGACATCCTGCCGTTGGCGGAGTTTTTCATCGAAGAGCATTGCCGACGGTTGGGTTACGAGCGCGCTTCGCTGAGTCCGGATGCCGAACGCAAACTGCTGGCGCATAGCTGGCCGGGCAACATTCGCGAGCTGGAGAACGCCATTCACCATGCGTTGCTGGTGTGCCGCTATCAGGTGGTGGCGCCGGCGGACCTGCACTTGGTGGACATGAGGCCGACGAGCCCGGCTGCAATCCAAAGCCATGTTCCGGTGGCACTTGCGCCGCCACCGGACCTGGAGAGTGCGTTGCTGGCATTGTTCGAGCAGAATGTCCCGAACCTGTACGAACACATAGAGGAGACGGTGTTTCGTGCCGCGTATCGGTACTGCCATGGGAACCAGCTGCAGACCGGCAGGCTGTTGAACATCAGTCGCAACATTGTCAGAGCGCGCCTGGAAAAGATCGGGGAGCTGACAAAAGCGTGAAAGCTGTTCAGTCTGTAGGTATCGAGTCGGAAAGATGAACGTAGCAATCTATCTGGTGGGCCGCCTTTACATCAGCTTGAGGGGAAGGCCCCGCTTGCTTGGCAATCACTTTCAGGCCCAGACCCTCACTGATGAAGTCACCAACCGAGTAGGTATTGAGCAGATAGCTGTACTCGGTGCGGTTGAGTGAAGCTGGCTTATGGGTTGTCCTGAATTTAATGGAGGAACGCACAGTCCAGTCGTCTGGGGCCGTCCTGTAATTCAGGGTGATGGTCGAGGCTGAAGGGATGTCGCTCATCGCAATTTTGCTGTAGCTGGCGACAACCGTTTTACTTGCCCTCTCGCCACTTCCCTCTGCTGGTAAATTAAGACCCTGGCTTGGTCCGGTACCGTTGTTCTCTTGCCAGAACATGATGACACCGCTCTGTTTTGGGGTGTTGTCGTTTCCCATGATGCGCACCTCGCGTTAAAGATTATGTGCCCTTAGGACCTGTCACCGCCTGTCTCGGCGTAGAGTCGTTGTATGGGCTTGAATCTAAAGCAGCCCAGGCGCTTGCGCACAATTGACAGGTCGGGCCACATTGCAGCCCGACCATCGCCCGCTTACTTGATAAAGCGCACCTGGCTGTTGATCTTCTCGATCACGGCCCCCTTGCGTTCGTTGAAGCGTGCCTTGTTCTGTTCGAACAGGTTGTTGCCCTTGGTATCGATCGAAATGATCAGCGGCCCGAACTCACGCACGCGGTTCACCCACAGCGTTTCCGGCATGCCCAGGTCCTGCCATTCTGCCCGCTCGATCTCTTCCACCTGAGTGGCTGCCAACACTGCGCAGCCGCCTGGAAACACCGCATGTACGGCCTTGTTCTCCAGACACCCGGTGGTGGTCTCCGGGCCCATACCGCCCTTGCCGACAATCAGCTTGACGCCGGTCTGCTCGATGAACTGCTTCTCGAACTTTTCCATGCGCATGCTGGTGGTCGGGCCAATGGACACCATCTCGAAGCTGCCATCGTCTTTCTTCCTGACAATGGGACCGGCGTGGAAAATGGCGCCGCCACGCAAGTCAACCGGAAGCTCGCGACCCAGCTCGATGAGACGCCGGTGTGCCACGTCACGGCAGGTCACCAGTTGGCCGGTGAGGTAGACCACATCGCCCACGTTGAGGCTGGCCAGGTCTTCGTCGCTGATCGGGGTGCTGAGGATCTTTTTCACAGTACTACCCCTTCGTGGGAGAGGATGTCGTAGCTCAGGTCGGCGTTGATGCGGATCTTGCCGCGTCGGTGGGCCCAGCAACCGGTGGACACAGCCACGCCGATGGTGGAGGGGTGACGGGCCGAGGACTCGATGTTCACGCCCATCACGCTGCTGTTACCGGTCAGGCCTTGCGGGCCGATGCCGATTTCGTTCAGGCCGTCTTCCAGCAGCTTTTCCATCATGGCCGCGCTTTCGTTGGGGTGGCAGGAATCCACTTCACGCAGAATGGCTTTCTTCGACAGGCGTGCTGCTGTTTCTACCGAGGTTGAAACCCCAACCCCCACCAGCAACGGCGGGCAGGCATTGACCCCGCGTGAGGTGATCACATCGAAGACGAACTCGGTCACCCCTTCATAGCCTTGACCCGGCATCAGCACCTTGGCCGAACCTGGCAAGGTGCAGCCGCCACCTGCCATGTACACATCGACGATGCAGTGATCGGCATCGGGGATGATTTCCCAGTCCAGCCACGGGATTTTCGAGCCGGTATTGGTGCCGGTGTTTTTCTCGATGAACGTTTCCACTGCGTTGTGGCGCAGCGGCCCCTGGATGGTGGCTTCCTTGGTGGCGTTCTCAAGGATGCCTTCCATCTCACCCAGCAGCGGGAAGCGTGCGCCGGCCGAGACGAAGTACTGGATCACGCCGGTGTCCTGGCAGCTGGGGCGGTTGAGTTTGTCGGCGTATTCCTGGTTGTCGGCCATCGAGTCGTACACGGCAATGGCCAGCGGGTTGGTTTCGGCAGCACGTAACTTGGCGGTCTTTTCCTTGACGTCTTTGGGCAGGCGCTTGCCGATATAGGCGGTGAACTTGGCCATCACGTCGGTAAGCGATGACACGGCGGTTTCTTTGTCCATGATTATTTCCTCACTGCATCACAAGGCGGATTCGTTCTTGCTGTTATCGAAAGGTCAGGGTATGGGTGTGTCGGCCTCCATGCGTGCAAGGGCAGGGTGCGGCGTAGCGGCTTGCGGTTCTGCCGGCAGCTGGCCGTCCAGGGCCTGCGCCATGCGCTGCTTGTCCAGCGCGCCCACCCAGTGGGCGATGGCCACCGTGCCGACGGCGTTGCCGATGGTGTTGGTGATGGCGCGGGCCTCGGACATGAAGCGGTCCACGCCCAACAGCAGCACCATGCCGGCCACGGGGATGTTGTCCATGGTCGCCAGTGTGGCGGCCAGGGTGATGAAGCCCGAACCGGTCACACCTGCCGAGCCTTTGGAGGTGAGCAGCAGCACGCCCAGCACGATCAGTTGGTCCATCAAGGTCAATGGTGTGTTGGTGGCCTGGGCGATGAAGATGGCGGCCATGGTGTAGTAGATGCACTGGCCGTCCGGGTTGAAGGTAAGGCCCGAGGGGATCACCAGGCCGACCACCGGTTTGGACACGCCGACCTTTTCCAGCTTGTTCATCAGTTGCGGCACCACCGACTCGGACGAGCTGGTGCCCAGTACCGTGAACAGCTCTTCCTTCAGGTACTTGAGGAACCTCCACAGGTTGAAACCGCACAGCCGGGCAATGGCGCCGAGCACGATCACCACGAACAGGAAGCAGGTCAGGTACATGGTCGCCATCAGCTTGCCCAGCGAGACGATCGAGCCCAGGCCGTACTTGCCGACGGTGAAGGCCATGGCGCCGCAGGCGGCCAGCGGGGCCACACGCATGATCATGCCGACGATGAAGAACATGCCGTGGGAAAAGGCTTCCAGCACATCCACCATCGGTTTGCCGCGCGGGCCGAGGTGGGAAAGGGCGATGCCGAACAGGGTGCTGAACAGCAGGATCGGCAGGATCTCGTTCTTGGCGAAGGCGTCGGTCACGCTGCCCGGGATCACATGCAGCATGAAGTCGATGAAGCCGCCACTGTTGCCGGCCGCCGCAGCGGTGTAAGTGGAGATGCTCTTGGCGTCGAGGGTGGCAGGGTCGACGTTCATGCCTTGGCCGGGCTGCACGATGTTGACCACCACCAGCCCAAGCACCAGGGCGAAGGTGGACAGCACTTCGAAGTAGATCAGCGCACGTACACCCACGCGGCCGAGTTCCTTCATGTTTTCCATCTTGGCGATGCCCAGCACCACCGTGGCGAAGATGATCGGGGCGAAGACCATCTTGATCAGTTTGATGAAGGCGTCACCGATGGGCTTCAAGTCCGCGCCAACCTGTGGCCAGAACACCCCGATCAGCACCCCGAGGGTTACGCCGATCAATACCTGTACATAAAGCTTGCCGAACAATCGCTTGGCCATTGCCGTCTCCGAATTATTGTTGTGAGTCGGATTTATCTGGCGGCCGGGCTGATCGTGGGGTGCAGGTCACACCTGGCCTTGGCGGCCGAAGAGCCCAGCGTTTTTGTGGTTAATCACGCAGGGCAAAAGGTAATGGTTTTTCAGAAATGCTGTAATACAATGAAATTCAACTCATTGTTTCCCTCAGGTTAATTATGAATCCGGTATCGGAGCTGGCGTTCTTCACCCAACTGATCAGGGTGGGCAGCCTGGCGGGCACCGCGCGCGAACTGA
Source organism: Pseudomonas sp. OG7 (assembly GCF_014192825.1). Lineage (NCBI taxonomy): Bacteria > Pseudomonadati > Pseudomonadota > Gammaproteobacteria > Pseudomonadales > Pseudomonadaceae > Pseudomonas > Pseudomonas sp. OG7. Next base: position 589,886 of record NZ_JACHYK010000002.1, on the reverse strand, counting down.
ACCTGACCCCGCCAGCCGTCTCCAAGCGCCTGGCGCAACTGGAGCAGCGCCTGGGTGTGCGCTTGCTCAACCGCACCACGCGCAGCATCAGCCTTACCGCCGAAGGCGAGACCTACCTGGTGAATGCCCGGCGGATATTGGGTGAAATCGAGGAAATGGAGCGGCAGGTGTCCAGCAGCCGTGCCGAGCCGAAGGGGCTGTTGCGTGTCAATGCGCCGTTGGGGTTCGGGCGTACCCATGTAGGGCCGGCAGTCTCATCGTTTGCCAAACGTTTCCCGGAGGTGGAGGTGCAACTGCACCTGACCGACCGTCCCATCGCGTTGCCGAACGACGCCATCGATGTGGCCATCCGCTTTGGTGAACTGCCCGACTCACGCCTGATCGCCCGCAAGATCGCTGCCAACCGCCGCAGGTTGTGCGCTGCACCCAGCTATCTGGAAGCTCACGGCACCCCGCAAGCCCCCAAGGACCTGGCCAGCCACAACTGCATCGTGTTGCGCCAGAACGATGCCGCGTTCGGCATCTGGCGGCTCAGCCGTGGGAAGCATGGCGAGTCGGTGAAGGTGCATGGCAGTCTCAGCACCAACGATGGCGAAGTGGCGCTGAACTGGGCGCTGGACGGGCAGGGCATCCTGCTGCGGGCCGAGTGGAACCTGGCCGATCACCTGCGCAGCGGGCGCCTGGTGGAGGTGCTGGGCGATTACCACACGCCGCCTGCGGACATCTATGCGGTGTATCTGGAGCGCTTGAACCTGTCGGCGAAGGTGTCGTGTTTTGTCGAGCATTTGCGGCAGTTCTTCCGACAGGGCGACAGCCAGTCGGCGTGGCAGTAGCGCCGCCGCACGCTGCGCTTTGGCACAGAGAAAAACGGCGCGCTCGCCCGGCACTTCGAAGGTGTTCTGTGCATCGCCAATACGTACCACCAATGTAGCGCACACCCCGGCCGCCGCCCAGTCCGGCCAGTGGCCCGCCTTGCAGGGTGTAGTCGACGCACACCGAGGCCAGGTGGCGCGGCACACGTACCGGCGCATTGCCCGCGCACCATCAAGGTGTTGTCGGTCCGGTTGTTGCCGGACACGTGGGTGTGCACGCCAGCGGTGTAGCTCACGGCTTCGGTAATGATCAACACAGCAAGACGTGAGGGGTACGAGGTATACAAGGTTTTATGAATCGAATACGATGCATTTTTAAGGTTTTTCTATTTTTGCACTGTATTCGATGCACTCAAGTATGAATGAATTAGGCAATCTGATAAAAAAACTGCGCAAGGAGGCCGGCCTGTCACAGGCGCAACTTGCCCAGCGGCATGGTATGAGCCGGGCGACCATCTCTGGCATCGAGAACAACACGATTCCCGAAGTCGGGATCCGCAAGGTCGCCGCAATCCTTGAGGGCCTGGGTTACGAGTTGACGGCAACGCCCAAGCGTCGGCGCAAGACCCTTGACGAGTTGAAGGCCGGGGGTATCCATGACCAGTCAGCGTGATCGTTTGTACATTGGCGCCAGCGGTGAGGCTGTCGGAACACTTGGCCGCAGCGAGGATAACCTGCGTGATTCGGTCTTTGTTTACAACGCGGCGGTCACTGAGGAACAGGCTGTTTCCCTGACCATGCCGGTGCGCCTCGAAAGCTACAAGTGGGAGTACGGCATACACCCACTGTTCGAAATGCATATCCCGGAAGGGCACCTCAAAGAGGAATTGATGCGCCGCTTCAGCAAGTCGGTGCGCGGTTTTGACGACTTTGCGCTGCTGGGTATCGTCGGTCCACACCAGCTAGGCCGCATCAGCATTGCCCAGCATGCCAGCGACCAGTCGCTACCGGGCATCAAGCTCGCCAACCTGCTGATTCACGACGGAGCCACAGACCTGTTCAATGACCTCTTGAGCACTTACGCGACCTATTCAGGGGTATCAGGTGTTCAACCCAAGGTGCTGGTGCGTGATACCGATGAAGTTGGAGCCGAAGTTGGCCGGTTCACCCATCGAGGTGCTACGCACTTGGTGAAGGCATTCAATGAAGCAGAGTTCCCGCAGTTGGCCGCCAACGAGTTTTTCTGCATGCGGGCGGCCCTTCACTGTGGCCTTGAGGTACCGGAATTTCAACTGAGCCAGCATGGGCAGTTTCTGGTTGTGAGACGCTTCGACATCGGCAGCGACAGCTACCTCGGGTTTGAAGACATGTGTGTGCTTTCCGGGTGGGGGACGCGCAAGAAGTACGACGGCAGTTACCAAGGCTGCGCGCAACTGATCAAACTTTATGTCACCCCCGACCGGGTACCGGACGCGCTGGAAAGCTTCTTTACGCTGGTAGCGCTTTGTGCGGGCATTCAGAACGGCGATGCTCACTTGAAGAACTTCGGCCTGCTGTACGAGAACTGTGCGGAAGATGCCGACATCCGGCTTGCACCCGCTTACGATTTGGTGACCACGACGGTGTACAACAGCCACGATATCATGGGGCTGTTGCTGGGTGGCTCCAAGGCCTGGCCCAAACGCAAGATGCTGGTGCAGTTCGGGCGCACCGCCTGCAACCTTACGCAATCGCGCTGCGATGAGTTGCTCAACAGAGTCGAAGTCGGCATCAACCGTGCGATGGCGGAGTTATCAGATTATCGCAACAGCCATTCGGCATTTGAGCGCATAGGGGAGAAGATGGCTGCTGCGTGGGCCCAGGGCATGAACAGAAGTATTGTGGCCTAGGGTTTCCGACCTGGCCACGCGTTATACTCCGCGCCATTTTGCCAATGGCCGGAGTACGCTATGCGCCAGGTTTTGCTCATCGTCGATGTCCAGTCCACCTTTAGCCCGCCCGAGTGGCTGGTCGATGGTTTGCGGCGGTTGTCAGCGAATATCCCTACCATTGCTTCGGTCGAGTTGCATGACGAACAGGTCACACCGTTCGAGCGGCAACTCGGCTGGCACCCGGCGGCTGAGGACGAGAGCCTGGTCGAGGCCGACCAGGTCTTTATCAAGCATGGCTACGGGCAGAGCGTCGAAGCTATCGAGTACATTCGGCAGCTGGGTGTAGAGCGGGTGCTGGTGTGCGGGCTGCAGACCGAAACCTGCGTGCTGGCCGCTGGCTTTGCCCTGTTCGATGCGGGGCTGACGCCTACCCTGGTGACGGACATGACCGTAGGCTCTTCGCTGGACCGTTCTGGCAAGCTGGGCATCGCGTTGTGGCAGCATCACTTCCGTCAAGTCACTACCTCGGTAGAGGTACTGGCCGAACTGGCCGGACAGACCTGACGCATGTAGTCACTTGGCCGTCATCTGGCGCCTCGAGCTCCCGGGCCAGGTCAATGTGCTGGCGATTCCCAAACCTGTGAAGTTGCAGGATGGCAACGTCGACTACAGCGCCCGCTACAGTACGTGGTATCGAAATTGCCCAGCCTCAAGCGGAGGTGGCGCGCTCGGCTGCATCTGCTCCGCGCGCCGGGTTCTGCCTGTTCTTGCGGTTGAATAGAAGGCGCAACAGGGTGTTCCAGCAGTAGGCCACCAGCACCCCGCCGGCCAGTGCCAGGGTTACCTCGAACAGCGGGTGATTGAAAATACGGTCTGCCAGCGACAGGAACTGGAAATGTGTCAGGTAGATATACAAGGTTGACGAGGCAATCACCGCACCTGCCCGTGCCACCAGGGCAGGCACTGGCACCGAGCGCACCCAGATCAGGGCCAGCATCGCCGGCAGCGCGATATCGATATAGCGCGAGAATGCCTGCCAGCCCACGCCGGCAATCGCCATCAGGTCCAGCTCGCCGACCACCAGCACCGCTACCGCGCTGGCCACCCATTTACGCGCGGTAGTGTCGGCATGGTGCACAGCCATGCCCAACACCATGACGGCCAGGAAATGCTGTGGTACCCGGTTGAACAGCGCACCGGCGTCGAACACGAAGCGGCTGACCAGCACATCCACTGCCACCAGCGCACAGGTCGCAATGATCAGGCAGCGGAACGGGTCGGCGAGGACCACCTGGCGCACACGCCGGATCGACAACACCAGGCCGATGATCAGGATCATCTGCACCAGCACTTCGATGTACCAGTAATTGAACACACTGACCTCGCTGGCCGGGAACCAGTTGGAAACCAACAGCAGCGATTGCCAGTGCAGGTGGTCGAATACCAGCTGGATCAGCGCGGTGTACAGCACCGTTGGCACCACGATGGCTGCCAGCGACCTGAGCAGTGTGCGCGCATCGCCACGTTCTTCGATGGCCTTGAGCTGGAATCGCGCCAGGCTGATGCCGGAAACCAGGAACAGCACCGACGTTTCGCCCACGATCAGCCAGTGGTCGAACGCGCTCAGGTGGCCGACCACGATCAGGATGATGGCGAGCATGCGCACGAACACCGGCATTTCCATCACCCGCCAAGGGCCCTTGGGCGGTGCGCTCAGCTCGGCCAGCTGGTTCACCGGCAGGGTTTCCCAACGTTCAGGGAGGTGACCGATCAGCTCCTCCAGCACGCGTGAAGCCTGCACGAACGACAGTGAATCGCCGCCCAGTTCGACGAAACTCAACCTGGCGTCCAGGCGTGGCACCTGGAGGATGCGCGCCCAGGCGGTGCTCAGCTTTTCCGCCAGTGGGGACAGGAGCACGTTGGCACTGTCGTCAAAGGGCGCAGGCAGTGCACGTTTGTCGAGCTTGCCGTTTGGGGTGAGCGGCAGGGCATCGAGGAACACGAAAAGCGCCGGCACCATGTAGTCTGGCAGTTGGCCCCTGAGCGCCTGGCGCAGTTCATCGGCGATGGTGGGCTTGCGGCTGACGCAATAGGCAACCAGCCGGGTCGAGGCGCTGTCGTGGTTAGCCACGACCACGCATTGCCCGATGTGCGGGTGGCGGGTGATGGCGTTTTCGATTTCCGCCAGCTCGATGCGATGGCCGCGGATTTTCACCTGGCTGTCGCCGCGTCCCAGAAAACGGGCGCTGCCATCGACCAGGTAGGTGCCCAGGTCACCCGTGCGGTAGCAGCGGTCGCTTGGGTCGCCGGTGAACGGGTTGGCGACGAACTTGGCCTCGGTCAGTGCCGGGTCGCCCCAGTAGCCTTGGGACAGGTAGGGGCTGCGGATCAGGATTTCGCCCGTTTCCCCTTCGCTGACCAACTGGTTGGCCGGGTTGACCACCAGCAACTGTGCATTGGCGATGCCCTTGCCCAACGGGACACGCGCATTGTCGGCGTGCGGGTCAAGCGTATGGAAGGCCATTGCTTGTGGTGTTTCGGTGGTGCCATAGAAGTTCACACTGACGGCGTTGGGCGCAATGGCACGCATCTGCTGGTACAGCGCCGGGCTGAGCGCATCGCCGCCCCAGAACAGGTAGCGCAGCCGGTCGAGCACCTGGCCATTCAGGTGTGCGCCGGTTTCGATCAGCTTGCCCAGTGGCGGGGTGAGGTGGATCACGCTCACGTTGTGCTGATGAATCCAGCTGGCCAGCCGGGACGGGTCGGTCAGGGTTGGCTGGGCAGGGCAGGCGATGGTCGCGCCGATCGACAGAGGCGTGAACACGTCGCGGTACACCGGGTCGTGGCCCAGGCCGGAAAGCAGGGAGAAGGTGTCGGCCTGGCTGAAGCCATGCTGGCTTACATGCCAGTCGATGAAGTGCACCAGCGGCGCGTGGTGGGTGACGATGCCCTTGGGTTCACCGGTGCTGCCCGAGGTGAAGGTGATGTAGGCGGGGTGTTCGGGGGTTACGGCGGGCAGCGCCACAGGCAGGTTGGGGAAGGCTTGCAGTGCGTCAGCGGGGGCTTGCGGCACCGTAACGACAAGCGGGCAGTCGGTGTCGACAGTTGCCTCGTCACAGCGCAGGACCACGGCCGGCCCCAATGTGCGGACGATCTGCGCAATGCGCGCAGGCGGGTAGGCGGCGTCGGCCACGGTAAAGGCCAGGCCTGCGCGCAGGCAGCCGAGCATGGCGTAGACCAGGGCGGCGCAGCGGCTGGCGACGATGACCACACGATCGGTGCCGCTGGCAGCGTTTTCTACCAGATAGGCGGCAATGCCCTGACTGATCTGCGCGAGCTGGGCATAGCTGCAGATGGTGTGCTGGGCATGAATGGCGATGGCATCCGGGCAGCGACCGGCCTGTTCGAGGAAGGCGTGGTGAATGGGCTGCTCGGCACGGTACTCCAGGCACAGCGTCGGGTTCGGGCGCAGGTCCGGCATGATGGGTAAGGGCTCCGCATGAACGTTGGGGCTGGCTGGTAGCACAACGCTAGTGCACGGTGGCCGGTGGCGCCAATCCGAGTGGCTGCTGCGCGATAGCCGGGTGCGCACCCTGTAGGAGCGGGTTCACCCACGAACACCGACGAAGCCGGAGCCATGCCCGCGCTGTGTTTTTGATCGCCCAAAAGCTCAATCCCAGACGTTTCCTACAAGGAATTAGGACGCCCCATGAACCTCCGGCAAGCGATTCCTCGTTAGTGTTCAGGGACCATCACGGTCCCTTTCATTGCGAGGTCGTTTTTGACAATCAGCCAGCGAATTGCCATTGCGACAGCCGAAGCCGGGCTCCCTTCCGACCAGTGCATGGCCTGTGAACGCCAAGGCCTGCCGATCCTGCCCCTGCGCCGCGCCCTGGTGCCGGACACACGCCCGCAGGGCCTCAGCACCGTGGCCGGCAGCCTGCATGTCTCGGCGAAGCTAGGGGTGCGCACCTTGCGCATGGGCTACCTGTACGTGCTGCTCGACCAGCAGGTCTGGCATGCCTACGAAGTGAGCGAGCAGGGCCACCTGCGCCGCTTCAACCCCTACGAGCCGTCGGAGGGTTTGCCTGCATCACTGCCCGAGAAGTGCGTGAATGAAAACCACGACATTCCTTCGTCCTTCCTCAACATCGACACCGACCGCTATGGCAGCGCCTGGCTGGCTTTCTCCAGCGACCCTTGGCCGGTCAGCGTGTTGAATGCCTACAAGAAGGGCCAGGCGCCTGCCCATCGCTTCGAAGGGCTGGACCTGACTCAGGCGCGCAACAACCCCGAGTTGCTGGGCATTGCCATGACGCCCGACAACCTGCGGGTCGACAAGGAGGTGTTCGAGTACGCGCAGCATGGGTGTTCGCCATTCGACAGTGCGCATGGCTTCCACACGCGCTGGTTGCGAAGGTTTGCCCTGAAGGGATACCTGGTCAACGTGATGAACCGGCACACGCTGGAGAAGGGTGTGCTGGCGGTGGTGCTGGACGATACCGTGGGTTTGATTCAGGAGTTCAACCATCAGCGGTTGAGCTGGGTGGTGAAGCGCCAGGTCTGGCGCGAAGACCCCATGCGGGCCTACCAGCTGCAGACGTCGCAGATCCTGCAAGTCATTCGCGCCACGCACCGGGAGTGGGCCGCGCAGAAAGTGCCGTCGCTGGAGCCCATGACCGGCGACGGACCACCGGTGTTCACCGACCCGGCGGTGGAGCGCCAGCGGTTGGTAGAGCGAGCACAGCTGGAGAGTGACGAGCGGCTGGAGGAACGCTACGACGAAGCGAAACGGGCAGCGTTCCAGGCCGAGTATGACCAGCAGGAAGCGGAATTTCAGGGCTACATCGACAAGAACGCCCGTGCTTATGTTGCGCTGTTCGACACACCCATGTTCAAGGTGGCCGAGCAGTACGACTACGACGGCGATCACCGCGAGTCTGGCGTGGCCTATGCCAAGACCATGGCGCTGTGCCTGGGGGGTGGCATTACCGAGGCGGTGGCGCCCGGAACGAGTCCCACGGTCGGCACCAGCGAAACGCTCTGGCTGAAATGGCTGCAGGATCCTGATAGTCCCCCTTACCGCGCGTTGCTGATGCGCGACCGTGCGTTGTTGGCCGGTTTGCTGCCCAGCTTTTCCGCCACCGACGTTATCAACTGGAATGACAGCGACAAGTTCTACGGCATGCTGAGCAAGATCATCGCCAGCGACGACGCCGGCTTGCGCATGCGCAACACCCTCAAGCAGGCCATCGCCGAAATCCAGGGTGCCCTCAACGCCGCCAGCCAGCGCTTGGCGCCCAGCCTACCGTCAGGCATTCAGAACGCTGTGCGGCACCTGAACAGCGCGACGCAGTATCTGTACAACGGTGTGCACCTGATCGAGCTGGAAGTGAAGATGAAGCTGGGTGAGTACTACGCCTTGCAGAGTGCCCACTTGCGCGAGTTGCAGCACAAGGCCAATGCCTCGATTGCCGAAGCCAGGGACCGGATGCATCGCAATGTCGATGACTTCGACCTCCATTCAACCAAGGCCTGGAACAAGGTGCGGCCGATCATGCAGCACGGGCTGATGAGCCTGGCCGTGCTTGATCCACGGTTTACCCACACCATGATCAGCGTGACGGTGTGGGTGGAGGGTACGGCTGAAGAGGTGCGTGGCCGGTTGCTTGAGGGAGCCAGTAAGGCAGTGACCCAGGCGAGTAGCGCGGCACAGATTGCCTTGGTGGATATCTCGGTGGCGGCGGGGACGCTGGAGGCGAATGCGCGCAAGGTGTTGGAGGAAGTGCGCATTACTTCGCAGCAGGCGGCGCGGTTGGTGCGAACTGGCTTTAGCGGCTTGCGGGGTGTGGCAGGCAGTTGGGAAGTATTGCTCGCGATAGGCGGGTTGTATTTGCAACACGACAGCCTGAGCAGAAACCAGGATAAAGCAGAAACCGAGATTGGGCCAAAGGCTCATGAGGCCAAGTTCGCGATGCAGGGTTCGCTGTTGGGGGTATTGGGCGGGCAGATTGAGTTGATTGGACTCGTCATGCGCTCCAGCACCAGCAACATAAACAGGCCATGGGCTCGGGGGGCTGCTGTCACTGGAAAAGCCATCATAAAAATAGGCGCTGTATTGAGTGCAGTTGCAGGTGTTTTTGACACGGTTCAAGCGATTTTGGCGAGAAAACGCACTTTGGCCACTGGTGATACTACAGCTGCTTCGCATTATAAATATTCAGCTTTAGCGTCTGGGGTGGGTACAGTGGCGTTTGTGTATGCAGTTTTCAGACCTTTCGTGTTTGGCCCGTTGGGCGTAGCAGTCACATTAAGTCTAGTTGCCTATGAATTGAGTAAACGAGCAGAAAGCAAAGAAGCAACTGCTCTAGAACGCTGGGCGCGGCGATGCTATTTTGGGTTCGCGAACGAAACTCCCTCCATACACTGGAATGCTCCGGAATTTTCAGACATAGCATTCGCTGACCTCAATGCTGCGACGTTGGGCGTTCAGGCAAAACTACACTTTGAGTCGAGTTTGGCTACGGACCCTACACTCCCCAAGATAGGAGGCTTGGTCGGCTTGAATACGATGCAAAAGCTCAAGTTTCTCGTCATATTGCCCAGGTTTATTAAGGCGAAGTCCGCCTATCGCTGGAAACTGATAGCGCATCGTTTCGGTGATGGAACGTTTCCGGATTTCGTAGGTGGAGAGACTATTGCCTCGGGCGATTACCTGGCACACGCAACGAAATCACTTTCTCCATCATCGTCATTTTCTAAATTTTCACCCCCGCGCCACCCGGACTATACGAGTGATTGTTCCATTGATGAAAACCAGAGACCCTATGCCGTCGAAGACGGCAGTGTTCAGCTTGAAATTTCTGGGGTTGTGCCCCTGGTTCCTATGATTGGGACCCACAGCTTGCTCGCCGCCACTCTGCTGATTATGTATTGGCCCGACCGCAATTTGCCGGACGCCTATATTGAAGTTTGCTCTCGGGAGATGAATGAATGACGCTTAAGTCCAAGGTTTTATGGGAGCGTGCTATAGGCTGGAGCTATGATCTGCCTTCAACGGGAGAGGAGCCAGATGGCCGCTGCTGGATAGAGGCTGTAGATCCCTCGCCTAATTATTTTAATGATGTCTACCTTGAACTGCCGAGGAAAACAATAAGCCTTCGAGGGGTTTCAGCATTAATCGGTATTCCTGGTTTGCTTTTTTGCGCTGGTTCGGTACTTTCTTTGTACTGGGATTTGTTCGTGTACGGATTGCAGCGTGACTGGTTAATGAATGTATTATTTCTGATTGGCTCGCCAATAATTCTATGGGCACTCATCCCTTACGCGATAGAGGATCTTGTCTTGCCCAGAGACGAACCCATCCGCTTCAATCGCCTGCGTCGAAAAATCTACATCTACGAGTGCAAGATCGACCGCATTTTCATCTTCAGCCGCAAACGCTGGGGCGTCCAGCCCGTCGCCTATAACTGGGACGACATCACCGCTGAGGTCTACCGCATCTACGCCCCCGGCCACGGGGGCCTGATCGAAAACGTCATGCTGTCAGCCCGTAATCCCGAAACCAATGAAGTCATTGACCGTGTCTTCTTCACGCATACCTTGGACCAAGGCAAGGCCTACTGGGCTATCGCCCGGCTCTTCATGCAGCAAGGCCCTGAAGCCCTACCCACATTCGTGCACCCACCCCGCGACTGGAACGACGACGATGGCCTGAGCCACATGCATTGCCTGGCACCTAAGGTTGAATGGCCAGCGGACATAGACCGCGAATCCCGTACTGCGCCCTCTGAAGAAGATGCAGTGGATGGCACCGGCTAGAACCGCTCTCACAGGGGCTCTGCAAAAATTGCTACGGTGGATTCACCCCTTCTTCAGCCTGTAGGCCAGGGCAGGGCGGGTCATGCCGAGCAGGCGGGCGGCTTCGGAAACGTTATGCCCACAGCGCTGCATGGCCTCCTGCATCAGCACCGCCTCGACGGCGTCCAGGCCTGTACCGCTGTCGAGAATCTGCGCCACCCAGCCGGGCGTAGCCTGGTCACCGTCTGCCACCAGCCGGCCATCGCTGCCCAGTCCGATACTGTCGAAAGCCGGAGGAGCATGCGGGAACAGCGCGTCCAGGCCGATGCTCTGATTCTCGTCGGTGATAATCACCCCGCGCTCCATGAGGTTTTCCAGTTCGCGGATGTTGCCCGGCCAGTCGTATTGCAGGCACACCTGCATCGCCCGGTCGCTGAGCCCACGGGTTTTCTTGCCGTAGCTGTGGTGCAGGCGGCCGAGGAAGTGCTCGATCAGCAGCGGGATGTCTTCGCGGCGTTCGCGCAGTGCCGGAATGTGCACCGGGAACACGTTCAGGCGGTAGAAAAGGTCGGCCCGAAAGCGTCCATCCTTCACGGCCTGTTCGAGGTTTTCGTGGGTGGCGGCGATCACCCGTACATCCACCGGCCGCGTGCGGCTGTCACCCACGCGCTCCAGTTCGCCTTCCTGCAGCACACGCAACAGGCTGGCCTGGGCGCGTGGGGTCAGCTCGACGATTTCGTCCAGGAACAGCGTGCCGCCGTTGGCCCGTTCGAAGCGGCCCATGCGTGCCTGCTGGGCGCCGGTGTAGGCGCCTTTCTCTACGCCGAACAGCTCGGCTTCGATCAGGTCCGGCGGTATGGTCGCGCAGTTCAGCGCCACGAACGCGGCCCCAGCGCGCTCGCTGCGCAGGTGCAGGCTGCGGGCGATCACTTCCTTGCCAACCCCGGTTTCGCCCAGCAACAGCACCGAGGCCTTGCCAGGGGCGACTTTGTCGGTGAGTGCGCAGCAGCGCCGGTACACCGCCGACTGGCCGATGCCATAGAATTGCCCCGACTCGTACTGCAGGCGCTGGCGCAGGTTGGCCACCTGCACCTGCAGCGACTGCAGCTCGTCGATCACCGGGTCGCTCTGGAAGTAGCGCAGGAAGGTGTCGGCATCCTCCCATTGCTCCACCGGCTTGCCGATGATGCGGCATTCGCTGCCGCCGCAGCCACGGCAACTGACCTCCTTGTACAGCACCTGGCGGCCGAGGAAGAACGAGCTGTAGCTGATGGCGTAACCGAGCAGCATCCAGCACACCGGTTGCTCGGAATGCAGGGCCTCGGACTGGCAGTTTTCCACCTCGAAGGAGTCCTGCCATTCGATGTCGGCGTAGAAATGGCCGTTGTCCAGGTCGATTTCCAGCTGCAGCGGGCGCACCTTGACCATGCCCTTGAGCGAATGCAGTTGCGGGCCGATGAAGAACATTTCCACCGGGTTGCCATTGGGCCGCAGCTTGCGCGCCAGCTCGGCATCCTTCAGCCCCGACTGGTAACCCAGGCGCAGGAAGAAGCCCTTGGCCCGCTCCACGCCAAGCATTTCGATCAGCTCGCGGCGCATGCTGGCCATGGTTGCGGCCTGCACCAGCAGCATGCGCTGCTCGTCCCGCCAGATCTTGCCTTCGGTGCCTTCAAACCGTACCCGTTCGGTCAGGTCCTTCAGCGCCGGCGCAGGTTCCGGCGCCCTGTACTGGGTAATCATTCGCTTGCGCCCCTTGTTTGTAGTTGTATGGGGAATCGGCGTGCACCCGCTCAGGCAAGGCGGGTTTGCTGGTCACGCCGGGACGACCGCAGTCTGCAGGCAAGGCCCGGGTCGATCTCTTTTCTAAACCGCCTGAAAGCGGCGCAAAAGTCAATCGCCGGTGACGTTTGCCATTTGCTCAAACGGCGCTGGCGCATTTGAGCAAATGATCAAACGGGCAGCCTGCAGCGTGCGCATAGCGCTGCCTGAGGGTAACGCTGAAAAAATTAAAATCCTTTAGAAACAATTGGTTGGGTTGGGTTCTTGGCGATTTCAACGCGCCTGGCACAGCCGTTGCTCTGGCCTATGACACGTCCAACCAGAGCACCAGCGCATGACTCAAGCCACCACCACCTTCGAGCAAATGCCGCGCTATGTCCGCGTACGTAGCGAGCCGGACGCGGCATTCGTCGAGTTCGACTTTGCCATCGGTTACCCGGAACTGTTCGTCGAACTGGTCCTGCCGCGCACGGCCTTCGCCAGCTTCTGCGCCAGCAACCGGGTGCGCCACATGGACGCTGCGATGGCCGCTGCCGTCGATGCCGACATGCGCAAGTGGCGCTATGGCGAAAGCCGCGACGCGGACGATTGAAGCGCCGCCTGCCGGCGCATTGCATCCCCACAACAACAAGTACAGGACGCCTTGCATGAGTATCGAGATCAAGACGGCCACGGTCGAGCCGATCCGCCAGACCTTCAGCCACATCCGCCGCCGTTTCGGTGACAAGCCGGCCAGCCGCTACCAGGAAGCCAGCTTCGACATCGAGGCCGCCACCAACTTCCACTACCGCCCGCTGTGGCAGCCCGACAAGCTGCTCAACGACCCCAGCCGTACCACCGTGCAGATGGCTGACTGGTACGCCGTCAGCGACCCGCGTCAGTACTACTACGGCGCCTACGTGCAAGCCCGGGCACGCATGCAGGAAAACGCCGAGCACAGCTTCGCCTTCTGCGAAAAGCGCGAGCTGCTGGCCAGCCTGCCGGCCGAAACCCGTGCTTTGGTCGCGCGCCTGCTGCTGCCGCTGCGCCATGCCGAGCTGGGCGCCAACATGAACAACAGCGGCATTGCCGCCGACGCGTTCGGCACCAGCGTCACCCAGATGCACATGTTCCACGCCATGGACCGCCTGGCCATTGCCCAGTACCTGTCGCGCATCGGCCTGCTGCTGGAGGACGACGGCCTGGCGTTGTTGGCCGAGGCCAAGCAGCGCTGGCTGGACGAGCCGGCCTGGCAAGGGCTGCGCCGCTATGTGGAGGACAGCCTGGTGGTGCATGACTGGTTCGAGCTGAGCCTGGCGCAGAACCTGGTCAGCGACGGCCTGCTGTATCCGCTGTTGTTCGAACACTTCGATGCGCAGCTGGTGGCCATCGGGGCAGGGCAGCTGGGCATGCTCACCGAGTTCATGCGCCTGTGGTTTGCCGAAAGCCAGCGCTGGGTCGATGCGCTGGTCAAGACGGCCGCAGCCGAGAGCCCATACAACCGTGAGTTGATCGAAGGCTGGGTGTGTGAGTGGCGCAGCCGTGCCGTGCAAGCGCTGCTGCCGCTGGCCGAGGCCGGCCCAGGCCGTGACGCGCTGGATGCTTGTGACAGCGCCTTTGGCGCACGCCTGAAAAAACTTGGCCTCAGTGGAGACGCCGCATGACTTCCCTCGTGTACATCGCCTTCCAGGACAACGACAGCGCCCGCTACATCGTCGAGGCCATCACCCAGGACAACCCGCATGCCCAAGTGCAGCACCAGCCGGCGATGATCCGCGTGCAGGCCGAAGGGCGCCTGGAAATCCACCGCGCCACGGTGGAAGAAAAGATCGGCCGTGAGTGGGACGTGCAGGAAATGCTGATCGACGTGATCACCCTCGGCGGCAACGTCGAGGAAGACGAAGACTGCTTCGCCCTGCACTGGAACTGATCCGCACAACGACAATAACAAGGGAGACCACCATGGCCGCCAAGCGCCTCAACCAGAAAGACAAGTACCGCTGCCTGACCCGCGACCTGGGCTGGGAGCCAAGCTACCAGAGCAAGGACGCCATCTACCCCTACGAGCGGTTCGAGGGCATCAAGATCACCGACTGGGACAAGTGGGAAGACCCGTTCCGCCTGACCATGGACGCCTACTGGAAGTACCAGGCCGAAAAAGAGAAGAAGCTGTACGCCATCTTCGATGCCTTCGCCCAGAACAATGGCCACCAGAACATCTCTGACGCCCGCTACGTGAACGCCCTGAAACTGTTCCTGAGCGGCGTCACCCCGCTGGAGTACCAGGCCTACCAGGGCTTCGCCCGTGTCGGCCGGCACTTTGGTGGCGCCGGCGCACGGGTGGCCTGCCAGATGCAGGCCATCGACGAGTTGCGCCACGTGCAGACCCAGGTGCATGCCATGAGCCACTACAACAAGCACTTCAACGGCCTGCATGACTTCGCCCACATGCACGACCGGGTGTGGTTCCTGTCGGTGCCCAAGTCGTTCTTCGAAGATGCGCGCACAGCCGGCCCGTTCGAGTTCCTCACCGCCATCTCGTTCTCGTTCGAGTACGTGCTGACCAACCTGTTGTTCGTGCCGTTCATGTCGGGTGCCGCGTTCAACGGCGACATGGCCACGGTCACCTTCGGCTTCTCGGCGCAGTCCGACGAAGCCCGGCACATGACCCTGGGCCTGGAGGTGATCAAGTTCCTGCTGGAGCAACACGAGGACAACGTGCCCATCGTGCAGCGCTGGATCTACAAGTGGTTCTGGCGCGGTTACCGGCTGCTGACCCTGGTCGGGATGATGATGGACTACATGCTGCCCAACAAGGTGATGTCCTGGGCCGAAGCCTGGGAGGTGTACTTCGAACAGGCCGGTGGCGCGTTGTTCAAGGACCTGGAACGCTATGGCATCCGCCCGCCGAAGTACGTCGAGCAGACCACCATCGGCAAGGAACACATCAGCCACCAGGCCTGGTCGATTTTCTACCAGTACAGCCAGGCCACCAACTTCCACACCTGGATCCCCACCGACGAGGAGCTGGACTGGCTGTCGGCCAAGTACCCGGACACCTTCGACCGCTACTACCGGCCACGCTACGAGCATTGGCGCGAGCTGCAGGCGCGGGGTGAGCGCTTTTACAACCCGACGCTGCCGATGCTGTGCCAGATCTGCCAGATCCCGCTGGCCTTCACCGAGCCGGATGCGCCCACGCAACTGAGCCATCGCAGCCTGGTGCATGAGGGCGAGCGCTACCACTTCTGCTCCGATGGCTGCTGCGACATATTCGCCTTCGAGCCGGACAAGTACGTGCAGGCCTGGCTGCCGGTGCATCAGATCCTGCAGGGCAACTGCGGTGGCGGCGATGTCGAGGCGGTCGTGCGCAACTATTACAACATCGACCCCGGGCAGGACAACTTCGAGTACCAGGGTTCGCCCGAACAGCAGCGCTGGCAGGCCTTGCAAGGCACCGGGCGCAAGACCGGCTGAGCCACCGAACCACCAGGGCGCCGTTGACGCGCCCTGGCCCTACAAGAACAAGAGGAACAACGCCATGCCCGTGACCGCCATCGGCACCTACACTGCCCAGCCCCTGGACCGCCAGGCCAACTTCCACGGCGCCCAGCTGGTGTACCTGTGCTGGGAAAACCACCTGCTGTTCTGCGCACCGTTCACCCTGCCGGTGGACCCGGCGCTGCCCTTCGCCGCTTTCATCGAGCAGGTGGTCAAACCGGCCATTGCCCTGCACCCGGATGCCGCCCAGGTGGACTTCGCCACTGCGCGGTGGCGCCTGGATGAGCAGCCCTTCACGCCCGACCTGGCCCGTGGCCTGGCGGCCAACGGCATCACCCACAAAAGCCTGCTGCACCTGCATACCCCCGGCCTTGAAGGCCTGGGCGGCAGCCACAACTGAGGAGTGCCGCCATGAGCTATCAAGTCACCATCGAACCCACTGGTGAACAGATTGAAGTAGAGGAGGGGCAGACCATTCTCGAAGCCGCCCTGCGCCAGGGCGTGTGGCTGCCGTTTGCCTGCGGCCACGGCACCTGCGCTACCTGCAAGTGCCAGGTACTGGAAGGCGAGGTCGACCTCGGTGCCGCTTCGTCCTTCGCCCTGATGGACATGGAACGCGACGAGGGCAAGGTGCTGGCCTGTTGCGCCATCCCGCAGAGCGACCTGGTCATCGAGGCCGACATCGACGTCGACCCGGACTTCGCCGGCCTGCCGGTGCAGGACTACCACGCCGTAGTCACTCGGCTGGTCGAACTGTCACCGACCATTCGCGGCGTGCACCTGAAACTCGACCGGCCGATGGCCTTCCAGGCCGGGCAGTATGTGAACCTGCAACTGCCAGGCATTGAAGGCAGTCGCGCATTTTCCCTGGCCAACCCGCCCCAGCAGGCGGATGAGATGGAACTGCATGTGCGCCTGGTGGAAGGCGGCGTGGCCACGAGGTACATTCACCAGCAGCTCAAGGTGGGCGATGCGCTGGCGCTGTCCGGCCCATACGGGCAGTTTTTCGTGCGCAGCTCACAACCGGGCGACCTGATTTTCATCGCTGGCGGCTCGGGGCTTTCCAGCCCGCAGTCGATGATTCTCGACTTGCTGGCGCGTGGCGATACCCGCCGCATCACCCTGTTCCAGGGCGCTCGTACCCGTGCCGAGCTGTACAACCGCGAACTGTTCGAAGCGCTGGCTGCCCGCCATGCCAACTTCAGCTATGTGCCAGCCCTCAGCCAGGCTGCCGAAGACGCGCAGTGGCAAGGTGTGCGCGGTTACGTGCACGACGCGGCCAGGCAGCATTTCGATGGCCGCTTCAACGGCCACAAGGCTTACCTGTGCGGCCCACCACCCATGATCGATGCGGCCATCACTTGCCTGATGCAGGGCCGACTGTTCGAACGCGACATCTTCATGGAGCGCTTCTACAGCGCCGCAGACGGTGCCTCCGAAGGCCAGCGTTCGGCCCTGTTCAAACGCATCTGAACCTTTTGGCGTCTGGCTCCCTGGCCACAGGGGGCTGGCGTGCACCCGACCGATAACAACAAGAAAGGTTGACCCGATGACCCCGACCCTTGCAAACCTGCTGCGCCTTGCCGTGTGTGCCCCGTTGTTCGGCGCTGCCAACCTGTCCCATGCCACCGAGGGGGGCGGCACGTCCTACCCGCTCGGTGCCGAAAACTACATGTCTGGCGCCATGCCGCCACCTGGCTTCTACGGCCAGCTGTTCGTCAACCACTACGAAGCCGACAACCTGCGCGGCAACGACGGGCGCAAACTGCCGGTGGACTTTCGGGTGCGCGCCAACGCCCTCGTGCCGCGGCTGATCTGGGTAAGTGACTACACCGTGCTGGGTGGCAGCTTGGCGCTGCATGCCATCGTGCCGCTGGTGGATGTGAAGGTCTCGCTCAATGGCCAGTCGCAGCACAACAGCGGCCTGGGCGACGTGATCTTCGGCCCGGCACTGGGCTTTCACCACAGTGACAAGTTTCACAGCATCCTGGCCTTCGACATGATTGCCCCCACCGGTCGTTACGACAAGAACGACCTGGCCAACCCCGGGCGCAACTATTGGGTGTTCGAGCCGGTGTACGCGATGAGCTACATCGACCCGGCCGGGCTCAACCTGGATGCCAAGGTGATGTACGACTTCAACAGGCGCAACCCGGCCACCGATTACCGTTCGGGGCAGGAGTTTCATGTGGACTATGCCGTGGGATGGGGCCTTGGGAATGGCTGGGTGCTGGGAGTAGGGGGGTATTACTATCGGCAGACGACTGACGACCGTCAGGACGGTGAGCGTATCGAAGACAACAAGGGGCGCAGCTTTGCCATCGGCCCGTCGATCAAGTACAGCGGCAAGGATGGCTGGTTCGTGACGGCGAAGTGGTCGAAGGAAACCGAAGTGCGCAATCGCGCCCAGGGTGATGCCTACTGGTTGAAGCTGACCTTGCCATTCTGAAAGGGGGGCTGCTGTGCAGCCCATCGCCGGCAAGCCAGTGCAGGCACTACAAGGCTGCCTGTACTGGCCGATTCATCAGGCCACATCTACCAGCACGATCTCGCTGTCTTCGATGGCGGTCACCCGCAACACTTCTTCCTGCTCGATCGCCACGCCATCACGCGCCTTGGCCCGCAACCCGTTCACCTCCACCAGCCCCTTGGCCGGCACCAGGTAACCCCGGCGTGCGGCATCGAAGCAGTACTCGGCGGTTTCCCCAGCACGCAAGGTAGCAGCCACCAGCCGCGCATCGGTGCGAATCTGCAGGCTGTCTTCATCGCCCACGCGGCCGCTGGCCAGGGTCACGAAGCCTTCACCACGTTCGCCTTTTGGGAACGGCCGGGTGCCCCACTGCGGTGCTTCACCGGTGCGCTCCGGCACGATCCAGATCTGGAAGATACGGGTATCGACGTCCTCCAGGTTGTACTCGCTGTGCACGATGCCGGTACCGGCGCTCATTACCTGCACGTCTCCGGCTTCGGTGCGGCCCTTGTTGCCCAGGCTGTCCTGGTGGCTGATCGCGCCTTCACGCACATAGGTGATGATTTCCATGTCGCGGTGCGGGTGCGGCGGGAAGCCGCTGCCGGCTGCGATCAGGTCGTCGTTCCATACCCGCAGGTTGCCCCAGTGCATGCGCGCCGGGTCGTAGTACTCGGCAAACGAGAAATGGTGGTGGGCGTCCAGCCAGCCATGGTTGGCGTGGCCGAGGCTATCAAACGGTCGTAATTGCAGCATGATCGTGCTCCTTGAAACGGTGGAATGACGCCATGATGCGCTAAGTAAACATCGAAAATAAGCGTAAATATCGGCTTAAAAAAATCAGTTTAATAGATGTTATTGTTGCCGGCCTTTCTTCGCTTCATCGCCTAATCCACTGATCTGCAAGCATTCGCTGGCGATTTTCCGTCGATGCAGCGAACATGCCCGCTGATTTTGTTTTTCAACGGAGTGACCGTGGCCCACGAGCAACCCCAGGCCCCCGCCGACCTTACCCCGCCCGCCCAACTGCCCTGGTTTCGCCGCCTGGTCGCCCGTCTGCTGGGGCGTGGCCTGACCCGCCTGCAGGCTCAGCACCGCGACTCCTGGTTCCTCGGCCACGCCAGCGGGCAGCGCACGGGCCATGCCGAGGGTGAGCGCGAAGGGTTCGAGCGCGGTCGGGTGGAAGGCTACGAGGCCGGGCGCCAGGTGCTGGTTATTCGCGATACCCGCCCCGACACCGCCGCCGTGCCTGGGCAGGACGATAACCTGTTCGATGACTGGCGCCTGCCATTGACGGCCGAGCTGAAAAAGCGCTTCAAGGCTGATGTGGCCCAGCGTCTGCCTGCCGAGGCCCAGCCCAGTGCCGCGCAATGGAAGCTGATCTTCAGTGACACACCCTCCACCTGCGTGGTGGCCGGGGCTGGGGCAGGCAAGTCCACATCGCTGGTGCTGCGCATTTTGCTGCTGCGCCATTATTTGGGCTACGAGCTGGACGCGATGACCGTGGTCACATTTACCCGCGAGTCGCGCAAGGACTTCATCAAGCGCCTGTTGCACGTGTTCGCGCTGTGGCAGATCAACCTGCAACCGGTGCAGGCACGCGAGCTGGTGCGCACCTTCCATTCACGCATTCTGCCGCTGGTGCGCAGCCTGCCGGGTTTCGGCCTGGTGCGCGCATTCGAGACGCTGGGTAATGAGATGCCCGCCGGGCGTGAGGCCGAGGCCGACAGCAACCCGTTCGACCTGCGACTTAACGATGCCCAGCGCCAGCAACTGAACCAGTGCTACAGCAGCTTGCTGGGCGAGAGCCCGCGTTTTGCCGAGCTGGTCGGCCTGTTGCGCAGCGAAGCGTTGCAACTGAAGCCACTGGACCCGAACAACCCTGATGTGCAGAAGCGCGCACAGGTTACGCAGCTGGCGGCCCAGCGCGACGAAGAGCTGTGCGATGTGATCGAGGACCTGTGGTTCGCCGCTGGTGCCTGGCCGATCAAGGGTATCGAACCTTGCCGCGAAACCGTCGACATCCGTGGCAGCCGCTTCCATGTGCATGGCCGGCTGGAAGGCCAGGGGCCTTGGGTGGTGCTGGGCTTCGACCCCGCAGAAAGTGCCCAGTATCAGCGCCCCGGAGCCAAGCTGGCCGTGCGTGCCGAGTGGGCGGTCAAGCGCACCTTGTTGCAGGCCTTCTGCGACAGGCCGCTGATCTGGCTCGACAACTACGCCATGGCCCGGCGCCTGGCGGCCTCGCTGGCGGGCGATGCCGTGGCTGGCCCGGGGTTCGAGTACAAGGTCAAGGGTGAGCTGGCCCCGGCGCCGTTGCTGGATGCCTTTGTCGGCGCGGCCAACTTCATCGAGAACCTTGGCCTGGACGTGAACAACGCGGTGGCGGCGATGAGCTTCCCGTCGGGCGACAGTGATGCCTTGTTCTTCGAGGCCCTGGCCCTGTACTGGAAAGCCCTGGAGGCGCACCTGCTGGACCAGTCGCCGCCGGTGATGAGCTACAACCGTATGTTCGCCTTGTTTGGGGAGAACAACCCGGAAAACCTGAAACTGCTGCCCGACCCGCTGCTGCGGCCACTGGCGCACCTGATGATCGACGAGTTCCAGGACGTGTCGCCGCAGATCGTCAGTTGGCTGCGCGCCAGCCTCGCCGAAATCCGCCGACGCGGCCCGGCCATGCACACCGGGCGCCATGCGCAGCATTCGTCGTTGCTGTGCGTGGGGGACGACTGGCAGTCGATTTACGGCTGGCGTGGCAGTTCGCCCAAGTACTTCATGGAGTTCACCAAGGCCTTCCCGTCGCCGTCCAGCACTCGGGTGATGCTGGTCGACAATTACCGCTGCCAGCAGCAGGTGATCGACGCGGCCGAGCATCTGGTGAAGGGCACCCCGGCAATTGCTGGCAAGAAAGCCCGGGCCAGTGGCCCGGCAGCCGAACTCCCGGGTTCGCCAGTGAAGGTATTCGACCGTGATGAGGCCGCCCTGGGCGAAACGCTGATGGAGCACTATCAGCGGGGCGAGACGGTGATGATGCTGTACCGCAAGGGCAGCGACAGGGCCTTGATGAACGAGCACCTGCAAAGCGTGCTGCACGCCGAAGCCGCATTGCCGGCCGAACAGCGCCGGCTGCGCCAGCTGACCTACCACAGTGCCAAGGGCTTGCAGGCCGATGCGGTGTTCATGCTGGGCGACTGCCAGTACCTGACCAGCTCGCCCTACAAAAACCAGGTGTATCGCCAGGCCGGGCTGGGCAAGGCCGGTGATGCCCAACCGTTCGATACGGCGCAAAAGGAAGAAGTGCAGCGTCTGGCCTATGTGGCGGTGACCCGTGCGGTGCAGCACTGCTATTGGCATGTGGAGGCCGCCAATGCTGATGCGGCGGTGGCCCCGCGGGCGTCCAGCCAGGTGGATGGCCGGCAGGCCTTCTTTGAAGACCTGCGCGGTCAGTAGGATGCCTAGTCCTTCGGGTCTAGCGCGCGGGTGAGTGTTTCGAACAACGCTTCGCGCTGCTGATCACGGCCGGTATTGAGCCGACGGCTGGCCTGGTCATACGCCTGGCTGCCGAGCTCCATTCTCTGCAGTTGCCCGCGTTCGTCCAGCGGTGGCTCAGGCAGTACCTCGGTGAGGGCTTGCAGCACCGGGTCATCCAGTGAAGTGATCACTGCGTTCTCGGCATCCAGGCAATAGTCCAGATATTGCATGCCTTGATACCAGCGTTCATCCAGCGTTGCGAAGCGGCTGGCGAAACGCTGGGCAAGGTAGCGTTGCCAACTGGGCTGCCGCGCAATCCAGGACCTGCGCTCTGTGGCCGTACTGTCTAGCCGCAGAACGGCACGTTCGACATTGTTTTGCACGCGTGCTGAAATCATCGCTTCGTGGCGATACAGCATGCCTTGGCTGGTTTCTGGGAAATTGAGCGACCTCGCCAGCGATTGGCGCAGGGCCAGGCGTATTTCAATGAGGTCCACGCCGCCATTGAGCAAGGCGCCATCTTCAACGTCGTCAAGGCCGTCCAGCGCAGGCACGTCAAGCCTTTGCGGCTGCGCCTGTGCGGGTAACCGCTCCAGCTCTTGCAAGCGGGCCTGACGCGCCAGGCGGGCAAGCTGTAGTTGCTCGCCTATCGCGTTGACCATTTCGCGGCGATAGAGGCTTCTGAAAAAGTTGAAGAGCGCGGTAGGGCGTTCTGCGTCCTCGGTCAGTTGCCTGAACACCTGTGCTTCGAGCTCCAGGGCGCTGAACGCATCGGTATTGGCATCGCCACAGGTAGGTGGGTACTCTTGCGCGACAGTGTCCAGGTGGGTTCGCAACTCTTCATCCTGGCCTGCCTGCTCCAGTAGCTGCCAGACTTGGCGGGTCAGACTACGCAAGTTGCGCTCGGCCTGCCGCGAGCGCGCCACGCCTTCGACCACCTCGCGCAAATGCCGGTTTGAATCACCTTCGAACAGCTCGTCCCAAAGCTGCGCCTGATCCGGGCTGGCATCCACGAGCCAGAAGTCCACGCTGATAGCCGACAGCTGATCGTCGCTATGCACTTCGACGCCTGCCATGCGCAGCTGGCGATTGCTGCCAGTATCCAGATTGTTTTCGTTGAAGGTCCAGATGGCATCACCGCTTGGCGTACGCAGGGCATTGGCAAAGGCGCTGGTCAGCACCTGGTCGAGGTCTGGTATGTGGTCGATTGGGTTGTAGCTCAGGTTTAGGTGACGCAATTGCAGGTCGGCCTGCGTCATCAGTGGTGTGAGGCCGCGCGGCCATTCAAGCAGGCTACAGTTGCGCAGTTGAAGGTTGGCCAGGCGAGTGAGGCCGGTCACATGGGGGGCGTGGCCCAGAGGGTTGTTGGTCATTCGCAAGTCGCGCAGGTGTTGCAGGCGGGTAAAGCGGGCTGCCAGCGGTTCAGTCAACACGATGTGGTTGTTTTCAAGGTCAAGGTCCTCAAGGGGCAGTTGTGCAAGGGCTTGCAGGTCGGTTTCGTCGAGCTGCAGCCTGTTCAGGCGCAGGCTCAGCCGGCGCAAGTGGGGCAGGCTGGCCAGGCGCTGGCGCATGCTGTCAGTCAGGCTGCCGAGCTGGTTGTTGCCTAGCTCCAGCACTTCCAGTTGCGGTGTGGATGCCAGTGCCCGGAACAGGCCCTCGAAGTCGAGCTCTGGGCTTTGTGCCAGGCGCAGGGTGCGCAGCGAGGGGAAACTCTGGAAAAAGTCTGCAGGTATCTGGCGGATGCCGATGGCGCGAATGTTCAGGGTGGTGATGTGATCGAAGCGCGCCGGCAAGGACGGCAGCGTGTCGATGTCCAGGCCTTGAAGTGTCAGGCTGTCGGGGTCGTCGCGGCGCCAGGCGGCATTGAACAGGTCGCGCACCACGGTACGCGCGTTGCGCTGGTTTTCATTGCCCTGGCTTGCCCAGTGATGCAGCGTGCTGTCGAGGTTATCGCGCTCGATTTCCAGCGCCCTGAGCTGAGCTGCCATATCACCACGCTGGGTCAGCTGAGCCCGCAATGCGTTACGCGCTTGTGCGTCCAAGCCTGGGTAGAGCGAACGTAAGCGCCGATCTATCGTGTTGCGCCAAGGTAGCCGGCCGCTGAGCGGGTAGCCAAGGCCCCCGTCGGCCAGGCGCATTGGCGAACGGTAGCCTGGTCTGATCGGCTGCTGCCCGATCAGCCTGGCCGCACGCCCCCGGTCGGTGACGGCCATCTCATACCGTTGTCGTGCATCAAGGCCAGGGTGCTCGGCTCTGAGCGCAACGTCCAGCACCTCACTGTCTGCAGTGGCCAGCCCAGGGCGAAAAAGCCCCAGCAAGGCCCTGCTCAGGCGGGCGTGTGCCTGCAGGGCTCGGGCCTCTTCGGCAACCCGCAAGGGGACCTTGCCTTCGGCCAGGCTCAGGCGTTCACTGATGCAGGTCCTGGCCATGATCTGACCGATGGCGCGCTGCGGCAGGCCCGGAAACTGTCTGATTAGTGGCTGGGCTTCTTCGGGAAAACTGACCTCATTTCGCGCGCTCAGCCTGTCAAGTGCATCGGCCAGCAACGCAGGGGGATGCTGCGCTGCAACCTGGGTTTGGCGAAGTTCATTGCCTTGCACCCCTGAGCACTTGAGTGCCGCTTCCAGTTCCTCGTCATTCAGGCCGTCACTGATTGGCCCCAGGCGCCGCAATAGATGCAGCTCCTCCCACTCGAGCGGCATTTCATGTGCCGCTCGCCATGCGCCTGCGCCGTTATCGCGCACGAGTGGCCGATAGGCCTGTGGGTCCTGCGGGTGGGGGATTCGCCATTGGCCGCGCGCTTGTACCTGTTCGTACACAGTCCCATCGATGCGTATGTAGTGGCGCCCGTCTATCGTGTAGCGGCCTTGTGCATCGGGCTCAAGGTGTTCGATGGATACCGGGCTTGCGTGGTCCTTGAGCGTGGCGCTCCACAAGTAGTCCTTGCCATCCTTGACGACGCTCTGCATGGCATCGACGAAACCTGAAGCCTTCAGCGCCACAGCACCGCCACCCACTGCAGCCACCATGACTACGTTCATCAACACTGACTCAAGTTGAGCCACAGCCTCTTCGTTGTCACCTTCCTCCCAGGCCGAGATGCCTTCGAAGACGTTGTCCATGATCTGCGCGGCGCCGATGGCGAGCATGATCGGGTTCATGCATGGCACGACCATGGCAGCGACGTTCAGCACGGTCATGCCAAGATCCAGCCAGTATTCGATGTTGCGCAGACGTACCCTGGCGTCTACGTCTTCGGTAGGCACCGCGACCCAGCGGGCATCGGCCTTCAGGCGTGTAAGGTGCTTGGCCTCCAGTGGCGACCAAGGGATGTTTGGCAAGTTTGTGTCGATGGATTCCAGGTGTATCGACTTGCGAGGCTCCAACTGCGTTGCATCGTCCTGGTCGGGGTTGCTGTAAAGGGCTCGCATCAGTCGCTTGTTTAACGCCGCTTGCTGAGATTGCAGGGCCAGGGCGACAAAGCGCTTGCGGTAGTCGTCCTGCAGCAGTTGCTGGCGCAGGTACTTGTGTGCATCCCCTAGCGAGGCAAACTCCCTGAGCGTATCCCCATCCACCGGGTTATAGAGAAACACCGGGTCATGCTTGCGGTTTTGCGCGGGTGCGATGAACAGCAGCTCGTGGATGGGGATGCCAAACAACTGCAATTGCCAGCAATGCAGGGGGCGGCCTTGGTAGGTGGCGTTGGCGGGCTCTGCACAGAGGCCATGCATCGCCAAAGAGCCGGAAGCGCTGAGGTGGCCTTTGCAGGCAGCGATACGGGTTTGTACACGGAACTCGTCACGCCGAGCGTTGATGGCCAGCGAATGCAGCTTGGTTTTGCTCGCACCGCTGTAGACCTGGTCAAGGTGCTGCTGGTAACGCTGGCCCAGGTTCAGTGCCCGGCATTGCTCAATGTAGCTCGCCAGCGTCAACCCTTCGATTAGCCTGATGTTTTGGCGACTGTGCTGCAGGCGGCTCAAGCGCGTGGTATCGGCAAGGCCTTCGAAGTTGTGCAAGGCCGCTTCGAGGAGGCTGCGATACTGTGGGTTACCCTTGGGTATGATTTCGCCCAGCTCGTGTGGCACTGCAGGTCCGCCAGGTAGCCCGCCCGGTTGTTTGACGGAGGTTGCTTGATACACGTACTGAGCCTGAGTGACCGGTATGCCGATGCTCAGTTGTTTCTGCAGCAGTGGGGCGCAGAATTCGGAGATGCCCTGCAAGGCGCCGAGCGCCGCCTGCAGGGCCCTGTAGCTGGCGTCGCGTCTGGCGATGGCGCGCTGCAGGGCCTGGCGGGTGAGTTCGTCTGCCTGGTCATACCAAGCGTAGGTATTGCCGTCGGTGTCTTGGTAATCCTTGCGCAGTCGCCTCATTATCTGGCCGGCATGTTCACTGTGCAGTGCCTTGCTCCAGTCGGGAAGGGAACGCACGATTTGCGCGTGGTGGTAAGGGGTGTGGCTCATGTCGGTGCTCCGTATTCGGGAGCCGCTATGGGGCCGTATAAGCTGGCAGTCTGTGCGGTAGATAATTGCCTGCTCAGGTGGATGGCCGGCAGGCCTTCTTCGAAGACCTGCGCGGGCAGTGAGAGCCGCTTAGCCGCCGAGGGTTTGCGCCTGGCGAGTGAGGCTGGTCAGCAGGCCGGTTTCAACCTGTTGCTGCTCGGCAGTCAGCACGTCCACCCCCTGGCGGTACTGCTGCTCGTTGATCGAGACGCGACGCAGTATTCCTTGAGCATTCAATGGGCTTTCGGGCATGGCGCCAGCCAGCGCCTGTAGAACAGAACTGTCCAGGGAGGTGACTGGGTCGGCGGTTTCATCCAGGCAGTAGTACAGGTAGTCCAGGCCCGGCCGCCAAAAATCGGTGATCAGGCTGAACTGTGCTGCATGCTCACGTTTCATGTACTCAACCCAACCCGGCTGCTGGTTCATCCATTGTTCCCGCGCGCTGGCATCCGTATCCAGCGCCAGGACCGCAGCTTTCACCCGGTCGATGATGGTCTGGTTGATCCTGGCTGTGTCGCGGTACAACATGCCTCGGCTCGGTTCGGGATAGTCCAGCGCGGTGGCCAGAGACTGGCGCAACGCCAGGCGTACTTCGATATCGTCCACCAGCCCCGTTTCCAGGTCGATATCCGGAAACGCAGAGGGTTCGTCGAGCACATCGTAAGCGGGAAGATCTTCATCGAAGACGCCATCGAGCAGCGCCTGTTTGCGCAAGGACCTTTTCCAGCTGATGCGGTCGGCCAGTTGATTGACCTGGTCGCGTCGATACAGCTTGCGATACAGCCTCAGCAGATCGATGGGTCGGCTACCAACACGGCCTGCGGCTTCGTGGGCCAGTACCTCTATTTCCAATGCGCTGAAAGCGTCGGCGCCTGCGTCGCCACAGGTTGGGGGGAAGTCGCCCGCCACGGTGGCCAGGCGTTCACGTAGCTCGGTGTCTTGAGCAGCCTTCTCCAGCAAGTCCCAGACACGTTCCCTCAGTGCTGCGGTATCACGCCGCGCTTCCGCCGACTGGGCGAGACGTTCCAGGACCCCTAGCAGTGCCGCATTCTCACCTTGGTCGAACAAATCGCTCCACAGTTGCTCCTCGGCATTGCTCGCCTCACCACGGAAAATGCCTTGCCACTGCGGTACGTCCTCTGCGTGCTCGAATACGTTGACGCCACTGCTGCCCAGGCGTGCACGTGTCTGGGCTTCCAGGGTGTTGTAGTTGAACAGCCAGCGGCGCTCAGGCAGGCGCGCGGCGACGTCACGGGCGAAGGGGGTACGCAGCACCCCTGGCAAGTCTGGCAGCGTGCGAATGCGGTTGGAGGAGAGGTTGAGATAGCGCAGTTGGTACTGGGGCTGGCTCATGAGGGTGGTCAAGCTGTCGGGCCATTGCTGCAGTTCGCAACGCTCGAGGTCCAGGTGGCTGAGGCGAGCCATGAAGCGCAGGTCGGGCGGCAGCTGCAATGGGTTGCCAGGCATGTGCAATACCATGGGGTGAATCATGTCCTGAAAACGGGCAGCGAGGGTTTCATCGAGTGTGATCCGATTATTGCCCAGGCCCAGTGCATCCAGTGGCAAGCGCGCAAGGAAGCTCAAGCTGGCGTCATCGAGTTGCAGGCGGTTACGGCTGAGGCCGAGTATTCTCAGGCCGGGCATCGCTTCGATGGCTTGTTGGGCAGTGGCTGTAAGGGCAGTCAAGCCATTGCTTGTCAGGCCCAGCTCGCGTAGCCGTGGCGCAGACTTGAGCGCCTCGAACAGTGTTTCGGCGTCAATGTCGGGGTTGCCAATGATTTCCAGGTTTTCCAGGTTGGGGAAGTTTGACAGCAAGCCGCTGTCCAGGCGCCGTAGTTGCAGCCCATCAAGCGTGAGTTGCCGGATATGTGGCATGCGAGCAGTGAACGTTGGCAGCGCTTGCAACTGCATGCGGTCCAGCACGAGTGCCTCGCGTTGCGCGCCGCCTTCACGCCGGGCAGCACTCATCAGCCGCTCGGCGCACTGTTGGCGATCAAAGCGCTCTTCCAGCGAAGCTGAAGCGTTGGCCCAGCGGTTGAGGTCACGGCTGAGGGTACGCTGTTCTGCTTCCAGCCGACTGATGGCGATACCCAGGTCGCCCCCTTGCGCAAGTTCAGCTTGCAGCGCACTGATTTGCGGGCTACTGAGTTCGGGGTAGAGTGCCTGGAGGCGGCGCGCGGCTGGCAGGCCCCGACCACTCAAAGGGTAGCCAAGTTGGCCGTTGGCCATGCGCAAGGGTGAGCGCAAGCTCGGCTTGATGGGCTGTTGGCCAAGCAGCGAGGCGCAGCGCTGGCGATCGGCAAGGGCAAGTTGCAGCAACTGGGCCGAGTCAGCCTGTGGCTGCTCGGCTTGCAGGGCCTGTTTCAGGCGTTGGCTGTCATCGTTAGCCAGGCTGCGCCTGAACATGCCGAGGATGGCGCGGTCTAGCCGTGCACGGGCTTGCAGACGGCGGGCTTCTTCGGCAATGCGAAGCGGCACCCGTCCCCTTGTCAGGCTTAGCCGTTCGGCGTTGCTGATGTTGGCCAGTAACGCTTCAAGCGCACTGTCCGGCAGGCCGGGAAACTGCTGGGCGAGGGGTTGGGCGGCTGGGGGAAGGACGGGGCGGCGGCTGTGTTGCAGGCTGCTGAACAACGCTTCGCGATGTGCTTCCAGGTGGGTCGCGAGCGTGTTGTTCAAGGCAGAAGGTCGCTGCTCGGGCGGCGTGTCACCCAGCAGTTGCAGCGCGGTCTCTTCATCCATTTGAGCCAACACGGTCTGGCTCAGTTGACCATTGTCCAGGTCGGTGCGGGTGACTTCGATTTCTATTTGCCCTGTCGAATGGGACGGGCCGTAGCGCACAGACTCGCCCCAGGGTTCTGGCCCTTTGTAAACCTTGAGTACAGTTCCCTCAGGCCACCCCGGCAGGCGCAGCAGTTCAGGTAAGGCAAAGTTCTTGTACGCTGCCAGCGGTAGCCCATGGCGTACGCGATCGATGATCTGTTGAGCCTCGTTGTCGAGTTGCAGGCGTTGCAAGGTGTCGATCAACAGGGCGGGTGGGCGTGAGCCTGTTGCCTGGTTACGGCGTAATACACCTTCATCGGTACCGGTACTGCGCATGGCGTAGTCCAGCTCGCTTTCGTCCAGGCCAGTGGTGTAGTTGCCCAGGCGGCTCATGAGTTGCTGGTGGTCCCATTCCAGCGGTTGTTCATGGTCGAGTTGCCAGCGGGCGTTGCCATGATGCAACAAGCGTGGCGCATAAGCCTGCGCATCATCGGGGTGGCGCACGCGCCATTGTTGCTCAGCGTCCTGAAACACTTCGTATAGCGTCCCATCCAGCTTCAGGTAGGTCTTCCCATCGACGTGCACATGGCCGAGCGAATCGGGTTGAACTCCCTCAGGGACAGCCGCTGGGCTTGCATACGGCTTCATGTCGGGGTGCCAGAGCACTTCCTGATCTTCGTGCCACACACTCGTCAGTGCATCGACGAAGCCTGATGCCTGAACGATCTTGGCGCCTACCGCAAAACCGGCGATGACCGCCGCATTGATGGCCAATGATTCCAGTTGCACCAGCGCTTGCTGGCTATCGCCTTCTTCCCAGGCCTCGAACCCGGTGAACACAGAACTCATCAGGTCGTAGGCGAAAACGCCAAGCATGACCGTGTTCAGCCCGGGCACGAAGAACGCAGCCACGTTGAGCACATTCATGCCCATGTCGAACCAGTGCTTCAGGCGCTGGTTGCGGGCCTTGGCGTCTACGTCGGCAGTGGGGACAGCAATGGTTTTCGCGTCGGCCTTCATGCGCGCAAGGTGCGCGTTGTACAAGGTGGCCCAGGGATCGGTGCGGATGGGCGAGGGGGTGAAGTGGAGTACAGGCTTGTGTCGGGGTCTGCGTATGCCTGCATCGTCCTTCTCGAACAGCGCGTTCTCCAGCTTGTCGGCCAGCTCCTGTTGCCTGTCCTTGTAGGCGAAATGGACCAAGGCACGACGGAATGTGCTTTGCAGCAAACGGCTGCGCAGGTGCTGGCCTGCTGCCTGGCGTGAGGCAAATTCCCTGACCGGGTGCTCGTTGTCTTCCGGTATGTAAACAATGCACGGGTTTATCTGGCCAGGCTCGTCGGGCCCGATGAACAGGATTTCGTGGATGGGAATACCGAACAGGCTGAAGTTCCAGCAGTGCAACGGCTGCTTATCGTAGGTGGGGTGGGGCTTGCCATCGCATAACTGAATGAGCGCATTGCCTGCGTGGTCGCTCAGCAGGCCTTTGAGCGTTGCGATCAGGGCCTGCACCCTCAAAGCTTCACGGCTGGCTTGAATCGACAGGCGCTGGATTTCAGCGCGGTTGTCGCCCTCGTGGGTTGCATGCAGATGGTCTTGATAGCGCTGGCCAAGGTCCAGCGCCCGACAATGCTTGACGAAGTCCGCCATCGTCAGGCCTGGCAAGGGTGTCTCGCTGCCTGCTGCACGGGTGAGCCTGCTGTAGGCGCCTACTTCATCCAGGCCCTCGAAGTTGTGCAGAGCCGCCTCCAGCAAGCTGCGTGCTTGCGGCTCGCCCACGGGGCGGGTGGCCAGCACATCCACCTTCCGGTCAGGGAACAAAGGCACTTCCAGGTCGGGAACGCCGGTCCAGATATCGGCATCGGCTTCAAAGGGCTGGAAGACATACTGCGCTCTGTCTACGGGCACATTCACTTTCAACCGCTCGGTCAGCAGCGGGGTGCTGAAGGTGATGATGTCTTTGAAGCCCGCAAGCGCTGTCTTGAGTTGCGCCAGGCATTTGTTTCGCACTTTGATGGCGTTACGCAACTGCTCGCGCGCGGGCGCATCGGCAGTGGCATACCATGTGTAAGGGGTGCCATCTTCAGCCAGATAGTCCCTGCGCAGGCTTTGCACCACTTTTTGCGTGTGTGCGGGGTGAAGCGCCTTGCTCCATTTCGGCAATGCGCGGGTTATCTGGCTTTGATGCAGCGGCGTGGGGTTTGTCATGGTCATGACCTCTTGCGTAGAGGGAATAGTCCACGCTCTTCAAGGCGCCGTGGTGCGGTAGATAGTTGTCGGTAACGGTCGGTCTTGCGCATGCGTGGGTCGGTGAGGGGCCAGCAGCAGGGGGCGATCTGCGAGAGGGTGAGGCAGGCCATGGCGCAGGCTTCAGCCAAGGAGAATTGCAATGCGTTCGCTGTGCAGTCCGAAAGATCACCTGTTAGACCTCGATGGTATTGAAATAGCGGTCCGCACCTGGGGCGCCGAAGACGGTATTCCCGTATTGGCCTTGCATGGCTGGCTGGACAACGCTGCCTCGTTCGAACGCCTGGCACCGATGCTGGACGGTTGTTTCGTGGTGGCCCCCGACCTGGTCGGCCATGGCCGCTCTGACCATCGCCGCCACGACAGTGGCTATTACCTGTGGGAGCACGCCGAAGACATGCTGGCGGTGACCGACAGTCTGGGGCTGGCGCAGTTCCATGTGCTGGCCCACGGCATGGGCACCGGGGTGGCATCGCTGCTGGCTGCCATGACCAGCGGCATTGCCAGCATGACCTTCCTCGACGGCATGGGGGCACCGTTCACGGTGGCCGAGGATGACCGCGTGCAGCACCTGGCGCGGGCCTACCGGCTCAAGCGTATGGTGCAGCGCAGCCAGCTACCGGGTTTTGCCGAGCCAGACCCCGGCCGCTTCGACGACCTGGACACCGCACTGGCGCAACGCCGCGAACGCCTGGACACCGAGCTGTCGGAAGGTGCTGCACGGCTGCTGGCGCTGCGCGACCTGTTGCAACTGGGCGATGGCTATTGCTGGCGCCACGACCCGCGGCTGGTGCTGCCCGAACCCATGCCACTGACCGAGCGCGAAGCCTGCGAACTGCTCAACCAGATCAGCTGCCCGTTGTACCTGCTGTTTGGTCGCCAGGGTGCATTTACCGGCGAAGCCTTTGCCCGGCGCGAGGCTGCCTTGCCTGGTCAGGCGAAGATTTCGTGGCACCCGGGCGGGCACCACTTCCACCTGGATACCCCGGACCGGGCGCTGGTCGACCAACTGTTGCGCATCCTGACGCGGCATGAAGGGCGCGTGCTGCAGCGGTTGGTTAACGAGTAGCTGATTCTGGTCACGCCGGGCGAAGCTGGGCTATGGTGGCGAACGTATTCGCGCACACGGCACAAGGAGCCCGGCATGCGACCGTTCGCTATCAAGCACATAGACCATCTTGTTCTGCGGGTCAGCGACCTGCCGCGCAGTGTTGCCTTCTACACCGAGCTGCTGGGTTGCGCTGTCAGCCGCGTGCGCGACGACCTGGGCATGGTGCACCTGGCCACTGGCACGGCGATGATCGACCTGGTGACCCTGGACGGCCCGCTGGGCCAGCCAGGCGGGGCGGCACCGGGGGTGGAGGGGCGCAACCTGCACCATTTCTGCCTGCGTATCGAGCCGTTCGACGAGGCGGCATTGACGGCCTACCTGGAAGCCGCCGGGGTAAAGGTTGAGCCCGCAGAGAAGCGTTATGGTGCCGAAGGCGAGGGGCTGTCCCTGTACTGTTACGACCCGGATGGCAACCAGGTCGAGTTGAAGGGGCCGGTGGCAGGTGCGGTATGAGCGAGCTGCACAGTCGCGAGCCTTGGAACGACACCGCGCAAGGCAAGCTGTTCGCCTAGGCGTGGGTACCCCTGCAGGTGCAGGGGGCGCCCATTGTCCTGCTGGATGATTCGCTGGGTTGTGTGGTGGGTGGGCGGGCGGCGATGCAGTTGCTGCAAGGGTTTGCCATGCGCTGGTCAATGAATGCCTGACCCTCTGTAGCGTGGCGACCATTCCGCTGCTTGCCAACTGGCTGCCGGGTACGGGTCTTTGGCCTGATCATTGGCCGTTGGCCCTGCAGTTGCTGCTAGCCATTGCGCTGGCCGACCTGGGCATCACCCTGGTGCATTACGCCAGCCACCGCAGCCCGCTGCTGTGGCGGCTGCATGCGGTGCACCACAGTGTCACGCGCCTGTACGGTTTCAACGGCCTGATGAAGCACCCTCTGCACCAGTTGCTCGAAACCCTGGGCGGTACCTTGCCGTTGTTGCTGCTGGGCTTGCCCGT
The DNA here is from genome assembly GCF_014192825.1 of Pseudomonas sp. OG7. Classification (NCBI taxonomy): domain Bacteria; kingdom Pseudomonadati; phylum Pseudomonadota; class Gammaproteobacteria; order Pseudomonadales; family Pseudomonadaceae; genus Pseudomonas; species Pseudomonas sp. OG7. The sequence goes on along the minus strand of NZ_JACHYK010000002.1, from coordinate 556,656 downwards.
CGAGGTGGCATCGCTGCTGGCGTTCAGTGTGTCCATCCAGCTGTTGCTGCAACACAGCAACGTGGACATGCGCATTGGCGGCTTGCGCCATGTGTTTGCCTGGGCGCCGGTGCATCGCCTGCATCACCTGAAGTACGGCAGTACTGGCGACGTCAACTTCGCGCTGTTCTTTCCACTCTGGGACCGGCTGCTTGGCACGGTTTTGTACCTGCCAGGCTATGCGCTTGCGGACGACGACATGGGAATCGGGGATCGGCCCGACTATCCGCAGGCTTACCTGGCGCAATTGCGCGAGCCGTGGGTGAACGGCGATGCTCATGCCCCTGCGGTATTGCCAGCGGGGTTGTGCCAGGCGCTAGCCGACCGTACGTAGACGCAATCCGCGCAAGGCTGCCCGGGTGCTGAGGCCGAACTGCCGGCGAACGCTGCGGGTGAAGTGCGCCGAGTCGGCAAACCCTGCCGCCAATGCCGCTTCGGTCAGGCTGGCGCCGCTCAGCGCCCTTTGCAGGGCCACGCGCAAGCGCTGCCACAACACCAGCCGCCGCACCGACAGTTTCAGTGAACCGCTGAACAGACGATCCAGCTGGCTGATCGACAGCGTAGCGGTACTGGCCAGTTCCCGGGCCGGCAAGGTTTGTTCGTCGAGCGCGCGGATGCGCTGGAGCGCTTTTTCCAGGCGCGGATCGAGCCGGCGGCGCGGCCAATGCCCAAGGCTTTCTGCCAGATGTTCTGCACTATTGCCCGCGTGCTCGCAGGCCAAGGCAAGGTCTGCCAGGTCGAATGCCAGCGGCTCGGCAAACAGGGTAAGGCACGGTATGCCATGACTGAGGATGGCATGAGGTTGCTGCGAGGCAATCAGCACCTGCGGGCCGCTGCAGAGCTGCTCGCCCACACGCACCTCGACATCGGCGCCGAGGCCGACAAGCACCTGATGCGCGTAGTGCACGTGACGGTCGGTCCTGCCGAGTGTAGACAGCAGCAGGCAGTGATCGTCAGCCAACCAGATATCGCCTAGCCAGCCCGGTGTAGCCGTGTCGTTCATGCTGCCCTCTGGAGTGCGTTCAGGCGGGTGGATATCCCGCCAAACCCGATTATGCTTTACTAACCTGCTGCGATCCGAGGCGGCCCGTCTCGTCGTGCTTCGCGCAACCAAAGCAAGCCCCAGGGCCTGGGTGCGACGGTGAAGTGGTTGTGAGGTGCTCCGGCCTGCATGATGACATGACGGAGGCAACCCATGGCGGTTCTCGACAGCGCATCCACGGGCAGTAGCGCGCCCCAACGCGGTATCACCCGGGAGGAGCGCAAGGTCATCTTCGCCTCTTCCCTGGGCACGGTGTTCGAATGGTACGACTTCTACCTGTACGGTTCCCTGGCGGCGATCATCGCCAAGCACTTCTTTGCCGGGGTCAATGAAACCACCTCGTTCATCTTCGCCTTGCTCGCCTTTGCCGCCGGGTTCGCCGTGCGGCCATTCGGTGCCATCGTATTCGGCCGCCTGGGCGACATGATCGGGCGTAAGTACACTTTTCTCATTACCATCGTGATCATGGGCCTGTCCACCGCCATCGTCGGCCTGCTACCTGGCTACGCCTCGATCGGTGTGGCCGCGCCGATCATCCTGATCACTCTGCGCCTGCTGCAGGGCTTGGCACTGGGGGGCGAGTACGGCGGCGCGGCCACCTACGTGGCCGAACATGCACCGAAGGGGCGGCGCGGCTTTTTCACCGCCTGGATCCAGACCACGGCTACACTGGGGCTGTTTCTGTCGCTGCTGGTAATCATGGCGTGCCGCACGGCCATGGGGACCGAGGCCTTCGAGGCCTGGGGCTGGCGGGTGCCGTTCCTGCTGTCGATCCTGCTGCTGGCGATTTCGGTGTACATACGCATGCAGCTCAACGAGTCACCGGTGTTCATGAAGATGAAGGCCGAAGGCAAAGCCTCCAAAGCCCCTCTGACGGAGTCGTTCGCCCGTTGGGACAACCTGAAGGTGGTGATCATGGCGTTGCTGGGCGGCACTGCTGGCCAGGCCGTGGTGTGGTACACCGGGCAATTCTATGCGCTGTTCTTCCTGTTGCAGATGCTCAAGATCGAGCCACAGACGGCCAACCTGCTGATTGCCGGCTCGCTGCTGATCGGCACGCCGTTCTTCATCTTCTTCGGTAGCTTGTCTGACCGCATTGGCCGCAAGAAGATCATCATGGCCGGCTGCATTATCGCTGCGCTGACCTATTTCCCGATCTTCAAGGCGCTGACCGAGTACGGCAACCCGGACGTGTTCGTTGCCCAGGAGCAAAACCCGGTGGTGGTGGTGGCTGACCCTGGCCAGTGCGCGTTCCAGTTCGACCCGGTGGGCAAGGCCAGATTCACCAGTTCCTGCGACATCGCCAAGAGCCTGCTGGCCAAGCGCGCCATTCCCTACACCAACGAAGCGGCCGAACCTGGCAGCGTGGCGCAGATCCGTATTGGTGAGCGGGTATTGCCGAGTTTTGACGGCAGCAGCATGGCCGCAGCGGACTTCAAAGCGCAAAGCGAGGCGTTTACCGCCACCCTCAGTGGTGCGCTGAAAGAAGCTGGATACCCGGAAAAGGCTGACCCGGCGAAGATCCACTACCCGATGGTGCTGTTGCTACTGACCCTTTTGGTGATCTACGTGACCATGGTCTACGGCCCGATTGCCGCCTGGCTGGTGGAACTGTTCCCCGCGCGTATCCGCTACACGTCGATGTCGCTGCCTTACCACATCGGCAACGGCTGGTTCGGCGGCTTCCTGCCGACGGTTGCGTTTGCCATGGTGGCGGCGACCGGGGATATCTATTACGGCCTGTGGTACCCGATCGTGATCGCCGTGATGACGGCGGTACTGGGGATCCTCTTCATGCCGGAGACCAAGGATCGGGATATCAGTCATACCTGACGAATGAGGTTGCCTGTACTGACCTCTTCGCGGGTAAACCCGCGAAGAGGTCAGTACAGGCAACCGGTCAGTCGAAGTACCCTCGCAGCCCAAAGGCATACCCGGTATCCACTTCAGCAGCCTGACCCCGACTCCAGCGCTTCTTCAAGACAAACTCGAACGCCGGCTCGTACAAACCGTCCCGCACCAGTGCCCCCGCCAGCACCTCCACGTCATACCAGCCGTTGTCCAGCTCGATGATCGGCCGCCCCGGCACCTGGTAGCGAGCCATGAGGTCGCCCAAGGTCTTGGGCGTGAAATGCTGCAGGATGCGCCAGGTGTACAGCATCAGCGCACCGTGCTCGACCCGCAGCACGTAGCCATTGCGCCGGTGCTTCAGGCGGCTGCCGGGCTCGCGCAGGGCCGGGGTGTAGCCATCGAGGGTGAAGAGGATGCGATAAGGCAGGTTGTCGACCCCGGCCAGCGGCAGCACGATGCCTTCGCGTACGGCTTGGTCGCCACTGTCGTCATGGGTGAATGCATAGGCAAGGTCGTCGGGCAGCTCATGCTCCTGTTTGAAGCGTTCGAGCAGCTGGATATCGCCAAGCAGAAAGTAATCGACCAGGTCGTTGAGCACTTCGCTGAATTCGTGGCGCATCTGTTTTCCTTGTTGTTGCGCGTGGGGTGGGGTGTCAGTGTTTTTGGGCGATCTGGATCAGGTTGCCACAGGTGTCATCGAACACGGCCACGGTAACGGGGCCCATGTTGGTGGGCGGCTGGGTGAACGTTACGCCCGCCGCACACAGACGTGTGTATTCAGCCTGGATATCGCGTACGCCAAACGACGTGGCGGGGATGCCGTCCTGTTTGAGCGCCGCTTTGTACACCTTGGACGCTGGGTGCGCATCGGGTTCCAACAGCAACTCCACACCATTGGGGTCGTTGGGCGAAGTGAGGGTCAGCCAGCGGTGCCGGCCCATGGGGATGTCATGCTTGGGCTCGAAACCGAGTACATAGTGATAGAAGGCCAGGGCCTTGGCCTGGTCGTCGACGAGAATGCTGGTAACCACGATCTTCATTGGGGCACTCCGTATCGCTGAGGCCGTTGGGTATCAGTAAAGACGTTCAGAGATTATTGGCCAGTGGCCGGGTTTCCAGATGGGGTACCGGGTGAGCGGACGATAGAGTCTATCTGGCAAGTTCACCCAACCCAGGAGTAACGTACATGCAAGATGAACCGAAGGCGGAATTGCCAGGTAACGATGAGCAACAGACGCTGGAGCATGTGGAGTCTGAAGTGAAACTCTCCAGGCGCAAGCGTGGCGTGGCCCCTGTAATGGAGATGGCATGTGCCCCAGGGTACAAACACGTCGGGGATGACTGCGTGATGGCGAATATAGACTTCGAGTGATCCGGTGGGGGCTTCAGGTGGCCCCCACAAAAAAACCTGCTCAAGCCATAGGTAAATCCTTTATCACCCAGCCCCCATCCGCCAGCGGCCAGGGTTAAAGTGTCAGCCATGATCCCTGCGTGCCCATCGGGCACCAAAGAGGTACCCGTGGCTGCCTATACCCTGCGACAACTGAAGTACTTCGTCACCACCGTGGAGGCCGGCAGCGTTGCCGAGGCTTCGCGCCAGCTGTACATCGCCCAGCCGTCCATCTCCACGGCCATCAAAAGCCTGGAGGAAAGTTTCGGTGTGCAGCTGTTCATCCGTCACCATGCCCAGGGTGTGTCGCTGACGCCCAGTGGCAAGCGCTTCTACGCCAAGACCAAGTCGCTGCTGCAGATGGCCCATGAGTTCGAGCAGAACGCCTTGGCCGATAACGATACCGTGGCCGGGCAGATCGACATCGGCTGTTTCGAAACCGTGGCGCCGTTGTACCTGCCGCGGCTGATTGCCGGTTTTCGTCAGCGTTACCCGGGCGTGGACATTCGCCTGCGTGACGGCGAGCAGCAGGACCTGATCCAGGGCCTGACGGCCGGCACCTTCGACCTGGCGTTTCTCTACGATCACGACCTGGACGGCACCATCGAAGCCGAGCCGCTGATGCCGCCGCAAAAGCCCTATGTGCTGCTGCCGGAAAACCACCGTTTTTCCGGCCAGGCCCAGGTCTCGCTGCGCGACCTGTGCCCGGAACCGATGATCCTGCTGGACGTGGCGCCCAGCCGCACCTACTTCGTCAGCCTGTTCAACGAACTGGGGCTGACGCCGAACATCGTTTTCAGCTCGCCGTCGATCGAGATGGTGCGTGGCATGGTCGGGCAGGGCTTTGGCTTTTCGCTGTTGGTGACACGGCCGCATTCGGAATGCACCTACGACGGCCAGCGCCTGGCCATGCTGGACATTGCCGAGCCGGTGGCGCTGTCGGGGCTGGCGGCGGCGTGGTTGAAGCGGGTGCAGTTGACCAAACCTGCACAGTTGTTTGTGGAGTTCTGTCGGGAGGAGCTGGCGAAGTTCTGAGGCCGGCACGCCATGCCGCCTGATTCAACGGCATGGCGTGCCAGGGGGGTCAAGGATTGACCTGATAGCCGCGGCCTTGCAAGCAGCCGCTGTAGGCACTGGCATGGGCCTGGGTTTTTGCTTCGTCCTGACCGCGCCTGTCCTGGCGCCGATCCTGACGCTGACGCATGCCACCGACTGCGGCACCGGCGGCAGCCACCTCGCCAGCGCGGTTTTGCCGGTATTGCTGCTTGGCATCGTCACTGGCCCGGTCATACAACGCTTCATGCTGGTTGCCGCGCACCTGCGCGCCCACTGCACCGGCGGCGGCACCGGCAGCCGCGCCGCGTACCCGGCCACCGACATGGGCTTCACCGGACGTTGCGGTGCTGTTTGCAGCATTTGTGGCGACGGTATTGCAATCGTTGATATCCAGTTGCATCTGCTGGCTGCTCTGGCCTTTAAGCGGCACTACCGACTGCGCCTGGGCAGCCGGTGCCGCGCTCAGCAGCACCAGCAGGCAGCTCCATGTGAACGTACGCATGGCACACCTCCACGGGGCGGAAAGCCCGTTTCACAGGATAGTCTGTCTTCAGTTGGACATGGCGGTTTTGCCTGCATGGTCTACACCGGATATCAGGCTTCACCATTGCATACGACCATCAAAGCGGGCTACCGGTGGGATCGTCATGACTCAGACCCACGATCTGATTATTTGCGAGTACTGCGACGCGGTGTATCACCGTGCGACGCTGCGCAAGCATCAGCGCGCCCTTTGCCAGCGCTGTGGCGGCGTGCTGTACCGGCATACGTCCTTGACCCTTCAGCAGCGGCTGGCACTGAGTGTGACCGGTGGCATCCTGCTGGTGTTCGCCAATGCCTACCCGGTGATGACCATCGGCATGCAGGGGCTTACCCATTCGGCCACGTTGTGGGACTCGGTGCAGATCCTCAGCCACGGCAGTATTACCTTCATCGCCCTGGTCATGGCGCTGTCGATCATCGTTGCGCCGGTGCTGCAGATTGCCGTGTTGTGCTGGGTGTTGAGCTTTGCCCTGGCCGGTCAGCGTGCCCCCGGCTTTGCCCTGTGCATGCGCGGGCTGGAGAGCCTGCGGCCCTGGAGCATGCTGGAGGTGTGCCTGCTGGGGGCGATGGTGGCGGTGATCAAGCTGGCGGGGTTGCTCGATGTGATCCCGGGCATCGGTTTGCTGGCCCTGGCCGCGCTGAGCATGCTGATCATTCATATCGCCGGCAAGGACATCCGCGATTTGTGGGAGCAGGCATGACTGCCCCGGCCAGCGCTGACGACCTCGGCCTGTGTCTGTGCCATGGCTGCGGCCAGGCGTGTGACCTGAGCAGTGGCGCGCATACGTGCAACCGCTGTGGTGCTGCCATCCATCGGCGCAAGGCCAATGCCATCAGCCGCGGCTGGGCGTTTCTGCTGGCCGCGCTGGTGTTTTACATCCCGGCGAACCTGCTGCCTGTGATGCACACCGAAATGCTCGGCAGTGGCAGTGAAAGCACCATTGGCGGTGGGGTGCTGGAGTTCTGGGAGGCGGGGGCCTGGGACATCGCACTGATCATCTTCATTGCCAGCGTGGGTGTGCCTGCCATCAAGTTCTTTTCCCTCGGCCTGCTGCTGTATACCGCCCAGCGTGGTTCCACCTGGGCCTGCCGGCAACGTTCGCAGCTGTACCGCTTCGTCGAGCTGATCGGCTACTGGTCGATGCTCGATGTCATGGTGGTGGCGCTGGTGGCGGCACTGGTGCAATTGCGCGGGCTGGGCACCATCGAGCCACGGGTGGGCATCCTGTTCTTCGGCATGGTGGTGGTGCTGACCATGTTTTCTGCGATGAGCTTCGATCCACGCCTGATCTGGGATAGCCATGCCAACGAGGGGAGGCCGCACTGATGGGGCAACAGGCTGACGAACGCGAGGGGGCGGGGCAGGTTGACGTGCGCACCCGACGCTGGAGCGTATCGCTGGTGTGGATCGTGCCGATACTGGCCATCCTGATCGGCGCTTCGCTGGTGGTGCGCAACTGGATGCAGCAAGGGCCGGTCATTGCCATTTCCTTCCACACCGGGGAAGGGCTGGTGGCGCACAAGACCCAGGTGAAGTACCGGAGCGTGGTGATTGGTGAAGTGACCACGGTGGAACTGGCCGACGACAAAAAGAGCGTAGTGGCCAAGGTGCAGTTGTCGGACGATGCCCGCTCGTTCGCCACACAGGGTGCGCGCTTCTGGGTGGTGCGCCCGCGCATCGGCGTCGGTGGGGTGTCCGGGGTGGACACGCTGCTTTCCGGCAGTTTCATCGGGGCTGACTCCGGCGAGTCGAAAGTGCCGGAAAAGGCCTTTGTCGGCCTTGAACTGCCGCCACCGATCACGTTCGACGAAAAGGGCAAGCGTTTTACCCTGACTGCCAGCGACCTTGGCTCGCTGGACGTCGGCTCATCGATCTACTACCGCAAGATTCCGGTGGGTGAGGTGGTGTCGTTTGCCCTGCAGGATGATGGCAAGGGGGTAGAGATTGGCGTGTTCGTGCAGGCACCCTATGACAGCTTCGTCACCACGGATAGCCGCTTCTGGAACGCCAGCGGCATCGACATGCAGATTGGTGCCAACGGCCTGAAGGTGGATACCGAATCGCTGTCATCGATCCTGGTGGGTGGGCTGGCTTTCGGCTCGCCTGATTTTTCCCCCCAGGCCGAGGCTGCTGCCGACCAGGCCCGCTTCCAGCTGTTTGCCGACCGCGAGACCGCGTTGGCACCACCCAATGGCCAGGCGCAGTATTTGCAATTGCGCTTTGACCAGGCCATGCGCGGCCTTTCGGTGGGCGCGCCGGTGGAGTTCAAGGGCGTGGAGTTTGGCCGGGTTACCTCGGTCCAGCTTGACTACGATGCCGCCCGCCAGACTTTTCCGGTGGTGGTCAATGCGGTGATCTACCCGCAACGGTTGGGGCCGGTGCACCGCAAGATGCTGTCGGTGTTCAAGCACGCCGAGGGCGATATGGATGGGGCCAGGCGGTTGATCGGCACCTTCGTCGAACATGGCCTTCGGGCCCAGGCGCGCAGCGGTAACCTGATCACCGGGCAGATGTTCATTTCCCTGGATTTCTACCCGGATGCCCCCAAGGTGGCCTTCGACATGGCCGCCAATCCCATCACCATCCCCACACTGCCGGGTAGCCTTGAACAGTTGCAGGAGCAGCTGCAGCGGGTGGTCGAGCGCATTGCCAAGCTGCCGCTGGAAAGCATCGCCGGCAACCTGGACGGCAGCCTTCGAGCGTTGCGCGCCAGCCTCAAACAGTTCAATGGCCAGACGCTGCCGGACGTGAAGGTGGCGCTCGATGAAGTGCACAAGACCCTACGCACGGCCAACTCGGCCATTTCCGAAGATTCGCCACAGCGCGAGCGGATGGGCGAAACACTGGATGAGCTGGAGCGCATGTCGCGTTCGCTGCGTGACCTCGCCGATTACCTGGGCCGGCACCCCGAGTCGCTGATTCGCGGGCGGCCGAAGGCGGCCGGTGCCGAAGCGCTTGAACCCTGAGGAGACAGCCGATGCAACGACTGCGCAATGTCTGTGTGGCCAGCCTGCTGGTGTGGCTCGGGGGCTGCAGCAGTACGCCGAACAACTACCACACGCTGGTGGCGAGCGAGCCGGTGCGCGACAGCGGGCAGCATATCCAGGTGACCCGGGTGGTGGTGCCGCCGCAGGTGGACCGCCCGCAACTGGTGGTGCGCCAGGGCCAGAGCGGCCTGGCCATTCTGGAAACGGAATGGTGGGGCGCCAACCTGGTGGATGAATTTCGCAGCGCCTTGCAGGACCAGTTGGGCGGGCCGGCGGCTGGCAACAAGGCGGCACTGCGGGTGGATGTGCGGCGCTTCGATACGGTGCCGGGGCGCTATGCTTCACTGGAGGCCGTCTGGCGCCTGAAGCAGGCAGGGCAGGCTGAACTGACCTGCCGCACGTCGGTGCAGACGGCCGCGGACAACAGCATCACCAGCCTGGTGAATGCGCACCAGGCCAACCTGCGCAAACTGGCCGAGGCGGTGCGGGGGAGTGCCCGGAACGGCAGTTGCTCTGCACCGGTATAAGTCCCATGCGGGCGGCGCGCTGGCATCCTGCCTTCATGCCTGTGTGGCCTGGCGCAGCGGCACTTCGCGCAGCAGCCAGGGCAGTGCGAAGGCCACGCTGGTGATCAGCCCTGCCAGCAGGACTACACCGTGCATCGCACCGGAAAACGCCCGCAGGTGCCGGCTTACTGCCGGCTGCTGGCTGTTTCCTGTGCTCGCTCAGGCTTGTCCAGCGGCAGGTGGTCGAACTCGCGCAAGCCATCCTTGCGGTAGGGGTCGCCGATCCAGCGCTGTGTTGCCACGAACTGCGGGCTTACCAGGCTCTTGGCCGGCTCGAAGCGGTCATAGCTCAGCCCGGCCAGGTCTGACACGGTATGGATCAGGTGCGAGCTGCTGTAGGGGCGGTTGGCCATCGCCTGCAAGTCACGAGGGTGCTCGGCCTGCCAGCTGGGCGAGGTCCACAGCAGGAACGGAATGGTGTACATCGGCCGGGTCGGCGCGCCCTCGTTGCGCCCGAGGCGGTCGTGGTCGCCGGAGCTGTAAACGTCTTCACCGTGGTCCGACAGGTACACCAGGAAGCCATTGGGGTTACCGGCCGAGTAGCGCTTGATCAGGCTCGAGACCACATAGTCGTTGTAACGCACCGCATTGTCGTAGAAGTTGTAGGTTTTGACCTGGTCCGGCGTCAGTTTGCCCGGCACGCCCTGGTTGTCGGTGAAGTGCGTGTAGTCGTCCGGGTAGCGGTAGCGGTAGTCCATGTGCGTGCCCAGCAGGTGCACGATGATGAACTTGTTCGGTGCAGGGTCCTGCAGGGCCTTCTCGAACGGCGTCAGCACCACGTCGTCGTACTGGCTGGCATTCTGGTTGCGCTGGTTGTTCAGGTACACCGGCACGTCCGTCTGCTGCGAGAAGGTGGTGAGCATGGTGTTGCGCTTGGTCATGGTCTGCTGGTTGGTGATCCAGAAGGTCTTGTAGCCTGCCTGTTTCATCAGGTTGATCAGCGACGGGTCGGTGAGGAAGCGGTCCGGGTTCTGCTCATCGCCGAAGGTGAGGATCTGCTGCATCACTTCGATGGTGTACGGGCGTGGCGATACCACATCGCGGAACACCGTCAGGCCTTTGTCGCTGGCGGCCAGCGCGTCGAGGTTGGGCGTGGTGTCGCGGTTATAGCCGTACAGGTGCATGTGCTCGCGGGTGGTGGACTCGCCCAGTACCAGCACCAGGGTGCGGGGCGCTGTTCCGCTGCTGTCACGCAGGTTTTGCAGCGGCGGCAATGCGGCGTTCTGGGCCAGCAGTTCCTGCATGTTGTCCAGTTGCTGGCGGTACTGCCGGTAGCCGACCAGCAACTGCCAGGGCACGGCGGGTTCCATACGCTGCTGCACCTTCTCCGCGGCATCGGCGAAATTGCGCTCCTGGGTGACCATCTGCTTGTAGAACGGGTACACAAGGTTGGCCACCAGCAACAAGGCGACCACCGGCAGGCGACTGCGTAGCGGCAGGCTGACCGGGCGTACGCGCTTCCACAGCAGCACCGCCACCAGTGTGTACAGCAGCAACGCCAGACCCAGCCATACACTGAAGTACTGGCTGAAGTACTCACCGGCTTCGGCGGTGTTGGACTCGAACATCACGAAGATGACGCTTTGCGAGAACTCCTGGCGATAGATGCCGAAGTAGCTCAAACCCACCAGCGAAGCCCCCCACAGCACCAGGCCGATGACCGCTGCAGTGGCGCGGGTGAAGCGCGGCACCAGCAGCACCGGGGCCAGCCACAGGCTACTGAGGAAGAACGCATCACGAAAACCGGCAAACCCGGTCGTTCCGCTGAACAGCAGCAACGCCTGGGTTACGCCGGAAAAGTACCAGAAGAACAGCAAAAGCCAGCCCAGGCCGGCCCAGTCCACGCGCTTGCGCGCGGCGGGGGATGTAGTGTGTGACACGTATGCCTCGTCGTACCTTGGTAGCCAGCAGGTTTGCTGCGGCCATAAAGGATGTGACGCTAATCTGTGGGCTGTGAAAATAACGTCAACGTGGCGAAATGCGCAGGCCGCACGGGTATGATGGCGGCCGCTAAAACGTACTGACAGGCCCTGTGGATTATGAACCGTCGTAAGAAGATCAAGCAGCTATTGCAGGCGCATGCCAAAAAGGCCAGTGCCAAGCTGGCACCGCGCAAGCCCAAATACATTTGCAAGGCTGACCGGTTGAAGATGGAGGCAGAGGCGGTGGGGGACACCCCCACCTGACTCACTGAGCAGGCAGCGCAAGTGCTGCCGCAGCGCCCTTAACGGCGGTAGTACCGGTGGTCGTCATAGTGACGCTGGTGCATCGCCCGCTCATGGCGGCGCTCCCAGTCACGGCGGCGTTCCCAGTCCCGCCGCCGCTCCCAGTCCCGCCGGGCTTGCTCACGCCGCCACTGCTCACGGCGCCAGTCGCTTCTGTGGTCATGCCAGCGGTCGTCATCATGCGCCAACAGCGTGGCCGGCTGTTCGACGGCCCCGGAGGCCACTTTCGACCAAGGGTTGCCGGCAGGCTGCAACGGTGACTGAACGGCGGGGGCCTGGGCCACTGGTGCTTTCATTTGTGTTGCCGATGCCGAACCCATTGCCGCGAACGAGAACAGGCCGAGCAGCATCAACCTTGCGACATGTATTTTCATGAGCGAAGCCAACCTCTGATAACAATTGAGCCATCTGGCCAGCAGGTGGGGGCGAGCCTTGTCTCGCGAGCCGCTACCTTTCTGTACCTGCGAAATAGACCCGCCATCGAGAAAAAGTTCGCTACGGCAACAACTTGTAGAACATTTGCACACACCCGATGCCGCTTGCGCTGCTTGCCAGAAACCTCATCTGATTGGCTGATCACACAAAAGCCCGCCCCCCACGGCGGCGGTCTTCCTTCAACAGCCCCTCTACTTTGCGCAACGCTTGCCCCAGTACGGCCTGGTCCGGTGCCCCGCCCAGCGAGATACGCACGGCCTCCGGCCCTTGCTGCGCAACGCTGAACGAGTCCGCCCCGGCCACACTCACCCCCACATCATCCAGGGCTTGGGTAAACCGTTCCTGGCGCCAGTGCGCCGGCAACGGTAACCACAGGTGCAGCCCGGTTGGGTGCGCCTGGAACTCATGGCTCAGCAGTGTGCGTGCCAAGTGCTGGCGGGCGCGGGCTTCGCGCTGGATTTCCTGTACCAGCTCCCTGGCGGTACCACTGCGGATCCACTGCTCGACCAAGGCCAGCAGCAGGGCTGAGCAGCCCATGCTCGAGGCGCGCAAGCCGTTGAGCAGGGCATGGCCGTCATCTCCGCGCGGGGGCAGTACAAAAGCGGTGCGCAGGCTTGGCCACAGGCACTTGGACAGCGATGCCAGATAATACGTGTTGGCACCCCCGGTCAGGCAGGTGATGGGCGTTGGCGCATCGTCAAGCAGATAGCGGTAGGGGTCGTCCTCGATCAGTGTGATGCCGCACTTGAGCAGCACTTCGGCAATCGCCTGGCGCCGGGCCACGGGCATGGTGTGCGCTGTAGGGTTCTGGAACGTGGGATTGAGGTACAGCAGGCGCGCACCGCTTTGTTGGCAGGCTTGCTCCAGATGGTCGGGGCGCATGCCGTCGGCGTCACCGGGCACCGCGACAATGCGCAGCCCCAGTTGTTGGGCAGCCAGTAGCAGGCCGGGGTAGGTCAGTGGGTCGCACAGCACGGTGTCACCCGTGCGGGCATGGGCGCTGAGGATGGCGAATACGGCCGCTTGCGAACCCGGGCACAGGGCCAGGCTGCGGCTGTCCAGATCACCCAGCGCCGGTTTCAACCAGCCCTGCGCGGCCTGCAGCAGCGAGCGGGAGGCCGGCTCATCCTGGTAGGGCGACAGTGCTTCGATGGGGTTGCGTTGCAGTACCTGTTCAAGCCCGGCGCTTACCCATTGGGCCATCGAGCCATTGGCCGGCTGCGGCGGAATGTTCATGGTCAGGTCAATGCCTGCCTGGGTGGGTGTTTCGCGGGCACCCAGAATGAACGACCCGCGGCCACTGTAGGAGGCAATCAGGCCGCGGTCGCGCGCTTCGGCGTAGGCACGGGTCACCGTGGTCAGGTCGACACCCAGGTGCGCTGCCAGCGCACGCTGTGGTGGGATTTGTTCGCCGTCCTGCAAAATTCCAGACTGTATGGATTCTGAGATCATATCGGCAATCTGTATGTATCTTGGGCCGCTCTTCGGCTTAAATGGCCTGGTCCAGCTTATTTGAGCGTGTTCTCTTGGCGTTTCGGCAAGAGGCATGAGTATTATCCCCCGGTTGTCAGTCCATACGCATAGGAATATCATGACATACGGTTGTTAATAGATCCATACAAAATGGAAAGCGTATGGTTATTTTGATATGCACCGGAACGCCGCTGCAGGGCTGCAACGATAAGCGCTTCCGGGCTCCCAGTCATGGAGATGTTCGATGGATGACTGTCATCTGATCTGCGCCAACCGCCTGGGCGATGGGGCTGTGGTCTGGCTTGATGCCGGGCATGAATGGGTAGAGACACTGCAACAGGCCGGCACCTTCGATGCGCAGGCCCTGGAAGCGGCAACCTTCGCGGCCGAAGCTGCCGTGCGGGCCAACCAGGTGGTTGCGCCGACGCCTTGTGAAGCCTGGCTGGTCGATGGCCAGCCTGAGCCCAAAAGCCTGCGTGAGCGGTTGCGTGCGCGCGGCCCGTCGGTACGCAGCGACCTTGGCAAGCAGGCTCCCGGGGGGGCCCTACAGGTCGGCAAAGGGGTACGGCCGCTGCTGCCGGTTGCGGCGGGGCAGGCTGGGGTATACCGCTACGATCCGTTCGAGCGCGAGTTCCTCAAGGACCGCGCCCGCCAGTTCGAGCAGCAGGTTGCCCGCCGCCTGAGTGGCGAGCTGGATGAAGAGGCGTTCAAGGTCTACCGGCTGATGAACGGCCTGTATCTGCAATTGCACGGCTACATGCTGCGCGTGGCCATTCCGTATGGAACCTTGAGCGCGGTGCAACTGCGTCAGCTGGCCTACGTGGCACGCACCTATGACAAAGGCTACGGCCACCTCACCACCCGGCAGAACATCCAGTTCAACTGGCCGCACCTGGCCGATACGCCGGAAATTCTGTCGGTACTGGCAGATGCCGACCTGCATTGCATCCAGACCAGCGGCAACTGCATCCGCAACGTGACCACCGACCACTTTGCCGGTGCCGCCGAAGATGAAGTGCTCGACCCGAGGGTGCATGCCGAGATCCTCCGTCAGTGGTCTACTGATCACCCGGAATTCACTTACCTGCCACGCAAGTTCAAGATCGCCATCACCGGCAGCCCCAAAGACCGGGCGGCTGTGCGCTTTCATGATATCGGCATACTGGCGCAGCGCAACGAACAGGGCGAGGTGGGCTTCCAGGTGTATGCCGGTGGTGGTCTGGGGCGCACCCCGATCGTCGGCACCCGGGTGCGCGAGTGGTTGCCGGAGCGTGAACTGTTGCGCTACGTCGAAGCCATCTTACGGGTGTACAACGCCCTGGGGCGGCGCGACAACCTGTACAAGGCACGCATCAAGATCCTGGTGCGCGAGCTCAAGCCTGGCCGCTTCATCGAGATGATCGAGCAGGAGTTCGCCAGCCTTCCAGCTGACCATCAATACCTGGAGCCCGCCATCGTCCAGGGCATTCATGCCCGCTTCGTGCAACCCGCCTTCGAGGCATTGCCCGGGCTGTGTGACAGCTTTCTGCGCGCACGGGCAGACGACAACGCGTTTGCCAGCTGGGTACGCACCAATACCCACCCGCACAAGCAGCGTGGCTATATCAGTGCAGTCATCTCGTTGAAGCCACCAGGCGGCATCCCCGGAGACATCAGCGCCGAGGAAATGCTCACCCTGGCTGACCTGGCCGAGGCTTACTCGCTGAACGAAATCCGCGTTTCCCATGAGCAGAACCTGGTGTTGCCGCACATTCGTCAGGGTGACTTGTACAGCGTCTGGCAGGCCCTGCGCCAGGCGGGGCTGGCGACCAGCAACATCGGCTTGTTGTCTGACGCCATCGCCTGCCCGGGGATGGACTACTGCAGCCTGGCCACCGCCCGCTCGGTGCCGGTCGCCCAGCGCATCGCCCAGCGTTTCGACGCAGCCCGACAACAGGAAATCGGCGAGCTCAAGCTCAATGTGTCCGGCTGCATCAATGCCTGTGCCCACCACCATGTGGCGCATATCGGCATCCTCGGTCTGGACAAGGCTGGCCACGAAAATTACCAGATCACGCTGGGCGGCAGTGCCGAAGAGGACGCTGCGGTGGGGACCATCCTCGGCCGTTCGGTGCCCTTTGAGGAGGTGCCCGACATCGTCGAGGCCATCGTTGGCATTTACCTGCAATTGCGCGAGGACGGCGAACGCTTCCTCGACACCTACCGCCGCGTCGGTATCGAGCCATTCAAGGAGGTGCTGCGTGATGCTCGTTGATCGTGAAGGCCAGGCGCAGCCCGACAGCTGGCGCTACCTGGGCAGCGAAGTGCTGCCAACCTATGCCCCGCACACCGTGCTGCAGCCGCAGCAGTGGGACGACTACCACATGCGTTTCGGTCAGCCGGCAGAGGGCCTGTGGCTGAGCGCCGACCAGGACCCGGCACAGGTGCTGGCGCTGCTTGGCCACCTGACGTTGATCGTGATCGAGTTCGCCAAGTCACGCGATGGTCGTGGCTTCACCTTGGCCAGGCTGCTGCGCGAGCGCCATGGGTTCACCGGCGACCTGCGCGCCGCCGGGCCATTGCTGCCTGACCAGTTCGCCATGTTACTGCAGTGCGGCTTCACCAGTGCCCTGGTTTCGCCCAGCGTACCGGCCCAGCGCTGGCAGGAGGCTGCGGCCACCCATCGGCAGGCCCGGCCACGCACGCTGCTGCAACGTCTTTCACAACGGAGCGAGGCATAGCCATGTTCAGCCTTACAGCCCTGGAGCTGGCCCGTATACAGTTTGGTTTCACCATCACCTTTCACATCATTTTTCCGGCCATCACCATTGGCCTGGCGGCGTTTCTGGCCGTGCTGGAAGGCCTGTGGTTGTGGAAAAAGGAAAACGCCTACCTCGACCTTTACCACTTCTGGTCGAAGATCTTCGCCGTCAACTTCGCCATGGGCGTGGTCTCGGGGCTGGTCATGGCCTACCAGTTCGGCACCAACTGGAGCTTCTACTCGCAGTTCGCCGGCAGCATCACCGGCCCGTTGCTGACCTATGAGGTGCTGACGGCTTTCTTCCTTGAAGCAGGCTTTCTCGGGGTGATGCTGTTCGGCTGGCACAAGGTCGGCCGTGGTCTGCACTTCTTCGCCACGCTGATGGTGGCCGTGGGGACGATGATTTCCGCCACCTGGATTCTGGCATCCAACAGCTGGATGCAGACGCCACAAGGCCACGAAGTGATCAATGGCGTAGTAGTGCCCGTGGACTGGTTCGCGATCATTTTCAACCCGTCGTTCCCGTACCGCCTGGCGCACATGGTGACCGCCGCCATGCTGTCGACTGCATTGTTCGTCGGCGCCTCGGCGGCGTGGCACCTGCTGCGTGGCAACCGCACCCCGGCAGTGCAGAAGATGTTTTCGATGGCGTTGTGGATGCTGCTGTTCACCGCGCCGCTGCAGGTGCTGATTGGTGACATGCATGGTTTGAACACGCTCAAGTACCAGCCGGCGAAGATTGCCGCCGTAGAGGGCCACTGGAGCAACACGCCGGGGCAGGGCGTGCCACTGATCCTGTTCGGTATACCCGATATGGAAGCAGAAACCACCCGCTACAAAATCGAGATCCCGAACCTGGCCAGCCTGATCCTGACCCACAGCCTGCACGGACAGATCCCGGCGTTGAAAGACTTCCCGAGAGAAGACCGGCCCAACGCGACCATCCTGTTCTGGTGCTTCCGGGTCATGGTCGGCCTGGGGTTGCTGATGGTCGTGCTCGGTCTGTTTGGCACCTGGCAGCGCTGGCGCGGCAAGTTGTACGCGTCGCGGGGGCTGGCACGGTTTGCCCTGTGGATGGGGCCTTCCGGGCTGGTGGCCCTGTTGGCCGGCTGGTACGTCACCGAGATCGGCCGACAGCCGTGGGTGGTGTACGGCCTGATGCGTACCAAGGACGCCGTTTCCGATCATTCGGCACTGACCTTGTCGGTGGGCCTGGTGGTGCTGGTGGTGATGTACATGGCTGTGTTCGGCACCGGCGTCGTTTACATGCTGCGCATGGTGGGCAAGGGGCCGCAGCCGCACGACGACCATGAGCACCCCGTGGCCGCCAACCAGCGCCCGGCCCGCCCATTGTCGGCCGTGGACGACCCGCTGTATCCGAATTCGCCCAATCACACTGACTGACCGGAGACGCTGTCATGGGTATTGATCTTCCGCTGATCTGGTTCTTGATCATCGGCTTTGGCGTGATGATGTACGTCATCATGGATGGCTTCGACCTGGGTATCGGCATCCTGTTCCCGTTCATCACCGACCGCGACCACCGCGATACCATGGTCAACACCGTGGCGCCGGTGTGGGATGGCAACGAAACCTGGCTGGTGCTGGGCGGGGCAGGGTTGATGGCGGCATTCCCCAAGGTGTACGCCATTTTGCTCAGCGCGCTGTACATCCCGGCGCTCGGCCTGCTGGCCGGGTTGATCTGGCGTGGCGTGTCGTTCGAGTTCCGTTTCAAGGCCGATGATGCGCACAAGCCGTTCTGGGACCGGGCCTTCATTGGCGGGTCGTATGCGGCGGCGTTTTTCCAGGGCGTGATGCTGGGCGCGTTCATCGACGGGCATTCGATTGTCGATGGCGTGGCCACCAACGGGCTGATGAGCTGGCTGACACCGTTCAACGTGTTCTGCGGGATCGGCGTGGTCGTGGCGTATGCGCTATTGGGCGCCACCTGGCTGGTGTTGAAGACCGAGGGCCGGCTGCAGGCCAGTATCATTCGTGCCTGCTCACCGATCACCCTGGCGACGGTGGCGGCGATGCTGATTGTGAGCATCTGGACGCCGCTGACGCACCCGGCGATCTTCGACCGCTGGTTCGGCCTGCCGAACTTCTGGTTCTTCCTGCCGGTACCGGTACTGGTGCTGGTGGCCACCTGGGCGATCCTCAGGTCGTTGCGCGGTACGCCCCATGCCGGTCCTTTCGTCTGGTCGCTGGTGTTGGTGTTCCTCGGTTATAGCGGTTTGGTCATCAGTATCTGGCCGTACGTGCTGCCGCCCAGCCTGACCATCTGGGAAGCGGCGGCGCCACCGCAGAGCCTGGGCTTCGCCCTGGTCGGGGCGTTGCTGATCATTCCGTTCATCCTGGGGTATTCGGCCTGGTCGTATTACGTGTTCCGCGGCAAGGTGAAGGACGGCGAGGGGTATCACTGAGCCACAAGCTCATAAACCCGCAAATATCACACGCAAGTGCGCCCGGTAACTGTCGAACGCGGCAATCGCGCCAGCGACCACTGCGGCCTCGTCCTGGTCGTCCAGCACCAGGCCGTCGAGCCGGGCAACGAACTCGCGCCAATGCAGCGCACGGCCATCCGGGTGTGGCGCCAGGTGGCGGGCGCCTTGGTCGCCATCGAGCCCGAGGCGCTGGGTTTGCTTGAACAGAAACGCCGCCCCCAGATTCGAACCTTCGCTGCAATATAGCCAGCCCAAGGCCTCGGCCGGGCCGACGCAGACTTGTTGAGGGCGCGTTGGCAGTGGCAGGCCGAGATCACGCAGGTCGGTTTCGACCGCAGCGAAGCGCGACAGCCCAACCAGCCCTGGCAGGTGCTGGTTGAGCTGTGCATCGTTGTACAACGTCAACAGGCTGCCGTGAAAGCGGTGTTGTACCTGCAGGAAACGGCCATAGCGCTCGCGGTTTTCGAAAGGGCGTGCCGCCATCACCAGTTGATCGACGCTGTCATGGTCCCGGCTGCTGGCCGCCTTCAAGCGTTTGCAGCGGCCGGGCTCCACGAGGGGGTAGTGTGCAGCGGTCATAGGGGTATCCGTGGTGTGAGGGGTATACGCCCATGATGCTTGCCATCCTTGGCCAGCATCAAGCACCACGCGGCTGGCCTGGCCGAGGGTGGCGGCCCGATATCGCCAGAACGCACGCCTGATTTACCATGGCAGACGCTTTCACGTTTCCAAGGAATCAGCCATGAGTATTGTCCAGTTCCGCACCCCCACCGCCGCAGACGCCGAGCGATGCTACGCCATTGAAATCGGCGCCTATGAAGGGGATGAGGCGGCCACCCTGGAGAAGATCCGCACCCGCATCGCACAGTACCCACAGGGTTTTCTCATTCTGGAAATCGCAGGTGAGATCGTCGGTTTCATCAACAGCGGCTGCGCCCACGAAGTTGTCATGTCTGATGAAGCGTTCAAGGAACTGGTCGGCCACGACCCGGCAGCACCGAACGTGGTGATCATGTCAGTAGTGGTGGACCCGGCACACCAGGGCAAAGGCTACGCCAAACGGCTGATGGAAGCATTCATCGCCCGCATGAAAGCGTCGGGCAAGCAGACCATTCACCTGATGTGCAAAGAGCAGCATGTGGCCCTGTACCAGAAGCTGGGCTACCAGTATGTGAAACCGTCACCGTCGGACCACGGCGGCATGGCCTGGCACGAGATGATCATGGGCCTGTAATCGAGGGCGTGCTTCAGGCCGGGCGGCCGAACAGGTTGTGGATCACCTCCCTCAGCCAGCGGTTGCCACTGTCCTGGTGGTAGCGAGCGTGCCAGTGTTGCTTCACCGTGAAACCCTCAACTGCAAACGGGCAGTCGTGCACTTGCAGGTCGTGCATATCGGCTAGGGTCTGGCCGATATGCCGAGGCAGGGTTGCGACCAGGTCCGTAGTGCCGACGATCATGCCCAGTCCGAGAAACGCGGGTAGCTCCAGCACGATGCGACGTTCGATGCTGGCGCGGGCCAGCCCCGCTTCCAGCAACTTCTGGCCGGTCCCCGCGCTGATCTGCACATGGCCTTCAGCGTGGTAGCGGGCCAGGTTCATGCCGCCTTCCAGCCGCGGGTGCTGGCGGTTGCTCAGGCATACCCAGTCCTGTTCGAACAGGACCTGCTGGTACATCCCGCCACCCAGCCAAGGCACAAAGCCGATGGCGAGGTCGGCCTCGCCCGACTCCAGCGCGCTTTCACTGTTGCCATCGATGCGCACAGCCTCCAGGCGAATGCCCGGCGCATGGGTGCGCAGGTGGTTGAGGATGCTTGGCAGCAGGGTGATATGGCTGGCATCGCTGACACACAGGCGAAAGCGCCGTTGTGCCGTGGCGGGGATGAACTGCGGCTCCCAGGCGGTGAGCCTGCGCAGCGACTCCAGCACCTCGCGGCAAGGCCCGATCAGCTGGTCGGCGCGCGGGGTTGGGGCCATGCCGCCGGGGGTGCGCACGAACAGAGGGTCGTTCAGTTGCTGGCGCAGGCGGGCCAGCCAGATGCTGATGGTCGGCTGGCTCTGGCCCAGCTGTTCGGCGGCACGGGTAACGCTACGACAGTGGTAGAGCACATCGAACAATTGCAGCAGCTTGGGCTCGGGCAGGGCGTCGGCAGCAGACATTATTGTAAATCTCAATTGGCATATTGCAGTCATTGTATAGCGCGAATAAGGCCCGCTGCATAAGGTAATCGCAAACCACAGGAGGTCTGCGATTTGAAAGTCTGCATTCTGGGTGCCGGCGCCTTGGGCTGCGCCATTGGTGCGGCGCTGAGCGAGGCCGGGCATGAAACCTGGCTGCTCAACCGTGGTCGCGAGCATGTCGAAGCGATGAACCTGCACGGGCTGCAGGTGCAGGATGAGCGCGGTGAGCGCCACGTGCGCGTCAACGCCACCACGGACGCCAACGACGTGGGTGTGGCCGACCTGGTCGTGGTGCTGGTGAAGTCATTCCACACCGCCGAAGCGATGGCCGGGGCCACCGCGCTGCTGGGGCCGCAGACGCTGGTGCTGTCGCTGCAGAACGGCTTGGGGCACGAGGACATTCTGGCCGAGGTGGCCGGACGGGAACGGGTGTTGGCGGGTAAGACCTATGTGGGCGGCGTGCTGCTTGCACCCGGTTCGATTCGCGCTGGTGTGGCGGGCAAACACACTTACATCGGTGAACTCGACGGGCAGCTTTCAGCGCGTGTGCAGGCCATCGCCGAGGCCTTCAACGCTGCCGGGCTGGCCACCACGGTCAGTGACAACATCCTCGGTACCATGTGGGACAAGCTGCTGGTCAATGTCGCCACGGGCGCACTCAGCGGCATCACCATGCTTAGCTACGGCCAGTTGTACAGCGAGCCGCTGCTGGCCAGCACTGCCAAAGCTGCGGTGGCCGAGGCGATTGCCGTGGCCGAGCGTGCCGGCATAAGCCTGAGCCTGACCAGCCCCGACGCAGCGTGGGCCTTGGCCGCCGAGGGCCTGCCATCGAGCTTCCGCACCTCGATGCTGCAAAGCCTGGAAAAAGGCTCGGTCACCGAAATCGACTTCATCAATGGCTCTGTCGTGCGCTGGGGCCAGCGCCATGGCGTCGCCACACCGGTCAACGCCACGTTGGTGGCTTGTATCAAGGGCATCGAACGCGCGATGGCCGATCATCAGAAAAGGGACAACCCATGAGCCAGCCAAAAGCCTACCTTGAACACGTGGCGTTCTGGGTGCAGGACATCCAGTGGCATATCCGCTTTTTCAGCGAAGTGTGTGGCATGACCATGCGTGAGGTGCAGGGCAGCGTCGAGCAACCGGCGCAGTACTGGACGCTGGGTGGCCTGCAGTTCATTCACCAGCCCGACTTTGCCGGCCCTGAGGGGCGCATGGCACACCTGGGCATCATGTGCGAAGACCTGGAGAGCGTGCTGGCAGCCGCCCAGCGCTATGGCGTCAGCGAAATGCCCCAGGGCCGCAACTGGCTGCGCCTGCCGGATGGTCTGGCGGTGGAGTTCATTCAGGCGTTGCCGGCGAAGTGTGTTGCCCAGGCACTGGCCATCGACCCGCGTGCGCAGGTGCAGGCATGAGCGGGGTGGAAAGATACTGGGATGATGCCCGCGAAGGCGATGAGTGCATCAGCCCCACCTATACCGTAACCCGTGAGCGCATCCTGGCCTACGCCGATCTCACGGGTGATCACACCCCGGTGCACGTCGACGAGGCCTACGCCAACGCCAGCCACTTCGGCTGCCTGGTTGCGCACGGCCTGTTCGGGCTGTCGATCGCCGATGGTTTGAAGACCCAGTGCGAGTACCGCTTCTTGCCGGGCATGTCGCTGGGCTGGACCTGGGACTTCGTGTTGCCGATCAAGGTCAACGATGTGTTGCACGTACGCATGCGGGTGGGGGCGATGCGACCGAGCAACAGCCGGCCAGGCTGGGGCATCGTGGTGCTGCCGTCAGAGTTGGTCAACCAGCATGGCCAGGTCGTGCAGCGCGGTGAGCACCGGTTGATGGTGCCACGGAGGGGGCAGGCATGAGCCAGGCATTGCCATTGGCGGGTATCCGCGTCATCGATTACAGCCACTTCCTTGCCGGGCCCTATGTAGGGCGCTGCCTGGCGGCGCTGGGCGCTGAAGTGATCAAGGTCGAACGGCCGGGCAGCGGCGATGCTGGCCGCCAGCACGCCTTTACCCTGGACGATCAGCAGAGCGGCTATTTCCTGCAGATGAACATGGGCAAGCAGGGCGTCAGCGTGAACATGAAGGACCCACGCGGAAAAGCCTTCATGCAGCGCCTGGCCGACTCGGCCGACGTGTTCATTGAAAACTACCGCCCCGGCGCGCTGGACAAGCTGGGGCTGGGTTATGCCGAGCTGTCGGTGCGTAACCCGCGCCTGGTGTACTGCTCGATCTCCGCCTATGGCCACACCGGGCCGGATGCCCACCGCGCCGGTTTCGGGCTGATCGCCGAGGCCAAGAGCGGGATCATGCAGATGGTCGGCGTGCCGGGTGAAGCGCCGCCATTGCTGCGCATTTCGCTGGGCGACATGTACACCGGTATTCACGCTGTAGCCGCGATCAATGCGGCGCTGCTGGGGCGGGTGAGCAGTGGGCGCGGCCAGCACATTGACATGGCGCTGTACGACACCTTGGTGTCGATGCATGAGTACGCCGTGCAGTGCTACACGCTGTCCGATGGCACCGTGCTGCCCGAGCAGACCGGCCACGACATGCCCACGTCTACCTTGTACGGCGTGTTCCGCGCCGCCGACGGCGATCTGGTGATTGCAGCCCAGGTCGATGATGCCTGGCGGCGCTTCGCCGCCATGCTCGAAGCCAACGGCGGCCCGGCAGGTTTTGGCAGCGATAACCGCTACCACGACCTGAATGGCCGCAATGCCCACCGCGAGGCGATTCTGGCGGTGGTGCGTGACTGGGCGGGTGCGCGCTCGGTGGCCGAGATCCTCGCCTTGCTCGACACCGTCGACATTCCCAGTGCCAAGGTCCAGCGTATCGATGAGGTGTTGGCAGACCCGCAAATCCAGGCGCGCAACATGGTCATCGAACAGCTGCACCCTCGCTACGGCACCCTGCGCCTGCCCAATCTGCCGTTCCGGTTTTCCGGCTGTGACACCACGATCCATCAGGTAGCCCCTGACCTCGGCCAGCACAACGCCGAAGTGGCCGCAGCGCTTGGCTTCAGCCCTGAAGAAATCACCGCCATGCAGGCAGACGGTGTGCTGTTTACCCACGGAGATACACGATGAGCGACCGCTACGCAGTGATCGGCCGACCGATCAACCACACCAAGTCACCGCTGATTCATGGCCTGTTCGCTCAGGCCAGCAGCCAGCACCTGGAATACGGGGCTATTGAAGGCTCGCTGGACGGTTTTGAGGCCCAGGTGTTGCAGTTTCGCACTGACGGTGGGCTGGGCATGAACATCACCGCGCCGTTCAAGCTGCGTGCCTTCGAACTGGCCGACCGGCGCAGCGAGCGCGCGCAGTTGGCCCGGGCCGCCAATGCGCTGAAGTTCGAGGATGGCCACATCACAGCTGAAAACTTCGACGGCATCGGCTTGCTGCGCGATATCGAAGACAACCTCGGTGAGCCGCTGCGTAACCGCCGTGTGCTGGTGCTTGGCGCCGGTGGTGCAGTGCGCGGTGCGCTGTTGCCGTTCTTGCACGCGCAGCCCAGCGAGCTGGTGATTGCAAACCGCGACATGTCCAAAGCCTTGGCACTGCGTAACGAACTGGATCACCCAAGGCTGCGTATCAGCCGTTACGAAGCGCTGGAAGGGCAAACCTTCGACATTGTGGTTAACGCCACTTCCGCCAGTCTTGTCGGTGAACTGCCGCCGCTGCCTGGCGGGGTGCTGAGCGAAGCGCGACTGGCGTATGAACTGGCCTACGGCAAAGGCCTCACGCCGTTCCTGCGCCTGGCGCGCGAGGCCGGTGTGGCACGTCTGGCGGATGGCGTGGGCATGCTGGTCGAGCAGGCCGCAGAGGCGTTTGCCTGGTGGCGAGGAGTGCGGCCTGAAACCCGTGCCGTGATCGACCGCCTGACGATTGCGCTGGAGTAAGCCATGGTCGCCAATGTCCTGATGCTGCACGGTATCAACCACAACATGTTTGGCAAGCGCGACCCGCGCCAGTATGGCACGGCAACCCTGGCCGACATCGACCACGCCTTGGAGGCGCTGGGCGCGGAGCTGGGGGCAAGGGTCGAAAGCTTCCAGAGCAACTTCGAAGGTGCCCTGTGCGAGCGTATCCATCGGGCCTTTGACGAGCGGGTGGATGCAGTGCTGATCAATGCCGGGGCGTGGACGCATTACAGCTACGGTATTCGTGATGCACTGGCCATTCTTGAGGTGCCGGTGGTTGAAGTGCATATGTCGAACATCCATGCTAGGGAGCCGTTTCGGCACCACTCGGTGTTTGCCGAAGTGGTGCGTGGGCAGATCTGCGGGTTTGGTGTCGAGACTTACCTGCTGGCGTTGCGTGCGGCCTTGCGCATGCTCTAGGTCCCAGCACCGACCTTTGTGGGAGCGGGCATGCCCGCTCCCACAGGGGCTGCTCCACGGCCCATGATTCATTGCCAACCAGAAGGACGCGTACCTTGGCCAATCCGGCAGCCCCCTATACCTCCCGCCAAGCCACCTGCATCGCCTTGCTGGTCGCCATCACCTTCTTCATGGAAAACCTCGACGCCACCGTCATTGCCACGGCACTGCCGCAGATGGCCAGTGACTTCGGCGAAAATGCGGTCAGCCTGAACATCGGCATCAGTGCCTACCTGCTGGCGGTGGCGGTATTCATTCCGCTGAGCGGCTGGGTGACCGACCGCTTTGGCCCGCGACAAGTGTTCGCCGGGGCCATCGGCCTGTTTACCGTGGCGTCGTTGCTGTGTGGTATGGCCCCCAACCTGGAAGCCTTCGTCGCCGCGCGGGTATTGCAGGGTATTGGCGGTGCCTTGATGGTGCCGGTAGGCCGGTTGGTGGTGCTGCGTACCACCGAAAAGAAAGACCTGGTGAAAATGCTTGCGGTGATCACCTGGCCCGGGCTGGTGGCGCCAGTACTGGGGCCACCGCTCGGTGGCCTGATCGTCACCCATTGGTCGTGGCCCTGGATCTTCTACCTGAACATCCCCCTCGGGTTGCTGGCGATCGCGGCGGCCTGGTTACTGGTTCCGAATGCCCGTGCAGATGAAACGCGCCGTTTCGACATGCTGGGCTTCCTGTTTCTGGCGTCGGCTTGTGCGGCGTGGCTGGTCGGCCTGGAAATGCTTGGTTCACTGGCTGGGGGCAGCCTGGGGACCGGGCTGGCGCTGGTGTTGCTGGGTGGGGGGCTGACCGGGTTGGCGATCCGTCACTGCAACCGCCATCCTGCACCGCTGTTGCCACTGGCAACCCTGGCTATCCCCACGTTCAGGGTCAGCATCGTGGGCGGTACCTTGTTCCGCCTGTCGATCAGCGCCTTGCCGTTTTTGATCCCTCTGCTGTTGCAGATCGGTTTTGGCCTGTCGCCAGTGGATGCCGGGTTGCTGGTGCTGGCGATCTTCGCGGGCAACCTGGCGATGAAGCCGTTCACCACCCGCTTGCTGCGCCGTTATGGCTTTCGCCGGGTGTTGCTGGTCAATGGCGTGATTGGCGTTGGATGCATGCTGGCGTGCCTGGGCTTGCAGCCAGGCATGCCGTGGTACTGGATGGCGGCGGTGCTGTTCGTGGGTGGGCTTTCGCGGTCGATGCAATTCACCACCTACAACGCTGTCGGCTTTGCCGAAGTGCCCAAGCAGCAGATGGGCGAGGCTTCGACGTTGTTCAGCATGTGCTTCCAGCTGGCGATGGCCTTGGGTGTGGCCGTGGTGGCGCTGCTGCTACGCGTAGCGATGATGGTGCGGGGCGGCGAGACTGAGATGTCAGTCAGTGACTTTCACTGGGCGTTGATCGGCGTTGCATTGATCGCCTGCGTCGCGTTGGTGGATGCCATCCGCTTGCCGAGCAATGCAGGGGAGCAGGTCCTGCGCACCTGATGGCAGTGCTGCGTACCTAGAACGCCATCCGCCAGCAGGCGTGAGCAGGCTGCTGCGCCCGACATGGGACGCAGCAGCCGGGTGCATCACGCACCGCTGACCAGTTGGTGCGCCAGCTGGTTGTGGCGCTCCAGTACGCGGGGCAGGTCGACGGTGGCCAACTGGCCGTCCTTGACCACCACACGGCCATTGATCACGCTGGTGTGCACCTGGGTCGGGGTACAGAACACCAGTGCCGCCAGCGGGTCGTGATGGCCGCCGGCATAGGCCACGTGGCCCAGGTCGAAGGCGACAAAGTCGGCGACCATGCCGGGTGCCAGGGCGCCGATGTCATTGCGGTTGAGCACCTTGGCACCGCCCAGGGTGGCGATTTCCAGTGCTTCGCGTGCGGTCATGGCGTCGGGGCCGAAGCCTACCCGTTGCAGTAACAAGGCCTGGCGCACTTCACCGATCATGCTGGCGCCGTCGTTGGACGCCGAACCATCGACCCCCAGGCCCACCGGCACGCCGTGGTCACGCATCTTGCGCACCGGGGCGATGCCTGAGGCCAGGCGCATGTTCGAGCAAGGGCAATGGGCGACCCCGGTGCCGGTGCGGGCGAACAGCTCGATGCCGTGCTGGTCGAGCTGCACACAGTGTGCGTGCCAGACATCGTGACCGACCCAGCCGAGGTCTTCGGCGTATTCGGCGGGGGTCATGCCGAATTTCTCGCGGCTGTAGGCGATATCGTTGACGTTTTCGGCCAGGTGGGTGTGTAGCGACACGCCGTACTGCCGCGCCAGCACGGCGGCTTCGCGCATCAGGTCGCGGCTGACCGAGAAGGGCGAGCAGGGCGCCACCACGATACGGCGCATCGCGCCATGGCTGGCATCGTGGTAGTCCTCGATCAGGCGCTGGGACTCCTTGAGGATGTCGGCCTCCTTTTCCACCACCGCGTCAGGCGGCAGGCCGCCCTGGCTCTGGCCCACGCTCATGCTGCCGCGCGCGGCGTGGAAGCGCATGCCGATCTCTGCGGCGGCATGGATGCTGTCGTCGAGCTTGCAGCCGTTGGGGTAGATGTACAGGTGGTCGCTGGAGGTGGTGCAGCCGGACAGGATCAGTTCGGCCATCGCGGTCTGGGTCGACACCGCGATCATTTCTGGGGTCAGGCGTGCCCAGATCGGGTACAGATTGGTCAGCCAGTTGAACAGCTCACCGTCCTGGGCAGCAGGCACCACGCGGGTGAGGCTCTGGTACATGTGGTGGTGGGTGTTGACCAGGCCCGGGATCACCACTTTGCCGGCCATGTCCAGGATGACATCAGCCTGTTGTGGCAGGGTATCGCTGGGGCCGACCTGCTTGATCAGGTTGTCTTCGATGAACAGGCCGCCGTGTTTGATTTCGCGGCGTTCGCCGTCCATGGTGACCAGAAGTGCAGCGTTCTTGACGAGGAGGGTTTTCTTGCGGGTTGAAGATGACATGGCTAAGGCCCGTCGCAATACGCATCGGCGTTTACCGAGGTCGTAGGCGAATGGTTATGTAATCAGAATTCATGAAAGTTGTATACATTGCCCCATGATTGATGAATCTGGTTCATTTAATTTATGAAATATGACCAGAAATATGAACCCATTTTGCCAATAGACTGACAGACTCTTTTCTGGAGCCTGTCTTGATGCCTGTTCATGAATCCAGCCTTGGGGCTGCCACTACCGGGCGAAATGTTGCAATCAGCATCGCCATCCTGGCCTTCTCGGCATTCCTGATCGTCACCACCGAGTTCCTCATTGTCGGGTTGCTGCCCGCGCTCAGCCAGGACCTGGAGATATCGATCTCGATGGCGGGCCAGTTGGTTACGCTGTTCGCCTTTACCGTCATGCTTGCCGGCCCGGTCTTGACAGCCGCATTGGCCCATCTGGACCGCAAGCGGTTGTTCATCGCCATCCTGCTGGTGTTTGCCGCAGCCAATGCGCTGGCTGCGGCATCGAGCAGTTTCTGGGTGCTGGCTATCGCGCGGGTGATTCCGGCTCTGGCATTGCCGGTGTTCTGGGGCACGGCCAGCGAAACGGCCGGGCACCTGGCCGGGCGTGATAGCGCGGGGCAGGCCATCGCCAAGGTTTACCTGGGCATCTCGGCGGCGATGTTGCTGGGCATTCCGCTGGGTACTGTGGCGGCCAATGCCGTGGGCTGGCGTGGCGCGTTCTGGATACTGGCCGCACTGTCGTTGCTGATGGCATTGGCCATGGGGTTGTGGATGCCGCGAGTCGCCCGCACGGCGAAAATCGATTTCATGCAGCAGGCGCGCATTTTCAAGGAGCGCTATTTTCTCGCCAATGTGCTGCTGTCGGTGGTGGTGTTCACCGCGATGTTTACCGGCTACACCTACCTGGCCGATCTGCTACAGCGGGTTGTCGGCGTCGCACCGGCTCATACCGGCTGGTGGCTGATGGGCTTTGGCGCAGTCGGCCTGTTTGGCAACTGGATCGGCGGGCGCGCAGTGGACCGTTCACCGCTCAGGGCGACGGCGCTGTTCCTGCTGCTGTTGGCCATCGGTATGGCGGCGCTGGTGCCGCTGGCAGGTGCCGGCCTGGCATTCTGCCTGGCACTGGCGGTGTGGGGCATTGCCAACACGGCGCTGTACCCCGTCAGCCAGGTGCGGGTGATGAGTTCGGTGACGCACGCCCAAGCGTTGGCCGGTACCACCAATGTGTCGGCGGCCAACGCTGGGATCGGCCTGGGCGCCTTGCTCGGTGGCATGACCATCTCTGGCTTGGGTATCGAGTACCTGGGCTACATGGCCGCCGGTGTCGCGCTGTTGGCGCTGGGCCTGGTGCCGCTGGTCAGCAGCCTTTCGCGTCAGCCCGCGGTGCTGGCACGGGTGCCGTGAGGCGACAACCGGGGCAGCAGGTAGTCGCGCAAGGCGCGTACCTTGGGTAACCCTTCGCGGCTTTTCAGCCACACCAGGTTCATCGGCAGGCCGTCGGTGGCCAGGGCCGGCAACACCTCTACCAGCCGCCCTTGATCGAGGTGTTGCTGGGTCAGCCAGGTGGGCAGCTGGCCGATGCCATGACCGGCCAGCACGGCTGCAACTTCCCCCTCGCCGTCGCCCACCGCGATGCGCGGCTGCACGGTGCGTCGCTCCATCTCGCCAGGTTGGCGGCCCTTGAAGAACCATGGGCTGACCATGCCGTCGGTGTGGCCATAGCCGATGCAGTGATGGTGTTCCAGGTCGCGCTCGTCTTGCGGCACACCGTGCTTCTCCAGGTACGAGGGGGCGGCACAGAACATCAGGCGCTGGGCACCGAAGTACTGGTGGCCGAGCGCGGCCGGCCATGCATCCGGGCCACCGATGCGCACGACGATATCGATACCTTCGTGCACCGGGTCGACAAAACGATCGGAAAACGACACATGCGGCTGCAGCAGAGGGTGCAGGCGGATAAAGTCGAGGATCAGTGGCAGCACATGCAAGCGACCGTAGGAGGCGGGTAGCTCGATTCGGACTTTACCGTGGGGTTGACTATCGCTGGCGACCAGTGCGTGCTCGACCTCTTCCAGGTCAGCCAGCACCGAGGTGCAGGTGCGGTAGAACAGCACGCCCGCTTCGCTGAGCGACAGGCTGCGGGTGGTGCGATTGAACAGGCGTGCGCCCAGGCGAGCCTCTAGCCGGGCCACACTCTTGCTGATGGCCGAGCTGGTGAGGTTGAGCCGATCGGCGGCTGCGGTGAAGCTGCCCAGATCGGCGACGGCGACGAAAACATCGATGCCTTTCAGGCGTTCGGAGGAGTACATGGCCGGCCTTTTGATGAATTGAGTTTGATTGTCAGTGCTGCATTATTGAATGCTGACAACCCAAATTCATCAATGATGTGAGCCTGTAACGGCCTCCTCGCGGCGGTTAGGCGCCTCGAAGAGGCCGGCACAGGCTACCTCAGTGCCCGTTCAAACCGTCTCGCGGGTGGCCACACCATCCACCAACCTTGTAATCCCCAGCGGGTTGGCGCTTTTCAGTGCATCCGGCAGCAGCGCCTCCGGGTAGTTCTGGAAGCACACCGGGCGTAGGAAGCGGTCGATGGCCAGGGTGCCGACCGAGGTGCCTCGGGCATCGGACGTGGCCGGGTAAGGCCCGCCATGCACCATAGCGTCGCTCACCTCAACGCCAGTAGGGTAGCCGTTCAACAGCAGGCGCCCGGCCTTGCGTTCCAGCAGTGGTACCAGCCCGGCAAAGGCGTGCAGGTCGTCAGGCTCGGCAATCAGGGTGGCAGTCAGCTGGCCTTGCAGGTGGCGCAACGCCTCGGCCAGTTGCTGGGCATCGGCCACCTCCACTACGACGGTGGTCGGGCCGAATACTTCTTCCTGTAGCAGCGGGTCGCCGTTCAGCAGCAGGCTAACGTCTGCCTTGAACAGCTGTGGCCGGGCCTGGTTACCGGTTTGCGGCTGCCCGGCCAGATGCTGGATGCCGGGGTGCGCCAGCAGGTGCTGCACACCGTTCTGGTAGCTGCGCAGGGTTCCGGCATTGAGCATGGTCTGTGGACCCTGGTCGGCCATGCGCGCCACCAGCGTGTGCACGAAGTGCTCGAACTGCGGCGACCGAATACCGATGACCAAGCCCGGGTTGGTGCAGAATTGCCCGCACCCCAGCACCACCGAGGCGGCCAGCTCTACAGCCACTTGCTCGCCACGGGCCTGCAGCGCCTGGGGCAGCACGATGACCGGGTTGATGCTGCTCATTTCGGCGAACACCGGGATTGGCTGCGGGCGCGCGGCAGCCATGTCGCACAGGGCGCGGCCACCCCGCAGCGAGCCGGTGAACCCCACTGCCTGAATGGCCGGGTGCTTGACCAGCGCTTTGCCCACGCCGGCACCGTAGATCATGTTGAACACCCCTGCCGGCATACCGCTGCTGGCCACGGCGCGGTCGATGGCTGCGGCTACATGCGCGGCAGTGAGCATGTGCCCGCTGTGCGCCTTGAACACGACGGGGCAGCCCGCTGCCAGCGCCGAGGCGGTGTCACCACCTGCCGTGGAGAAGGCCAGTGGGAAGTTGCTGGCGCCGAACACGGCCACCGGGCCCACGCCGATGCGGTACTGGCGCAGGTCCGGGCGCGGCAGCGGGGTACGCTGGGCCAGGGCGCGGTCGATGCGTGCGGCGTAGAAGTCGCCACGGCGTACCACCTCGGCAAACAGGCGCAACTGGTTGCTGGTACGGCTGCGTTCGCCACGGATGCGGGCTTCGGGCAGTGCGGTTTCGCGGCTGACATGCTGGATGAAGTCATCGCCCAGGGCGTCCAGTTCGTTGGCGATGGCGTCGAGGAAGGCGGCGCGCTGTGCCGGGCGGGTACTGCGGTAGGCCGGGTAGGCAACCTCGGCAGCCTGCACGGCAGCCTCGACTTCGTCGCCGGTCGCCTGGTGGAAGGCGTACGGCAGCGGCTCGCCGCTGTGGGCGTCGACGCTGTTCAGCAGCACGTCCCCGTTGCCGCTGAGTTGGCCGGCGATGTGGTTCAGGCGATGTTCGATGGACATTTCGGTTCCCGTTGGCATTGACAGTCGTTGCGCTGGGACTGTAGGCGGCGAACGGGAGGCTGAATAATGATTAATGCGGATCGGGTGATAACGAGCGGTTATCACCCGGTGCTCAGCGTCACTCGGCCATCTGCAACTCCGGCAGCTTCACCCGGAACGCCTTGGTCAGCCCCATCAGCACCACCAGCCCCATGCCCATCCAGCACAGGCCGATGGTGAACGACAGGCTGGTCAGGCTGCTCCACAACCACAGGGTGCTAAGGAAGCCCAGGCCGGGAATGGCGCCATACAGCAGGTAGTTGCGGCCTCCGCGTAGCTTCTGATCGACCAGGTAGTGCTTGACCACCGCCAGGTTTACCGCCGAAAAGGCGAACAGGGCGCCAAAGCTGATCATGTTGGCCACGGTGTCGAGGGTGATGACCAGGGCGATGAGGGACATCAGGCTGACCACCAGAATGGCAGTCGCCGGTACGCGCTTTTTCGTCACCAGCTGGCCGAACGCGCGCGGCAATGCGCCGTCGCGGCCCATGGCGAACAGCACGCGTGACACGCTGGCCTGGGACACCATGGCCGAGGCGAAGCAGCCGGCCACGTAGGTGGCGGTGAACGCGGTAACCAGCCATTCGCCGCCCACCCGGCGCATGACATCCACCGAGGCCGAGTCGGGGTCGGCAAAGCTGCCCCAGTCGGGGAACACCATCTGTGCGCAGTACGACACCACCAGGAACAGCAGGCCGCCGATCAGCGACACGGCCAGGATCGCCACGGGAATGCGGTAGGTCGGGTTGCTGGTTTCCTCTGCCATGGTCGACACCGCATCAAAGCCGAGAAACGACAGGCACAGCACAGCGGCGCCCGTCATGATCAACGGCACGTTGAAGCCTTCGTGATGGAAGGGCGCCAGCAGCGACACCGACTCCGCCTGTCCGTTGAGCTTGAGCACGGACAGGGCGACGAAGACGATGATGAACACCAGCTGCGCCACCACCAGGATCCAGTTGACGCGGGTGATCGACTCGATGCCGATCAGGTTGAGGAAGGTGACCAGGGCGATGGAGCCCGCCACCCACACCCAGGCGTGGATCGCCGGAAAGTATTCCGACATGTAGATGCCGATCAGCAGGTAGCTGAGCAGTGGCAGGAAGATGTAGTCGAGCAGCAGCGTCCAGCCGGTGATGAAACCGATGTGGCTGCCGAAGGCTTTGCGCGTGTAGGTGTAGACCGAGCCGGAGTAGGGGTGGGCCTGGACCATGCGGCCGTAGCTGTAGGCGGTGAGCAGCATGGCGGCGAGGGTGAGCAGGTAGGCGGTGGGCAGGTGCCCTTTGGTCATCTGGGTGACCAGCCCGTAGGTGGTGAAGACGGCCAGGGGCACCATGTAGGCCAGGCCGAACAGCACCAAGGCGGTCATGCCCATGGACTTGCGGAAGCGGCCAGTGTTGGTGCCGGGGTGTGACGGTGCATGCGAAGCAGGCGAATGGGCTGTACTTGTTGTTGTATGCATTGCTAACTCCTGGAAAGGGATGCAGGGCACCGCAGTACGCGAGCAGGCTCGCTACCGGTGGGTGGTGTGCAAGGAGGTCGAGCGCAAGGCTCGCAGCGCTGGGGCGGTTTGATGCTCCCACACCCTGTGGGTGCCCGGAATCACCCTTTGGGGTGAGGGGGGCGACCCTTGGCCGACTCACCCCAACGGGTGATTTCGGTACCTGCAGCGGCGTGGGAGGATCTGGTCAACAACGCACCGCACTGGCGGCGGTGCCACTGAATAGAAACGGCAGGCCCACAGTGACTAATCAATTGCTTTCAGAACAGTGGTTCGAGCACCTGGCCAAGGTCACCGAGGCCATCGGTCGCCCGGGCTTCGCCGCCAACCTGTTTGTCGCACTTGGCGTGATCCGGCCGATCCAGGCGACCACGGTGTACCTCTACCCGCACGACGGCATGCCTTGCGCGCTGTTCGAGCAGGACGACAAGGCGCCCTGGCAGCCCGAGGGCAATGTCAGCCGCTACCTGTCGGGCTTCTACCTGCTCGACCCGTTTTACGGTGCTTGCGTGGAGCAGGTCGCGTCCGGTTGCTATGGCCTGTTCGAAGTGGCTCCCGACCACTTCGAGGTCAGCGAGTACTACCAGTCGTTCTACCGGCACTCGCACCTGGAAGATGAGCTCAACTACATCCTGCAGGTGGCGCCCGGGCAAAGCCTGGCGGTGTCGCTGGCGTTTACCGACAAGCTCGATACACAGACCCGCGAGCTGTTCGGGCGCGTCACGCCCTGGGTGCTGGCGGTACTCGGCAAGCACTTCGCCGGGCTGGACAGCCGCGCCGGGCGTTTCGAGAACATCCTCGAACAACGCATCCACGCTGCGCTGAACAACTTCGGCAGCTCGTTGCTGACCGAGCGTGAATGCCGCATCGCCCAGCTGATCCTGCGTGGCCACTCGACCAAGTCGCTGGCCGAGCGCCTGGGGGTTTCGGAAGACACCATCAAGTCGCACCGCAAGAACGTCTACGCCAAGCTCGACATCGGCACCCAGTCCGAGCTGTTTTCCCTGTTCATCGACGCGCTGGCCAATGCCCAGGGCGTGCTGGGCAAGGACCCGCTTGAAAGCTACATGGGCAAGCTGCGCTGAGCGACGGCTGCCCTGCAACCCCACCGCAAAGGAAAACCAACAATGAACGCGCCTT
This sequence comes from Pseudomonas sp. OG7, assembly GCF_014192825.1. NCBI lineage: Bacteria > Pseudomonadati > Pseudomonadota > Gammaproteobacteria > Pseudomonadales > Pseudomonadaceae > Pseudomonas > Pseudomonas sp. OG7. Next base: position 521,642 of record NZ_JACHYK010000002.1, on the reverse strand, counting down.
TCGCCCCGCAACGCCAGACCCGTGACTACCAGGCAGCCGACGCCGCACACCATATCCATGCCTTCCTCGACCAGAAGGCGCTGAACGCCGAAGGGCCGCGGGTGATCGTGGGTGGCGAACGCCTGCACCTGTGGGACAGCGAGGGCAAGCGCTACCTGGATGGCATGTCTGGCCTGTGGTGCACCCAGCTCGGTTACGGCCGCCGCGATCTGACGGCCGCCGCTGCCACGCAGATGGACCAGCTGGCCTACTACAACATGTTCTTCCACACCACCCACCCGGCGGTGATCGAGCTGTCCGAGTTGCTGTTCAGCCTGCTGCCGGGGCACTACAGCCACGCGATCTACACCAACTCCGGCTCCGAGGCCAACGAGGTGCTGATCCGCACCGTGCGCCGCTACTGGCAGGTGGTGGGTCAGCCAGGCAAGAAAATCATGATCGGCCGCTGGAACGGCTACCACGGTTCGACCCTGGCGGCCACGGCGCTGGGCGGCATGAAGTTCATGCACGAAATGGGCGGGTTGATTCCGGACGTTGCGCACATCGATGAGCCGTACTGGTACGCAGAGGGTGGCGAGCTGACCCCGGTCGAGTTTGGCCGCCGTTGCGCCTTGCAGCTGGAGGAAAAAATCCTCGAGCTTGGCGCCGAGAACGTTGCCGGCTTTATTGCCGAGCCTTTCCAGGGTGCGGGCGGCATGATCTTCCCGCCGGAAAGCTACTGGCCGGAAATTCAGCGCATCTGCCGCCAGTACGACGTGCTGCTCTGCGCCGATGAGGTGATTGGGGGCTTTGGTCGCACCGGCGAGTGGTTTGCCCACGAATACTTCGGCTTCGAGCCCGACACCCTGTCGATCGCCAAGGGACTGACCAGTGGCTACGTGCCCATGGGCGGCCTGGTGCTGAGCAAGCGCATTGCCGAAGCGTTGGTAGAGCGCGGTGGGGTGTTTGCCCATGGCCTGACCTATTCCGGCCACCCGGTGGCGGCGGCGGTGGCCATTGCCAACCTGAAGGCGCTGCGCGACGAAGGCATCGTGCGCCAGGTGAAGGACGACACCGGGCCCTACCTGCAACGCATCTTGCGCGAGGTGTTCGCTGACCACCCGTTGATCGGCCAGGTGCAGGGTGCCGGACTGGTGGCGGCGTTGCAGTTTGCCGAGCACAAGCCAACGCGCAAGCGTTTTGCCAACGAGAACGACCTGGCCTGGCAGTGCCGTACGTTCGGTTTCGAGGAAGGGGTGATCATTCGCTCGACCCTGGGCCGGATGATCATGGCGCCGGCCTTGATCGCCAACCACAGCGAGCTGGATGAGCTGGTGGAGAAGACGCGGATTGCCGTGGACCGCACGGCCCGGTTGGTCGGCAAACTCTAACCCGTTCCCACAGGAAACGCGTAGCCCTTCATCAAAAGACTGCTCCAAGGGTATAAGGAGTACAAATGTACACCCTCGAATTCTGGCAACAACGCGCCTCGGACCTGTACCTCCCGTCCCAGGCATTTATCAGTGGCAAAGCCGTCAACGCACAGGATGGCGCCACCTTCGCCGCCATCAACCCCGCCACCAACGCCGTACTGGCCCAGGTCACTGCCTGCGGCCAGGCCGAAGTCGACCTTGCAGTGGCCAGCGCCCGCCGGGCCTTCGAGCAAGGCCCGTGGCCACGCATGGCTCCCGGCGAGCGCAAGAAGGTGCTGCTGCGCCTGGCCGAGCTGATCATGGCCCATCGCGAAGAACTGGCCTTGCTGGACTCGCTGAACATGGGCAAGCCCGTCATGGATGCCTACAACATCGATGTGCCGGGCTCGGCCCATGTATTCGCCTGGTACGGCGAGGCGCTGGACAAACTCTACGACCAGGTGGCACCCACTGCGCCCAACGCGCTTGCCACCATCACCCGGGAAGCGCTCGGTGTGGTCGCCGCCGTGGTGCCCTGGAACTTCCCGCTCGACATGGCCGCCTGGAAGCTGGCCCCGGCGCTCGCGGCCGGCAACAGCGTGGTACTCAAGCCCGCCGAGCAATCCCCGTTCTCGGCCCTGCGTCTGGCCCGGCTGGCCCTGGAAGCAGGCTTGCCGGAAGGTGTGTTGAACGTGGTGCCGGGCCTGGGTGAGCAGGCCGGACAGGCGCTGGGCCTGCACCCGGACGTAGACTGTCTGGTGTTCACCGGCTCTACCCAGGTGGGCAAGTACTTCATGCATTACTCGGCGCAATCCAACCTCAAGCAAGTGTGGCTGGAATGTGGTGGCAAAAGCCCCAACCTGGTGTTCGATAACTGCCAGGACCTCGACCTGGCGGCGGAAAAGGCCGCCTTCGGCATTTTCTTCAACCAGGGCGAGGTATGCTCGGCCAACTCGCGGCTGTATGTGCAGCGCTCGATTCATGACGAATTTGTCGAGCGCCTGCAGGCCAAGGCACGCCAATGGATGCCGGGTAATCCGCTGGACCCGGCAAGCCGCGCCGGTGCCATTGTCGATGCCGAGCAGACCGGCCGCATCGAGGCCGCCATTGCCCGCGCCGGGCAAGAGGGCGCCAGGTTGGTGTGTGGCGGTCGACGCTTGACTGTCGAAGGCTCGGACAACTACATCGAGCCGACCATTTTTGCCGGTGTCGAGGGGCGCATGCGCCTGGCGCGGGAGGAAGTGTTCGGGCCGGTGCTGGCGGTCAGCGCCTTCGACACGGAAGAAGAGGCGGTGCGCCTGGCCAACGACAGCATTTATGGCCTGGCTGCCTCGGTGTGGAGCGATGACTTCAATCAGGTGCACCGGGTGGCGCGGGCGTTGAAGGCCGGTACGGTGTCGGTGAACACGGTAGATGCGCTGGATGTGACGGTGCCGTTCGGCGGGGGCAAGCAGTCGGGGTTTGGCCGCGACTTGTCGCTGCATTCGTTCGATAAGTATTCGCAGCTCAAGACCACCTGGTACCAGCTGCGCGCCTGATGCGTTGTTCATGAACTGCGTCGCCTGCTTCGCGGGTTCAACCGCGAAGAGGCCAGCGCAGGGCAGCGATCAGGCCTTGCTGTCGAGCAAGCGCTGATACCGCGACAGGCTCTCTTCCAGGTGTTTGCGCAGCGCCGTGCGCGCACTGGCCACGTCGCCCATGCTGATTGCCGACAGGATTGCCCCGTGTTCACGGGCGATTTTCTTGATATGCGCCTGGCGGTTCTTGCCGGTGACCTGCCCATGCTTGAGGTTCAGGTCGAGGATGATGTCCGGCCCCAGCGCCTCCAGCAGTTGGGTGAAGTGCGGGTTGCTGGTGGCGCGGGCAATCGCCAGGTGGAACTCGAAGTCGGCCTTGGCTTCTTCCTCTTGCGTGGCGCCGTCCAGCGAGTTGAAGCGGTCGAACGCCTCGGTGATCGCCGCCATGCTCGCAGGGCTGCGGCGCTCGGCGGCGCGGGCGACCGATTCGGTCTCGATGCCCAGGCGCAGTTCAAGGATCTGCGCTGCAGCGCGTACATCATCGACAACGCTGTCGATGGCGAAGCCGATGCGCTTTACATCCTGCTCGACCACGAATACGCCCACACCCTGGCGAGCGATCAGGCGCCCGCCAAGGCGCAGCGAGGCCACCGCCTCGCGGATGACGGGGCGGCTGACGTTGAACTCTTTGCACAGCTCCTGTTCGGACGGCAGTTTGTCGCCCGGGCCGTAGGTGCCGTTGTCGATCCGGCTGGAAAGCTCCTGGATCACGGTTTCCGCCAGGTTGGCGCGGCGCGTGCCTAACGACGCATTCATAGAAGGGTTGCTCCTGAAACTGATTGGCTCATCACGGTTGATTCTCCGGCAGGTTGCGCGCAGCCCTGATGCCCCTTGCGGCGGGATCCGTAGCCAACCAGCGGTGATGGTGTCGGCATATGTTATCAAACATCTTACTAGTCAGGCTCATGCCCTGCTTTTTGATTGCGTGCATCGCTTGTCGCCGGAAAGATTATTTTACCTTCTCCCGTAGTATACACCCATTGACAGTTGCCTGCTGACTGTTATCTTACAAGTGCGATGGCGTTCCGGCCAATTTGCATGCGGTAAGCGATGTCGAGGTTCGTCCAATCACTACTGGGAGCTGAGCATGAATAACAACAAGGGAGGGCGTACAGCCCTTGCGACCGCGGTAACATTGCTGATGGCCATGGGGACGGCACACGCAGCAGGCAGTGAAATTGTCAGGATCGGCTTCGCCGGCCCCCTGACCGGGCCCTCGGCGCACCAAGGACAGGACGTCGAGCATGGCATCCAGATTGCGGTGGAAGAGGCCAACCAGCAGCAACTGAAAATCGGTGACAAGGTGGCCCGGTTCAAGCTGGTTTCCGAAGACGATGTCGCCGACCCGCGCACAGGCACTGCGGTGGCGCAGCGGCTGGTGGACGCTAAAGTGGCGGTGGTGATCGGTCACTACAACTCTGGCACCAGTATTCCCGCTTCGAAAATCTATGCCGCCGCCGGCATTCCGCAAATCTCGCCTTCGGCCACCAACCCCACCTTGACCCGCCAGGGTATCGCTTCGGTATTTCGCACCGTCAACGACGACGCCACCCTTGGCCGTTATGCCGGCAATTACCTGGTCAGCCAGCTCAAGGCTCAGCGCATTGCCATCTTCGATGACCGCACCGCGTATGGCCAAGGCCTGGCCGATGAGGTGACCAAGGCGGTCAAGGCGGCGGGTGGCAACGTGGTGGTGCGCGAGTACACCAATGACAAGTCGACCGACTTCAATGCCATCCTCACCACGGCCAAGGCGCAAAAGGCCGATGCAGTGTTCTTTGCCGCCCTCGACTACCAGGCCGCCCCGATGGCCAAGCAGATGAAGAACCTGGGCCTGAAGGCGCGCTTCATGAACATCGGCAACCTGCCCAACGATTCGTTCAGGCAGATGGCCGGCAGCGCCGCTGAAGGCACCTACGCCTGGAACTACGGCACGCCGTTGCAGGACATGCCCAAGGGCGCGGCTTTCGAGCAGAAGCTCAAGGACAAGTTCGGCGTGGGCGTGGTGCAGTCGTCGCCCGCCGCCTATGACGCCACCTGGGCGGCAATCAACGCCATGGTCAAGGCCGGCTCCGACGACCCCAAAGTGTACTTGCCTGTGCTCAAGAACCAGCGTTACGAAGGCGTCACCGGCACCATCGCCTTCGACGATCAGGGCAACCTGAAGAACCCGGCGGCCACCGTGTTCCAGTTCGCCGACGGCGGCTGGAAAACCCTGTCGGTCGAGCGCGACTGAGCAGCACCTCATAACAAGCAGGCGCCGGCCTGCCACATAACAAGAAGACTTTTCCCACCTGCCAGGCCTGTCGGCGTGTGGCGCTGAGCCGCCGCGCGCCGACGACAACGCAGTTTCGAGGATTCAGCGCGTGGACGGTAATTTCGATATCTTGTTGCAACAGGTCCTCAACGGCCTGGTGCTGGGCAGCATCTATGCCCTGGTAGCCCTGGGCTACACCATGGTCTACGGCATCATCGGCCTGATCAACTTCGCCCACGGCGAGGTGGTGATGGTTGGCGCCATGGTGACCATTTCGGTACTGACGATGCTCGCTGGCGCAGGCTTTGCCCCCGGGCTGATTACCTTGCTCCTGGCGATCATGGCCGCCGTGGTGGTGTGCATGCTGCTGGCCCAGGGCATGGAAAAGTACGCTTATCGCCCCTTGCGCAAAGCCCCGCGGTTAACCCCGCTGATTCTCGCCATTGGCATCTCCATCGCCCTGCAGAACCTGGCGATGATGATCTGGGGGCGCGGCTACAAGACCTTCCCTGAAGTGGTCGAGACGCAGCCGGTCGACGTGTTCGGCGCCACCGTCACCAACGTGCAGCTGTCGATCATGCTGATTGCCGTGGTGATCATGCTTGGCTTGTGGCTGCTGGTGGACAAGACCCGCCTGGGCAAGGCCATGCGTGCCACCGCGCAAAACCAGGAAGTGGCCGGGTTGATGGGCATCAACATCAACCGCGTGATCAGCGCCACCTTCCTGATCGGCGCCAGCCTGGGTGCCATCGCCGGGGTAATGCGTGCGATCAACTACGGCCAGGCCGATGCCTACATGGGCTTGCTGCTGGGCCTGAAGGCGTTCTCGGCGGCGGTGCTGGGCGGTATCGGCAACCTGTTCGGCGCCATGGCCGGCGGCCTGTTGCTGGGGCTGATCGAGTCGCTGGCAGCGGGCTACACCGGCCAGATCACCGGCGGTTTCCTGGGCGCCAACTACCAGGACATCTTCGCCTTCGCGGTGCTGATCCTGGTGTTGCTGTTCCGGCCAAACGGCCTGCTTGGCGAACGCCAGGCCGACCGGGCGTGAGGAGGCGGTCATGAAAAACCTCAAGAGCCAGTACCTGCTGTTGATCCTCGGCTTCATCGCCCTGCCGTTCCTGATCGAGGCCATCCCCATGCTCGGCCCCACCTGGGTGCGCATCCTTGGCTTTGCCATGCTCTACGTGCTGCTGGCGTTGGGCCTGAACATCGTCATCGGTTACGCCGGGCTGCTCGACATGGGCTACATCGGCTTCTACGCCATTGGTGCCTACCTGTACGCACTGCTGGCCTCGCCGCACTTGCAAATGGCCGGCCTGATCGAGGTTGTGCTGGACTGGCCGGTGTGGGTGATCATCCCGCTGGCAGCCGTGGCCGCAGCCATTTGCGGCGTGTTGATCGGGGCGCCAGTGCTCAAGTTGCGCGGCGATTACCTGGCCATCGTCACCCTGGGGTTCGGCGAGATCATCCGCATTTTCATGAACAACCTGGACCAGCCGGTGAACCTCACCAACGGCCCCCAGGGCATCAGCGACATTGCCCCGCTGCACGTCGATTTCGGGCCATGGGCGCATGCGCCGGATGCCGGTGGGGCACCCGTGCTGTCGTTGCAGCAAAGCTGGAGCGTATTCGGGCTGCAGGTTTCGCCGGTGATCAGCTACTACCTGTTCTTCCTGTTCATCGTCATCCTCTGCATCGTGCTGTCCAAGCGCCTGGAAGTGTCGCGCATCGGCCGTGCCTGGATGGCCCTGCGTGAAGACGAAGTGGCCGCCGAGGCCATGGGCCTGAACAAGCGCAACCTCAAGTTGCTGGCGTTCGCCATGGGCGCGACCTTTGGCGGGGTGTCTGGCGTGCTGTTCTCCAGCTATCAGGGCTTTGTCAGCCCCGAATCGTTCACCCTGATGGAATCGATCATGGTGCTGGCCATGGTAGTGCTCGGCGGCATGGGCTCGATCCGTGGCGTGGTGCTGGGGGCGCTGATCCTGTCGGTGATGCCCGAGCTGTTCCGCGACCTGGTCAACTGGATCCAGCCATGGGTGATGGACAACGTTACCTTCATCAGCCGCGACATCCTGCGCAACGTGCTGGATGCCTCGACCCTGCGCATGCTGGTGTTCGGCCTGGCGCTGATCCTGGTCATGCGTTTCCGGCCCGAAGGGCTGTGGCCGTCCGACCGGCGCCGTGCCGAGCTGCACGAGGGTGAAGTGGAAGCAGAGCCCTCGCCGGTCGTTGCAGTACCTCAACAGGCATCCTTCGAACTCCCGATCAAAGAGGCGGACAAGGCATGAGCGATATCCTTCTCGAACTGCATCAGGTCAGTAAATTCTTCGGTGGCCTGCAGGCACTGCACGGCATCGACCTGAGCATTCGCCGTGGCGAGATTCGGGGGCTGTTGGGCCCTAACGGTGCTGGCAAGACCACCCTGTTCAACGTACTTACCGGCCTGTACCGGGCCGAGCAGGGCCGTGTGATGTTCGACGGCTTGCCGCTGCGCATCAGCAAGCCGCACAAGGTGGTGGAGGCGGGTATTTCCCGTACCTTCCAGAACATCCGCCTGTTCCACAACATGACCGCCCTGGAGAACGTGATGATTGGCCGCCATGTGCGTACCCGTAGCGGTGTGTTCGGCGCCATCCTGCGTACCCCGGCCTGCGTGCGTGAAGAGCGCGAGATCCGCCAGGCCGCCCGTTACTGGCTGAATTACGTGGGCATCGGCCACCTGGCCGGCGAGTTGGCCAAGAGCCTGTCCTACGGCGACCAGCGTCGCCTGGAAATCGCCCGGGCACTGGCCACCGAACCCAAGCTGATTGCACTCGACGAGCCGGCTGCAGGCATGAACGCTTCGGAAACCGAAGGCCTGCGCCAACTGATGTGCAAGATGCAGGCGGATGGCAAAACCGTGTTGTTGATCGAGCACGACGTGAAACTGGTGATGGGCCTGTGCGACCACATCACCGTACTTGAATTCGGTCGCAAGATCGCCGACGGCTTGCCGGCCGACGTGCGCAAGGATCCACGCGTGATCGAGGCTTATCTGGGTGCAGAGGCAGTGGCATGAAGAACATTCTGCAAGTGAGCGACCTGAGGGTCAGCTATGGCGCCATCCAGGCCATCAAGGGCATCGACCTGAGGGTGGGCGAGGGTGAGATGGTGGCGCTGATCGGCGCCAACGGCGCGGGCAAGACCACCACCTTGAAAACGCTGGCCGGGCTACTGAAGCCGAGTGCCGGCAGCATCACCTTCGATGGCAAGGCGCATGCGGCGATCAAGGGCCACGACCTGATCCGCGAAGGGCTGGCGCTGGTGCCGGAGGGGCGGGGGATCTTTCCCAAGCTGACGGTGCACGAAAACCTCGAAATGGGCGCCTTCAGCCGGCGCGACGGCAAGGACGCCGTCGCTGCCGACATCGAGCGCATGTACGGCATCTTCCCGCGCCTGAAGGAGCGTGCCTTCCAGCTGGCCGGCACCATGTCGGGTGGCGAGCAGCAGATGTTGGCGATTTCCCGGGCATTGATGGGGCGGCCCAAGCTGCTGTTGCTGGACGAGCCGTCCATGGGGTTGGCGCCGATCATCGTGCAGAAAATTTTCGAAACCATCCTCGAGGTGGTCAAGGGTGGGGTGACGTTGCTGCTGGTGGAGCAGAACGCCCGGCTGGCGCTGCAAACCTGCCAGCGCGCCTACGTGATAGATGGTGGGCGCATCAGCCTGGAAGGCTGCGCCAAGACCCTGCTGCATGACGACCAGGTGAAGAAGGCCTACCTGGGCGAATTATTCACTCACAATGACAAGCCAGTCTGACCTGGGGTTGAACGTTTGTATCGCCGGCCGCTTAGCGGGCACGCCTGCGAAGAGGCCGGTAAGCCCATGGCTGATTTTCGCTCTGGCGAGGCACCCCAAAATGCTTAAATGTGTGGCGCGCTGTGGGCCGTCACTCCTCCCGCGAACTCAGGCTTCAGATGCCCCTGCTCATCCAGCAGATAAGCATCCATCACCTCCCGCACCACCGGCCCTGCCACCCGGCCCCCCGCCTCACCGTTCTCGATCATCACCGCCACCACCACACTTGGGTGGTCGGCCGGTGCAAAGCCGACAAACAGGGCGTTGTCACGGTGCCGCTCCAGGGTCTTGTTGCGGTTGTAACGTTCGCCCTGCTTGATCGCTACCACCTGCGCGGTACCACTCTTGCCGGCAATCCGGTATTGCGCCCCAGCTGCCGCCGCACGGGCGATGCCGCGCGGGTCGTGCATGACCATCTGCATGCCCTGGCTGACCTGGTCCCAGGCATGTTTGTCGTGCAGCACGATGTTGGGCATCGGGTTAGGATCGACTGGCGTATCGCCGCCCACGGTCATCGCCAGGTGCGGGCGGTGCCATACCCCTTTGCTCGCCAGCAGGCTGGTGGCCTGGGCCAGTTGTAGCGGGGTGACCTGCATGTAGCCCTGGCCAATGCCCAGGATCAGCGTTTCGCCCGGGAACCATGCCTGGCGGCGCGTGGCACGCTTCCACTCGGCCGACGGCATCAGCCCGGAGGCTTCCTCGAACATGTCCAGTGATACCTTCTGGCCCAGCCCGAACTCGGCCATGTAGTCGTGCAGGCGGTCGATGCCCAGCTTGTGCGCCAGGTCGTAGAAGTAAGTGTCGTTGGAGCGCATGATGGCGGTGTACATGTCCACCCAGCCGTCGCCGCTGCGGTTCCAGTTGCGGTACTTGTGGTCGTAGTTGGGCAGTTCGTAGTAGCCCGGGTCGAACACCCGGCTGCCCGGGGTGATCACGCCGCTGTCGAGGCCTGCGATGGCTACCTCCGGCTTCACCGTCGAGCCTGGGGCATACAGGCCGCGCAGCACGCGATTGAACAGCGGGCGGTCGATGGAGTCGCGCAGTTCGGCGTACTGCTTGAAGCTGATGCCTTTTACGAACAGGTTGGGGTCGAAGCTGGGGTTGCTGACCATCGCCAGTACATCGCCATTGGCCGGGTCCAGCACCACCACCGAGCCGCGGCGGTCGCCCAGCGCTTTTTCTGCGGCGATCTGCAGGTGGGCGTCCAGGGTCAGGACGATGTCCTGACCAGGGGTCGGGGCCTTGTGGTTGAGCACGCGCATCACACGGCCCTGGGCGTTGGTCTCGACCTCTTCGTAGCCCACGTGGCCGTGCAGTTGGCTTTCGTAGAAGTGTTCGATGCCGGTCTTGCCGATCGATTGGGTGCCTCGGTACTCGGTACTGTCGAGGACCTTGGCTTCTTTCTCGTTGATACGCCCCACATAGCCTACCGAATGGGCGAAATGTTCGGCCAGCGGGTACTCGCGGATGAACTGCGGCTCTACCTCAAGGCCTGGCAGGCGGAACTGGTTCACGGCCACCAGGGCGATCTGCTCTTCGCTCAAGCCCACCATCAAGGTTACGGGCTCGAACGGTTTGCGACCCCGGCGCAGGTCCTTGTCGAACTGCTTGCGGTCGTCCTCGGTCAGGCCCAGTACCTGGGTCAGGGTATCGAGCACCTTGGCCGTATCGCCACCGGCCCGCTCGCGCGTCATGGTCAGGTCGAAGCTGGGTTTGTTGTCAGCCAGTACCACGCCGTTTCGGTCGTAGATCAGCCCGCGTTCGGGGGCGATGGGCAGTACGTGCACGCGGTTGTTTTCCGACACGGCGGTCTGCTGGTCGTGCTGCAGCACCTGCAATACGTACAGCCGTCCCACCAGAACGGCACACAGGCTGAACACCAGGGCGGCGCAGGCCAGAAGCCGGCGGTTGACCAGGTGCTTTTCCTTTTCGTGGTCCTTGAGGGGGATGGGCTGTGGCATCGGGGCTCTTCTTTCTACGGGTATCGCGTTGGCTGTGCGGGCGCGCGAACGGGCGGGGGATGCTACGCAACACGCCCCGCCGCCTCAAGGTGAGTGGCGCCCATCAGAAAGCGGGTATGGGCTGTGTGCCCCGTGATCAGGGCGCTGGCGCACATCATGAAGATTTGTTCATGGCTAACCCTTGGTGAAGAGGATTGAGCTCGATTTTGGTGTATTTATGGATCCATAAATAAAATTTGTGCGATAAACGAACAAGAAATCTTTTTCGGTATAAATATGTAAGATGTTGAAAATAATCAATAAAAATTGATTCTTTGTCGTTTTGTTTCTTTGCTCACCGCGTTACACCCTGAGCCTCCACCCTTGAAGTGATTGTTTGTGGATCCACTATCTGGTTGATTAGCGCCTGACAACGGCCGGATCCCTCCAGCCGTATGCGACAACAATTACAAAAAGGGTCCAGTCATGAGTGGCTTTCCAAGGGGACGGTACCGTCAGGGTTCCTTGCGCTTTGCCTGCGTGTGCGTATCTGTTCTCCCACCTGTGAACCGGCAGGTGACCTTATGAATGCCGATCTCAAGCAACGCCTGGACAACGACCCGATGGGCCGCTTCCAATGCCTGGCCATTGGTATTTGCATCATCCTCAACATGATCGATGGCTTCGACGTACTGGTGATGGCCTTCACGGCTGCCTCGGTGTCTGCCGAGTGGGGCCTGAACGGGGCGCAGGTAGGGCTGCTGCTCAGCGCCGGCCTGTTCGGCATGGCGGCCGGCTCGTTGTTCATTGCGCCGTGGGCCGACCGCTTTGGCCGCCGCCCGCTGATCCTGCTGTGCCTGGGGCTGTCGGGTATCGGCATGCTGCTTTCGGCGATGAGCCAAAGCCCGCTACAGCTGGCGTTGCTGCGTGGCCTGACCGGGCTGGGCATCGGCGGCATCCTGGCCAGCAGCAACGTGATTGCCAGTGAGTACGCCAGCAGACGCTGGCGCGGGCTGGCGGTGAGCCTGCAGTCCACCGGCTACGCCCTGGGCGCGACGTTGGGTGGCTTGCTGGCGGTGTGGCTGCTGGGGCAGTGGGGCTGGCGCTCGGTGTTCCTGTTTGGTGGCATTGTCACCGTGCTGGTGATCCCGCTGGTGCTGCTGTGGTTGCCGGAGTCGCTGGACTTTCTGCTGGCACGTCGCCCGGCCAATGCGCTGGCACGGGTCAATCGCCTGGCCGTTCGCCTCGGCCAGCCGGCGCTGGCACAACTGCCAACACCCACTGAAAGTAAGCAGGGCGCCGCCAGCGGCTTCCGGCAACTGCTGGCGCCTGACATGCGCCGCACCACGCTGGTGATCTGGCTGCTGTTTTTCCTGGTCATGTTCGGCTTCTACTTCGTCATGAGCTGGACGCCGAAACTGCTGGTCGCCGCTGGCCTGTCGGCACAGCAGGGCATTACCGGCGGGGTGCTGCTGAGCGTCGGCGGCATCCTCGGCGCGGCGCTGATCGGCGGCCTGGCTTCGCGTTGGCCACTCACGCGGGTGCTGGCGTTGTTCATGCTTATCACCGCAGCGCTGCTGGTGTTGTTCGTGGTCAATGGCGCGTCGGTCAGTGCGGCGCTGGCGCTGGGGCTGCTGATCGGGCTGTTTTCCAATGGCTGCGTGGCCGGGCTGTATGCGTTGTCGCCGGTGGTCTATGACGCTTCGGTACGTGCAACAGGCGTGGGCTGGGGCATCGGCATCGGGCGCATGGGGGCGATCCTGTCGCCCACCGTGGCGGGTGTGTTGCTCGATGGCGGCTGGCAACCGCTGCACCTGTACGGAGTGTTCGCCAGCGTGTTCGTGCTGGCGGCAGGGTGCCTGCTGTTGCTGCGGCCAGCGGCCAAGCCGGCACCTGCTCTACCTACCGATGCATTGAGCCACTAAGTGCCGCCCGGCCTGGCCGGGCACCTGAATGCAGCTTATCGCCCCAGGTGTCTGTTGGCCTGGGGCGGGCGGCTGCGCCCAAGTAAAGCGGAGAACAATAATAATGATGCACACAACTTGCACGCTGGCCCGTTCGGTTCTGGCGGTATCGCTGGCGCTTGGCCTGGGTTTGCCGGCCTGGGCCGAGGAGGGGGGCTTCCTTGACGATGCCAAGGCCGGGCTGACCCTGCGCAACTACTACTTCAACCGCGATTTCCGCGACCCGGGGGCGGCCAAGGGCAAGGTCGAAGAATGGGCTCAGGGCTTCATCTTCAAGTTCAGCTCTGGCTACACCCCGGGGTTGATCGGTGTTGGCCTGGACGGTATCGCCATGTTCGGTGTGAAGCTGGACAGCGGCGGTGGCACCAGCGGTTCCGAATTGCTGCCGGTGCACGATGACGGGCGTGCAGCCGACAACTATGGCCGGGCAGGGTTGGCGGCGAAGCTGCGTATCAGCGCGACCGAACTGAAGGTTGGCGAGCTGCTGCCCGACATCCCCCTGCTGCGCTACGACGATGGCCGCCTGCTGCCGCAGACATTCCGTGGGGCGATGCTTGATTCGCGAGAGATCGAAGGCTTGAGTCTGCAGGCCGGCCAGTACCGTGAAGTAAGCCTGCGCAACTCGTCCGACATGCAAGACCTTTCTGCCTGGGCCGCGCCCGGGGTCACCTCGGACGGCTTCAACTACGCCGGTGCCGAGTACCGCTTCAACCAGCAGCGCACACTGATCGGTGCCTGGCATTCGCAGCTGGAGGACATCTATCAGCAAAGTTACTTCAACCTGCTGCACAACCAGCGGGTGGGGGAGTGGACGTTGGGAGCCAATCTTGGCTATTTCATCGACCGGGATGACGGCCAGGCGCGCATCGGCGGCATTCAGAGCCGCACCGGTTACGCCTTGCTGTCGGCCTCGCACAGTGGCCATACGCTGTACCTGGGGTTGCAGAAGGTCAGTGGCGACAGCCAGTGGATGTCGGTGTATGGCAGCAGCGGCCGTACCTTGGGCAACGACATGTTCAACGGCAACTTCAGCAACGCCGACGAGCGCTCGTGGCAAGTGCGTTACGACTATAACTTTGCCGCATTGGGGGTGCCAGGGCTGCTGGCCATGGTGCGTTACGGGCATGGCGAGAACGCGACCACGGCGGCCGGCAGCAATGGCAAGGAGTGGGAGCGCGATACCGAAGTGAACTACACCTTCCAGAGCGGGGCGTTGAAAAACCTTAACATCCGGCTGAACAACGCGACCAACCGGCGAAGCTTCAACAGTGATTTCGACCAGACCCGCCTGATCGTCAGCTATCCGCTGTCGCTATAAAAGCTTGCACCGCGCCGCCTTTAAGGCACTGGGGCTGCGCAGCAGCCCCAATGATACGCCGCACTGTCTCTGGTATTGCCCGAACAAGCCAACAGCACCTCCCCGCCTTACGCTAAGATGCCCGCTCATGTCCCTGGAAGTCGCCCGGATGAGCAAGCCTGGTCAAATGGTGCTGGTCGCGTTGCGCAAGATGATCGCCTCGGGCGAGCTTGCAGCTGGCGAGCGCTTGATGGAAGTCCCCACCGCTGAACTGTTCGGCGTGTCACGCATGCCGGTGCGCATGGCGTTTCGCACCCTTGAGCAGGAAGGCCTGCTGGTGCGTTTTGGCGGTCGGGGTTTTCAGGTGCGCTCGGTCAGTGCCGATGACATCGCCGGCGCAGTCGAGGTACGCGGCGTACTGGAAGGCCTGGCTGCCCGCCAGGCTGCGGAACGTGGCCTGTCAGCCCAGGCCCGCGAAGCGCTGCAACGCTGCCTGGTCGAAGGCGACCAGTTGTTCGACAAGGGCTTCGTTACCGAAGAAGACCTGCAGGCCTACCACGACCTCAACATGCGCTTTCACCAGGTCATCATCGAAGCCAGCCATAATCCGGCCATCGCCGATGCCCTGGCGCGCAACGATCACCTGCCGTTTGCCTCCGTCACAGCGCTGGCCGTGGACCGCCACGACCTGGCCCGTGAATACCGGCGCTTCAACTTCGCGCACATGCAACACCATGCGGCGTTCGATGCCTTGGTCAATCGCCAGGGTGCCCGCGCCGAAGCCATTATGCGCGAGCACGCCAACGCCACCTTGCGCTACGCCGAAACCTTCGGCGGGGCAACGGTGGAAGAGGGCATGAAGGTGATTCTGCCCTCGTCGTAGGCCGGTTCAGATGTCCAGCACCAGCAGGGGTGTTTTCGAGCGCGAGCAGCAGGGCGTGAACTGATCGTTCAGCGCCTGCTCTTCTTCGGTGAGGAACATGTCGCGATGATCTGGCGTGCCTTGCAGCACGCGCGTCAGGCAGGTGCCGCAAATGCCCTGTTCGCATGACATCGCAATCTCGATGCCGTGCTGCTCCAGCACCTGCACCACTGTCTGGTTGGCGGGTACCTCGAACACCTGGCCGGTGCTGCCGACCTGTACCGAGAAACTGCCGTCGTTGCTGGCATCCACCGGCGCTGCGGCAAAATATTCCCGATGCAGGCAAGCCTCCTGCCAACCCAGGCCCCTGGCGCTGTCCAGCACATGCTGCATGAAACCACCCGGCCCACACACATACAGGTGTACATCCGGCTGCGGGTTATCCAGCACCCGGGCAATGTCCAGTGCCGTTTCCGGCTGCTCATCAAAATGCACGAACAGGCGGTCGGCGAAAGGCGCTTTACGAATGCGTTCGACAAAGGCGGCACGCTCACTCGAGCGGGCGCAGTAGTGCAGTTCGAAATCCCCACCGCTTTGCGCCAGCTGCTCGGCCATGCACAGGATCGGGGTAATCCCGATGCCTCCCGCAAACAGCACACTGCGCCGCGCCCCTTCCACGAGCGGGAACAGGTTGCGGGGTTCGCTGATGCGCAGGCGTGCGCCGGCCTGTACCTGCTCGTGCAGGCGGCGTGAACCACCCCGCGAGGCCGGGTCGTTGAGCACACCGATCAGGTAGCGGTGGCGCTCTTCGGGGTGGTTGCACAAGGAATACTGGCGCACCAGCCCATCGGGCAAATGCACATCTATGTGCGAGCCAGCGCTGAACGCGGGCAGCAGGCTGCCATCCGCCGCTGCCAGCTCGAAGCTGCAAATGCCCTGCGCTTCATCGTTGCGGGAAACCACTACGGCATCGATCATCTTGGCTTCTCCTCAGGCAGGGGTAGCGCTGGTGGCAATCAGTTGTGGTTGCGGCATGCGCTCTTTGGCAATCAGCCGCTCCAGGATCTTGCGCGACTGCACGCCACCGGCATCGATGTTCAGCTTCAGCAGGTTGCGTTCCGGGTAGGCCAACAGGTTCTGTTGCTGCCGCTCCAGCATCTCCAGGTCTTCGCTGAAGATCTTGCCCTGGCCTTCCCGGATGTTGTCGGTCAGCGCATGGTCCTGCGCCGCAAAATTGCGCGCCATGCCCCAGAAGTACCAGATCGAGGTGTCGCTCTCTGGCGTGATGAAGTCCACCACGATGCTCGACGCCTTGTGCTGCGCATCCGCGTGATAGCCCCCTTTGCCGGCGTGCGCCACGCCTACTTCGATCAGCACATGGCTGGGCGGGGTGAAGCGGCAGATCTGCCAGCGGTCCACCGGCACATCGTCTGCCAGCCCGTTGCCACGCAGGGCCATGCGCCAGAAGGGCGGCGCCATGATGTTTTCCATGTGCCGGGCGGTGACCACTTCGTCGCCGGTGACGGTGGTGACGGGCGGCGCCTCGTCGATTTCCTTCTGGCCGATGCTGGAGGCGTGCACGTAGGTTTCGTGGGTGAGGTCCATCAGGTTGTCGATCATCAGGCGGTAGTCGCAACCGATATGGAACAGCCCACCGCCATAGGCCCACTCTTCATTGACGGCCCATTCCAGGTGCGGGATCAGCGCCGGGTCGGCCAACGCCTGGTCGCCGGGCCAGACCCAGATGAAGCCGTAGCGCTCGACGGCGGCGAAGGTTTTGTTGCAGGGAAAGCCCCGTACCCGCTGGCCCGGCATCGACACGGTCTTGCCATCGCAGCCCATCACCAGGCCGTGGTAACCACACACCAGATTGCCGTTTTCAACGTAACCCAGCGACAACGGCGCACCACGGTGCGGGCAGAAGTCCTCGACGGCGGCCACGCGGTTTTCCTGGGCGCGGTAGAACACGATCTTCTCGCCGCAGATCTGCCGGCCCAAGGGTTTGGTGGCGATTTCGTCGGGGGTGCAGGCTACGTACCAGGTGTTTTTGGGGTACATGAAGGAGGCTCTCCGGGTTTTGTTTTTATTTAATGGATCCATTAGAGCCATTCGCCTCACGCGCGGTCAATGGTTTGCGCGGTTATTTATAAGGTTTTGGGCGATTATCGGATTTTATGGATCCACTAATAGGAATTTTGATCACGGCTCGGGATTGAGCAGGGTGTTTTAATGGCTGGGAAACGGCCTGAACCTGCTATTCCTAAACAAACCCCACAACCCACCAAGGCCCCTCGATGCTCGCCATCGAACAGCTCCACAAATCATTCCGCACCCCCCAAGGCCCGCTGCCTGTGCTGCAGGGCGTCAACCTGCGCCTGGCGCGCGGCAGCAGCTTGGCATTGATGGGCGAATCGGGCAGCGGCAAGAGCACCTTGTTGCACCTGGTTGCCGGCCTGGACCGCGCCGACAGTGGTCGGATCCTGATTGATGGCACGCCGCTCGACAGCCGTTCAGAGTCATCGTTGGCGCAGTGGCGGCGGCAGGGCATTGGCCTGGTGTTCCAACAATACAATTTGATCAGCAGCCTGGACGTGGCGACGAACCTTGCATTCCAGGCAAGGCTCGCCGGCCGGCATGACCCGCAATGGGTGGCCTACCTGGCAGAACGCCTGGGCCTGGCAGGTTTGCTCGCGCGCTATCCGGAACAGTTGTCTGGCGGCCAGCAACAGCGGGTTGCCATTGGCCGTGCGCTGGCCGGGCGGCCGACGTGGCTGCTGGCCGACGAGCCTACCGGCAGCCTTGACGAAGCCAGCAGCGATGAGGTGCTGAACCTGCTGCTGCAACTGGTCGCCGAGGCCGGCAGTGGTGTGCTGATGGTGACCCATAGCCCGCGGCTGGCGGCACGCTTGCAGCAGCGTTGCTACCTGCAGGCCGGCCGCGTTCAGCCAGAGCACGGGTGATGAGGCTCTTGTCGCTGGCCCTGTTGGCGTTGCTCAGCCATTGGCGGCGCCATCGGGTGCAGTTTGTCAGCATCTTCACCGGGCTGTGGCTGGCCACGGCCTTGTGGACGGGCGTACAGGCACTGAACAGCCAGGCCCGCAGCGACTATGCCCGGGCCAGTGCCGTGCTGGCCGGGCCGATGCAGGCGCAGTTTGTACCGCGCAAGGGTGAGCATTTCGATCAGAAGCTGTACGTGCAGTTGCGCAAGCAGGGGTGGCAGGTGACACCCGTGCTGGAAGGGCGTTTGCGCTTATCGGGTGAGCCTGTGCGCAGTGTGCGGCTGATCGGCATCGATCCTTTGAGCCTACCGCCGACCAGCAGCATTGCCGGCGTGCAGCCCCAAGCATTCGACCTGCAGGCATTTATCGGCACACCCGGGCAAGCCTGGGTAGGGCCGGATACGTTGCGCCAATGGGGCGAAGGTTCAATGCGCGACAGCGAAGGGCAACCGCTTCCCCCCGTGGTCCTGCAACCTGCGCTGGCGCCCGGCATCATGGTCGTCGACATCGGCCATGCCCAACGCCTGCTGCACGCACCCGGGCAGTTGTCGCGGTTGCTGGTGGCCGGCAAGCCAGGGCCGTTGCCTGCTGATATCGCGGCCCTGCTCGAACTGCAACCTCAGCAGGACGACGACGGATTGCAGCGGCTGACCGACAGTTTTCACCTTAACCTGACCGCCCTTGGCCTGCTGGCGTTCGTTGTTGGCCTGTTCATCGCCCACGCCGCCATCGGGCTGGCGCTGGAGCAGCGGCGAGGCCTGATACGTAACCTGCGCGCCTGTGGGGTCAGCTTGAACACGCTGCTGGGTGCATTGGTGTTGGAGCTGGGCCTGTTCGCACTGCTGGGCGGGCTGGCAGGTGTGGCCAGTGGGTATGTACTGGCCGCGTGGTTGTTGCCTGATGTGGCTGCCAGTTTGCGCGGCCTGTATGGCGCCCAGGTGGCCGGCACGCTGAGCCTGCCCGCAGGGTGGTGGCTGGCGGGTGTACTGGTGAGTGTGCTGGGGGCATTGCTGGCAGGGCTGGGTAGCGTGTTGCGTGCAGCCCGGCTGCCATTGCTGGCGCTGGCGCAGCCTCAGGCCTGGCGGCTGGCACAGGGGTTGTGGTCAAGGCGCCAGGCTTGCGCAGCAGGCTTGCTGTTGCTGCTGGCCTTGGGGTTTGGCGTGTTGGGTAACAGCCTGGCTTGCGCGTTTGCCATGCTGGCGGGGTTGTTGCTGGCGTCGGCACTCCTGTTGCCCGCCTTGCTCGACCACGGGCTTGGCGGGTTGACGCGGTTTTGTCGGCGGCCCTTGGCGCAATGGTTCGTGGCCGACAGCCGCCAGCAAATGCCGGCCCTGAGCCTGGCGCTCATGGCGTTGTTGCTGGCGCTGGCGGCCAGTGTCGGCGTGGGCAGCATGACCGAAGGCTTTCGCAAGACGTTCGTTGGCTGGCTGGACATGCGTCTGTCTGCCGACCTGTATGTCACCCCCAGGGATACCGAACAAGGGTTGCAAATTGCCGAATGGCTTGGCCAGCAATCTGCGGTCATCGCAGTGCTGCCTGGCTGGCGTGTTGAAACCCGGTTGCAGGGGTGGCCAGTGCAGGTCCAGGGTATTGTCGATCACCCCCTCTACCTCAAACGTTGGCCGTTGCTTGAGCAGCAGCCGCGCGCCTGGGAGCAACTGTCCAGTGGGCAGGCCGTGATGCTCAGTGAACAATTGGCCAGGCGCTTGAAGCTGCACTTGGGTGACCGCCTTGCGCTGTCTTCGCAGGCCATGACGGTGGTCGGGGTCTATGCCGACTACGGCAACCCCAAAGGCCATGTGCTGGTGAATGCCGGCTGGTTGCGTTCGCATTGGCCACAGGCGACGCTGACGGGGTTGAGTGTTGACCTGCACACCGACCAAGTGCCCGTCACCAAGGCCGCGTTGCAACAGCACTTCGCCCTGGACGACAGCCGCGTGGTGGAGCAGGTACGCCTGAAAAGCTGGTCTACCGAGGTGTTCAACCGCACCTTCGCCGCCACCGCCGCACTCAACAGCCTCACCCTGGGTGTGGCCGGGGTGGCGTTGTTCATCAACCTGCTGACGTTGGGCCAAACCCGGCTCGGCCAGTCGGCACCACTGTGGGCGCTGGGCGTGCAACGCAGACAACTGGTGTGGCTGAGCCTGGGGCAAACGCTGATGCTAAGCAGTTTCACGGTATTGCTGGCCATTCCGCTGGGGGTGTTACTGGCATGGTGCCTGGTGGCGGTCGTCAATGTGCAGGCGTTTGGCTGGCGTTTGCCGCTCTACGTGTTTCCTGCGCAACTGCTGCAACTGGCTGTGCTGGGCCTGTTGACCAGCCTGCTGGCCAGCGCCTGGCCGCTGTGGCAACTGGCGCGCCGCCAGCCCCGCGAACTGTTGAGGCCGTTTGCCGATGAAGCGTAGTGCGTGGTTGTTGCTGTGCGGCCTGCTGTGCGCTTGTGATCAACCGGCGCCACAAGGCTATGCCGGGCTTGGGCAGCAGGCAGTCGGGTTCAGCCAGGTAACCCGCGGGCATCACTTGGCGTTCCCTCGTGACCACGGGCCTCATGAGGGATTTCGCATCGAGTGGTGGTATGTCACCGCCAACCTCAAGGACGCCCAGGGGCGCGACTGGGGCGCGCAGTGGACGCTGTTCCGCTCGGCACTGCGCCCCGGCCCGGAAACCGCTGACTGGAACAGCCCGAACCTGTGGATGGGGCACGCGGCTTTGACCGGCCCGGGTGGGCATCGGTCTGGCGAAACCCTGGCGCGCGGTGGTATCGGCCAGGCCGGCGTGCAGGCCCAGCCGTTTCGGGCGTGGATCAATGACTGGGCGTTGCAGGGCAGGGGAGGTATCGAAAGCCTGCGAATGGTCGCAGGTGGCGAAGGTTTTCACTATGACTTGCTCCTGCGCAGTGACCGGCCCTTGGTGCTGCACGGCGATCAGGGTTACAGCGAAAAATCCGGCAAGGGACAGGCTTCCTATTATTACAGCCAGCCGTTTTACCGCGTGCAGGGGGAGGTGGAGCGTGACGGCTTGTGCATGGCTGTCACTGGCCAAGCCTGGCTGGACCGGGAATGGAGCAGCCAGCCGCTGGCTGCCGGGCAGACTGGGTGGGACTGGTTTTCCCTGCATCTGGACAGTGGTGCCAAGCTGATGCTGTTCCAGGTGCGCGAGGCGCAGGGTGAGGTGTATCGCGCCGGGACCTGGGTGGGGCCGCAGGGTGACGTCGTGGCGCTTCATGGGGAGCAGATCCAGATGCAGGCGCTTGCTTCGGTGACTCAGAAAAATGACAAGCAGGTGCCAACGCGCTGGCGGGTGCGGGTACCCGCGCACGGGGTAGATATACACGTGGATGCAGTGGAACCGCAGGCGTGGATGGATACGCGGTTTGGGTATTGGGAAGGGCCGGTGCGGTTGACGGGAAGTGCGGGTGGGCGTGGGTATCTGGAGATGACCGGATACTAGCCTCAGCCCATTCAATCCTTGATCAGGCCCCTTAACACGGTCCGGGCTTCCTCGGTACGCAAACAGTCGATAAACAACCGGCTCTCCCGCGCCACCGTCGCCTCCAGCTCGGCGCGCTGGCTGTCCTTGAGCAGCCGCTTGCTGATGCGCAGCGCCGCCTGCGGGTAGCCCTGCAGCTGCCGCGCCAGCGTGCGGGCTGCGGCCAGGCATTGTTCGCCATCCTCATGCAGCTCGTTGGCCAGCCCCCAAGCCACCATCTGTTCGCCATTGATCCCTTCATTGCCCAGCAGCAAGCGGGCTGCACGGGCCTGGCCAAGCAAGCGAGGCAGCAGCAGGCTGGAGCCAAACTCCGGGCACACCCCCAGTGGCGCGAACGGCATGCGCAGCTTGGTCGAACGGCTGACAAGTACCTGGTCGCAATGCAACAGCAAGGTGGCACCAATGCCGATGGCCGCGCCACTGACTGCCGCGATCAGCGGCTTGTCCAGGCCCATCACCACCCGCATCAGGCGAAATACCGGGCTGTTCAGATCACCGGGCGGGTTGTCGAGAAAATCGCGCAGGTCGTTGCCCGCAGTGAAGCACTGCGGCCCACCGGTGATGATGATTGCCTCTACGTTCGGGTCTTCACTGGCCGCCAACAACAGGTCGCCCAGCTGCTGGTACATGGCTGTATTCAGTGCGTTGAGCTTGTCGGGGCGGTTGAAGGCCAGGGTCAGCAGGCCCTGGTCCAGGTCGCGTATGATCAGGTCGTTCATGGCAGCCGCTTTTGTTGTTGTAGGCAGGAGAGCCAAGGGTTTATCACGCACGCCGGCTTGTTGTACAGTCGTTCAGTCCAGCCCCCCGAACCGAGAGCCGCCCATGAACCAGGAAGCCCGCTACCACCGCATGCTGCCGGAATTGCGCAAAGCCAACCTGGTCGAGGCGACCTTGGTGTGCCTCAAGCGCCATGGCTTCCAGGGGGCTTCGATCCGCAAGATCTCGGCCGAGGCCGGGGTTTCGGTAGGGCTGATCAGCCACCACTACGCCGGCAAGGACGAACTGGTGGCCGAGGCCTACCTGGCGGTTACCGGGCGGGTGATGGGCCTGTTGCGTGAAGCCATGGCCCAGGCCGCGCCCAATGCCCGCGAGCGGTTGTCGGCGTTTTTCCGCGCTTCGTTCTGCGCAGAGTTGCTCGACCCGCAACTGCTTGACGCCTGGCTGGCGTTCTGGGGCGCGGTCAAGACAGCTGATGCAATCAACCAGGTGCACGACCATTCCTATGGCGAGTACCGCAAGGAGCTGAGCCAGCTGCTGGCCTCGCTCGCCAGAGACGAGGGCTGGCAGGGCTTCGATGCCGACCTCGCCGCCATCAGCCTCAGCGCCTTGCTGGACGGCCTGTGGCTGGAGTCGGGGCTCAACCCCGGCACCTTCACGCCCGAGCAGGGCGTGATTATCTGCGAAGCCTGGGTCGATGGCCTGCAAGCCGGTGGTCGGCGCCGTTTCAGCCTGCCCGAGGGCTGTTGATCGCCTGTTCAGTAACGAGTACGCTGCTGGCGCGAGTGTGTAGAACAACACCAATAAAAAGAGACGACACGCATGACGCCTCGGGTATTGATCGTCGATGACGATCCGCTTATTCGTGACTTGCTGCAGGCCTATCTTTCCCAGGAAGGCTACGACGTACACTGCGCTGATACGGCAGAAAAAGCCGAAGCCCTGCTCGGCAGCCAGGATGTCGACCTGGTGCTGCTGGATATCCGCCTGCCCGGCAAGGACGGCCTCACCCTGACCCGCGAGCTGCGGGTGCGCTCGGAGGTGGGCATCATCCTCATCACAGGGCGCAACGACGACATCGACCGCATCGTCGGCCTGGAATGCGGTGCCGATGACTACGTCATCAAACCGCTCAACCCCCGTGAGCTGGTGTCGCGCGCCAAAAACCTGATCCGCCGCGTGCGCCATGCTCGCGAAGTGCATCCCGTGCCGGCCTGTGCGCAGTCGCTGAAGCAGTTTGCCGACTGGGCGCTGGACACCGACCGTCGCCGCCTGATTGACGCGCGCGGGGGGCAAACCCTGCTCACCCACGGTGAATTCCAGTTGCTCAGCGTGTTTCTACGCAACAGCGGCCATACCCTCAGCCGTGACCAGTTGATGGACCAGATTCGCAACCGTGAGTGGGTGCCCAACGACCGCTCCATCGACGTGCTGGTCGGCCGCTTGCGGCGCAAGCTGCACGACGACCCGGCCGAGCCGCAACTGATCATCACCATCCACGGTACCGGCTACCTGTTCACCGCCAGCGTGGCCGCATGACCCCCCGCGCCCTGGGGGTGGCGCTGGTGATGCTCGCCGCGCACGCTGGTGCGGCCGAGACGGTGCGCTATTGTGACTACCCGGTGTACCCGCCGATCTCCTGGAGCGATGGCCACCAGGTGCGCGGCCTGGCGCCGACCGTGGTGCGCGAGCTGTTCACCCGCATGGGCTACGACGTGCAGACGGTGGTGCTGGGCAACTGGAAGCGCTGCCTGATGGACGCCGCCGCCGGGCGGGTGGACGTGGTACTGGCCTACAACAGCGACCAGCGTGACCAGCGCATGCGTTTTTCCACCGAGCCGGTGGTACGCGAAGAGGTGGCGGTGTTCTACAACCGCCTTCGGCCGGTTCGGTTCCAGCGCGTGGAGGACCTTGCGGGCTACCGTGGCGGCCTGCTGTACGGTGAAAGCTACGGCGCCGAATTCGATCGCTTCGTGGCCCGCCACCAGAACATCGAGCGGGTGTCTTCCAGCCAGCAGAACTTCGGCAAGCTGATCCGTGGGCGCATCGATTATGTGATCCAGGAGCGGCGCACCGGCCAACTGTTCATCGAGCACCTGCCCGGGGCGCAGGATATCCGCGTATTGCCCAGCGCCCTGAGCGTGGACTACCTGCGCGTTGCGGTATCGCGGCGATCACCCCTGAGCCGGCACATGGACGAAATCGACGCGCAGTTGCAGCGTATGAACCAGGCCGGAGAGATCGCGCGCTGGCTGGAGCAGAGCGAAGTCACCTACAGGGACATGGTCAACCTGCCGGCGGATGCCCGATGATCCCGCTGCGCGCTGACGGCCTGCTGCGCCGCCTGTTGCTGTTCATCCTGTTGTTCAGCCTTTGCTTTACCGTGCTGGCCAGCGGGGTGCAGCTGTACTTCGAGTACCGCCGCGAGATGCGCGACATTGACGCACGCATGGCGCTGATCCGTGCCGGCTACCTGGCCAGCCTGGAGCGCAGCTTGTGGGACCTGGACGAAGCGCAACTGGACACCCAGCTGCGCGGCCTGGTGGACTTTTCCGATGTGGCCCGGGTGCGCCTGGTCAGCGACGACTTCCAACTGCAGAGAGGGGCGGCCGAGCCCAAAGGGCCGCTGCGTGTCGAGCGCTTCCCGCTCGACTTTCAGCCCCCTTCGGGGCCTGCCAGGCACCTGGGTGAGCTGGAAGTGACCATTGACTTGGGGGCAGTGCATCAGCGGCTGTATGCCACCGGCTTGACCAGCCTGCTGTGGATGGGTGTGTTTTTGTGCGGGTTGGCGGTGGCGCTGTCGGGGCTTTTCTACCGACTGGTCACTCGCCACCTGCAAGTGATGGCCGAGTTCGCTCGCCGTATTGGCGCCGGCCAGTGGCAAGAGCCGCTGCGCCTGGGCCGCCGTCCTTCATCGCGCCCGGATGAAATCGACACGGTGGCCAATGCCTTGGACGATATGCGCCGCGCCATCCTCAGCGATATCGAGCGCCGCGAGCGTGATCGGCTTGAACTGCAGGACAAGCGCGACGAACTGCAGGCCATGGTCGAGCGGCGTACGGCCAGCCTGGCTCGGGCCAAGGACGAGGCCGAGGCTGCCAACCTGGCCAAGTCGCGCTTTCTGGCGACCATGAGCCATGAGCTGCGTACGCCGCTTAACGGCATTCTGGGCATGGCTGAATTGTTGCGCGGCGCGCGGCTGGAGTTGCCTGACCGTCAGCGCGTCGAGGCCTTGTACAAGGCCGGCGAGGGGCTGCTGGCGATTCTCAACGAAGTGCTGTATTTCGCCCGGCTCGAAGAAGGCGAGAGCCGGGCCGAGCTGGTGGGTTTTTCCTTGCGCCAACTGTGCCAGGAAGTGTTGACGCTGCTTGAGCCCATGGCCAAGGACAACGGCGACACGTTGCACCTGCATATCGATGAGGCGTTGGCCGGGTACCAGCACGGTGCCGAGCAGTACCTGCGTCAGGTGCTCAGCAACCTGCTGGCCAATGCCATCAAGTTCACCGAGCACGGCCAGGTGCAGCTTGGGGTGAGGGTGCTTGCCAGTAGCGAGCACGCGCAGCGCTTGCGGCTGTCGGTCAGTGACAATGGCATCGGCATCGAGCCCGCCGTGCAGGCGAGAATCTTCGACCGCTTCGTCCAGGCCAGCGAGGCCGTGGCCCGTCGCTATGGTGGCACCGGCCTGGGCCTGGCGATCTGCAAGCACCTGGTGGAAAAACTGGGCGGCAGCATCGGCCTGGACAGCGTGCCGGGGCAGGGCAGTTGCTTCTGGTTCGAGCTCGAAATGGCCCGTGGGCAACCCGTGCCGGGCCGGTCACCCGCCATGCCGCCGATGCCCAGCCTGGATATTCTGGTGGTCGAAGACGTGGCATTGAACCGCGAGGTGGCGAAAGGGTTGCTACTGCGCGATGGCCATCGGGTGAGCTTTGCCGAAGACGCCGGGCAGGCCCTGCAGGTTTGCGCGCAACAGCGCTTCGACCTGATCCTGCTGGACGTACACTTGCCGGGCATGAGTGGAGTGGAACTGTGTCAGAGGCTGCGTGCCTCGCCCGGACCGAACCGCGCCAGCCGGATTCTGGCGCTGACGGCCGGTGTGCAACCGGGGCAGGTATCGGGTTATCTGGCGGCCGGCATGCAGGGGGTACTGGCCAAACCGTTGCGGTTGGAGACCCTGCGCAAGGCGTTGGCCGAAGTGGCGCCCAGCGAAGTGATTGGCACTGACGCAGACATGGACTGGTCGCTGCTGGACACCCACCGTTCGCTGCTGGGTGAGCAGAAACTGCAGGGCTTGCTGAAGGTGCTGCGCCAGTCACTGGAACAGCACGCCACGGCACTGGCCGAGGCGCTGCTGGCCCAGGACGTTACCGAAGTGCTGCACCTGGCCCATCGTTTGGCCAGCAGTTGCGACTCCCTGGGCTTTTCTGGCCTGGCCGCGCTATTGCGCTGCATTGAAGAGGCGGCCCGGCAGCACGACGAACAGGCGTTGAAGGCGCTTGGTGAGCCATTGGCAAGCCAGCTCGGCCAGGCCCGCGCCACCCTCGAACAGCTGATCCAGGGCTGACGTACAAAAAACTTACGACTTTTTACATCTTCGATCCGTTCGTACAACGGCGTCTTACATCTGTTTCCAATAATCCATGGCAACCGTGCTGTACGCGGTCCATGAGGCTTACTGGAGACAAGAACAATGACATGCGCTAGTGCTCAGCCCTTCCTTCACACCACCCCGCGCACCGGCCGCAATGGCGAGGTGCACCATGACTGACACCCACGAGAAGATCCAGCTCACCCGCGCACTGAAAAGCCGTCACATCTTCATGTTGTCGCTGGGCGGGGTGATCGGCACCGGCCTGTTCATGGGCTCGGGCGTGACCATCAACCAGGGCGGCCCGGTGGGCGCCATCCTGGCCTACCTGGTGGCAGGCTTGCTGATGTATCTGGTGATGGTCTGCCTGGGCGAGCTGTCGGTGCAGATGCCGGTGTCCGGCTCGTTTCAGGCCCACGCCACCAAGTTCATTGGCCCCGCCACCGGCTTCATGATCGGCTGGGTGTACTGGATGAGCTGGGCCACTACTGTGGGCCTGGAGTTCACCGCCGCCGGCATGCTGATGACCCGTTGGTTCCCCGAGGTTCCGATCTGGTACTGGTCGGCGCTGTTCGTGGTCGTGCTGTTCGGCCTCAACGCCTTGGCCACCCGCGCTTTTGGCGAGGCGGAGTACTGGTTCTCGGGCATCAAGGTGGCGACCATCCTCGGTTTCATTGTCATTGGCCTGTTGGTGATTTTCGGCGCCATCCCGCTGAGCAGCGGGGCACCGGCACCGATGCTGGACAACCTGGTGGGCGAGTCGCTGTTCCCACACGGCCTGTCGGCGGTCTTCGCCGTGATGATGACCGTGGTCTATGCCTTCCAGGGGTGTGAAATCATGGGCGTGGCCGCCGGTGAGACCGAGCACCCGGAAAAGAGCATCCCGCGGGCCGTGCGCAACGTGGTGTTCCGTGTGCTGATCTTCTATGTGCTGGCGATTGCCGTGCTGTCGGCCATCGTGCCGTACGAGCAGGCTGGCTTGATGGAAAGCCCGTTCGTGCAGGTGTTCGACATGGTCGGCATCCCTTACGCCGCCGACCTGATGAACTTCGTCATCCTTACCGCCATCCTGTCGGTGGGCAACTCCGGGCTGTATGCGTCCACACGCATTCTGTGGGCCATGTCCAAAAGCGGCATGGCGCCGAAAAGTCTCTCGCCGCTGAGCAAGCGTGGTGTACCGCTGCGGGCGCTGAGCATCACCCTGTGCTTTGCGTTGATCTCGTTGATGACCAGCTTCATTGCCGCCGACACCCTGTTCATGGTGCTGATGGCGGTGAGCGGCATGTCCGGCACCGTGACCTGGATCGTCATTGCCCTGGCGCAATACCGCTTCCGCAGAGCCTACCTGCGTGAAGGTGGGCAACTGCAAGGCTTGAAGTACAGGGCGCCGCTGTACCCGCTGGTGCCGCTGCTGTGCATCACCTTGTGCAGTTCGCTGTTCGTGTTCCTGGCGCTGGATGAAACCCAGCGGCCGTCGCTGTACTGGGGCTTTGGCTTCATTGCCCTGTGCTATGCGGCGTATTTCTTTGTAAATCGTCGTCGGCAAGGGGCCCTGGCACCCAGCGCGCCCGGCGTCTGAACCGACAGCCCATGCCGCACACCCCCTGCAATAGCAGGGGGTGTGTAACGTCGAAGACCAAGTTGTGCGAAGTTGTAACAGCCCATCCCGCCTTGTTGAACACTCGTTTAGTATCTCCCTCGTCAGCCCCTCAAATAGACACAACAATACCGAGGCCTACATGACCACCCCGTCGTCGTCTCTGTTGAGCAAGGTCGAAACCGGCGTTGCCTGGATCACCCTCAACCGCCCAGAGCAGCGCAACGCGCTGGATATCCCCACCCTCAAGCAGCTGCACGCCTTGCTCGACAGCCACAACGGCGACCCGGCCGTACGCGTGGTGGTATTGACTGGCAGCGGCCGCAGCTTCTGCGCCGGTGCCGACCTGGCCGAGTGGGCCGCCGCCGAGGCTGCAGGTACCCTGGAAACCTATGGCTGGACCGAAACCGCCCACGCCCTGATGTTGCGCTTGCACAGCCTCGACAAACCCACCCTCGCTGCCATCAACGGCACCGCCGTGGGCGGGGGCATGGACCTCAGCCTGTGCTGCGACCTGCGTATCGCCGCCGCCTCGGCGCGTTTCAAGGCCGGTTACACCAGCATGGGCTACAGCCCCGATGCCGGCGCCAGCTGGCACCTGCCTCGGCTGATCGGCAGCGGACAGGCCAAGCGCCTGTTGTTCCTCGATGAACTGTGGGGCGCCGAACGCGCCCTGGCAGCCGGGCTGGTCAGCGAAGTGTGCCCTGACGAACAACTGCCCGCCGTAGCCGCCGAACTGGCCGGGCGCCTGGCCAACGGCCCGACATTCGCCTACGCGCAAACCAAGCGGCTTATACGCGATGGCGCCCGGCGCACCCTGGCCGAACAGCTGGAAGCCGAGCGCCACGCCGGCCTGCTGTGTGGCCGTAGCCAGGACGGCGCCGAGGCGCTGCAAGCTTCGGTTGAACGTCGCGCCCCCCGTTTCACCGGCCAGTAACCTGATACCGACCCTGACCAGGACCTTCGCAGATGAATTTCCAACTGACCCAAGAACAAGAAATGTTGGTGGAAGCGGTACGCAGCTTTGTTGCCAAAGAGCTGCTGCCCCATGAGGAAGCGGTGGACCGAGCCGATGCCGTGTCTCCGGAACTGGCCGCGCACATCCGTGGCAAGGCCATCGGCGCCGGGTTCTACGCGTTCAACATGCCGGAGGAGGTGGGCGGCGGCGGCCTGGACTACCTGTCCCAGGCGCTGATCGAACGCGAGTTGTCCAAGGTGTCCTGGGCGCTGCATGTGTTCGTTGCCCGGCCGTCGAAAATCCTCATGGCCTGCAAGGACGAGCAGATCAACGACTACCTGCTGCCCTGCGTACAGGGCGAGAAAACCGATTGCTTCGCCCTCACCGAGCCGGGGGCCGGCTCTGATGCCAACGCCATCAAGACCCGCGCCGTGCGCCAGGGCGATGACTTTGTCATCAATGGCAGCAAGCACTTCATCAGCCACGCGGGCCATGCCGACTTCGCCATTGTCTTTGCCGTCACTGACACCTACGAGCACAACGGGCGCAAGCGCAACGCGGTCACGGCCTTCCTGGTCGACCGTGGTACGCCGGGCATGACCATCCGCCGTGGCCCCAAGTGCGTGAGCAACCGCGGCTATCACACTTATGAGCTGTTCTTCGACGATTGCCGGGTACCGGCCAGCAAGGTGCTGGGTGAAGTCGACAAAGGCTGGGAAGTAGCCAACGCCTGGCTCACCGCCGGCCGGGTGATGGTTGCCGCCAACTGCGTAGGCCAGGCCCAGCGCGCCCTCGACCTGTCGCTGCAATGGGCCGCCGACCGCAAGCAGTTCGGCCAGGCCATTGGCAGCTATCAAGGTGTGTCGTTCAAGCTGGCCGACATGGCCACGCAGATCCGCGCTGCCGAAATGCTCACCCTGCACACTGCCTGGAAGATGGACCAGGGCAGCATGACCGATGGCGAGGCTGGCATGGCCAAATTGTTCGCCAGTGAAGTGCTGGGCAAGGTGGCCGACGAAGCCGTGCAGATCTTCGGCGGCATGGGCCTGATGGATGAAGGGCCGGTCGAGCGCATCTGGCGCAATGCGCGCATCGAGCGCATCTGGGAGGGCACCTCGGAAATCCAGCGGCACATCATCGCCCGTGAACTGCTGCGCCCGCTGCTGCGCTGACCGGCCTGGAGAACGCACATGTCGCAATCGATTCGTGACAACCTCAAGCGCCTGCTGGCGCCCCGGCACCTGGCCTTCGTTGGTGGGCGCAGCATGGCGCGGGCGCTCAAGCGCTGCGCGGAAGGGGGCTTTGGTGGCGAGCTGTGGCTGGTCAACCCGCAGCACGAAAGCCTGGAGGGCATCCCTTGCGTAGCGCGGGTGGCCGACTTGCCCTATGCCCCGGACGCGGTGTTCATCGCCACCAACCGCGAGCGGACGTTGCAGTGTGTGGCCGAGTTGGCTGCACGCGGGGCCGGCGGCGCCATCTGCTATGCTTCGGGCTTTGCCGAGTGTGGCGAGGAGGGCCGCCAGTTGCAGCAGTGCCTGCTTGACGCTGCTGGCGACATGGCCTTGCTCGGCCCCAACTGCTACGGCCTGCTCGACTACCTGCACGGGGCCGCCCTGTGGCCGGTGGCCCATGGCGGTAAACAGGTGGAGAAGGGCGTGGCGATTCTCACCCAAAGCGGTAACTTCGCCTACAACCTGTCCATGAGCGACCGCTCGCTACCGGTGGCCTACATGGCCTCGGTCGGTAACCAGGCGCAACTGGGTGTGGCCGAGTTGATGGACGTGCTGCTTGACGACCCACGGGTAACGGCGATCGGCCTGCATCTGGAAGGCCTGAAAAACGTGCAGGGCTTCGCGCGCGCCGCTCACAAAGCGCTGCAACAGGGCACGCCGATCATTGCCTTGAAAACGGGCGTGTCGCAAATCGGTGCTGAACTGGCGCTCAGCCACACCAGCTCGTTGTCCGGCTCCGATGCCTTGTACGACAGCCTGTTCCAGCGCTTGGGGGTGATCCGTGTCAGTGGCCCGGTCAGCTTTGTCGAAACCCTCAAGGCCGCCGCTTGCGGGCACTTGCCGGCAGACGGCGAGCTGATCGCACTGGCTTGCTCAGGCGGTGATGCCGGGCTGATTGCCGACTATGCCGAGCGAAACCGGTTGAACCTTCCAACGCTTGAACCAGAGCAGGTGACGGCACTGACCTGCGTGCTGCCAGCCTATGCCAACCTGGTCAACCCGCTGGATTTCACCACGGCCATCTGGGGCGATGAAGCGGCCCTGCAGTGCATGCTCGATAGCACCCTGAGCGGGCCGGCCGGTGCTGCCATGCTGGTGCTGGATTACCCGGCGGCCTTTACCGGCGAGCGCAAGGAATGCGACCTGCTGCTAAGGCTTTACTGCGATGCGCTGGAGCGCCATGGCAAGATCGGCTTCGTTACCTCGGCCTTCCCCGAGCTGCTGCCCGCCAGCGCGCGTGAGCGCCTGCATGCGCGCGGCATCGCTGCCTTGCAGGGCGTGGAAGACGGCCTGGCTGCGTGGGGCTGCATCGTCGGTTACCAACGCAACCGCCAGCGGCTGCTGGAGCAGGGCGAGGCCGCACGCGTACCGTTGTGCCCGCAGGCGCTCACGGGCGAAAACCGGTTGCTGGATGAATGGCAATCCAAGCAAGCGCTGCGCGCCTTTGGCTTGCCGGTGCCAGCGGGTGTACTGAGCACGCCCGAACGCGCCGTGGCAGACGCCGCACGTGTGGGTTACCCGCTGGTGCTGAAGGCCGTCAGCGCGCAGTTGCCACACAAGACTGAGGCCGGTGCGGTGGCGCTGAATCTGCGCGATGCTGCTGCCCTGGAAGCCGCACTGGTGCAGATGCGCCAGCGCATCGCCGCCTACGCCCCGCACGTAGCATTCGACCAGGTACTGCTCGAACCCATGGCCGAGCCGCCGCTGGCCGAGCTGATCGTCGGCATCAAGCGTGAACACGACTTCGCCCTGGCGCTGGTGATGGGGGCCGGAGGCGTGTTGGTCGAACTGCTCAAAGACAGCGTCAGCCTGTTGCTGCCCACCACCGACAGCGCCATCCGTGCCGCACTGCTGAGCCTGCGCAGCGCCAGCCTGCTGCAAGGCTTCCGTGGTCGCCCGGCCGCCGACCTCGACGCGCTGGTTGCAGCCATCCGCGCGGTGGCCGACTACGCCTGCGAAAACGCCGGGCACCTGCTGGAACTGGATGTGAACCCATTGATGGTGGGGGCCCGTGGCACCACTGCGGTCGACGCGTTGATCCGCCTCGGCCAGGCGCAAGGAGAACGACATGAATAACCACAGCATGACTGCCGGCCAGGCGCTGGTACGGCTGTTGGCCAATTACGGCGTGGAAACCGTGTTCGGCATCCCCGGCGTGCATACCCTGGAGCTTTACCGTGGCCTGCCGGGCAGTGGCATCCGCCATGTGCTGACCCGGCATGAGCAGGGCGCCGGTTTCATGGCCGACGGCTACGCGCGGGTCAGTGGCAAGCCTGGGGTGTGCTTTGTCATCACCGGCCCGGGCGTGACCAACGCCGCCACCGCCATTGGCCAGGCCTATGCCGACTCTATCCCGATGCTGGTGATTTCCAGCGTCAACCACACCGCCAGCCTGGGCAAGGGCTGGGGTTGCCTGCACGAAACCCAGGACCAGCGCGCCATGACAGCGCCGATCACCGCGTTTTCTGCTGTGGCCCTGCGCGGCGAAGACCTGCCCGAGCTGATCGCCCGCGCCTGGGCAGTGTTCGACAGCGAACGGCCGCGCCCGGTGCACATTTCGGTGCCGCTGGACGTGCTGGCCGCGCCGGTAAGCCGCGACTGGAGCAATGAGGTGGTGCGTCGGCCCGGCCGTGGCCAGCCGTGCCGGGAAACCCTCGACCGGGCGGCCCTGAAGCTGGCGGCGGCCAAGCGGCCGATGATCATTGCCGGCGGGGGGGCGCTGCACGCTGCCGAGCCACTGGCGCAACTGAGCACTCGCCTGGCGGCACCGGTGTTCACCAGCGTGGCCGGCAAGGGCCTGCTGCCACCGGACGCTCCACTCAATGCCGGCTCTAGCCTGTGCGTGGAGCCCGGTTGGCAACTCATCAGCGAGGCCGATGTGGTGCTGGCCGTGGGCACCGAAATGGCCGACACCGACTTCTGGCGCGAGCGCCTGCCGATCACGGGTGAACTGCTGCGCGTGGACATCGACCCGCGCAAGTTCAACGACTTCTACCCCTGTGCCATGGCCCTGCACGGCGATGCCCGGCAAACCCTGTGCGGCTTGCTCGACCACCTGCCGGAGCTCGCCCGCGAACCGGCTCAGGCCCACGAGGCTGTGGCCAGCCTGCGCCAGGCCATCCGCAACGGGCATGCGCCACTGCAGGCCACGCACCAGGCCATTCTGGACCGCATTGCCGCGGTGCTGCCCGACAACGCTTTCATCAGCAGCGACATGACCCAGCTGGCCTACACCGGCAACTACGCCTTCGCCAGCCGGGCGCCACGCAGCTGGCTGCACCCCACCGGCTACGGCACCCTCGGCTACGGCCTGCCGGCCGGCATCGGCGGCATGCTCGCCACCGATCACCGCCCGGGCCTGGTGCTGGTGGGCGACGGCGGTTTTCTTTACACCGCCCAGGAACTGGCCACTGCGGTCGAAGAACTGGACCGCCCGCTGGTCGTACTGCTGTGGAACAATGACGCCCTCGGTCAGATCCGTGACGACATGCTCGGCCTGGACATCGAACCGGTCGGTGTACTGCCGCGCAACCCGGACTTCGTCGGCCTGGCCCGCGCCTTTGGTTGCGCGGTGCGCCAGCCGCGAGACCTGGACGCGCTGCAGGCCGACCTGGCCATTGGCTTCGCCACACCCGGCGTGACCTTTATCGAACTCAAACACACCTGTGTGCGCTAAACCGCGCACACCACCCATAACAAGAGAAACCACCATGCCATTTCGCCGTACCCTTCTGGCCGCCTCCCTGGCCCTGCTGATCACTGGCCAGGCTCCGCTGTACGCCGCGCCGCCGCTGTCGATGGACAACGGCACCACCGCCTTGACCGTGCAAAACAGCAACGCCTGGGTCGAAATCAGCGCCAGCGCCCTGCAACACAACATCCGCACCTTGCAGGCCGAACTGGCCGGCAAGTCCAAGCTGTGTGCCGTGCTCAAGGCGGATGCCTATGGCCACGGTGTCGGCCTGGTGATGCCGTCGATCATTGCCCAGGGCGTGCCCTGCGTGGCGGTGGCCAGCAACGAGGAGGCCCGCGTGGTCCGCGCCAGTGGCTTCACCGGGCAACTGGTGCGGGTACGCCTGGCCAGCCTCAGCGAAGTGGAAGACGCCTTGCAGTACGACATGGAAGAACTGGTGGGCAGTGCCGAATTCGCCCGCCAACTCGACGCCATCGCCGAGCGCCATGGCAAGCCGTTGCGCATCCACCTGGCGCTCAATTCCAGCGGCATGAGCCGCAACGGGGTAGAGATGACCACTTGGTCCGGCCGTGGCGAAGCGTTGCAGGTTACCGACCAGAAGCACCTCAAGTTGGTCGCGCTGATGACCCACTTTGCCGTGGAAGACAAAGATGATGTGCGCAAGGGCCTGGCAGCGTTCAACGAGCAGACCGACTGGCTGATCAAGCACGCCAAGCTGGACCGCAGCAAGCTCACCCTGCACGCCGCCAACTCATTCGCTACGCTGGAGGTGCCGGAAGCGCGCCTGGACATGGTGCGCACCGGTGGCGCGCTGTTCGGTGACACCGTGCCGAGCCACACCGAGTACCAGCGGGCCATGCAGTTCAAGTCGCGTGTGGCTGCCGTGCACAGCTACCCGGCCGGCAATACCGTCGGTTACGACCGCACCTTTACTTTGGCCCGTGACGCTCGGCTGGCCAATATCACTGTCGGCTATTCCGACGGTTACCGCCGGGCGTTTACCAACAAGGGCCATGTGCTGATCAACGGCCACCGTGTGCCGGTCGTGGGCAAGGTGTCGATGAACACGCTGATGGTGGACGTTACCGACTTCCCGGATGTGAAGGGGGGCAACGAAGTGGTGCTGTTCGGCAAGCAGGCCGGGGGCGAAATCACCCAGGCCGAAATGGAAGACATCAATGGCGCGTTGCTCGCCGACCTGTACACCGTGTGGGGCAGTTCCAACCCGAAGATCCTCGTCGACTGAAACCGCCATTGAAGGGAGATTGCCATGCGCTACGCCACGCTCACCCAACGCATCGCCGGCGACGGGGCTGCGGCCTGGGACATCCACTACCGCGCCCTGGCGTTGCAGGCCGAGGGCAAGGACATCCTGCTGCTCTCGGTAGGTGACCCGGACTTCGACACGCCCGCGCCGATCGTTGACGCGGCCATCGACAGCCTGCGTGCGGGCCACACCCATTACGCCGATGTGCGCGGCAAGCTGGCCCTGCGCCAGGCCATTGCCAACCGCCACCGGCAGCGCAGCGGCCAAGCGGTCAGCGCAGACCAGGTGACCGTGTTGGCGGGTGCCCAGTGCGCGTTGTACTGCGTGGCCCAGTGCGTGCTGGACCCGGGCGACGAGGTGATCGTTGCCGAGCCCATGTATGTCACGTACGAGGCCGTGTTCGGTGCTTGTGGTGCCAAGGTGGTACCGGTGCCGGTGAAGCCGGAGAACGGCTTTCGCGTTTGCCCGCGAGACGTGGCCGAGCGCATCACGCCGCGCACCCGCGCGCTGGCCCTGAACAGCCCGCACAATCCCTCGGGTGCAAGCCTGCCCCGTGCGACCTGGGAAGCACTCGCCGAATTGTGCATCGCCCGTGACCTGTGGCTGATTTCCGACGAGGTGTACAGCGAGCTGCTGTACGAGGGTGAACATGTGAGCCCAGCCAGCCTGCCGGGTATGGCCGAACGCACCGCCACCCTCAACAGCCTGTCGAAATCGCATGCCATGACGGGCTGGCGGGTGGGCTGGGTAGTCGGTTCGGCTGAACTGGCCACGCACCTGGAGAACCTCGCCTTGTGCATGCTGTATGGCTCGCCAGACTTCATTCAGGACGCTGCGGTGGTGGCGCTGGAGCAGCAGTTGCCCGAACTGGACGCCATGCGCGAGGCCTATCGCCAGCGCCGTGACCTGGTGTGCGAGCAACTGGCTGGCTGCCCGGGCCTCAAGGCGTTGAAGCCCGATGGTGGCATGTTCGTGATGGTTGATATCCGCGAAACCGGCCTCAGTGCCCAGGCCTTTGCCGACCGCCTGCTGGACAGCCAGGGCGTGTCGGTATTGGCCGGCGAAGCCTTTGGCCCCAGCGCCGCCGGGCATATTCGCCTGGGGCTGGTGCTGGGCAACGAGGCGCTCGTCGATGCCTGCCAGCGCATCGCCCGCTGTGCCGGCGAGCTGATGCAAGGCTAAGCGACGGCGGCAAAACAACCTGTTTTGTGCAAGGAGAACACGAGTGAATGTACTGATCGTCCACGCTCACCCCGAGCCACAATCATTTACCGCCGCACTGCGCGACCAGGCCGTGGAAACCTTTCGTGCCCAGGGCCACCAGGTGCAGGTCAGCGACTTGTACGCCATGGGCTGGAACCCGGTGGCCAGTGCCGAAGACTTCACCCAGCGCGAGAACCCGCAATACCTGGTGTATGCACTGGAGCAACGCCAGGGGGTCAAGCGCGGTGCCATCGCCGCGGATATCCAGCAGGAACTGGACAAGCTGTTGTGGGCTGACCTGCTGGTGCTCAACTTCCCGATCTTCTGGTTCTCGGCGCCGGCCATGCTCAAGGGCTGGATCGACCGGGTGCTGGTGTCGGGGGTGTGCTATGGCGGCAAGCGCTTCTACGACCAGGGTGGTTTGACGGGCAAGCAGGCGCTGGTCACCGTAACCCTGGGCGGGCGCGAGCACATGTTTGGCGAAGGGGCGATTCATGGCCCGCTGGAAGACATGTTGCGGCCGATTCTGCGGGGTACGCTGGCCTACGTGGGGTTCGAGGTGTTGCCGCCGTTCGTGGCTTGGCATGTGCCGTATATCAGCGATGAGGCGCGCCAGGGCTTCTTGCTGCAGTACCGACAGCGGCTGGAGCAGCTCTCGGATGATCAGCCGCTGGTGTTCCCGCGGTTGGCGCAGTTCGATGAGGCGCTGTACCCGCTGACCTGATCTTTCTCCTGTACCAACCCTTGGGGCCGCAACGCGGCCCCAACCTGTTATCGGCCTACGACATTGCGCAAACCTGGCAGTGCCGTCTGCCAAAAACGACCACCCACACATTCGGGGTATGTTCCCCCCTCGGCAAATCCCCCGATAGTGAACCCATCGGCTCGATCCGGAGCATTCACACGATGGAGTTGCCATGCGCAAGGTACTGAAGGTGATGGGTGGTCTGCTGCTGGTGGCTGGCGCAAGCCTCGCCCAGGCGGGAGAGGTGGACAGCGGTAACACGCTGCGGTTGTACAACTGGACCGACTACATCGGCGAAACCACCCTGGCCGACTTCGAGAAGGCCACCGGCATCAAGGTCATCTACGACACCTTCGACGGCTACGAAACGGTACAGACCAAACTGCTCACCGGCCGCTCCGGCTACGACCTGGTCATGCTCAACGCATCCTTGGTACCCCCGCTGATCAGTGCTGGGGTGTTCCAGGCGCTGGACAAGCAGCAACTGCCCAGCTGGCACAACCTCGACCCGCAAGTGGTTGACAACCTGCAGGGCTACGACCCAGGCCTCAAGTACTCGGCGCCCTACACCTGGGGCAGTTCGGGGGTCACTTACAACGTCGACAAGATCACCGCGCGCATGCCCGACGCCCCCATCGGCTCGCTGGCCATGCTGTTCGACCCCAAGATCGTCTCGCGCTTCGCCGACTGTGGCGTCACCCTGATGGACGCGCCCACCGAGGTCATTCCGCTGGCCCTGCAATACCTGGGCAAGGACCCGCGCAGCGCATCCGCGGCCGACCTCAAGGCCGCCGAACAACTGTTGCTGAGCATCCGCCCCTTTATTCGCAAGTTCGACTCGGTCAACTACCTGACCAGCCTGCCCAACGGCGATGTCTGCCTGGCACTGACCTGGTCCGGTGACTACGCCACCGCCCAGGCCCGCGCGGTGGAAGCGAAGAAGGACATCAAGCTGTCGTTCTTCATCCCCCAGGAGGGCTCGTTGATCTGGTTCGACAACCTGTACATCCCCAAGGATGCGCCCCATGCAGCCAACGCTCACCGCTTCATCGAGTTTTTGCTGCAGCCGCAGACCATGGCCAAGGTCACCGACTACATCCACTACGCCAACAGCAACGCTGCTGCCACTGCGCTGGTGCGTGACGACATCCGCCAGGACCCGGCCATCTACCCCGATTCATCCACCCGCGAACGCCTGTTCGCGCAGAAAACCCAGAGCCCCAAGGACATGCGTGCCATCACCCGGGTCTGGAGCACGGTCAAGACCGGTTTCTGAACACTGCCCAACGATTCCCGCCAAGGAGCTGCCCATGGCCACCCCAAGCAAAGCATTCTCCATCGCCCACGACCCGCTGGTGGAAGCCGATAAGGCCCACTACATGCACGGCTACCATGTGTTCGACGAGCACCGCGAGCAAGGCGCACTGAACATCGTCGCCGGCGAGGGCGCGTACATTCGCGACACCCACGGCAACCGCTTCCTCGATGCCGTTGGCGGCATGTGGTGCACCAACATCGGCCTGGGCCGTGAGGAGATGGCCCAGGCCATCGCCGACCAGGTGCGCCAACTGGCCTATTCCAACCCGTTCTCCGACATGGCCAACGACGTGGCCATCGAGCTGTGCCAGAAACTTGCGCAGCTGGCCCCCGGCGACCTGAACCATGTGTTCCTCACCACCGGCGGCTCGACCGCTGTCGACACCGCCTACCGGCTGATCCAGTACTACCAGAACTGCCGCGGCAAGCCACACAAGAAACATATCATTGCCCGCTACAACGCTTACCACGGCTCTACCACCCTTACCATGTCGATCGGCAACAAGGCCGCCGACCGGGTGCCGGAGTTCGATTATCACCATGACCTGATCCACCACGTCTCCAACCCCAACCCGTACCGCGCGCCGGACGACATGGACGAGGCCGAGTTCCTCGACTTCCTCGTGGCCGAGTTCGAGGACAAGGTCCTCTCGTTGGGCGCTGACAACGTGGCAGCGTTCTTCGCCGAGCCGATCATGGGCTCGGGCGGGGTGATCATTCCACCCAAGGGCTATTTCGAACGCATGTGGCAGCTGTGCCAGACCTACGACATCCTGTTCGTCGCCGACGAGGTGGTGACCTCGTTCGGGCGCCTGGGTACCTTCTTCGCCAGCGAGGAGCTGTTTGGCGTTACCCCCGACATCATCACTACCGCCAAGGGCCTGACCTCGGCCTACCTGCCGCTGGGGGCGTGCATTTTCTCCGAGCGCATCTGGCAGGTTATCGCCGAGCCGGGCAAGGGCCGTTGCTTCACCCATGGTTTCACTTACAGCGGTCACCCGGTGTGCTGCACGGCGGCGCTGAAGAACATCGAGATCATCGAGCGCGAGCAGTTGCTGGAGCACGTCAAGGACGTTGGCAGCTATCTGGAACAACGCCTGCAAAGCCTGCGCGAGTTGCCGCTGGTGGGGGATGTGCGCTGCATGAAGCTGATGGCCTGCGTCGAGTTCGTGGCCGACAAGGCCAGCAAGGCGCTGTTCCCGGATGAGGTGAACATTGGTGAACGCATCCACAGCAAGGCCCAGGCCAAGGGGCTGCTGGTACGCCCGATCATGCACCTGAATGTGATGTCGCCGCCGTTGATCATTACCCATGCGCAGGTGGATGAAATCGTCGAGACCCTGCGCCAGTGCATCATCGAAACCGCGCGCGAACTCACCGCGCTTGGCCTGTACCGGGGCCGATGAACCTGGCGCAAAGGGCTGTGCGGGGGCGTGCCTGGCAGGCTAGACTGCCGGGCATGACCCAGGCCACCCCCGACACCCCGCTTACCCTCACCATGGGCGCGCTGCAGCAATGGCATGCGGCGTTGCAGCGTGCGCTGGCCAATAGCGAAACGCCTGAGGCGCTGGAGCATGTAGCCGCTGCCATCGGCCAGCTGGTGCAGGTGGAATCGATGATGATCAGCCTGGAGTGCCAGGGGCGGGCGCCGCAGCTTTTATACCAGCAAGGCATTCCCGAACGGCACCGCGCCGCGGTGCTGGAACGCTACTTCAGCGCCGGTTACCTGCTCGACCCGTTCTGCCTGGCCGTGCAAGGCGGCCTGGCCGAAGGCTTTTACCACCTACAGGAAATCGCCCCCGACAACTTCTTCGACAGCGACTACTACAAGGCCTATTACCTGGGCACCGGTTGCAGCGAAGACAGCTACTACATCGTCGACCTCAGCGCGGGCCGCAAGCTATCGCTGAGCCTGTTCCAGGGGTGCAGCGGTACGCCCCTGAGTGCTGGGCAGATCGACCTGCTGCGGGCGCTGGAGCCTATGGTGCGCGAACTGCTGGGGCGCTATGCCCGACACAACCTGGAGCCTGGCACTGCATCGGTCGAGCGCGGCGGCTTGCAGGCAGCGTTCGACAGCTTTGGCTGCCAAGTGCTGACCGACCGCGAGCGCGAGGTGGCACACATGATCTTGCGAGGGCATTCGGTGAAGTCGACCGCGCTGGAGCTGGGTATCTCGCCTGAGACGGTGCGCATGCACCGCAAGAACCTGTACCTGAAGCTGGAGATCAACTCCCAGTCCGAGTTGTTTGCACGGTTCATCGACTGGTTGCGCGGCGACCCCCTCGAAAATTAGAGACTGATCTTGGCCAGTCGAGCTTCCAGCGCGGCAATATGTGCCTGCAGCCGTTCATGTTCCTGGCGCTCGGCGCTGATGTCCTCGAACACGCTGATCAGGTGTTCAGGCTCGCCATTGGCATGGCGCTGCAACGAGGTGCGGGCGCGCACCCAGATGTACTCGCCGTTCTTGTGGCGCACGCGTTTTTCTACCTCGTAACGCTCGGTCTCACCGGCCAGCATGCGCTGCAGCAGTTGCAGGTTCTGCGCCAGGTCGTCAGCGTGGGTGATCTGCTGGAAGGTCATGCCGTAGAGCTCTTCGGCTCGGTAGCCCAGCAGCTCGCACAGGCTGTTGTTGACCCGCTGCCAGGTGCCGTCCGGGTCGATGTAGGCGAGGGCGCCCCAGGCCAGTTCGAAGATCGCCCGGAAGCGTTCCTCGCTTTGGCTAAGCGCTTGTTGGGCCACCTGACGTTCGGTGTTGTCCATGCTGATACCGACCATTTTCACCGAGCGCCCGGCGCTGTCGCGTACCACCGTGGCGCGGGAGGAAATCCAGCGTACTTCGCCATCGGGGCGGGTGATGCGGAAGTCGCACTCACAACCCGTGCCCTCGGCTACCGCCTCGGCGTACATCGCCTGCATGCGCTGCACGTCTTCGTCGGGCAGGTGCTTCCAGAAGTCTTCGTTGTGGTGCACCGGCCAGCCGTACACCTGCTCGACGTTAGGCGAGTAGGTGACTTCGTCACTGATCAGGTTCCACTCCCAGGTGACGATGCGCGCGCCTTCCTGGGCCAGCTTCATGCGCGTTTCGCTTTCCATGATCTCGGCGGTCAGGCGCCGGCGCAGGTCGGTCATCGGCAGCTCGACCACCTGCGGTTGCTGGATGTTCTGCAGGGCTTCGTCGCCATAGCGCAACCAGATCCAGTTGACCTTGAGAAAGTCGGCCAGCTTGCGCAGGTTGTCGTAGTCGATCTCGCCGCCACGGGTCCACTTGTGTACTGCGGTGCGTGAGATGCCCAAGGCCGTGCCCACGGCTTGCAGGGTCAGCTTGTGATGCTCGAGCAGTTCCTTGAGGCGGAAGGCGAAGCTGTTTTCCAACATCGGCAGGGTGTCCTGATCTGGGCCAAGAGCCTGCCAGTATACGCAAGCCGTCAACTTTTGGTTGACGGCCTTTGCAGCGGTCACTTACAGATCCAGCACCAGCCGCGCCGTACGGGCGCGCGAGACGCACAGCATGATGCTCTGCTGGGCAGCCTTCTCCTCGTCGCTCAGGTACTGGTCATAATGCTCGGCCTCGCCCTCCAGAATGGCGGTCTCGCACGTACCGCACACGCCTTCGCGGCACAGGCACTCGACCTTGGCGGCCTTGGACTTTTCGATGGCCTGCAGAATGGTCATGCCTTCTTCCACCTGCAACTCCACGCCCGACTGCGCCAGCACCACGGTAAAGGCGCTGCCGGTGACGGGGGTGGCGGCAAACTGTTCCCAATGCACGCGGTGCTCGGCAATACCAGCCTGGGCAGCACAGTCGATGACCGCGTCGATCAGCGGTTTGGGGCCGCACACGTACAGGTGCGCTCGCTCGTCCAGCCCTGCGCACAGGGCGGCGAGGTCGAGCTTGCGGTCGAGGCTGTCGATGTAGAAACGGGTATTGGCCGCGTGCGGGCCGCAGACCAGTTGCTCCTGAAACGCGCCGTGCTCCGGTGCGCGGAAGGCATAGTGGAGCTCGTAGTCGGTGCTGCCGCCTTCCAGCTCATGCAGATGCGCAAGGAACGGGGTAATGCCGATACCGCCGGCAATCAGCACATGGCGGCCAGCCGAAGGGTCCAGGGCAAACAGGTTGTTGGGTGACGAAATGGTCAGGCGAGTGCCGACTTCCACCTGCTGGTGCATGAATGCCGAGCCGCCCTTGGACCGCTCTTCCAGTCGCACGCCAATCTGGTAGCTGCGGGTGTCGCGCGGGTCGCTCATCAGCGAGTAGGCGTTACTGAACTGGCTGCCATCGGCGCCTTGCATCTGCACGATGACGTGGCTGCCACCGGTGAAGGCGAGCATCGCCGCGCCGTCTTCGCGGGCCAAGGTAAAGCGCTTGATCAGCGGCGTGGCGTGTTCCACGTCGGTTACGCGGACGCTGAACATTTCATAAGTGTTGGCCATGGTTCACCTCAACTGCCTGGGTGCGCGGCAGGCCCTGCCGCGCACCTTTTAAGTGCATATAAAAGTGGAGCGGTTGCCATCAATCGTCGAGGTGGGCCACGGCGATCAGGTTGTGGAAGTGGGCAATGCCGTGCTCGCTCATACCGCTGCGTTCGCGGTCGGCCATGATGCGGCCCTGGCCGCGGTAGCCACGCGACTTCAGGCCCTTCTGCACGCTTTCGACCAGACGCAGGTCTTCTGGGCGGAACACTTCGCGGTACCAGTCGATCAGCTTCTGCTGCTCTTCGCTGATGTCCTTGTTGAGGAAGTAGATGTCGTAGTGCTGCAGGGTGGTTTCGGCATCGACCGGGAACTCGTAGATCACGGTCATGAAGTTGGCCCCTGGCGGCACATTGAACATGGTGCATGGCCAGGCCCAGAAACCGGCGAACGACGGGTCTTTCACGTTTTCGTCAAATTTGAACGACTGCTCCGAAGGCTTGGCCAGGCCGTACTGCAGGGTCCAGTTGCCGTGCAGGCTGTGGCTGTACTGGCCAACGTCCACCGAGTCGGAGAAACCAGGGTGGGCAGGGGCGCAGTGGTAGCACTCCAGGTAGTTGTCGACGATCGACTTCCAGTTGGCCGGGGTGTCACTAACAAAGCGCGCAGCCAGGTGCAGGTCGTCGATCACCGCGCAGGCTTCACGCATGCGCGCTTGCATGCCTGGCAACTGGTCTTCGACGGAGCCTGCGTCCATGTCCATATTGATGAAGATGAAGCCGGCGTATTCCTCTACGCGCAGCTGCACCAGGGTGGAGTTTTCCTTGTCGAAGTTGACCACGTTGTCGCAGTTGCGGGCGTGGGCCAATTCGCCGTCGAGCTTGAAGGTCCAGGCGTGGTACGGGCAGGTGATGACGTTCTTGGCCTTGCCGCTGCCGCTGAGCAGCTGGTGGCCACGGTGCGGGCAGACGTTGTAGAACGCACGCAGCACGCTGTCACGGCCGCGCACGACAATGATGCTTTCGCCAATCACTTCGCGGGTGATGTAGGCGTTGTTGTCTGCCACTTCGCTGCGGTGGCCTACGCAGATCCAGCTGCGGGCGAAGATGGCTTCTTTCTCGTGCTCGAACACCGCAGCCTGGGTGTAGAAGGTGGCCGGGATGGTGAAGGCCTCGTCGGCATTCGCGCAGAAATCGGCGGGCAGGCGTTTGAAGTCGTTCATGACAGGTATCTCACAAGCTCGGTTTATAGTTGTTGGTTAACGCGTATCTGTTGGTTAACAGATCAGGCAAAAAAATTTGCAGTCCTTCGAGGGGGCCGCAGTGCAGCCCCCTTTGATTTAATCAATGCACGGCAGCAGCGCTGCGCGGGGCCTGATCGGTGGGTTCTTCACCGGCCATGCGCGCAGCTTCCTCCTCGATGACATGGGCCGGTACCT
The DNA here is from genome assembly GCF_014192825.1 of Pseudomonas sp. OG7. NCBI lineage: Bacteria > Pseudomonadati > Pseudomonadota > Gammaproteobacteria > Pseudomonadales > Pseudomonadaceae > Pseudomonas > Pseudomonas sp. OG7. The sequence goes on along the minus strand of NZ_JACHYK010000002.1, from coordinate 476,866 downwards.
GGCCGTAGTCGGCGATCATCCACTTGAAGAAGCCGTAGATCTTCACCAGCAGAATCACCATGAACGGGATTGCAGTCAGCACCACGGCGGTCTTCATGGTCGACAGCGAGGCCTTGGCGAACAGCATGGCCAGCGGCACCAAAGTCAGCACCACGCACCAGAACAGGCGGTGGGTTGGCGTCGGGTCGTCGCCTTCACGCAGGTTGCGGGTGCTGGTGGCGGCCACCGCGTAGGCTGCGGCATCCATGTGCGAAGCACAGAAGATGGCCATGATGAACAGGTACACACCGAGGAACACTTGGCCCCACGGCAACGCCAGCAGCAAGTGCGTCACGGCCGATTCGCCACCTTGCTCGGCGAGCATCTTCGGTACATCCACCGCGCCGGTGATGAACTGGTGCATGCTGTAGCTTTCCAGCGCACCGAAGAAGAACCAGCAACCGAAGCTGCCACCCAGCAGCAGGGCCAGCACCACTTCCTTGATCTGTCGGCCACGCGAAACGCGGGTGACGAACATGGCCACGCCCGGTGCGTACGACACCCACCACAACCAGTAGAACACCGTCCAGTTGCGGGTGAAGGCACCGTCCCCGGCCGGGTCGGTGAACAGGCTCATGTGCACATAGTTCTGGATCATCAGGCCAATCGAGTTCGCGGTGTTGTTGAGGGTGAACTGGGTCGGGCCCACCAGCAGCACGATCGCGGCAAACACCAGCGCGCCGATGCACACCATCTTGCTCAGGCGCTGCAGGCCGCCATCGATACCGATGTAGGAGCTGAGCGAGAACATCACCGCCACGCCGCCGATCACCATCAATTGCACGGTGAACGTATCCGGGGTGCCGGTCAGGTCGTGCAGGCCGCGCGTCAGGGTAGAGGCGGTGAGGGCCAGCGACACGGTCAGTGCGCCCATCATGGTCAGCAGGAAGATCAGGTCGACGGTACGGCCTACTGGCCCAGTGGCCTTGAAACCTGTCACCGCTTCGATGACCGAAGCCAGGTTCAGGCCGCTCTTCTTGCGTACATGGAAGTGGTAGGCCATGGCCAGCGAGGCCAGGGCGTAGATCGACCAGGCGCTGATACCCCAATGGAAGAACGAGTAGCCCACGCTGTATTCCAGCGCCTTGGGCGTGGCGGCGGCGATGTTCAGGCCTGGGGTCTGGTAGTAGTAGGCCCACTCCATCACACCCCAGTAGAGGGTCGACGACCCCATGCCGGCGCAGATGAACATGAACACCCAGGTGGCGGTGGCATATTCAGGCTTGCCGCTGCCCAGGCGGATATTGCCGTACTTGCTGAAGGCCAGGTACAGCACGGCCAGGGTACTGGCGAACACCAGTACCTGCACGCTGGTACCGAAGGTGCGGGTGGACAGTTCGAACAACTGGTTGGCGGCGCTTTCAGCCTGGGAGGGGAAGGCTGCAAGGCCGATCACGGTGAGCAGTACGGCAATCAGGCTCACGGTAATCAGGAACACATCAATCTTTTTATTCTTGTGCGACATCATCGTCTCCTGGACGTTGGCGTACTTGTTATACCCGGCAGGCATCCGGGGTGCTGCGGTACTGCTCCTTCCTTGGTGGTTAACCATTGGTTTACAATAATCTAATGGTTAACAGATTTTGCATACAATCCACGCCGCTCGCAAGAGGCAAGGGGCCGATTGTCAGACACTTCTGACAATCGGCCCCTGTGCATTAGGCTTCGACCAGCGCGGTAATGGCCTGGCCCACTTGTTGGGTGGACTGCTGGCCGCCCATGTCGCGGGTTACGTCACCGGCGGCGATGACCTGCTCGATGGCCTTGAGGATGTCGTCGTGGGCAGCCCGGTAACGTGGGTCGGTGCCGTCGTTGCCGAGGAAGTCGAGCATCAGCGCGCCGGACCAGATCATCGCGATCGGGTTGGCGATGTTCTTGCCGTAGATGTCTGGCGCCGAGCCGTGCACCGGCTCGAACAGCGACGGGAACTTGCGCTCGGGGTTCAGGTTGGCCGAGGGCGCGATGCCGATGGTGCCGGCGCAGGCCGGGCCGAGGTCGGACAGGATGTCGCCGAACAGGTTCGAGGCCACGACCACGTCGAAGCGGTCTGGCTGCAGCACGAAGCGGGCGCAAAGGATATCAATGTGCTGCTTGTCCCAGCTGATTTCGGGATAATTGGCTGCCATGGCGGCGGTGCGCTCGTCCCAATACGGCATGCTCACGGCCATGCCGTTGGACTTGGTGGCCGAGGTGACGTGCTTGCGCTCGCGGGTCTGGGCCACCTCGAAGGCGTATTTGAGAATGCGGTCGACGCCACGGCGGGTGAACACCGATTCTTGCAGCACGAACTCGTTCTCGGTGCCTTCGAACATGCGCCCGCCCAGCGACGAGTACTCGCCCTCAGTGTTTTCGCGGATGACCACGAAGTCGATGTCACCGGGTTCACGGCCAGCCAGCGGGCACGGCACACCCGGGAACAGGCGCACTGGGCGTATGTTCACATACTGATCGAAATCGCGGCGGAACTTGAGCAGCGAACCCCACAGCGAGATGTGGTCCGGCACCTTGTCTGGCCAGCCCACGGCACCGAAGTACAGGGCGTCAAAATCCTTGAGCTGTTCGAACCAGTCGTCCGGCATCATCTTGCCATGGGCCAGGTAGTAGTCGCAGCTGGCCCATTCGAAGAACTCGAAGCTGATGTCCAGGCCGTGCTTGCGTGCAGCGGCCTCGACCACGCGAATGCCTTCTGGCAGTACTTCGTTGCCGATGCCGTCGCCAGGGATTGCCGCGATTCTGAACGTCTTGCTCATGGGGGTGCACTCGTTGTCTAGGGAACAGGTGCTGGCCATGCTATAAGGGCTTGACTTGGAGATAATCTGGCTAATCATTGATTCTTGGAACACGCTACGTGAATAATCTGCCCAGCCTCGACGACCTCAACATCTTCCTGCTGGTGGCCAAACGTGCCAGCTTCGCGGCCGTGGCCGACGAGTTGGGCATGTCGGCGGCGTACATCAGCAAGCGCATTCGCATACTCGAGCAAACCCTGGAGGTACGCCTGCTGCATCGCACTACGCGAAGGGTGACGGTGAGCGAGGAGGGCGAGCGGGTATATCAATGGGCATTGCAGATATTCGATGCCGTGCAGCGCATGGGTGATGACATCAGTGCCCAGCACCGCGAACCGGCCGGGCAGCTGCGTATTGCCAGCAGCCTGGGACTGGGCCGGCGCTTCGTGGCGCCGGCGTTGTCCGAATTGGCCGAGCGCTATCCACGGCTGGATGTTCGCCTGGATGTGCACGACCGCCTGGTGGACCTGATTGCAGAAGGCGTGGATCTGGACATTCGTGTGGGCAACGCCATTGCCCCCAACCTGATCGCCAAGCCGCTGGCGCGCAACCGTCGGGTGCTATGCGCCGCGCCGGCTTACCTGGCGCGGCGCGGTACGCCCAAAGTGCTGGGCGACCTTGCCAGCCACGACTGTCTGGTGATCAAGGAGCGCGACCACCCGTTTGGCGTGTGGCAACTGATGGGGCCGGACGGCGAAGAAGGCGTGCGAGTGACCGGCGGCCTGTCGACCAACCATGGCGAAGTGGCGCACCAGTGGTGCCTGGACGGGCGGGGGATACTGCTGCGTTCATGGTGGGATGTGCACGATAGCCTGCAGGACGGGCGGCTGGTTCAGGTGCTCGAGGACTATCACCAGCCGGCGGATATCTGGGCGGTGTATACTTCGCCGCTGGCCAGTTCGGCCAAGGTGCGGGTGGCGGTGGACTTTTTCCGGCAGTATTTTGCCGAGCGTTACAGTTTGCCGGAATAGCCACCGATCAGCCTTCAGGACACGGGTATCCGCGACACCGCCTTCACTTCCCGCAACGCCAGGCTCGACTGGATCGAGGCAATGCCCGGCTGCCTGCGCAAAACCTCTTCCACAAACCGGCCATAGCTCTCCAGATCAGTCGCCAGCACCGTCAGCACATAATCAGCCTCGCCGGTCACCTTGTGGCAGGACAGCACCTGCGGCAGCTTCAAGATCACTTGCTCGAAATCATCCGGCGCATTGGCCGAGTGATTACCAAAGCGCACCTGGGCAAACGCCATCACGTCGTACCCCAGCTTCCTGCGGTCGAGGTTGGCTTGGTAATCCTTGATGATACCGAGCTCCTCCAGCCGTTTGCGCCGGCGCCAGCAGGGCGTCACGGTCATCGACAGGCGCTCGCCCAGCGCAGCGCTCGACAGGGTGCCGTCCTCCTGCAAAAGGCGCAGCAGCTCGCGGTCGGTTTCGTCTAGTTCTTCAATAGCAAAAGCTTTGCTCATAGATTGTAATTACCGTTAATACTTTGCTCAAGCATCGGGTTTATCTGAGCATAAAGCAAAGCATTTTCAGGGCTATCTCGCGAAAATTGGTTATCTGGTAACCCCTTGAAAAAGGACATTCGCGTGCTGACAGTCTTTAGCAACAAACACCGCTTGCACCACGGCTCGGAACTCAAGGATGGCGCCATCACGCCATCGTTCGAAAACCCCCGCCGCGCCGACACCGTACTGGCCCGTGTGCACAGCACCGCATTGGGCGATGTGATCGCCGAGCAGGCCTTCGACCGTGCCTGCTATGTGGCGGCGCACAGTGAACGGTATGTAACCTTCCTGGAAAACGCCTGGTCGGAATGGGCCGCCACCGGCAAGACCCACGATGCACTGCCGCTGGTGTGGCCGGTGCGCGACCTGGCCATCGACCGTGAACCCGGCTTCATCGACGGCAAGCTGGGCTTCTACGCCATGGATGCCGGAGCACCGATCACGGCGGGTACCTGGGAGGCCGTGCGCAGCAGCGCCAACGTTGCCCTCACCGGCATGCAGCGCATCATCGACGGTGCCAACAGTGCTTTCGCCCTGTGTCGCCCACCGGGGCATCATGCCGCCCGCGAATACATGGGCGGCTATTGCTACCTGAACAACGCCGCCATCGCCGCCGAGCGCTGCCTGAGCCAGGGCGCCAAGCGCGTAGCTGTGCTGGACGTGGACTTCCACCACGGCAACGGCACACAGAACATCTTCTATGACCGCCCTGATGTGATGTTCGCCTCCCTGCATGGCGACCCGCATGTCTCCTACCCGTACTTCTCTGGCTATGCCCATGAAAAGGGCGCAGGTGCAGGCGAGGGCTTCAATGCCAACTTCCCAATGGGCAAGGGCACTGTCTGGGCGCAGTACCAGGTGGCCCTGCAGGCAGCGCTCAAGCGCATCGTCGCGCACAAGCCCGAATTCCTGGTTGTGTCGCTAGGTGTCGACACCTTTGAAGATGACCCGATCAGCCATTTCAAACTCACCAGCGATGACTTCCTGCGCATGGGCGCCGAGATCGCCAGTGCCGGCATCCCGACCCTGTTCGTGATGGAGGGTGGCTACATGGTCGACGAAATCGGCATCAATGCGGTGAACACCCTGCAAGGGTTCGAAAGCGCGCGCTAACCCGCGCACAAAGCGCTGGCGAGGCCGGTAAACGGCCTTGCCGCAGTATGACAGACCAACAATAACAAGAGGTCGCCATGCAAGACATGCCCGCAAGCCTTGAGCAAAGCAAACCGGTAACGCCCGACCGTGACGGGCACCTGCAACGCACGCTGGAAAACCGCCACATCCAGCTGATTTCCATCGGTGGCGCAATCGGCACTGGCCTGTTCATGGGCTCGGGCAAGGTCATTGCGCTGTCCGGCACCTCAATCCTGCTGGTTTACGCCATCCTCGGGTTCTTTGTGTTCTTCGTCATGCGCGCCATGGGCGAGCTGCTGTTGTCCGACCTACGCTTCAAGTCGTTCGCCGATATCGTCGCCCATTACCTGGGCCCGCGCGCCGGCTTTGTGCTGAGCTGGTCTTACTGGCTGAGCTGGAGCGTGGCAGTGGTTGGTGACGTGGTCGTGGTGGCTGGGTTCTTCCAGTACTGGTATCCCGATGCACCGGCCTGGTTACCCGCGTTCTTCACCCTGTTCGTGCTGTTGGGGTTGAACATGCTGGCGGTGCGGATATTTGGCGAGGTGGAATTCTGGTTCGGCATCATCAAGATCGTTGCCATCGTGCTGTTGATCATCACGGCGGTGGTGATGATCGCCACTTCCTACACCTCACCCAATGGCGTGGTAGCGTCGCTGTCCAACGTGGTCGCACCGGGTGCGGTGCTGCCCCACGGCATCAGTGGCTTCTTCGCCGGGTTCCAGATTGCCGTGTTTTCCTTTGCTGGCACCGAACTGATAGGCACCACCGCCGCCGAGGCGAAGAATCCGCATCGTTCACTGCCCAAGGCCATCAACACCATCCCCTTGCGTATTCTGCTGTTCTACATCCTGGCGCTGGTGTGCATCATCAGCGTGGTGTCGTGGGCCGAGGTGCCGGCCAACCGCAGCCCCTTCGTCGAACTGTTCCTGCTGGCCGGCTTCCCGGCGGCGGCCGGCATGATCAATTTCGTAGTGCTGACCTCGGCAGCCTCTTCGGCCAACAGCGGGGTCTATTCGGGCTGCCGGATGCTGTTCGGTTTGGCCGAGCGGCGTAACGCGCCGGCCCTGTTCGCCAGGCTTTCGGCGCTCAGCGTACCGGTGTACAGCCTGGTTTTTTCCGGTGTGTGCATGCTGATCGGGTTGAGCCTGCTGTTCATCATTCCCGAGGTGATGACGGTGTTCACGCTGATCTCGACGGTTTCGGCGATTCTGGTGATCTTTACCTGGTCGATGATCCTTGCAGCGTACCTTGCCTATCGCAAACGCAACCCGGTTGCGCACCAGGCTTCGCAGTTTAAACTGCCGGGCGGGGTGCCGATGGCCGTCACGACCTTAGGCTTCCTTGGCTTTGTGCTGGTGCTGCTGGCATTGCAGCCGGATACACGGTTGGCGCTGTGCGTGATGCCGTTGTGGTTCGTGTTTTTGCTGGTGGCATACCGTCGCCGTACTGAACCACATTGAATGTGGTTTTGCTCATCCAGCCTGCCGTTCGATCAACGCCATGCACCGTTGCACGACCGGGCTCACATCCCCCTTGCGGCGGCTAAGAATGATCGGGCTCACCGCGCCGCTATCCAGCAAACCGACATACTCGATATCGGTACGGTGCTGCTGTTGCACCGACGCCGGCACCAAGGTCACCCCCACGCCCACCGCCACCAGGCCGATGGCGGTTTGCAGTTCGTTGGCCCACTGGCTGACGCGAATGCTCATGCCGTGCTGGGCGAACAGCGCCAGCACATGGTCGGCATAACTGGGCCGAGGGTTGGCCGGATAGAGGATGAACGCTTCGCCTGCCAATTGAGCCAGGGTAAGTGGGGGGCCCGCCAGCGGGTGGCCCTTGGGCAGCACGGCCACCAGCGGGTCTTCACGCAGAACCTGCTGGTGGATGGCGGGATCATCGATACGAATGCGCCCAAAAGCGATATCGATACGCCCGCTCTTCAGCGCTTCTACCTGCTGCAGCGTGGTCATCTCGCTCAGGCCCAGCTCCAGCTCGCTGTCCTGGCGCAGCTCGCGGATCAGCTCCGGCAGCACGTTGTACAGGGTCGAGGGGGCAAAGCCGATGCCCAGCCACTGGCGCTGGCCCTGGCCAATACGCCGGGTGTTGTCGCTGATATTCTGCAATTGCTGCAACACGGTGCAGGTCTGCTCATAGAAGAAGCGACCCGCCTCGGTCAGCCGCAGCGGGCGTTCGCGTACCACCAGCAGGGTACCGAGCTGGTCCTCCAGTTGGCTGATCTGCCGGCTCAGTGGTGGCTGGGCAATGTGCAGCAGCTCGGCGGCGCGGGTGAAATTGAGGGTTTCGGCCAGGACTTTGAAGTAACGCAGGTGGCGCAGCTCCACAAGACCTCCAGGGTATGGTGGGAGATTCATTTGATATTGGACGGTCACCAGGGTCTCGCGCAATCCTTGAACACGCAAGTAAATGCACCATTCGGGATTGCCACTGGCAGCCCGACCTGACGGGACCTGGCTACAATGACAAGCGCGCTGATTGAACGCATAGAAGCAATTATCGTCGACCTGCCGACCATTCGCCCGCACAAGCTGGCAATGCACACCATGCAGCAACAGACCCTGGTGGTATTGCGCGTGCGCTGCAGCGATGGCGTGGAAGGTATCGGCGAGGCCACCACCATCGGCGGCCTGGCCTATGGCTACGAAAGCCCCGAGGGCATCAAGGCCAACATCGACGCGCACCTGGCGCCTGCGCTGATCGGCCTGGCGGCAGACAACATCAACGCCGCCATGCTCAAGCTGGACAAGCTGGCCAAGGGCAATACCTTTGCCAAATCGGGTATCGAAAGCGCGTTGCTCGACGCCCAGGGCAAGCGCCTGGGCCTGCCGGTCAGCGAGCTTCTGGGCGGCCGTGTGCGTGACAGCCTGGAAGTGGCCTGGACCCTGGCCAGTGGCGACACTGCCCGCGACATCGCCGAAGCTCAGCACATGCTGGAAATTCGCCGTCACCGTGTGTTCAAGCTGAAGATCGGTGCCAACCCGGTGGAGCAAGACCTCAAGCACGTGGTGGCCATCAAGCGTGAGCTGGGCGACAGCGCCAGCGTGCGCGTCGACGTCAACCAGTACTGGGACGAATCCCAGGCCATTCGCGCCTGCCAGGTACTGGGCGACAACGGCATCGACCTGATCGAACAACCGATTTCACGCATCAACCGGGGTGGCCAGGTGCGCCTGAACCAGCGCAGCCCGGCACCGATCATGGCCGATGAATCGATTGAAAGCGTCGAGGACGCCTTCAGCCTGGCCGCCGACGGCGCGGCCAGCATCTTCGCCCTGAAAATCGCCAAGAACGGCGGCCCGCGTGCCGTGCTGCGTACTGCGCAAATCGCCGAGGCCGCCGGTATCGCCCTGTATGGCGGCACCATGCTCGAAGGTTCGATCGGCACTTTGGCGTCGGCCCACGCCTTCCTCACCCTGCGCCAACTCACCTGGGGCACCGAGCTGTTTGGCCCGCTGCTGCTGACCGAAGAAATCGTCAACGAGCCGCCGCAGTACCGCGACTTCCAGCTGCACATTCCCCGTACCCCAGGTCTGGGCCTGACCCTGGACGAACAGCGCCTGGCGCGTTTCGCCCGTCGCTGATCAGCAAACAAGGAGATAATCATGCTGTTCCACGTGAAGATGACCGTGAAACTGCCCGTCGACATGGACCCGGCCAAGGCCGCCCGGCTCAAGGCCGACGAAAAGGAACTGGCCCAGCGCCTGCAGCGCGAAGGTACCTGGCGCCACCTGTGGCGCATTGCCGGGCACTATGCCAACTACAGCGTGTTCGATGTGCCCAGCGTCGAGGCGCTGCACGATACCCTGATGCAACTGCCGCTGTTCCCGTACATGGACATCGAGGTGAACGGCCTGTGCCGGCACCCTTCGTCGATCCACAGCGACGACCGCTGATTCGCACCTGACTACCCGACAAGAACAATACGAGGTAAGCACGATGACCGTGAAAATTTCCCACACTGCCGATGTTCAAGCCTTCTTCAACAAGGTGGCAGGCCTGGACCATGCCGAGGGCAACCCACGCTTCAAGCAGATCATCCTGCGCGTCCTGCAGGACACCGCGCGCCTGGTCGAAGACCTGGAAATCACCGAAGACGAATTCTGGCACGCCATTGACTACCTCAACCGCCTGGGCGGCCGTAACGAGGCGGGCCTGCTGGCCGCAGGCCTGGGTATCGAGCACTTCCTCGACCTGCTGCAAGACGCCAAGGACGCCGAAGCCGGCTTGGGTGGCGGCACACCGCGCACCATCGAAGGCCCGCTGTACGTGGCCGGTGCGCCGCTGGCGCAAGGCGAAGCGCGCATGGATGACGGCACCGATCCGGGTGTGGTGATGTTCCTTCAGGGCCAGGTGTTCGATGCCGACGGCAAGCCGCTCGCCGGTGCCACCGTCGACCTCTGGCACGCCAACACCCAGGGCACTTATTCGTACTTCGATTCGACTCAGTCCGAATACAACCTGCGCCGCCGCATCATCACCGATGCCGAGGGCCGCTACCGTGCGCGCTCCATCGTGCCGTCGGGGTACGGCTGCGACCCGCAGGGCCCGACCCAGGAATGCCTGGACCTGCTCGGCCGCCACGGCCAGCGCCCGGCGCACGTGCACTTCTTCATCTCGGCACCTGGGTTCCGCCACCTGACCACGCAGATCAACTTCGAGGGCGACAAGTACCTGTGGGATGACTTCGCCTACGCCACCCGTGACGGGTTGATTGGCGAGCTGCGCTTTGTCGAAGATGCCGCTGCCGCGCGTGATCGCGGTGTTCAGGGCGAGCGCTTTGCCGAACTGGCGTTCGACTTCCACCTGCAGGCGGCTGCAGCGCCGGAGGCCGAAGCGCGCAGCCATCGGCCGCGTGCGTTGCAGGAGGGCTGAGTTCTAGCCTTGATTCACAGTGTTTTGGCCTGGGCCTTTCCGTGCGGGGAGGGCCTGGGCTTTTTGCTGTCGGCCGCTTGTCATCTAGAATCGGCCTTTTACCCCGAGCCCGCACCATGCTCCCGATTGCACTGTTACCGACTACCGCCGACCAGGCCCCGCTCATCCGCAACCTTTACCAGTTCTACTCTTACGAGTCCTCCGACTGGGAGCAGGAAGATGTTGAAGTGGATGGCCGCTTCTACATCCACGACGAGCACCTGCAGCGCTACTGGCAGGACGACGGTTGGGGCGCCTACCTGGTGCTGGCGGACGGCTTCATCGCCGGTTTCGTACTGGTGGAACGCAGCGAGCTGCCGGGCCTCGATGCCCTCGAACTGGCCGACCTGTTCATCCTGAAGAAATACCGCCGCCAGGGTATTGGGCAGGCGGTGGCGTTGCAGTTGTTGAGCGGTGAGGGCGACTGGTTGTTGCGCTGCTACGCACAGGATCCGCCCGCTGTGGCGTTCTGCAAGGCTGTGCTGGCGAACCTGTCGCGCCCGGCACAGGCGATTGCCTTGGACGATGAGCCTGACTTGCTGAATTTCCTGGTGAGTGGCACCCGCCATTGAGGCTGTATCTGTCTTCGTTCGTCCTTGAAGGGGAATAGCGAGATTTTTGTGAGCCGCTTCACAAAATCGTCATGAGCGGCATAATGCCATCAACGCATACCAAGACCCGGCCACAGTGTGCCGGGGTCCCTTCTCATGCCCCTCGAGGGTTCAGGTAAAGTTCATGTCGCTAGCTGCAAACCCCGACATCATGTACCGGCTGTTGATCCAGAGCGTGGTGGACTATGCCATCTACCTGCTCACCCCCGAGGGTATTGTCGCCAACTGGAACCCAGGTGCCCAACGTGCCAAGGGCTACCATGCCGATGAAATTGTCGGCCAGCATTACTCGTTGTTTTACACCGATGCCGAGCGTGCAGCCGGGCTGCCGGCGCTGAACCTGGAGCAGGCGCGCAGCACCGGGCGCTTTGAAGAAGTGGGTTCGCGCCTGCGTAAGGATGGCACTGCCTTTCACGCCCATGTGGTCATCGAAGCGGTGCATGACGATGCCGGGCAACTGGTGGGGTTCGCCAAGGTCACCCGCGACATTTGCGAGCGCCACCACCAGGAGCAGGAGCTGCTGAAGGCCAAGGAACTGGCCGAGCAGTACAGCCAGGAAATGACCAAGCTGTCTCAGTTCCTGGATTCGGTGATTGCCAACATTCCTGCCAGCGTCATCGTCCAGGACCTGGAAAGCCAGCGCATCCTGTTGGCCAACCAGCAGGCCGAGCGCCTGTTCGGCGGGCCGGGGCGCAGCATGATCGGTCAGTTGCCCGGTGACTGCCTTGCCCCCGCAGCGGCCGGCTACCTTGAGCAGCAACTGGCGCGTGGTGCCCGCAGTACCAAGGGCCATGCCGCCGAAACCCGCGTCGACACGGCCCGCGGCCCGCGCACCCTTCGCAGCCGCACCTTGCTCAGCCAGAACCGCGAGGGCCAGGCTGACTACGTGCTCTTCGTCGCCGAGGACGCCACTGAAGAGTTGGCCGCCCATGCGCAGATCCACCACATGGCGCACCATGATGCGCTCACCGGGTTGCCCAACCGAACGCTGTTCAACGAACGCCTGCGACAGGCCCTGGTGCGCGGCAGCGAAAACGCCAAGCTGACCGCTGCCTTGTGCCTGGACCTGGACAATTTCAAGAACATCAACGACTCGTTGGGCCATGCCTTTGGCGACAAGCTGCTGCGCGAGCTGGGCAAACGCCTGCGCCGCGAGTTGCGCGAGCACGACACTCTGGCGCGTCTGGGTGGTGACGAGTTTGCCGTGGTGCTGACCGGCCTGGATGGCCGAGATGCCGCATGCAACACCGCGCAGCGGTTGATCAACGCCATCTGCCCGCCGTTCCAGATCGAGGGGCACCAGTTCACTGTGGGGGTCAGCATCGGCATTGCCATCGCCCCCGATGACAACGACCAGGCCGAGCAATTGCTCGGTTATGCCGACATGGCGCTGTACGAGGCCAAGCGCAATGGCCGCAACCGCTACGAGTGTTTCGACGTCGAGCTGGACGTCGCGGCCCGCCAGCGCCGCCTGGTGGAAACCGACCTGCGTACCGCGCTGCATCTGGGCCAGCTGCAGCTGCACTACCAGCCGGTGGTCGACCAGCAGACCAGCAGCGTTACCGGTTACGAGGCGTTGCTGCGCTGGGAGCACCCGACCCGTGGCATGGTCATGCCCATGGACTTCATCCCCATCGCTGAAGAAACCGGGCTGATCCACGAACTGGGCACGCGTGCACTGAACCTGGCTTGCCAGGAGGCGGCCAGCTGGGACAGCGAGCAGACCGTGTCGGTCAACCTGTCGGCCGTGCAGTTCAAAAATGGCAACCTTGTCCATATTGTCGCCCTGGCGCTGGCCGACTCAGGCCTGCCGCCGCAGCGGCTGGAGCTGGAAATTACCGAATCGGTACTGCTGGGCAACAGCGAAGAAAACGTGCGCACCTTGCGTGCGCTGAAAGACCTGGGTGTGTCCATTTCGCTGGACGACTTCGGGACCGGCTACTCATCGTTGGGGTACCTGCGGTCGTTCCCGTTCGACCGGATCAAGATCGACAAGTCGTTCGTGCACGACATGTGCGACAGCCGCGAAGCAATGTCGATCATTCGCGCCATTACCGACCTGTCCAACAGCCTGATGATCAAGACCACGGCCGAGGGGGTGGAGTCGGAAGAGCAGATGCGTCGGTTGGCGGCGGAAGGGTGTTCGCACTTTCAGGGTTACCTGTACGGGCGGCCGGCACCGGCGAGCGAGCGGTTGAAGCAGGTCATTACGCCAGGCTGACGGCTTACGCGGTCTTACTCAAAATCTAAAAACTTGTGCAATCCTTGTGGGAGCGGGCGTGCCCGCTCCCACAAGGCCTGTGTCGCGCTTATGAATTTCAGCTATTCCAGTCCGGCGCAAACGCCGGGCTCACTACGCGCTGATCCTTCGGCAACCCGGCAATCGCCGCACGGTCTTCGTCATCCAGTTGCACGTCCAGCGCTGCCAGGTTGGCCAGTTGGTTTTCGCGGCTACTGGCCTTGGGGATCGCCGCTACGCCGTCCTGGTCCAGCAGCCATTTCAGTGCCACCTGGCCAGGCAGCACACCATGCTTACGGGCAACTTCCTGCATGACCGGCTGCGCCGCTGCCTGGCCACGGGCCAGTGGGGTGTAGGCGGTGAGCAGCAGGTCATGGCGGCGCGCGTAATCAAGCAGCGGTTGCTGGCCAAGTAGCACATGGTATTCCACCTGGATCGCCGACAACGGTGCGCCCAGGGTTTCCATCACCTGGCGCAGCAGCCCAAGCGGGAAGTTGGCCACGCCGATGTGCCGCGCCTTGCCTTCGTCACGCAGCGCTACCAACGTTTCGATGCTGCGGGCCAGGTCCCAGTCCTGGCCGGGCCAGTGAATGTGGAACAGGTCGACGTGCTCGGTGCCCAGCGCGCGCAGGCTGTCTTCCAGTGACTGACGCATGGCCTTGGGTTCCAGGCGGTCCCACCACACCTTGGTGGTCAGGTGGATCTGCTCGCGCGGCACGTCGCTGTCGCGCAGGGCCTGGCCGACAGCCGCTTCGTTGTCGTAAGCGGTGGCGGTATCGATGTGCCGGTAACCCACGTCCAGCGCCTGGCGCACGGCCTGGGTGCACGCGGTGCCAGTCATCGGCCAGGTGCCCAGGCCGATTGCGGGCAGGGCCAGGCCGTTACGGGTGGTGAGCCTTTGCATGTAAATTCCTTGTAGGGTGTGCAGGGTTCGCCGTCGATGGTCGGCGATCAGCACTGCACGGGCCATGCGCGCGGGGCACAAAGTGGTCGATCAGCGAACAGAATTTGCAGTCGGCCTGGACAAGCGGCAATTGAACTTCCTTATGCTGCGCCATCTCTTCTAGAATCCGAACTGTTGCACCCGCCAGGCCATGCCTGTGCGGCCTTCCCTGGGCGCTGCCTGCTGGCGCGCCGTCATCGAGAGAGCCATGAGTTCCAGCACACCGCTGTCCGGCGTCAACCAACCTCTGCGTGGCATCACCCTCGTCGTGGTGGCGACGTTTCTGTTTGCCAGCCACGATGCCTTGTCCAAGTTTCTTGGCGGCCTGTACCCGATCATCATGGTGGTGTGGGCACGCTATTTAGTGCATACGCTGCTGATGGCCGGCATCTTTCTGCCCAAGTCGGGTATGAACGTGCTGCGCACCCGTCGGCCGCTGTTGCAGACGCTGCGTGCCTTGAGCCTGCTCAGCACCAGCCTGTTGTTTACCGCTGGCCTGCAATACCTGCCGCTGGCCGAGGCCACGGCAGTCAACTTTCTTGCCCCGGTGCTGGTCACCGCGCTGTCGGCGCCGCTGCTCAAAGAGCGGGTGACGGTGGGGCAGTGGGTGGCGGTGGTGTTGGGCTTTATCGGCGTGCTGGTGGTAGTACACCCGGGGGGAGCAATGTTCACCCCTGCCATTCTGTACCCCTTCGGTTCGGCGCTGGGGTTCTGCTTCTACCAACTGCTGACGCGCATCCTGGCGGCGCACGACAGCCCGACCACCAGCAACTTCTATGCGGGGCTGTGCAACACCTTGGCGTTGAGTGCGCTGGTGCCGTTTTTCTGGGAAATGCCGCGTTGGGACCATGCGCTGCTGATGCTGGCGTTGGGGGGCTTTGGCATGACGGCGCACCTGCTGCTGACCCAGGCCTTCCGCCATGCGGCGCCAGCGTTGCTGGCACCGTTCAGCTACTGCCAGATCGTGTTTGCCGGGTTGCTCGGGTTCGTGATCTACAGCCAGGTGCCGGATACCTTGAGCCTGGTGGGTATTTCGGTTATTTGCCTCAGTGGGCTGGGGGCGGCGTGGATGCAGCGGCGTAAATGAGGCGCTCGATCTCACAAACGCCAAACTTCTTCAGCCAAGCACCTACCGAGCCATAAACTGCAAAATACGCTCGCGCAACCAGCGCTCGGCGGGGTCGTTGTCCTGGGCACCGCTCCACACCATCGACAGCTCTGCCTCGGTGATATCGAACGGCGCCGGGTCGGCGCGCAAGCTGCCGTCGTCGGCCAGGGCGCAGGCGGCGTAGTCCGGCACCGTGGCGATCATCTCGGTATTGCGTAGCAGGGCGCGCAGGCTGCCGAACTGCGGCACTGCCAGCACCACCTTGCGGCAACGACCGATGCGCGCCAGGTCCAGGTCGATATTGCCGCTCATGTCGCCGGAGAACGACACCATCACATGCGGGCGGGCGCAGTATTCGTCGAGGGTCAGCGGGCCGGGGCGGTCGTCGGCGCGCAGTACCCGCACGCCGATGTTACGCAGCTTGCGGCGTTTGGCGGTGGCCGGCAGGTCGGTGGTGTAGCTCACACCGACCGAAATTTCACCGCTGGCCAGCAAGCCGGGCATCAGCAGGAAGTTGGCACGCCGTACCACCACGCTGATATCCGGGGCCTCTTCGCGAAGGGCCTGCAGAAGCGCTGGGAACAGGCCGAACTCGGCATCGTCCGACAGGCCCAGGCGGAACACGTTGCAACTGCTGGCCGGGTCGAACTCGCGGGCTCGGCTGATGGCGGCGGAAATCACGTCCATGGCCGGGCCCAGCTCGGCGAAGATCTGCATGGCCCTGGGCGTGGGCTCCATGGCCCGGCCGCTACGGATCAGCAGCGGGTCGTCAAACAGCTCGCGCAGGCGGGCGAGGGCGGCGCTGACGGTGGACTGGGTGATGAACAG
Source organism: Pseudomonas sp. OG7 (assembly GCF_014192825.1). Classification (NCBI taxonomy): domain Bacteria; kingdom Pseudomonadati; phylum Pseudomonadota; class Gammaproteobacteria; order Pseudomonadales; family Pseudomonadaceae; genus Pseudomonas; species Pseudomonas sp. OG7. The sequence continues at coordinate 460,733 of NZ_JACHYK010000002.1, read as the reverse complement.
CTTTTCACCCACGCGGGTCAGGTTGCGTTCGATCATCAGGGCTTCGAACAGCACCAGCAGGTTCATGTCGACGCGGCGCAGGTCGTTGCGGTTCATTGGGCTCGGGTTCCGGGGGTAGAGGGCTTGGCGGTGTATTGAAGCATGTGGGCGGCCTGCTTGCCTTGTATGGATGTGCCTGCCAACGCCTGACAGAGCCAGCCTATCACCCCCTAACAGCCACTCTATTAGAAGTCTGCCCAAGCTCGGCTAGTCTTTCCCCTGGCCCCGCGAATTCCGCGAGCGGGCGGTGTGTCAGCACCTGCGTGCAAGACCGCACCGGCCCGCCGTGACAGCTTCGCAAGCCCCGTGTAGACCTGATGAGGGGTAGCACGAGCCCACACGCTCGGCTGAAAGAACACCTGGCATAGACCGGAAATCTGGATAACCGACCCAAAGGTACCCGCAGATGTCGAACGAATCGAAATGCCCGTTCCATCAAACCGCAGGTGGCGGCACCACCAACCGTGACTGGTGGCCTGACCAGCTCAACCTGAGGATTCTTCACCAACATTCGTCCAAGTCCAGCCCTGACCCGGACTTCGATTACGCCAAGGCGTTCAAGAGCCTGGACTTCCAGGCCCTGAAAAAAGACCTGACCGCCTTGATGACCGATTCGCAGGACTGGTGGCCCGCCGACTTCGGCCACTACGGACCGCTGTTCATCCGCATGGCCTGGCACAGCGCCGGTACCTACCGCATTGGTGATGGCCGGGGTGGCGCCGGCTCGGGTCAGCAGCGTTTCGCCCCGCTCAACAGCTGGCCGGACAACGTCAGCCTGGACAAGGCCCGGCGCCTGCTGTGGCCGATCAAGCAAAAGTACGGCAACAAGATTTCCTGGGCCGACCTGATCGTGCTTACCGGCAACGTCGCCCTCGAATCCATGGGCTTCAAGACGTTCGGGTTCTCGGGCGGGCGTGCCGATGTGTGGGAGCCCGATGAAGACGTGTACTGGGGTTCGGAAAAGGTCTGGTTGGGGGGCGATACCCGCTACGGCAAGGACCAGGTCAAGGCGCAGCCGCCAGGCCAGGGTGACCTGGTGGCCGAACCGGCCAAACATGGCGAAGAGCAAAACCGCGACCTGTCGGCCGAGCGCAACCTGGAAAACCCACTGGCCGCCGTGCAGATGGGCCTGATCTACGTGAACCCGGAAGGGCCGGAAGGTAACCCCGACCCGGTGGCTTCGGGCAAGGATATCCGCGAGACCTTCGGCCGCATGGCCATGAACGACGAAGAAACCGTGGCACTGATTGCAGGTGGCCACGCCTTCGGCAAGACCCACGGTGCCGGCCCTGCCGACAACGTCGGCCCGGAGCCGGAAGCTGCAGGCCTGGAGCAGCAGGGGTTGGGTTGGGCCAACAAGTTCGGAAGCGGCAAGGGTGGCGATACCATCACCAGCGGCCTGGAAGTGACCTGGACCTCGACCCCCACCCGATGGAGCAACGAGTACCTCAACAACCTGTTCAACTTCGACTGGGAACTGACCAAGAGCCCGGCCGGTGCCCACCAGTGGCGGCCGAAGGAGGGCAAGGGGGCAGGCACCGTGCCGGATGCCCATGACCCGGCCAAGCGCCACGCGCCTTCCATGCTCACCTCCGACCTGGCGCTGCGCTTCGACCCGATCTACGAACCGATCGCTCGCCGCTTCAAGGACAACCCTGAGCAGTTGGCGGATGCTTTCGCCCGCGCCTGGTACAAGCTGATCCACCGCGACATGGGCCCGCTTGCGCGTTACCTGGGCCCGGAAATGCCCAATGAAGAGCTGCTGTGGCAGGACCCGTTGCCCAAAGCTGAGGCATCCACTCTCAGTGAACAAGACATCGCGGCCCTCAAGGCCAAGGTTTTAGCTTCGGGCTTGAGCGTGGGCGAGCTGGTTTCCACCGCCTGGGCATCGGCCTCGACCTTCCGTGGCTCCGACAAGCGCGGTGGTGCCAATGGCGCCCGCTTGCGCCTGGCGCCGCAGAAGGACTGGGCTGCAAACCAGGGTGTAGACAAGGTGCTGGCGGCGCTGGAGAAGATTCAGGCCGACTTCAACAATGGCGGTAAAAAGGTCTCGATGGCCGACCTGATCGTGCTGGCGGGTACGGCCGCCGTTGAAAAGGCCGCCAAGGATGCCGGCTACAGTGGCAGCGTTGGGTTCCGCCCGGGCCGTGTCGATGCGTCCCAGGCGCAGACCGATGTCGAATCGTTTGCCGTGCTGGAACCGTTGGCCGATGGTTTCCGCAATTTCACCAAGGCTCGCTATAGCGTCAAGGCCGAGAAGCTGTTGCTGGACAAGGCCCAGTTGCTGACCCTGACCGCGCCGGAGCTGACCGTGCTGATCGGTGGCCTGCGCGTGTTGGGCGCCAACCATGGCGGCAGCAAGCAGGGCGTGTTCACCGACAAGCCCGGCACCTTGAGCAATGACTTCTTCCGCAACCTGTTGGACATGGGCGTGGAATGGAAGGCGACTTCGGCAGACAACGAAAGCTTCGAAGGCCGCGATCGCAAGACCGGGCAGGTGAAGTGGACCGGTAGCCGGGTTGACCTGGTGTTTGGTTCGCATGCCCAGTTGCGGGCGCTGAGTGAGGTGTATGGCAGCAGTGATGGGGGTGACAAGTTCGTCCGGGACTTTGTGGCCGCGTGGCAGAAGGTCATGGAGCTGGATCGCTTTGACCTGAAGTAGCAGTGTTTCCGGGGGCGCATCGCGCCCCCTTTGCAGTGGCCATCCCGCCAATTCCAGGTCGGATAGATACAAAAGCGTCCTCGTCGGTTCTGTTGCAATGCGTCTCAGGCGGCAAGCCTGAACAGCGTGCTTACAACGACAAGGAACCCCGACCATGCAAATGCCCAAGACCCTGAAAATCCGCAATGGCGACAAGGTGCAGCCAACCTTCTCGGCCCAGGAATATGCGGCCCGCCATGCCCGGCTGCGGGCCTACATGGACGAGCAGGACATCGAAGCGGCGATCTTCACGTCGTACCACAACGTCAACTACTACAGCGATTTTCTCTACTGCTCGTTCGGCCGCCCCTATGCGCTGGTGATCACCCAGGACAAGGTGGTCTCGATCAGTGCCAACATCGACGGCGGGCAACCCTGGCGGCGCACGGTGGGCACTGACAACATCGTCTACACCGACTGGCAGCGCGACAACTTCTTCGTCGCCATCCAGCAGGCCCTGCCGCTGGCCTCGCGCATTGGCGTGGAGCATGACCACCTCAACCTGCAGAACCACGGCAAGCTCGCCGCCTGCTACCCCAAGGCCGAGCTGGTAGACATCGGTGCACCCTGCATGCGCATGCGCATGATCAAGTCGGCCGAGGAGCAGGCGCTGATTCGCCATGGCGCGCAGGTGGCCGATATCGGCGGTGCGGCGGTGGTAGAGGCGCTGCGCGATCAAGTGCCTGAATATGAAGTGGCATTGCATGCCACCCAGGCGATGGTCCGGGAAATTGCCAAGCGCTTCCCCGATGCCGAGCTGATGGACACCTGGACCTGGTTCCAGTCCGGGCTCAACACCGACGGTGCGCACAACCCGGTAACCAGCCGCCGCGTGGGCAAGGGTGAAATCCTCAGCCTCAACTGCTTCCCGATGATCGCTGGCTACTACACCGCGCTGGAGCGCACACTGTTCCTCGACCATTGCCCGGACGAGCACCTGCGCCTGTGGCAGGCCAACGTCGAGGTACACGAGGCCGGGTTGAAGCTGGTACGTCCGGGCATGCGCTGCAGCGATATCGCCCGTGAACTGAACGAGATTTTCCTGCGCCACGACCTGCTGCAATACCGCACCTTCGGTTATGGCCACTCGTTCGGCACCTTGAGTCACTACTACGGCCGCGAAGCCGGGCTGGAGCTGCGCGAAGACATCGACACGGTGCTGGAGCCGGGCATGGTGGTGTCGATCGAACCGATGATCATGCTGCCTGAAGGGCGACTGGGGGCGGGCGGGTATCGCGAGCATGACATCCTGATCGTCACTGACCACGGCGCTGAGAACATCACCCGATTCCCGTATGGGCCGGAGCACAACATCATTCGCAAGTAAGCATCGGTGGTGCCTCGTCGCGGCTTCAGCCGCGATTAGGCCAGCCCAGACAACAAAAAAATCACTGTATGACCACCAGACCCTGCCTCCAATTAAAAGAACCAGAGGGTATCCGTCATGTCCAGCACCACACTTGACCCATCCACCGTCGACGGCCCCGCGCTCAGTGCCGAACGCCAGGCCCTGCGCAAGGCCGCCCGGGCCAGTTTCATGGGCAACTTCGTCGAGTGGTTCGACTACGCCGCCTACGGCTACCTCGCCACCATCATCGCCGCCACCTTCTTCCCGCAAACCGATAAGACCACCGGCTTGCTGGCCACCTTTGCAGTGTTTGCCCTGTCGTTCCTGGTGCGGCCACTGGGCGGCATTGTCTGGGGCCATTTCGGCGACCGCCATGGCCGGCGCAACGCACTGTCGTGGTCGATCCTGATCATGTCGGTATCCACCTTTTGCATTGGCCTGTTGCCCGGTTATGCGCAAATCGGCCTGTGGGCACCCTGCCTGCTGTTGCTGATCCGCCTGGTGCAGGGCTTTTCGGCTTCGGGCGAGTACGCCGGTGCCGCCGCGTTTTTGGCTGAATACGCACCGCCTGGACGGCGCGGCTTGTACACCAGCATCGTGCCGGCCAGCACCGCAGCGGGGTTGCTGTTTGGTGCGGCATTCGTGGCGGTACTGCACGAGCTGCTCAGCAGCGAAGCCCTGCATGAATGGGGCTGGCGGCTGCCGTTCCTGCTGGCGGCGCCGTTTGGCCTGGTAGGGCGTTATATCCGCATGAGTCTGCAGGACACCCCCAAATTTCTGGAGATGGAGCAGCGCCTGGAAAACAAAGCCTGCATGGCGCAGGCGCCAATACGCGAACTGATGAGCCAGCACCGCCGCAGCCTGGCCATCGGCATTGGCGTTACCTGCCTGAACGCCGTGGCGTTCTACCTGCTGCTTAGCTACATGCCGACCTACCTGTCCACTGAAATGGGCATGAGCGAGCGGGATTCGTTCATTGCCTCGACGGTGTCGCTGGCCACCTATATCGGCTTGATCTTCCTGATGGGGCGTTTGTCCGACCAGTTTGGCCGCAAGACCATGCTGGTGGTGGCGTCGCTGTTGTTCCTGGGGTTGACCGTGCCGTTGTTCCGCCTGCTCGATGGGCAGCCGCTGGTGGTGATCCTGGCGATCCAGATTTGCTTCGGGGCGGTACTGGCGATGAACGACGGGACCTTGCCGTGCCTGCTGGCGGAGATTTTCCCGACCCGGGTGCGTTTCAGTGGCTTTGCCCTGAGCTTCAATCTGGCCAACGCGCTGTTTGGCGGGACTGCGCCGTTCATTGCCACCTGGCTGATCCAGGTGACCGGCAGCAAGCTGGCGCCGGCGGGGTATTTGCTGGCGGCGGCACTGGTCGCGCTGGTGGCCATGCTGATGTGTCGGGAAACGGCGCACTCGGCTCTTGAAGATTAGTTGACCTGTACCGGCCTCTTTGCGGGTAAACCCGCGAAGAGGCCGGTAAAAGCGATACAAAAACTTGAATTAATGCAGCGAAGCCTGCCGCCGCTCCCCCAGCGGCGACAACCCGAAGAATCGGCTATAGCTCTTGGAAAAATGCGCCGGCGAACTGAACCCGCAAGCCAACGCCACCTCCCGCACCTGCACATCACTGCGCAGCAGCAACTCCCGCGCCCTCGACAGCCGTAACTCCAGGTAATACTGGCTGGGCGTACGCTGCAGGTACTTGTGAAACAGCCGCTCCAACTGGCGCACGGTCACTTCATTGAGGCTGGCCAGCTCTTCCAGCCCCAGCGGTTCTTCCAGATTGGCTTCCATGATCGCCACCACCTGGCTCAGCTTGGGTTGGGCGCTGCCCAACAGGGTGCGCAGCGGCACCCGCTGGCGCTCGCGCTCGCCCCGCATGCGGTCGCACAGCAACAGCTCGGCCGCCTTGGCCGCGATGTCCTGGCCGCCAGCCTCGCGGGCTACCAGTTGCAGCATCATGTCCATGGCTGCCACACCGCCCGAGCAGGTGTAGCGGTCGCGGTCCAGTTCGAACAGCTGGCTGGAGATCACGATGCCGGGGAAGTGTGCCTGCAATGTCGGCAAGTCTTCCCAGTGGATGGTGCAGCGGTAGCCCTTTAGCAGTTCGGCCTTGGCCAGCAGGTAACTGCCGGTACAGATACCGCCCAACGGCATGTGTTGGCGGGCCAGCTGGCGCAACCAGTCGATCAACGGACGGTTACCTCGACTACGGTCGATGGGGTTGGCACCCACCACCAGTAGGGTATCCAGTGCGGGCGCGTTGGCGATGCTGTAGTCGGGTAAGACGCGCATGCCGTTGCTGGCCGTCACTGGCGCATCGTCTGCTGCGATGAGCACACTGCGAAACAGTGGCTTGCGCGCGGCCAGGTTGGCCATGCGCAAGGTTTCTACCGCCGAGGCCAGGCCGATGGTGGTGAAATTGGGCAAAATCAGAAAGCCGAAGGTCTTCGCGGAACAACTCTTTACAATAGATGGCGATGGGGTTGAAGAAGCGGGGTGGACCATTGCGCTGTTCCTGTGCAAGCTGAGGCATAGTTCGTCAGGGGCAGTGAGAAAATACAGCCTCGCGTGGTTCTTGTTTTTATAGGTCGTTGCCGGGTCGATCTTACACCCCCGGCGCAGCGACCAGGAATGGCCCCGCCGGCTGGCAGGGCCGACAGTGATTGCACAGAGAAGGTGATCGTTCGTGAACCCCGAATCCATGCTGGCGGCATTGCCAGGCTACGCCATGTCGCCCGAGTCGATCCAGGTGCTGCCCGATGCCAAGGCCTACCGCGCCTGCCTGTTCGAGCGCATCCGCGCTGCAACCCGGCGCATCGTCATCGTTGCGTTGTACTTGCAGGAAGACGAGGCCGGCCAGGAAGTGCTGGATGCCTTGTACCAGGCCAAGGCCGAGCGGCCGGGCCTGGAAATCACTATCGTGGTCGACTGGTTCCGTGCCCGCCGTGGCCTGCTCGGGGCCGGTCGCCAGCCGGGTAACGCCGCCTGGTACCAGGCCCAGCGCCAGTTGCGCGGGCTGGATATCGTCATTCACGGGGTGCCAGTGCAGACCCGTGAGTTGTTCGGTGTGTTGCACCTGAAGGGCAGCATCATCGACGACTGTGTGATCTACACCGGCGCCAGCCTGAACAACGTGTACCTGCACCGCTTCGACCGTTATCGCCTGGACCGCTATCACCTGTTCCAGTCACCGGCGCTGGCCGACGCCATGGTCGGCCTGGTAGCGCGCCTGCTGCACCACACCGCCACACCACGCCTCGACTTGCCCGCACCACCCGCCACCCGTAGCCTGCGCGGCGACATTCGGCGCTTGCGTGCGCGGTTGCGGCGCATGGCGTACGAGGCACCGGCCGCCGTGCCTGGGGAGGGGTTGCGGGTGGTGCCACTGTTGGGCGTGGGCCGTGGCAACCCGTTGAACCGGGCGCTGTGCGCCCTGCTAGCGGCGGCGCGCACGCACATCATCATCAGCACGCCGTATTTCAACCCGCCACGGGTGGTGATGCGCGAGCTCGACCATGCGCTGGAGCGGGGCGTGCACGTTGAGCTGATCGTGGGTGACCGCACGGCCAACGACTTCTACATCGCCCCCGGTGAGCCGTTCAGTGCCAGTGGCGCTTTGCCTTATCTGTATGAAGACAACCTGCGAGGCTTCGCCCGGCGCCGCCACGCGGCCATTACCCGTGGCCAGCTGGAAGTGCGGATCTGGAACGATCCCGGGCATACCTTCCACGCCAAGGGCGTGTGGGTCGACCAGCGCTATTCGCTGCTGACCGGCAACAACCTGAACCCGCGGGGGTTCAACCTGGACCTTGAGAACGGCCTGCTCATCGATGACCCGCTGGGGCAGTGGCTGGCGCCACGAGAGGCGGAGCTGGCCGAGTTGCGCCGGTTTGCGCCGAAAATCGGCTCGGCCGAGGCGTTGGGGGTCAAGGCCGAGCACCCCAAGGAAGTGCGCAAGTTCCTGCGGCGGTTGCGTTATAGCCGGTTGGAGCCGTTGATCAAGCGGGTGCTCTGAGCCCTTGCACTCTTCCAAAAGCCGTGCCCGCGCCTACAGGGACCGCGCCGGCTCGGCGACCTTAGCTAAGCCTGTGCTTGTCTGAGTGCTCACGGGCGGGCAACGGGTGCGTTTTCTTGGGTGAATGCATCGCGATTTGAGTGGTGAACACGACCGCTTGATGTCAATATGATATTGCTTGCGCACGACCATGGACAGGGGCTGGGCTATCATTTGCAGGCAACCGTGCAAGGCCCCTCTGAAAAGTCATCACGAGCGCATACAATCGGGCCTTTTCTTCGTTAACCAGATAGGCCAATGCGTATATGGCGCTAGATCCACCCACGATGCTGACCATCTCGGTCGCCCTGGCAGCAGCAGCTGCGTTGTACCTGGCGATTGAGTGGCGCAGCGTCCGCGAAACCTCTTTGCTGTTCTGGAGTGCAGGTTTTGCCACCATTACTGTCGGCTGTGTTCTGGCCTTGCTACGCGGGATCGGCTTGCTGTTCATCGGCATCTGGTTCGCCAATGGCTTGCTGGTGGTTGCGCACTGGTTTTTCCTGATGGGCGTGTTGCGTTTTACCCAAGACCGTTTGTCGCGGGCCTGGTTATTGGTTGTGGTCGTGTGGTTCGCCTTGCTTTTGCTGCCCGTGGGGCCGCAGTGGTCGAAGGTGATGTTGATGGTCAACTCGCTGCTGGTGGCCGCGCTGACGTTGAAGGCCAGCTTCCTGTTGCGGCCGCACGGCAAGTCGCTGAGCGTGGGCGCGGTGCAGCTGCGCTATGTGTTGCTGCTTCACGGGCTGTTCTACGTGGCCAAGGCGGTCATTGCGATCACGCCGGGCACCTTGATTGACCTGGCCACCTTTGGCGGGCTGATCATTCAGATTTCCCTGGTCGAGGGGGCGATGGCGATCATGCTGATTGCCTTGTCGATGACGGGGACCGTGCGTTATCGACGCGAGGAGCGGATTGCCAGGTTGGCCGCGCGCGACCCGTTGACTGCGCTCTACAACCGCCGCGCGCTGGAAGTGCGGGCCGGGCATTTCTTCAAGGAAGTGAGCCCGGCGCAACCCGGGGCCTTGCTGCTGATCGACATCGACAACTTCAAGCTGGTCAACGACCTGCATGGGCATATCGCGGGTGATCGCTTGCTAATTGCCCTGAGCGAACTCATTCGCACAGGACTGCCCGAGCGCTCGCTGGCAGCGCGTTTGGGCGGTGATGAGTTCGTCATCTTGCTGTGCGGGGCGAGCAGCGAGCGGGTCATGGAGTTGGGTGGGCTATTGCGTGAACAGTTCCAGCAGTACGCCAGCAAGACCGTGCCTACACCGCAGGCGGTCACCTTGAGTATCGGTGCCAACCTGTTCGAGCAGCCGCCGGCCAGCCTGGCGGCGTTGATCGAGCAGGGGGATGTGGCGTTGTACCAGTCCAAACGCAGTGGGCGGGACAGTATCCGGTTTGTAGAGCGGCCTATGGCAGACCTTAGCCAATAGGCCATCGGGGCCGCCAAGCGGCCCCGATGTTATGGGCTATCAGGTCACCACCTGGTAGCACGGTACATACGCCGCGCCGCCGGGCAGCTTCATCCGGTGCTGGTCGACGAAGGCCTGCAACAGCCGGCCCAGCGGGTCCAGCACGGCGCTGTCGCCACGGATCTGGTACGGCCCGTGCTCCTCGATCAGGCGGATGCCCTTGTCTTTCACGTTACCCGCAACAATGCCGGAAAACGCCCGGCGCAGGTTGGCTGCCAGTTCATGGGGCGGCAGCTCGCGGCGCAGGTCCAGCTCGGCCATGGCCTGGTGGGTCGGGTCGAACGGGCGCTGGAAGCTCTCCTCGATCTTCAGCAGCCAGTTGAAGTGGAAGGCATCGTTACGCTCGCGGCGGAACTGCTTGACCTCTTTGAGCCCTTCGACCATGTGCCGGGCAACTTCCGCCGGGTCGTCGATGATGATTTCGTACAGCCGGTGCGCTGCTTCACCCAAGGTGGCGCCGACAAAGGCATGCAACTGCTGCAGGTAAGGCTCGGCACTGCGCGGGCCGGTGAGTACCACCGGGAACGGCAGGTCGTGGTTGTCCGGGTGCATGAGGATGCCCAGCAGGTACAGGAACTCCTCGGCCGTGCCGGCACCGCCCGGGAAGATGATGATGCCGTGGCCGACACGTACGAAGGCTTCCAGGCGCTTCTCGATGTCCGGCAGGATCACCAGTTCGTTGACGATAGGGTTGGGCGCTTCGGCGGCGATGATGCCCGGTTCGGTCAGGCCCAGGTAACGGCTGCCGTGCATGCGCTGCTTGGCGTGGGCGATGGTGGCGCCCTTCATCGGCCCCTTCATCACGCCAGGGCCGCAGCCGGTGCACACGTCCAGTTTACGCAGGCCAAGCTCGTGGCCGACCTTCTTGGTGTACTGGTATTCCTCGGTGCTGATCGAGTGGCCGCCCCAGCACACCACCATTTTTGGCTCCACGCCCGGGCGCAGGGTGCGCGCGTTGCGCAGCAGGTGGAAGACGTAGTCGGTGATGCCCTGGGAGCTTTCCAGATCGATGCGCTGGCTGGCCAGTTCGCTTTCGGTGTAGACGATGTCGCGCAGGGCGCTGAACAGCATTTCACGGGTGCTGGCGATCATTTCGCCATCGACGAAGGCGTCGGCCGGGGCATTCAAGAGCTCCAGGCGGACACCGCGGTCCTGTTGGTGGATTCTCACCTCGAAGTCCTTGTAGGCCTCGAGAATGGTCTTGGCATTGTCGACATGGGCGCCGGTGTTGAGGATGGCCAGGGCGCACTGGCGGAACAGGGTGTAAAGGCTACCGGTACCGACTTCACTCAGTTGCTGCACTTCACGTTGTGACAGCGTTTCCAGGCTGCCTTTGGGGCTGACGGATGCATTGATGACATTGCGTTGAGGCATCTAAGTCTTTCCTGTGCGGGTAAAACATCCTTCTTTGACAACACCATACCGAGAAATGTGGGCGGCAACGAGAGGGCTAGTGAAAAAGCTTGAGGCCGGGTTGGCTTCTTCGCGTATTTACCCGCGAAGAAGCCAACCCGGCCTCAAGTCAGCCCAACAGCTTCTGCACGCCGACTGTAATCGCCAAACCACCCCCGACCAGCCACAGGTTGAGAATCGCCCCGGTCGCCAGCGCCTTCGGCCCAGCCTGGCGGATCTGGCTGAAGCGGGTTTCCATCCCCAGTGCCGTCATGGCCATGGTCAGGGCAAAGGTGTCCAGGCTGTTCACCGCATGGGTCACGCTACCAGGCAGCACCTGCAACGAGTTCACCAGTACCAGAGCGAGGAAGCCGAAGGCGAACCAAGGCATGGCGATACGCCCATTGCCCTGCGCTTGGCCGGCTTTGCGCGAACGGCTGATCCACAGGCCTACCACCAACAGTACCGGCACCAGCAACATTACCCGGGTCATCTTGACGATGGTTGCGATATGGGTGGCTTCAGGGCTTACGTTACTGGCGGCGCCAACCACCTGGGCCACTTCATGAATAGTGCCGCCCAGGAACAACCCGGCACCCATCGTGTCGAGGTGCAGCCAGCCGGCGTTGATGGCCAGCGGGTACAGGAACATCGACAAGGTGCCGAACAGCACCACGCTACCGACTGCCATGGCGCTCTTGTGCGGGGCACTGCGCAGTGCCGATTCGAAGGCCAGCACCGCAGCGGCGCCGCAGATGGCGCTACCGGCGGCCGTCAGCAAGGCAGTATCGCGGTCCAGCTTGAACAGTTTCATGCCGCACCACAGGCCGATCAACAGTGTGCTAGATACCACCAGCAGCGACACGATAAGCCCCGACCAGCCGACTTCGGCGATCTCCTGCAGGCTGACGCGCAGGCCAAAGAAGGCCACGGCGATGCGCAACAGGCCGCGCGCAGAAAAGTTGATACCCGCCGCCCAGCTAGCCGGTACGCCGTCACGCAGCGCGTTGCCATACAGCGCACCGGCGACAATACCGACGATCAGCGGGCTGATGCCCAGGTTGGCGATGGCGGGCATGGCGGCCAGCTGAGTGACCGCGAGCGCGAACAACGCCACGAACAGGATGCCATTGAGCCGCCCTCGGGTAGAGAGGGTAGGTGCAAAAGCAGGGTTGGACGGAACCGTGGCCATGTGAGTCCTCCGGAAAGGTATTTCGACAAGGCCTACGTTAATCTGGTTATAAGCTTATAAAAAATCGTAATTTAGGATGGCAAATATCCGAATAGCTGATATTTTTCATTCATGACCCCAGAACAGCTGATAACGTTCGCCACCGTTGCCGAGCATGGCAACATCAGCCATGCGGCCCAGGCCCTGCATCTGTCGCAGCCGGCTGTGTCCGGCCAGCTCAAGCTGTTGCAGGAGGCGTTTGGCGAGCCGCTCTATCAACGTGCCGGCCGTGGTGTACGGTTGACGGCGGCTGGCGAGCAACTGCTGGCCCATGCCGAGCGCCTGCGTGAAACCTTTCGTCAGGCGCAGGCGCTGCGCGAAGCCATGCGCGGGCTGGAGCGCGGGACCTTGCGCATCGGTGCCAGCACCACGCCGGCCAGCTACCTGCTGCCTTACTTGATTGCAGATTTCCACGGGCGCTATCCAGACGTGCTGGTCACCACTTCACATGGCAACACGGCGGAAATTGTTGCCGCCCTGGACAGTGTCGATATCGCCCTGATCGAAGGCCCGCCGGGACAGGAGCTGCCGCTGGGCACGGAAGTGACGGCATGGCGTGAGGACGAGATCGTGGCCATCGTGCCACGGGGTCACCCCTTGGCTGACAGTGATCAGCAGACGCTGGCGTCACTGGGAGCCTGCCCACTGGTGCTGCGCGAAAGCGGCTCGGGTGTGCGGCAAATCGTCGAGCGGGCGTTTGCCCGTGAGGGTGTGGCGATGCGCGTGGCGCTGGAGATTGCCGGGGTGGAAGGGGTGAAGGAGGCGGTACGGGCCGGGATGGGGGTTGGCTTTGTGTCGGCGATGTCCATTCGCCATGAAGATGGGGCGCTGCACCGGCTGCAGGTTACGCCGCAGGCGCTGGTGCGTCGGTTCTCCATTCTGGTGCCGCATGCGGCAACCCCCTCGCGGGCGGCTGCGCGGTTTCTTGAGTTGTGTGTTGGCAGGCAATTTGGCTGGGGCGGCGTGCGGCTACGATAGTTCCGGATACCGCGGGATTACGCAGAACCCAAGCGATCGCTACAGCCGCCGCACCGACCCCGTGCCTGACACCGATATCTGCCATGACTTCTACCAAAGCGAGGTTCTTGCTTAGGCGAGGTTCCTGGAAATCCGCGCTGCGCGTTTTTCGCCAGTCGTCATCGGGCAGTTGTGCAATTCGCTCGCGGCTCATGCTTCCCGTCAATAGGCCAGATTGCAACGTTGAGTAGGCAATGACTGACCTGGTAAAAATATCAGTTTCCAAACCACGAATGTCTATCTAGGGTGAAGGCATCTGAGGCTTGGGATAGTTTTGCCATGGATTGTCTCCTTCGGGGTGTAAGTCTCCAGAGTCGTCCGAACCTTGATCTAGCCTATACGGTTTACGGTTTCTCTGAGCTGTCACAACATTCGTCCATTATCGGATTCGCCGGACAGCGGCGTGACGCAGTGCATGGCTTGTATCCGCTAGGAAATGGTCGGCGTCTGTATAGCCCTTCAATCTGCCGCTTTACCAGCCCTGACTCTATAAGCCCGTTTGGTAGCGGGGGGATAAATGCGTATGCCTATTGCTCAGGTGATCCTGTGAATTATGTTGACCCTTCTGGGTCTTCCAGAAATGCCTCCAGGGGACAAGTGAACCCTCGAATGAGTCTGGATATCAATGTTTTGCAAAAAGAGGGTTTTCCATCAAGCTTGCAGCCACAGCTTTCACATTTCCGGAAAGTGGCGAAGGGAATACATCGGGGGACGATGGAAAAGAGTGTTGTAGCTGCACGGTTATATAAGCACGGGGCTCCGCACTATGGGTACACCCGATGGGATCTAAAATACAATTTTGAAACCGATGGGTTTGCAGCGGATTTCGTGGCTGGCAGCCCCATTTTTCATTTGCCGGTTGGTCACTATGAGACGAAGCTGAATATCTTTGTGTTGGGCGTGGGACCTTTTAAACCCGCACGAGGGCTCGGAAATTATAAGTCTTACGAAGTCAGTAAAAGAGATCTTAGGAGTTTCTCTCTTCCTGCTGCTCAGCACGAGAGACCGCAGCTAGCAGGGTCAGCGTGGCGTGAAGTTGCTAAAGCAATGTGGGATGTGCGTTTCCAAAGGGAGATTGACCGGTTTGATAGGATGCTTGAGCGCTATGGACCACCAGAAGCGCCGCCTTCTCCACCCCCTAGGCGAAGCTAACTCTAGAAGTAAGCCTTCTCGCTTCGTCAAGCAGGCGCGGCATGCGTTGAGCCGCGCCCAGGACAGATATTCAGTGCGCGCAGCGACTGGTGTCCCCTTGCTCCGCAGGTGCTTTGCGCGCGTCAGCTAGAATAGTCGCCAGCACGATCAGCGCAGCACCCGCAGCCATGCGCAGGCTCGGTTGGTCACCAAACAACCACCATGCCCCGATGATCGCGCACACCGGCTCCAGCGCGATGATCATGCCGGCAATGCGGGCTTCCAGGCCTTCCAGGCGCTTGACGAACAGGAACTGCGACAACCCGGTGCAGAACACACCCAACAAGGCCAGGTCGACCCAGTCGCTGCCTGCCAGGCGGGTGCTGCCCAGCAGGTCGAAAGTCGGTACCACCAACACCAGGCCGGCGGTAACCATCTTGCGGGCGATGTGTGCTTGCCTGATCGCGATATCGGCAGTTGCCTTGCTACGCCGCGTCACTCTTCGCCGTAGTTCATGATCGACAACAGGCGGATGGGCACCTGCACCAGCTGTTCGGGGCCATGCGGGGTCTCACCGTCGAAGGTCAGGCTGTCGCCAGCGTGCATGTGATAGAGCTGGTTGCCATGGCGGTACACCAGTTCGCCTTCCAGCAGGTGGAGGAATTCGGTGCCCGGGTGGGCGAAGGTCGGGAACTCTTCGCTGGCGTCATCCATGCTCACCATGTACGCCTCGAAGTTCTTTTTCGGCCCCCTGGCGTGATTGAGCAAATGGTAGGTGTGGCCCTTCTCGGTGCCGCGGCGCACCACCTCCAGCCCTTCGCCGGCCTTCACCAGCAAGGCATTGCCGTCGGGCTGGTCATATTGGCTGAACAGCTTGGCCATCGGCATGCCCAGTACGTCGCACAGGCGGCTGAGGGTGTCGAGGCTGGTGGACACCTGGGCGTTCTCGATCTTGCTCAGCATGCCCTGGCTGATGCCGGCGATGCGCGCCACATCGGCGAGCTTGAGGGACTGGGCCTGGCGCTGGCGCTTGATCTGCAGGCCCAGGTACTGCTCCAGGCGAAGGCGCGGTTCGGTTTCGGTCGACATCGAATGTCCTGCACGGTTTCAGTTCAAGAATAAAGATTTCGCACTGGGAAAGTGCGAAAAGCAACTGCGTTGGCTGCTTCTTTCCTCGGGTGAAAACAAGTTTCCCATAAATAGAGCTTAAATATCAGCCTGGGTTTTGAGTTGCCTGTGCGGGCCTCATCGCGGTCAAGCCCGCTCCTACAGGGGCTGCGGTGTATTTTTGCAGGAGCGGGCTTACCCGCGATGAGGCCAGATCAGGCGGTACACAAGGGCGCTGTGGACAGAGTTGGCAAGCGCATTGCATTCCTGTGAGGAAATTAAGTTTCTCATGCGGAATCATTGCCCCTTACCCAGGAGTGTTCAACCCATGTTGCCAGCAGAAACCCAGCGCACCCTCGACCAGCACGGCATCAAGTACGTGCTGGCGCAGTTCGTCGATATCCATGGCTCGGCGAAGACCAAATCGGTGCCGGTCTCGGGCCTGAAGATGGTGGCCGAAGAGGGCGCCGGCTTTGCCGGGTTCGCCATCTGCGGCATGGGCATGGAGCCGCACGGCCCGGACTTCATGGCCCGTGGCGACCTTTCCACCTTGATCCCGGTACCGTGGCAGCCGGGGTACGGCCGGGTGGTGTGCGTGGGGCATGTCAACGGCCAGCCCTGGCCTTACGACAGCCGCTATGTGTTGCAACAACAGGTGCAACGCCTGGCCGACAAGGGCTGGACCTTGAACACCGGCCTGGAGCCGGAATTCAGCCTGTTCCGCCGTGACGAAGGCGGCAAGCTGCAACTGGTGGATGCCTCCGACAACCTCGACAAGCCTTGCTACGACTACAAGGGCCTGTCGCGCTCGCGGCTGTTTCTCGAGCGCCTGACCGAGGCCCTGCAACCGGTAGGCTTCGACATCTACCAGATCGACCACGAAGACGCCAACGGCCAGTTCGAGATCAACTACACCTACAGCGACGCCATGGAGTCGGCCGACCGCTTTACCTTCTTCCGCATGGCCGCCGGTGAAATCGCCAACGACCTGGGGATGATCTGCTCGTTCATGCCCAAGCCCGACCCCAAGCGTGCCGGCAATGGCATGCACTTCCACCTCTCGCTGGCCAGCAGCACCAACAAGAACCTGTTCCACGACGCGTCCGACAGCAGCGGCATGGGCCTGTCGAAGCTGGCCTACCACTTTGCCGCAGGGCTCCTGGCCCACGGCCCGGCGTTGTGTGCCTTCGCGGCACCGACGGTCAATTCCTACAAGCGGCTGGTGGTGGGGCGTTCCTTGTCGGGTTCGACGTGGGCGCCGGCCTTCGTGGCCTGGGGGGCCAACAACCGCTCGGCGATGGTGCGCATCCCGTATGGCCGCCTGGAGTTCCGCCTGCCGGACGCCGGCTGCAACCCGTACCTGGTTACCGCCGCGATCATCGCCGCCGGGCTCGATGGCATCGACCGCCAGTTGGAGCCGGGCGAGATGTGCAACGAGAACCTTTACAACCTCAGCCTTGAAGAAATTGCCGCACGCGGCATCAAGACCCTGCCGCAATCGCTGAAGGAAGCCGCCGACGCGCTCGAAGCCGACCCGTTGTTCCGCGAGGTGTTGGGCGCCGAGATTGTCGACGAGTTCATCAAGCTCAAGCGCATGGAGTGGGTGGAGTACTGCCGCCATGTCTCCGACTGGGAAATCCAGCGTTACACCGAGTTCTTCTGACCGCCCCAATCCTCTGGGCGGCCAATACGACAGCGACCGCCCACTGCCTAGTAAGGAGCATCACCATGTGTGGAATCGTAGGTCTGTACCTGAAAAAGCCCGAGCTGGAGGCCCAGCTTGGCAAACTCTTCGAACCCATGCTCGAAGCCATGACCGACCGTGGCCCGGACAGCGCAGGCTTTGCCATCTACGGCGACGAGGTGGCGGATGGCTGGGTCAAGCTGACCCTGCAAGCCACGGATATCAACTACGACTGGGCCACCCTGATGGGCCAGCTGGAGGGGCGCCTGGGCTGCTCGCTTGACGGGTTCCAGAATGCCAGCGCGGCGGTACTCAAAGTGCATACCAGCGAAGCGGCTGCCCGCCAGGCACTGAGCGAACTGGCCCCGGCCGTGCGCATCATGAGCGCCGGGCAAAGCATCGAAATCCTCAAGGGTATGGGCCTGCCGGCTGAAATCTCCAGCCGTTTCGGCCTGGCCGGCATGAAGGGCAGCCACATCATTGGCCATACCCGCATGGCCACCGAAAGCGCCGTGACCATGGAAGGCAGCCACCCGTTTTCCACCGGTGCCGACCTGTGCCTTGTGCACAACGGCTCGCTGTCCAACCACTTCCGCCTGCGCCAGGAACTGAAGCGCGAAGGCATCAGTTTCGAAACCGATAACGACACCGAAGTGGCCGCCGGCTACCTGACCTGGCGCCTGCAGCAGGGCGATACCCTGGCCCAGGCCCTGGATGGCGCGCTGGAAGACCTGGACGGCTTCTTCACCTTCGCCATCGGCACCCGCAACGGCTTTGCCGTGATCCGCGACCCGATTGCCTGCAAGCCGGCAGTGCTAGCCGAGACCGAAGACTACGTGGCCATGGCCTCGGAATACCAGGCACTGGCCAGCCTGCCGGGTATCGAGCATGCCAAGGTCTGGGAGCCGGCTCCGGCCACCCTGTA
The DNA here is from genome assembly GCF_014192825.1 of Pseudomonas sp. OG7. NCBI lineage: Bacteria > Pseudomonadati > Pseudomonadota > Gammaproteobacteria > Pseudomonadales > Pseudomonadaceae > Pseudomonas > Pseudomonas sp. OG7. Next base: position 442,629 of record NZ_JACHYK010000002.1, on the reverse strand, counting down.
CGTCTGGGAGCGCGAAAGCGCCTGACCTGCCACCGAACCTCTGGAGAACCTTATGAAAACGATCGACCTTTCCAGCACTTCGGTGCGTGTGCTCAACCAGTCCCTGCATGGTGAGGTGCAGGACCACGAATGGCGGGTGACCCACCCCGATGGCAAACACAACCTGGCCGTGGGCATCAACGCCGCCGTGGCGGTGGATATCGAAGGCCACGCTGGCTACTACTGCGCCGGCATGAACCAGCAGGCCAGCGTGACCGTGCATGGCAACGTGGGCGTGGGCGTGGCCGAAAACATGATGTCTGGCTCGGTGCGGGTCAAGGGCAGTGCCTCCCAGGCCGCTGGCGCCACCGCCCATGGCGGGCTGCTGGTGATCGAGGGTGATGCCGGTGCCCGTTGCGGCATTTCCATGAAAGGCGTGGACATCGTGGTGGGCGGCAGCATCGGCCACATGAGCTGCTTCATGGGCCAGGCCGGGCGCCTGGTGGTGTGTGGTGATGCCGGCGATGCGTTAGGCGACTCGCTGTACGAGGTGCAGATTTACGTCAAAGGCTCGGTGCAGTCGCTGGGCTCGGACTGCATCGAAAAAGAAATGCGCGCCGAGCACCTTACAGCGTTGCAGGAGCTGCTGAACAAGGCAGGCCTGGAGCACAAGGCCGCCGATTTCAAACGCTACGGCTCGGCCCGCCAGCTGTACAACTTCAAAGTCGACAACGCCAGCGCGTACTGATCCAGGAGCATTCCCATGAGCGAACAATTCCCCCCGGTACTGCGTGAGTCGGCCACCTTCGATCGCCTGACCATCCAGGAAATCCAGCGTGCCGCCGAAACCGGCATCTACGACATTCGCGGTGGTGGCACCAAACGCCGTGTGCCGCACTTCGACGACCTGCTGCTGCTGGGTGCCAGCGTGTCGCGCTACCCGCTGGAAGGCTACCGCGAGAAGTGCGGCACCGATGTGGTGCTGGGCAACCGGTTTGCGAAAAAGCCGATCCACCTGAAAATCCCGGTGACCATCGCCGGCATGAGCTTCGGCGCGCTGTCGGCCAATGCCAAGGAAGCGCTGGGCCGTGGTGCGACCATCGCCGGCACCAGCACCACCACCGGCGACGGCGGTATGACCCCTGAAGAACGCGGTCAGTCGCAGCATCTGGTGTACCAGTACCTGCCGTCGCGCTATGGCATGAACCCGGATGACCTGCGCAAGGCCGATGCTATCGAGATCGTCCTCGGCCAGGGCGCCAAGCCGGGCGGTGGCGGCATGCTGTTGGGCATGAAGGTAACCGAGCGCGTTGCCGGCATGCGTACCCTGCCGATCGGCGTCGATCAGCGCAGTGCCTGCCGCCACCCCGATTGGACCGGGCCGGACGACCTGGCGATCAAGATTGCCGAGATCCGTGAAATCACTGACTGGGAAAAGCCCATCTACGTGAAAATCGGCGCCAGCCGCCCGTACTACGACGTCAAGCTGGCAGTGAAGGCCGGTGCCGATGTGATCGTGCTCGACGGCATGCAGGGGGGGACTGCGGCGACGCAGGAAGTGTTCATCGAACACGTCGGCATCCCGATTCTGCCGGCCATCCCGCAGGCAGTGCAGGCCCTTCAGGAAATGGGCATGCACCGCAAGGTGCAGCTGATTGTATCGGGTGGCATTCGCAACGGTGCCGACGTGGCCAAGGCCATGGCACTGGGCGCCGATGCGGTGGCCATTGGTACGGCGGCGTTGATCGCCCTGGGTGACAACCACCCGCGACTGGACAGCGAACTGAAGAAGATTGGCTCGGCGGCCGGCTTCTATGACGACTGGCAGAACGGTCGCGACCCGGCCGGCATCACCACCCAGGACCCGGAGCTGGCCAAGCGCCTGAACCCGGAAGAGGCCGGGCGCCGATTGGCCAACTACCTGCGCGTACTGGTGCTGGAAGCGCAGACCATGGCACGGGCGTGTGGCAAGTCGCACCTGCACAACCTGGACCCGGAGGACCTGGTGGCGTTGACCGTGGAAGCGGCGGCGATGGCACGGGTGCCGCTGGCGGGGACTGCGTGGGTACCGGGCCAGGCGCAGTACTGATCTACCCCGACACCGCCGGCTGCCAGCCGGCGGTTTTCATTGCACAGGAGTGACTCCATGAAGCTTGCCCTTGCTGTTGTGCTGTTCGCACTGACACCGCTGGCCTATGCCGCGGAACCCACCCTGGACACCGGCAACACCGCCTGGATGATCTGCGCCGCGATGTTCGTGCTGATGATGTGCATACCCGGCCTGGCGCTGTTCTACGGTGGCATGGTACGGGCGAAGAACTTCCTTTCGGTGTTCACCCAACTGTTTGCCGTAGCGGGTGTGATCGGCATCCTTTGGGTGCTGTTTGGCTACAGCCTGGTGGTCGACACCACGGGTATGGTCGAGGGGCAGTTGACCTTCAACAGCTTCATCGGCGGCCTGGACAAGGCGCTGATGCTGAACATCGGCCACGACAGCCTGGTGGGCACGATCCCGGAAGGTGTGTTCGCGGTGTTCCAGCTGACGTTCGCCATCATCACCCCAGCGCTGATTGCCGGTGGTTTTGCCGAACGCATGAAGTTCAGTGCGTCGTTGCTGTTCATGGGGGCCTGGTTCGTGCTGGTGTATGCGCCGATCGCCCATATGGTGTGGGGCGGGCCGGGGGCGCTGATGGTCAACTGGGGCGTGCTGGACTTTGCCGGCGGCACGGCGGTGCATATCAACTCCGGCGTCGCTGCCTTGGCGGCTGCGTTGATGCTGGGCAAGCGCAAGGGCTATCCGCAGGTGGCCATGCCGCCACACAACCTCGGTTTTACCCTGGTGGGTGCCGGGTTGTTGTGGGTGGGCTGGTTTGGCTTCAACGTGGGGTCGGGGCTGGCGGCCAACGAAGGAGCAGGGGTGGTGATGCTGGCGACCATGGTGGCGGCCTGCGCCGGGATTGTCGGCTGGTTGCTGACCGAGAAGGTGATGCATGGTCGGCCGACTGCCCTCGGTGCGGCTTCCGGCGCGCTGGCAGGCTTGGTGGGGATTACCCCGGCCTGTGCGTTTGTCGGGCCTTTGGGGGCTGTAGTGATTGGCCTGTTGACCGGGGCCATCTGTTTCTTTGCCGTGACCCGGCTGAAACAGGCATTGGGGTATGACGACAGCCTGGACGTGTTCGGGCTGCATGGTGTGGGCGGGATGGTCGGTGCGATTCTGACCGGCGTATTTGCTGCGCCGGTGTTGGGCGGTTATGTAGAGGGCGTATCGCCGATAGGGCAGGCGCTGGTGCAGTTGAAGGGGGTGGCGTTCACCTTCGTCTACTGCTTCGTGGTGAGCTGGGCGATTCTTGGGGCCATCAAGCTGACCGTGGGCCTGCGGGCCAGTCAGGAAGAGGAAGAGCAGGGGCTGGACCTGGCGGAGCACAATGAGCGGGCGTACAACCTCTGATGGCAAGTGGTCTGTGCTGGCCTCTTCGCGGGGTTGCCCGCGAAGAGGCCAGCACAGGCTGAATCAGTGCCCCATGGCCAACTTGGCACTCATCTGCCGACGACGGTAGGCACTGTCACGCGAAGCCAGCCACCAGTACAGCGGCGAGGTAATCGCCAAGCCCACCAGCCAGGACAGGTCAGCCCCGTTGATGTGCTCGGAAATCGGCCCGACATACAGCGGCGTGTTCATGAACGGGATCTGCACCACGATGCCCACGGCATAGGCGATCAGCGCCTGCGGGTTGTAACGGCCGTAGATACCGCCATCGACCTGGAAGATCGACTGGATGTCGTAGTCCCCCTTGTGAATCGCGTAGAAGTCGATCAGGTTGATCGCCGTCCATGGCACCAGCACCACCAACAGCACCAGCACCATGTCGACGAAGTGGCCGATGAAGTCTGCCGAGGCGAACACCGCCACCACACAGCAGGCCGACAGCACGATCAGCGAAAGCACCGCGCGGCTCTTGGCGGTCGGGATCCAGCGGTAGGCGAAGGTTTGCACCAGGGTGATGATCGACAGCACAGCACCATACAGGTTGAGGGCGTTGTGGCTGATGACACTGAGCAGGAACAGCACCAGCATGACCGGGCCAAGGGTGCCGGTGGCCAGCTTGACCGCGTCCATGGTGTCCATGCCGGCCGGGATCGCCAGCACCGCCACGGCGCCGAAGATGAACGACAGGCTCGAACCCAGGGCCGAGCCCAGGTAGGTGGTCCAGAAGGTCGAGCTGACTTTCACATCCGCCGGCAGGTAGCGGGAGTAGTCCGACACATAGGGCGCAAAGGCGATCTGCCACAGCGCCGCGAGCGACACGGTGGCCAGCCAGCCGGCCAGGTTGAAGCCGCCGCGGGTGAGGAAGTCGTCGCTTTGCACATGGGTGAAGATGTAGCCGAAGCCCACCACGATGCCGATGCCCAGCACCCAGGTGCCGATACGGTTGAGCACGTGGATGAAGCGGTAGCCGATGATGCCGATGATGCCCGAGCCCAGCGCACCGATGACGATGCCCACCGGTACCGGTACGGCGTCGACCACGCCATGCAGCGACTTGCCGGCGAGCACGATGTTGGAGGCGAAGAAACCGATATACATGACCCCGGCGATCACCACCACCAGCAGCGCGCCAAGGGTACCGAACTGGGCGCGGCTCTGGATCATCTGCGGGATGCCCATTTGCGGGCCCTGGGCCGAGTGCAGTGCCATCAACACACCACCAACCAGGTGGCCGACCAGGATGGCGATGATGCCCCACACCAGGTTCAGGTGGAACAACTGCACGCCCAGCGCGCCGGTAACGATGGGCAACGGCGCGATGTTGCCGCCGAACCACAGTGTGAACAGATCCCTTACCTTTCCGTGGCGGTCTTGCGGCGGTACGTAGCCGATCGTGTGTTTCTCTATGAGGGGTGCCGAATTGGCTGCACTGGTCATGACTGACTCCAAGGCAAGGTAGGGCATCGGGAACTGCCCGGGGGCGTGCCGGCGAAGGGCGACGCGTTCTTGTTGGAGGGATGATGCGGGGCGCGGGGATAACGAGAAATTAGTAAATATGTACCCATAAACCTTAAAAAACCTAAGGCTGACAAAAGCTTAAGCGGTGGACGGTAGCAAGGAGGGTGCCAGTTGGCGGGAGGGCTTGTAGTAGAGGGGTTTGTGGTCTGGCGGGCTGATTTTAGTGGGCTGTGCTGGTGCGCTGCGCCCGTTTTCAGGGCGCAGGCAAAACAGCTACATCGGCAACAACCGATCCTGAATCACCTCTTTCATCACCAGTGTCGAGCTCAAGCGCTTCACATTGGGAATGCTGGTCAGCTTCTCGTCATACAGCTTCTGAAACGCCGGCAAGTCCTTGGCCACCACGTGCAGCAGGTAGTCCGGGTCACCGAACAGTCGCTGCGCCTCGACAATCTGCGGGATCTCGGCCACTGCCGCTTCAAAGTCCGCCACCGGCTGGCGGGTGACTTCGCGCAGGGTGACGAATACCAGCGCGGCAAAGTTCAGCCCCACAGCGCTCGGCGCCAGGCGGGCGTGATAGCCCAGAATCGCCCCGGACGCCTCCAGTGCCTTCAGGCGCCGATGGCAGGGCGAGAGGCTGAGCCCCACGCGATCAGCCAGTTCGGTCACCGAGAGGCGACCGTCTTTTTGTAGCTCGGCAAGAATCTTTCGATCGGTCCTGTCCATTGAGAAGGATCTTCCAGTAATTGAACCACGAAGGGGAATATACGAAAGAAAATCCCTGAGCGGAATCCGTAATCTTTCGACATCCCAAGGCAGTGGAAAAAGGAAGATTCAAGTGGCTATCAGTGTTCTGACGGCATTCTGGGCCGTGTCGATGCTGTTCGTGATTACCCCGGGGGCAGACTGGGCCTACGCTATTTCGGCGGGCATGCGCGGGCGCTGGGTGATGCCGGCGGTGGCGGGCATGCTGTCGGGGCATTTCCTGGCCACCCTGGTGGTGGCGGCTGGGGTCGGCAGCCTGCTGGCCGGCCACCCGTTGGCGCTGACCTTGCTGACCCTGGCAGGGTGCAGCTACCTGTTGTGGTTGGGCGGCAACCTGTTGCTGAGCCCGGCATTACCCGAGGCCGGGCAGGGCGGTGTGGGAGAATCGGGCTCGCGCTGGGCGTTGAAGGGTTTTTGCGTCAGCGGGTTGAACCCGAAAGTGTTCCTGCTGTTCCTGGCCCTGTTGCCGCAGTTCACCGACCCGCAGTCAAGCTGGCCGGTGCCGTTGCAGATTTTGCTGCTGGGCCTGGTGCACCTGTGCAGCTCGCTGGTGATCTATTCGTTGGTCGGCTATGGCGCCAAGGCGGTGCTGAGCACCCGGCCGGGGGCGGCCAGGCTGGTCGGGCGGGTGTCGGGGGTGGCGATGATCACGGTGGCCTTGGGCTTGATAGTGGGGCAGATCAACTGAGTTCACCGGTTTCAAAAGGCTTCAGATAAACTCGCAGCAGTCCACAGCACAACCAGGATGTGCCCGATGCCCGAGATAACCCAACTGTTAACGTTTGCCCTGATCTGCCTCGGCATGGTGCTGACCCCGGGGCCGAACATGATTTACCTGATTTCCCGCTCGATCTGCCAGGGGCGCAAGGCCGGCTTGATTTCCCTTGGCGGCGTAGCGCTGGGTTTCGTCATCTACATGTTCTGCGCTGCACTGGGCATCACCGCCCTGGTGATGGCTGTGCCTTTTGCCTACGATGCGCTGCGCATTGGTGGCGCGCTGTACCTGCTGTACCTGGCCTGGCAAGCGCTGCGCCCGGGCGGTCGCTCCCCGTTCCAGGTCAAGGACCTGCCGGCGGACAGCCCGCGCCGGCTGTTCACCATGGGCTTTGCCACCAGCCTGCTGAACCCCAAGATCGCCGTCATGTACCTGTCGTTGATGCCGCAGTTCATCGAGCCAGGGCATGGCAGCGTGCTGCTGCAGTCGCTGGTGCTGGGGTCGACGCAGATCGCCATCAGCGTTTCGGTCAATGCACTGATCGCAGTCATGGCCGGGTCGATCGCCGTATTCCTCGCCGGTCGCCCGTTGTGGCAGCAGGTTCAGCGCTGGCTGATGGGGACGGTGCTGGCGGGCCTGGCCGTGCGAATGCTGGCCGAAGGGCGGCGCTGATCGCTAGGCCTCAGGCGGCGGCTCCTGGGGCAGGTACAAGGTAAAAGTGGTGCCCTGGCCCGGCACACTGTTCACCTGCACATCGCCCCCGGACTGCTTGGCAAAACCGAACACCTGCGACAGCCCGAGCCCGGTGCCTTCACCCGGTGCCTTGGTGGTGAAGAACGGGTCGAAGATGCGCTCCAGCAGTTCGGCGGCAATGCCGACACCGCTGTCGCTCACCGAAATCGCCGCGAACTGGCCCGGCTGTGGCGCCTGGCCACGCAGGGTGGGCAGGTGCTGGTCGGCCTGCAGGCGCAGCTGCAAGGTGCCTTCGCCGGCCATGGCATCGCGGCCGTTGAGCATCAGGTTGATTACCGCGGTTTCCAGCTGGTTGAGGTCGGCACGGATATGGCAAGGCGCCTGCGGCAACTGCAGCTCGACCTGGATCCGCGCACCGGTGGCCGTGTCGAGCATGTCGGCCATGGCTTCCAGTCGTGGCCCGACCTCGAACACTTGCGGGCTCAGGGCCTGGCGGCGGGCGAAGGCCAGCAACTGACCGGTCAGCCTGGTACCGCGGTCAACGGTGTCGGACATGGTTTTGAGGTAGCGCTCGCGACGCTGTGCGTCGAGGTTGGGGCGCTGCAGAAAATGCAGCGATGAGCGAATGATGGTCAGCAGGTTGTTGAAGTCATGGGCCACGCCGCCTGTCAGTTGGCCGATGGCTTCGAGCTTCTGGGCCTGGCGCAGCACGGCTTCTGTGTGTAGCAACTGGCTGGTGCGTTCATCCACGCGCTGTTCGAGGGTGGCATTCAGCGCCTCCAGTGCCGCCATGGCCTCGCGCACTTCGGCGTGGGCCTTTACCCGCTGGACATGCGCCCAGGAGCGCTCGGTGACTTCGCTGATCAGTGCCTGTTCATAGTGGGTCCACTCCCGTGGCGCCTTGTCGTGGATGGCCATCAGCGCGGTCAGCCGGCCGCCTTTGATCAGGGGCATGCAAATAGTCGCGGTAATGCCGATGGCCTGGAAGGTGGCAGCTTCCTCCGGGGACAGCTCGCTCAGGTTGTCCCGGATGACCAACGGCAGGCCACTGCGCAGGCGGCCGACCGCCAGCTTGCCGAAATCCTCCAACCGATAGCGGCCCAACAGATGCGGCGAGCCTGGCGCCACGGCGTCACCGCAGATGGTGAAACCGTCCTCGTCGGGCTCCATCACCGCATAGGCGCAACTCGACAGTTGCAGGTGTTCGACCAGCAGGCGCGTGGTAGTGGCAAGGATCTGGTCCGGGGCGGTGGCGTCGGCCACGGCACGGCCCAGGTCGTCGAGGAATTTCAGGCGCTGGTTGGCGAGCACGCTGGCGGTGGTTTCGGTGACTGTATCGAGCATGCCCAGCACCTTGCCGTCGTGGTCACGGATGGGGCTGTAGCAGAAGGTGAAATAGGCCCGTTCGGGGCTGCCGTTGCGGTCGATGACGAGCGGGAAGTCTTCGATGTACACCGCCTCGCCGGCCAGGGCGCGGTTGGCCATGTGGCCGATGTCGGCCCAGGCTTCCTGCCACACGGCGCGGAAGGGGATGCCCAATGCCGAAGGCTTTTGCCCGAGAATCTGCGAAAAGGCGTCGTTGTGCAGGGTGAGCAGGTCTGGCCCCCAAAGCACGGCTTGCGGGAAGCGCGAGGCCAGGCACAGGGCCAGGCTGGTTTTCAGCGGGTCGGGCCAGTGCTGCAGCGGGCCCAGTGTGGTGGCGGCCCAGTCGTGGTTGCGGATGCGCTCGGCCATCAGCCCGCCGCCGTCTAGCCATTTTGCCATTTGCTCTGCTGGTCCTTTTGCGTAAGGCCTTAAGGGTGCATCCAGAATAGACGTTTGGCGAGAATTTTTGGTGGCTTGCCGGCGATAGGGCCGATACAGGCTAGCGAATGAAGTGCACCTTGCCAGTGTCGTCATTGCCCATGTAGATGCCATAAACACCGGCCTGCCGTTCGAGGATATAGCGCTCGAGAATCTGCCGGATTGCCGGATAGTAGATCTCGTCCCACGGGATCTCGTCCGGTTCGAAAAACTTGTACGCCAGCGTCTCGGCCCCGTACTGCCCGGTTTCTTCGATGACGATGGCGCGGAAGATGATATACACCTCGCTGATTTTCGGCACGCTGAAAATCGAGTAAGGCGAAACGATGTCGGCACGTACGCCGCTTTCTTCCCACACCTCGCGCAGCGCCGCCTGCTCGGTGGTTTCGCCGGCTTCCATGAAACCAGCCGGCAAGGTCCAGGTACCCGGGCGCGGGGGGATGGCGCGCTGGCACAGCAGGTACTTGCCATCGCGCTCGATGATGCAGCCGGCGATGATCTTCGGGTTCACGTAGTGGACGTAACCGCAGCCGTTACAGTGCAGGCGTTCGTGGGTATCGCCTGTGGGAACGCCCCGGGCCAGTTCCGTGGTGCAGTGCGGGCAGTAGCGCGGGGCGTTGGGCATGATCAGCGGCCTATGCGGTTCTTATATACGTGGATCCTTCAGGGCCAGGGGCTCGACCATGTCGCGCACCTTGGCGTTGTCATCCTGCTTTTGACGCAGGTAGTCCAGGGCTACCTTGGCGGCAGCGCGGACGTGGTCGACAGAGGCCTGGTGGGCCACCAGCGGGTCGCCGCCCTTGATCGCCTCGACGATCTTTTCCATTTCGCGGTTGCTGGCGCCACGGCGGTTTTCCTGCGACACCGAGGTGGCACGCAGGTAGCTGATGCGCGCCTGCAACTGGCGCAGCTGCTGGGCCGCCACCTGGTTACCGGAGCCTTCCAGCAGCACATCGTAGAAACCTTGAACCGAGTCCAGCACCTGTTGCAGTTCGCCTTCTTCGAGGGCCTCGCGGTTGACCTCCAGCGCACGTTCCAGGGCACGGATGTCCTTGGCTTTGGCGTTGAGGGTGAACAACTGCACGATCAGCCCTTCGAGCACGCAACGCAGCTCGTAGATGTCGCGGGCATCTTCCAGGGTAATAATGGCTACACGCGGGCCCTTGGCGTCGGCGAATTCCACCAGGCCTTCGGATTCCAGATGTCGCAGCGCTTCGCGCACCGAGGTACGGCTGACCCCAAGGCGGTCGCAGAGGTCACGCTCGACCAGGCGGTCGCCTGGCAGCAGGTGGAAGTTCATGATCGCGGCGCGCAGCTTGTCGAGCACGATTTCGCGCAGGGTAACGGGGTTGCGGTTGACCTTGAAGCTGTCGTCGAGTGGCTGGCGTTTCATCAGGTGCGCTCTTTATGAGGCTGTTGCGCCAACATCGCGGAATACCCCGAACCGAGGCGTTCCATGCAGTGGTTCGAACAGCCCGTTGTTAACGGGTTGGCTCCGCATCGGCTTCGGCAAACGCTTCACGGGCCAGGCGGAAGCTGTCCACCGCCGCGGGTACGCCGCAGTAAATGCCGACCTGGAGCAGGATTTCGCGAATCTGTTCACGGCTCAGGCCATTGCGCAGTGCGCCCCGAATGTGCAGCTTGAGTTCGTGGGGCCGGTTGAGCGCGGAAATCATGGCCAAGTTTATCATGCTGCGCTCTTTGAGCGACAAGCCTTCGCGGCCCCAGACGTGGCCCCAGCAGTATTCGGTGACCAGTTCCTGCAAAGGCTGGGTGAACGCGTCGGCGTTTTGGATCGAGCGGTTGACGTAGTCCTCGCCCAGCACCTGGGTGCGGATGGCCAGGCCTTTCTCGTACTTTTCGTTGCTCATCTGCAGTACTCCGGAATAAAACAGGGGCCGCAACCGAGGGTGAGACGATGAGCGCGGCCCCTAAAAGGGTGATCAGCCAAGCGGGGGCAGGGCGCCCAGCTTGCCTTTGTGGTACACCATCGGCGTTGCCGGCTGCTCGGGCAGCACCAGGTTTTTCACAGCGCCCACGATGATCGCGTGATCCCCGCCGTCATACTCGCGCCACAGTTCGCACTCGATGATCGCCGTAGCCTTGGCCAGCAGCGGGTTGCCCAGCTCGCTCAGGTGCCAGTCGATGCCTTTGGCCTTGTCCTTGCCCTTGCCGGCGAAGGCATAGGCTTCGGCGGTCTGGTCGGCGGACAGCAGGTGGATCGCAAACTGCTTGCTGTCGCGCAGGATCGGGTAGGTGTCGGAGGCGTAGTTGGGGCAGAACAGCACCAGCGCCGGGTCGATCGACAGCGCGCTGAAGGCGCTGGCGGTGATGCCGACGATGGCGCCGTCGGCGTCCAGGGTGGTGACTACCGTGACGCCGGACGGGAAGGAGCCCATCACGTCTTTGTAGATGCCGGGTTCGATCATCTCGTGTTCCTCTTAGCGCATCACGAACGGGTCGGGCATCGGCGCGGTGGACAGGTTGATCCACACGGTCTTCAGCTCGGTATAGGCCAGCACCGAATCGATGCCGCTCTCGCGGCCGTAGCCGCTGTTCTTGAAGCCGCCGATCGGCGCCATGGCCGACACGGCGCGGTAGGTGTTGACCCAGATGATCCCCGAGCGCACGTCGCGGGCCAGGCGGTGGGCACGGCCCAGGTCGCGGGTCCAGATGCCGGCGGCAAGGCCGAACTGCGAGTCGTTGGCGATTTCCAGTGCCTCTTCTTCGGTCTTGAAGCGGATCACCGCAGCAACCGGGCCGAACACCTCTTCCTGCATGATGGTCATCGCGTTGCTGTCGCACTCGAACAGGGTCGGCTCGTAGAACCAGCCGTCACCTTCGACCTCGGCACGCTTGCCGCCCATGTGCAGCTTGGCGCCTTCGGCCTTGGCTGCAGCGACCAGGCCTTCAACCACCGCGAGTTGTTGCGCGGTGGCCATGGGGCCCATTTCGCTGGCGTCGTCCTGCGGGTTGCCGATGCGGATGCGCTTGGCGCGGGCGATCAGGCGTTCGACGAACACGTCGAAGATTTCGTCCTGTACCAGCAGGCGCGAACCGGCCACGCAGCTTTGGCCGGAGGCGGCATAGATGCCGGCCACGGCGCCATTGATGGCGCTGTCCAGGTCGGCGTCGGCAAAGATGATGTTCGGCGACTTGCCACCCAGCTCCAGCGACAGCTTGGCAAAGTTTTCGGCGCTGCTGCGCACCACATGGCGCGCGGTGGCGGCACCGCCGGTGAAGGCGATCTTGCGCACCAGCGGGTGGCGGGTCAGCGCCGCGCCGGTGCTTGGGCCGTAACCGGTGACCACGTTGACCACACCTGCCGGGAAACCGGCCTCAAGGGCCAGGCGGGCCAGTTCGAGGATGGTCGCCGAGGCGTGCTCGGACGGCTTGAGCACAATGGTGTTGCCGGCGGCCAGGGCCGGGGCCAGCTTGATCGCGGTGAGGTACAGCGGGCTGTTCCACGGGATGATGCCGGCCACTACGCCAAGCGGCTCGTGCACGGTGTAGGCGAACAGGTCGGGCTTGTCCAACGGCAGGGTGCCGCCTTCGAGCTTGTCGGCAAGGCCCGCGGTGTAGTGGAAGAACTCTGGCAGGTAGCCCACCTGGCCGCGGGTTTCGCGGATCAGCTTACCGTTGTCGCGGCTTTCCAGCTGGGCGAGGTGCTCCTTGTTTTCGGCAATCAGGTCGCCCAGGCGACGCAGCAGCTTGCCGCGCGCGGTAGCGGTGATGCTACGCCATTCCTTGCTGTCGAAGGCACGCTGGGCGGCTTGCACCGCCAGTTCGACGTCGGCTTCATCGGCGTCGGGCAGTTGCGCCCAGGCCTGAGCGGTGGCCGGGTTGAGGCTGTCGAAGGTCTTGCCGCTCTGGGCATCGCGCCATTGGCCGTCGATGCACATCTGGAAACGAACGAGGGTCATGCAACAATCCCCTTGGCGGATTCTGTGAGGGTGCGGGCTTGCGCGAGGAAGTCCAGCAGCATCTTGTTGACTTCACGCGGTGCTTCTACCGGCATCATATGCCGTTGCTCGGCGAGGACCACACTGTGCGCACCAGGAATGCTGGCGGCGAGCTGGCGGGTCATGGCCGGGGTAGAGCCCGAGTCGAGTTCGCCAGTGGCGATCAGCGTCGGCACCTGGATGCTGCCCAGGTCGTTGGCGCGGTACATGTCCTGGGTGGCGAACAGCGAATAGGTGGTGTGATAGCCCTGCGGGTCGTTGCTCGCCAGCACTTGGCGGATGGCGGCGACCTGCGCCGGGTTGGCAGCCTTGTATTCACGGCTGAACCAGCGGTCCAGGGCTGCGTCGACGTTGGCGTCGGGGCCCAGCTGCGCAGCCTGGGCGGCGCGGGCAATAACGCCGGCGCTCTGCTCGGGGGTGCGGTTGAACACGCTGTTGAGTACCACCAGTGCTGCCAGGCGTTGCGGGTAGTTCAGGGCAAATGCACGGGCAACCAGGCCGCCCATGGAGAAGCCGATCACGGTGGCTTGTGTGATTTGCAGGTGGTCAAGCAGTTCGGCGAGCTGGGCGGCATAGCCTTCCAGGCCGATGTCGGCAGCCGGCAGGGCGCTTTGGCCGTGGCCGAGCATGTCGTAGGCGATGACGCGGTAGTCGTTGGCCAGGCCAACGATCTGACCGCCCCACATTTCCTTGTTCAGGCCCACGCCGTGGATCAATACCACGGGTTGGCCCTGGCCGACGGACAGGTAGCTGGTGCCGGCAGGGGTGTGTTCAGCGACAGGCTGAATCATGGAGGGCGCTCCTTGAAGGTCGGGCGCGGCGGGTAAGCACACCACGCCCCGGCCCCGTTTTGGTTGTTGTTATTGAGCGTTGGCTTTTTCGGCAGCCAGTTCTTCCAGGTCGATGTAGCGGTTGCCGATGCGCGGGTGCAGGCGGCCGCCGTCGGCAGCGCCCAGGACCACGACGATTTCATCGGCACGCGGGGCGTCTTCGATCTGCATTTCCAGGGTGATGTAGTGCGAACGCAGGCCCTCGTCGTCCTTCTGCATCATCGGGATCTGAATCGAGGTGCCTGGGCCGCCACGTTTGTTGGTGAAGCTCAGATAGCTCTTGGCCTGTACCGCTTCGCGGTAGTGGTTGCCGAAGCGCAGGGTGTGGATCACCGCCGAGGCGTGCTCGATTTCGCCATCGGCGCCCACTACTGCAGCTTTACCGTAGGCTTCGATCTTGTCGGCACCGCCGATGGCGGCAGTCAGGCGCTCGACCATCAGGGCACCCAGGTCCGAGCAGTTGGCGCGGATTTCCGGCTTCAGATCTTCAACGAAACCGCGACCGGCCCATGGGTTCTTGATCACGACGGCCAGGCCGACCATGGTCACCGGCTTGTCGGTGGCCTTGCCGCCTTCGATGCGGGTCTCTTCGGAGTAGGTGACGATCTTGCGGATTTCGAAACTCATGGGTGGCTCCTGGTGAGGGTTATCAGCTCTTGTTGTCTGATGGTATACCATAATATTTGTAGTGCAAGAGGGGGCTGAACATTTCTCTTGCTGGGAGACGAAAGGTGGCGTGATGCCTTGATTCTTGTCGTGTCTGTACTGGCCTCTTCGCCGGCAAGCCCGCTCCCACAGGGATCGCACAGTCTTCCTGCCTTGCGCCGATTTCATAAAAAAACCCGCTCACGCAGGCCTCAGAGGCCCACGGGAGCGGGCGCGTCCCGCAATGATTCAGGCAATGGGAATTCAGGCGAACGCCGGCACCACTTCCTTGATGAACAGCTCCAGCGACTTCTTCTTCTCGGCGTGGGGCAGGCTGTTGTCGCACCAGAAGCTGAACTCGTCGACACCGAGCTCCTGGTAGTACTTGATGCGCGCAATGATTTCTTCCGGGGTGCCGATCATGGTGTTCTTGCGGATATTCTCCAGCTCGAACGCTGGCACTTCGGCGAACTTCGACTCCGGGCTTGGCTCGAGGAAGCCGTTGACCGGGGTGGTCTTGTTGCCGAACCAGGCGTCGAAGGTGCGGTAGAAACGCGAAATGGCCTGGGCGCCGACCTTCCAGCCTTCCGGCTCGGCCGGGCTGTGCACGTGGGTGTGGCGAAGCACCATCAGTTGCGGGCGCGGTACGTCCGGGTTGTTGTCCAGGGCGGCCTGGAACTTGTTCTTCAGGTCCAGCACTTCTTCGTCCCCCTTCATCAGCGGGGTGACCATGACGTTGCAGCCGTTGGCCACGGCGAAGTTATGCGAGTCCGGGTCGCGGGCAGCGATCCACATCGGTGGGGTGGCGTTGAACGGCTTCGGTACGCTGGTGGAAGTGGGGAACTTGTAGACTTCGCCGTCGTGGGCGTAGTCGCCTTCCCACAGCTTGCGCACCACCGGCACCATCTCGCGCAGCGCCTTGCCGCCGTCGGTGGCCGGCATGCCGTTGGCCATGCGGTCGAATTCGAACTGGTAGGCGCCACGGGCCAGGCCCACTTCCATGCGCCCGTTGCTGATCACGTCGAGCAGGGCGCATTCACCGGCCACTCGGATGGGGTTCCAGAACGGCGCGATGATGGTGCCAGCGCCCAGGCGGATCTTGTCGGTGCGTGCGGCCAGGTAGGCGAGCAGCGGCATCGGGCTTGGCGAAATGGTGTACTCCATGGCGTGGTGTTCGCCAATCCACACGGTGCTGAAACCGCCGTTTTCGGCCATCAGGGTCAGTTCGGTCAGGTCTTCGAACAGCTGGCGGTGGCTGACCTGTTCATCCCAACGTTCCATGTGTACGAACAACGAAAATTTCATGGGGCTTTCCTCAACGCTTGAAAGGGGCTGGCGCCGGGCAGGGGAGGCGCCAGGGGGCTCGATTCATGATTGGCTTCAGGCAAAGGCCGGCAGGCTGGCCATCTTGCCGCGGCAGTACACCATCGGCCGTGGCGCTTCTGCTGGGACGATCAGGTTGTGCACCTTGCCGACCATGATGGCGTGGTCGCCACCTTCATATTCACGCCACAGTTCGCATTCGATAACGGCGGTGGCGCCGGCCAGGATGGGGTTGCCCAGTTCGCTCAGGGTCCACTCGATACCACTGGCCTTGTCCTTGCCCTTTTTGGCGAACGCATAGGCTTCTGCTTGCTGTTCACCTGAGAGCAGGTGAATGGCGAAACGCTTCTGCTTCATCAGCACAGGGTAGGAATCGGAGGTGTAGTTGGGGCAGAACAGCACCAGCGGCGGATCCATCGACAGGGAGGAGAAGGCGCTGGCAGTCAGGCCGACAACCGAGCCGTCATCGTCCAGGGTAGTGATGACGGTAACGCCGGAGGGGAAGGAGCCCAGGACGTGCTTGTAGACGGTTGCGTCGATCATCGGGTGTACCTCTAAAGGGCTGCGGTGGTCCGCGGTTTTTATCATTGATGTGTCTGATGGTATACCGTAATACCTAATTTGCAAGCGGAATTTTCAAGCCTGTTGTTCCACGATGAACGGCGCAAACCCACGAATAATGTGGCCTTGAGTGGTGAGGTGGTTTGTCGCAGGCGTTTCACGAGCAGATCAGCGGCCGTTTTTTCCTGCGGATCAGTGTTGTCAAAAGTTTGGAATACCATAATATGGTCCGCAGCTGAGAGGCCGCCCTGGATGCGGTTTCCTTACAACGATAAAAACGACCTTTCGAGCTGAATCCTATGTCCCAACCGTCGTCGCAACACCCGTTTGTCGAGAATCACACGGTCGATTACGTTCCACCTGCCGAGCGCCATGGGAAGGCGCGCGACCTGTTCACCCTCTGGTTCAGTACCAATATTGCGCCACTGCCTATCGTCACCGGCGCCATGGTGGTCCAGGTGTTCCACCTCAATCTGTTATGGGGGCTGATCGCCATTGTGCTGGGCCATCTGGTCGGCGGCGTGGTCATCGCCCTGGCCTCTGCGCAGGGACCGCAGCTGGGCATTCCACAGATGGTACAGAGCCGTGGCCAGTTCGGCCGCTACGGCGCCTTGCTGATCGTGTTCTTCACCGCGCTGATTTATGTCGGCTTCTTCATTTCCAACATTGTCCTGGCGGGCAAGACCATCCATGGCATCACCCCAAGCGTGCCGATGCCGGGCGCGATCGTGATCGGTGCCCTGAGCGCCACTGCCATTGGCGTGATCGGTTATCGTTTCATTCATATTCTGAACCGTATCGGTACCTGGGTGATGGGTTCGGCACTGCTGGCCGGCTTCATCATGATGTTCGCCCAGGACCTGCCGGCCGACTTCTTCAGCCGTGGTGCATTCAACCTGTCGGGCTTCATCGCCACCGTATCGTTGGGCACGATCTGGCAGATCAGCTTCTCGCCATACACCTCCGACTACTCGCGCTACCTGCCGCGTGAAGTAGGCATTGCCCAGCCGTTCTGGGCCACGTACTTCGGCGCCACCCTGGGCACTATCCTGTGCTTCAGCTTTGGTGCGGTAGCGGTGCTGTGTGTGCCGGAAGGCACCGACGCCATGGATGCGGTGAAGCAGGCCACTGGCTGGTTGGGCCCGATCCTGATGGTGCTGTTCCTGCTCAACATCATCAGCCACAACGCCCTCAACCTGTATGGCGCGGTGTTGTCGATCGTGACTGCGATCCAGACCTTCATGGCCGAATGGACACCAAGCATCAAGGTGCGGGTGTTGCTGGCATCGGTGATTCTGGTGGGCTGCGGGATGGTTGCACTGAATGCCTCGGCGGATTTCATTGGCCACTTCATCGGCCTGATCCTGGCGCTGCTGCTGGTGCTGGTGCCGTGGGCTTCGATCAACCTGATCGACTTCTACCTGATCAAGAAGGGACAGTACGACATTGCGTCGATCTTCAGTGCCGATGGCGGTATCTATGGCCGCTTCAATCACCACGCGATCATTGCCTATGCCTGCGGGATTCTGGTGCAGCTGCCGTTTGCCAATACGTCGCTGTATGTGGGGCCGTATTCCAACATTGTCGAAGGGGCG
Source organism: Pseudomonas sp. OG7 (assembly GCF_014192825.1). Classification (NCBI taxonomy): domain Bacteria; kingdom Pseudomonadati; phylum Pseudomonadota; class Gammaproteobacteria; order Pseudomonadales; family Pseudomonadaceae; genus Pseudomonas; species Pseudomonas sp. OG7. The sequence goes on along the minus strand of NZ_JACHYK010000002.1, from coordinate 424,813 downwards.
GACTTGTCTTGGTTGTTCGGGTTGATCGTCACGGTGCCGCTGTATTACTGCCTGGCGACGCGCGGCAAGGCTGTCGAGAAGGCTGGGCGGGTTGTGAGTGTTAACGACTGATAGATGACTTTTGCTGTAAATGGGGCTGCTTTGCAGCCCCTGTTGTTTCAGGTCAAACCTTGAACTGCGCCACCATGCCGTTCAGGTCCACCGCCAGTCGCGACAGATCCTGCGCCGCCGCACTGGTCTGGTTCGCACCCGCCGACGTCTGCATCGCCAGATCACGAATGTTCACCAGGTTACGGTCCACCTCGCGTGCCACCTGCGCCTGCTCCTCCGAAGCACTGGCAATCACCAGGTTGCGCTGGTTGATCGCCGCAATCGCCTCGGCAATCACCTCCAACGCCTGGCCGGCGCCTTGTGCCACTTCCAATGTGCCCGATGCACGCCCCTGGCTGCTGTGCATCGCCGTCACCGCCCGCTCGGTACCGTTCTGGATACCGGCGATCATCTGCTCGATCTCCGCCGTCGACTGCTGGGTGCGGTGGGCGAGGGCGCGAACCTCGTCTGCCACCACCGCAAAGCCACGGCCCGCCTCGCCTGCGCGGGCTGCTTCGATAGCGGCGTTCAGCGCCAGCAGGTTGGTTTGCCCGGCAATCGCGCCAATCACATCCAGCACGCGGCTGATCTCGTTGGCATTGCTGGCCAGTTGCTCGATTTCGGCCGAGGTGCCCGTTACGTCAGCCACCAGATGCTGAATGGATGCCAGCGCCTGATTGACCCGATCGCGGCCATCGCGGGTGGTCTGGTCGGCGCCCTTGGAAGCATCGGCAGTGCTGACCGCATTGTTCGCGACCTCTTCGACGGCGGCGGTCATCTGGTTGACGGCGGTGGCCGCCTGGTCGATTTCCGCGCTCTGCTGGTGCAGGCCGCGGCTGGTGTCTTCGGTAACGGTGTGCAGCTCTTCCGAAGCCGAGGCCAGCTGGTCGGACGACGCGGCGATCTTGCGCAGGGTATCGCGCAGGCTTTCCTGCATGCGGGCCAGGGCGCGTAACAGCAAGGCTGGCTCGTCGCGCCCGGTCACGCGTATTTCCCGGGTGAGGTCACCGGTGGCCACGCGTTCGGCAACAGCCACGGCATCGGCCAGTGGTGCCACGATGCTGCGGGTAAGCACGGTGGCAATGGCGGCCAGGGCAAGCATGATGACCAGCAACGAGGCGATGATGGCGGTGAACGCTTCGTCGGCCACATCGCTGCTGCGCTGCGAGGCATCTTCGGCACCTTTGCTGTTATAGGCGAGCAGGGCGGTCATGGCCTTCATCATGGTGTCGGCGCGCTGCGTGAGGGGGCCGTTGATCTGCTGCTTGGCATCGTCCATGCGGCCTGCAGCAATGTCCTGCAGCACTTTCACCTGCAGGTCGAGGTACTGCTGGTGTGCGTCATTGAGGGTGTTGAACAGGGCGCGGTCGTCGGCCGCGATGAGGGTGTCGGCGTAGTCTTTCAACCCACCCTTGAGCTCGGCGTTGATGCCTTCGAGCAACTGCAGGTTGCGTGCGCGCTCGGCGGGGTTGTCGTCCAGTGCGGCGCGCAAGGTGATAGCCCGTGCGCGGCCGAGATTGCTGCTGATGTCACCCAGGGCTACCACGGCGGGCATCCAGGTGACACGGATCTCGTCGGTGGCCTTGTCCATCTGGCGGGTTTCATAGAGTGCGATAAGGCCCATGAACAGGACCAGGATGCCCAATAGGGCAAATACGCTGGCAGCGCGAATGCCGATCTTCATATTCCGTAACTGCATGGAATGCTCCTTGACGGTGGCGTGCGGGCCTCAGGAGCTTGGTCGTAAAGCCGGGTCACCGGTATGGCGCCAGGCTCTTGAGGCGCTGCGGATTAGTAGTGTTACCTCACCCTCTTGAATACTTTTTTGGTTTAAATGATGCCATATGGCCATCATTATTGGACAGTCCAACAATGTAACGACATAATTGACAAAACCGTCGTTTATTGACGGTTTTGTCAGGATCTTGCTGTCAAACGATCGCAATCATCGGGTCGGCAGCAGCCAAGGCCACGGCACGATCAGCCGCTGGCGGGTAGATCCATACCGAGTTGATCTGGCGCTTGAGGTCCTTGCCTTCCTGGCCTTGCAGCTTCAGTTCGCGCTCCCAGCCTTCGCTGTACGCCGCGCCCCATTCACCCAAGTCAAGGCAGGTGACGTACTTCGGTTGGCGGTATACCACCGGTGCCACCCCAAGCAGATCAGCCATGGCGTTGTTGCCGCTGTGGCGACCCATGGGAATGGCGTGCTGGCAAGTCATCAGGGCGTGGTTGCCGACTTCATCGACGGCGGCCCAGGCGGTATCACCGGTGGCGTAGATGTGCTGCTGGCCCACAACTTTCAGGTGGTCATCGACCTTCAGCCGGCCGAAGTTGTCACGCTCCCCGGCAACCTGTGCGGTCAGCGGGCTGGCGTTGACACCGACGGTCCAGATTACGGTGCTGCTGGCGATGTACTCGCCGTTGTCGAGGGTGACGCCGCCTGCATCCACAGCCACCACCGAGGTATTGGTCAGCCATTCGACGCCAGCCTGCTGCGACGCGGCGACGATCGACGGTTTGATGCCTTCGCCCAGTGCCGCGCCAATACTGGCGCCACGGTCAACCAGCAGTACTCTGACATCGTCACCCAGGACGGCACGCAGTCGGGCGGGCATTTCGGTCGCGGTTTCGATACCGGTGAAACCACCGCCACAGACCACCACGGTGTTGCGGGCAGGCGAAGCTGGCAGGGCCACCAGGCCCGTAAGGTGCTGCTCCAGGCGAACAGCCGATTCCATCTGGTCGACATCGAACGTGTGCTCGGCCAGGCCCGGGACTGCCGGGCGCGCTACCTGGCTGCCGGCGGCGAGGATCAGGCGGTCGTAGGCGATCTGATGGCGCTGGCCGTGGCTGTCGATGTAGCTGACGCTGCGTGCATCGGCATCGATGGTCTCGGCGTTGCCAGTGATGAAGCGCACACCAACGACTTCGAACAACTCACCCACAGGGGCCTTCAAGGTATGCGCGTTGGCTTCATAGAAGCGCGGACGGATACGCAGTTCTGCTTGCGGGGCGAGCACGCTGATGCTCAGGTCGTCGCGTTGGGCCTGGTCGAGCAGGCGAGCGGCGCTCAGGGCGCTCCAGACACCGGCAAAGCCGGCACCGATGATGAGGATGTTCGTTTTCATGTAGGGGCTCCGCAAGGTTCGAAGAGGGCTTCGAGGACGGGTGAGTGTCGCTCGAATAACTACGACTGTATTTGTCGTAGTTATTCCCTGCAAGTCTTTTTTCGAACACGCCGGTGCCTCGTGACGCCCAAAAAGGGAGCAACTGGCCGTGTTTAATGGTTCAGAGGGATGGGGTGAACCGAAAGGCGGCCACTGTCTGCTTTGCCCATCCAATGCGATCGGCGTATTATTTGCGACAAGATTGGTCGGAGATTGATATGTCGCTCTACAGTGCTGGCGTCGAATACGGCATCCATTGCCTGCTGTTCCTGGTGGACGAACGTGGTGATTCGCGCGAGTCCAGCGTGCGTGACCTGGCAGAGTTGCAGGGGGTGCCTCAGGAGTATCTGGCCAAAGTTTTCACCAAACTGGCCCGTGCCGGGTTGGTCGCGGCCACCGAGGGTGTTCGCGGCGGTTTTCGCCTGGCGCGGCCGTCGGACGAAATCACGGTGCTGGATATCGTCAATGCCATCGACGGGCCGAAGAAGATTTTCGACTGCCGCGAGGTGCGTGAGCGTTGCAGCCTGTTTGACGGTTCGCCACCTGGCTGGGCGACCGAGGGTACCTGTGCGATCCATGCGGTGATGCTGGGGGCGCAGAAGCGCATGGAGGAAGCGCTGGCGCAGCAGACCATTCTTGACCTGGCCCGGCGGTTCGGGCGCAAGGCGCCGGCCGAGTTCGGGCAGCAGGTGAGTAGCTGGATGGGTGAGCGGCGCGAAGGCAAAGGTGGCGGGGATATACCGGTCAGCCAGGTCTGAATGTGGTGCCTGTACAGGCGTAACGCTTTCAGCGCCCCTCATGTTGGCGCCGAAATGCCCCCGGCTGCACCCCCACCGCCTTGGCAAACGCCCGGGTAAACGCCGCCACCGACTGGTACCCCACCTGCGCCCCCACCTGCTCCACGGTATTCCCCGCCCGCAGCAACTGGCTGGCATGGCGCATACGCAGAGCCAGCAGCACCTGCCCCGGCGATTGCCCGGCCAGCTCATTGAAACGCTTGAAAAACGCCGAGCGTGACAAGCCGGTGCAGGCAGCCATGCTTTCCAGTGTCCAGGCCTGCCCCGGTTGCTCGATCAATTGCTCCAGCAAACCGGCAAACGCCGGCTGGCGGGCGAGGGCGACCAGCCCGCCCAGTGACTGCCCGGCAATTACCTGCTGGCGCAGCACGTAGAGGAACAACAGGTGCGTCAGCCGCTCCAGCAACGCCTGTGACGGCCCAGCGGCTCGCCGGCATTCTTCCAGAATCAGCTCGAACAGCGCCCGCGCCGCACTGCCAGCGGGGTCTTCGGCGCGCAGCAAGATCCAGTCAGCCAGGCCTTCGACAATCAGCGAAGACAGGCCGGACTGAAAGTGGAAGAAGCCGCAGACCAGCCCTACGCCGTCACTGGCCTCACTGTCCAGCGCCTGCATGGCCTGGCGCGGCTGGGCACAGGCATCGGCCGGGTCCTGGTCGCTGGACAAGCGATAGGCAAGGTCGCGTAACAGGAATACTGCATCGCCCTTTTCCAGGCGCACCGGTCGCGCCTCGCCGTCGATGTGCAGCCAGCAATGCCCTTGCACCACCAGGTGGAAGCTGGCTCGGCCCATGCCTTGGGTGCTGGCGTGCCAGCCACCACAGTAGCGCCCGACATGAAACAGGCTGGCATCGAGCTCCAGGCCCTCTAATAACCAATCGACAAGGTGGCTGGACGAAATCATCTAATACAAACACTCAGGAGCAAGGAAAGGCGACTGATGAATATGGAGGGTAATTCTTATAACCAACAGACTGTAGTGACCCCCATCAAAGGAGACCACTCCATGTCCTCCCGCATTACTTTACACACCCTGCAAAGCGCCCCGGAAGCAGCCCGTCCATTCCTCGAGAATGCCCAGAAAAACTCAGGCTTCATCCCTAACCTGCTGGGTGTGCTGGCCAACGCCCCGGCGGCGCTGGAAACCTACGTGACCGTTTCGGCGCTCAACGGCAAGTCCGAGCTGAGCCTGGCCGAGCGTGAAGTGGTGCAACTGATTGCCGCTACCCAGCATGGCTGCGACTTCTGTGTGGCCGGCCACACTGCTGTGGCACTGAACAAGGCCAAGCTGCCGCAGGAAGTGGTCGATGCCCTGCGTGCCCGGGGCGAACTGCCCGACGCCCGTTACGAAACCCTGGCAGCGTTTGCCCGCGAAGTGATCGCCACCCGTGGCAATGTCAGCGAGGCCACCTACCAGGCCTTCCGCGCCGCCGGCTTCAGTGAAGGCAACGCACTGGAGGTGATTCTGGGCGTGAGCCTCGCAACCCTGTGCAACTTTGCTAATGTTTTCGCCCAGACGCCGCTCAATGAAGAGCTTGGCAAATACCGTTGGCAGCCTTCTGCGTAACCCTCCCGTGATAGCGGCCTTGATGCGGTCGTTGTAGAAGCGGCCTTGTGCCGCGAATGGGCCGCAAGGCGGCCCCGGCGTTCCCAAAGGAGCAAGACCATGCAAGATTGCGCATTTCGTCACTGGCTGGATGCCAATGCCGAGGCCATCGACCGGGGCCTGTGCGAACCGCAACAGGTGCTGGCACAGATCGCCGAATCACAGCTACTGCGCATTGGTGTCGACCCGGCCTTGGGTGGCACGGGCGGGCAAGTGACCGACGCCGTCGAGGCCATCGCCGCGATTGCCAGCCGTTCGTTGGCTTCAGCCTTTGTCTGCTGGGGCCAGCGTGCCTTCATTGAATACCTGTTACACAGCCCCAACCAGCCATTGCGCGAGCGCTTGCTGCCGCGCCTGTTGACGGGCGAACTGGCGGGTGCCACCGGGCTGTCCAACGCCATGAAGTTCCTGTCCGGCATCGAAGCGCTGCAGGTGCGTGGCCGGCCGGTAGCTGATGGCTGGCACCTGGAAGGGCGTTTGCACTGGGTGACCAACCTGCGCAAGAGCGGTTTCGTGGTGGCGGCGGCCATCGAAGACGAAGCCGGCGGTACGCCGTTCGTGCTGGCCATTCCTTCCGAGGCCCAGGGCCTGACACGCTCCGATGACTTGCAACTGATGGGCCTGCAATCGAGCAACACGGCGGCGCTGGCTTTCCACCAGGTGCCGCTGGCGCGTGACTGGTTGCTGCACGAGAACGCCCGCGAGTTCCTGCCGCGGGTACGCCCGGCTTTCCTGGCATTGCAATGCGGGATGGCCATCGGCTTGGCGCGACGGGCGCTGGAAGAGGTGCAGGGGCATCTGCATGGACGTGCCTCGTTCCTCGATGAAGCCCGTCAGGTACTCAGCGAGCGCCTGGAAAACACCGTGAGCGAGCTCAAGCAGGGGTTGCTCGATGGCCGCTTCCAGCAGCAGCCAGCGGCTTTGTTCAAGTTGCGCATCACCCTGGCTGAAAGTGCCGCCGATGCCGTGCAACTGGAGTTGCAGGCCAGCGGTGGCAAGGCCTACCTCAGCGAATATGGCGAAGGCTTTGCCCGCCGCTGGCGCGAGTCGGCCTTCGTGCCGATCGTCACCCCCAGCCTGGTGCAATTGCGCGCCGAACTGCAACGCCAGGCGGGCGCCGCATGAGCCACGTGTTGCTCGAAGCTCGCGATGTCAGCCTGGGCTACCCGCGTGAGGGTGGCTGGCAGCAAGTGCTGGCGCAGTTTGACTTGCAATTGGCACCGGGCGAAGTGGTGAGCATTCTTGGCCCCAGTGGCGTCGGCAAGTCCAGCCTGCTGCGGGTGCTGGCGGGGCTGCAGCAGCCCCGCGGCGGCAGCGTGACGTTGCACGGCCAACCCTTGCAAGGGCCGCACCCACGGCTGGCGGTGGCCTTCCAGGACCCGAGCCTGCTGCCCTGGCTGAGCCTGGAGAAGAACGTCGCCTTTGGCCTGGACTTCGCCCGCCAGCCCAAGCTGGATGCTGCCGAGCGGCGCGCACGTATCGACCATGCGATTGCCGCCGTGGGCCTGGCCCACGCCCGTGGCCAGTACCCGGCGCAGTTGTCCGGCGGCATGGCCCAGCGCACGGCGCTGGCCCGTTGCCTGGCCCGCCAGCCCGAAGTGCTGTTGCTGGACGAACCGTTCGGCGCGCTGGATGAAGTGACCCGGGCCGACATGCAGCAACTGCTGCTGCAACTGATCGCCACCCACAACACGGCGGCGGTGCTGATCACCCACGATATCGACGAAGCCCTGCTGTTGTCCGACCGGGTTCTGCTACTGGGCAACCACCCAGCGCACATCCTCGGCCAATGGCACATCGACCTGCCGCAACCACGCGCGCAGCGGGTTGAAGAACTGGGTGCCTTGCGTATCGAAATCCTCAAAACCCTTCGGCGGGCAAGCCGCACCGTAGAACCTACCCCAACCCCGTTGCCCTCGGAGGCTGTCCATGTGCATGGATGACTGCTGTTCCTCTTCTTCGCGTCGCGATTTCCTCAAGCTTGGCGCCATGCTTACGGCGGCGGGTGCACTGCCATTGCTGTCGAGCCTGCAGGCGCGCGCTGCCGCCGAGCCGGACGCGCCGGTGCGCATCGGCTACCTGCCGATCACCGATGCCACGCCGTTGCTGGTGGCGCACAACAATGGCCTGTTCGAGGCCGAAGGCATCAAGGCCGAGCGCCCGGTGCTGTTGCGCAGTTGGGCACAGGTGATCGAGGCGTTCATTTCCGGCCAGGTCAACGTCATCCACTTGCTGTCGCCGATGACGGTGTGGGCGCGTTACGGCAGCAAGGTGCCGGCCAAGGTCGTGGCGTGGAACCACGTGGGCGGTTCGGGCCTGACCGTGGCTCCGGACATCACCGACATGAAACAGCTCGGTGGCAAGACCGTGGCCATCCCGTTCTGGTACTCGATCCATAACGTGGTGCTGCAGCAAATGCTCAACGACAACGGCCTGAAGCCAGTGTCGAAGCCGGCCAACGCTCAGTTGGCTGCCAACGAAGTCAACCTGCTGGTGCTGCCGCCCTCCGACATGCCGCCCGCTTTGGCCAGCAAGCGCATTGCCGGCTACATCGTCGCTGAGCCGTTCAACGCCCTGGCCGAAAACCTCAAGGTTGGCCGCGTGCAGCGTTTTACTGGCGATGTGTGGCGTAACCACGCGTGCTGCGTGGTGTTCATGCATGAGCATGATCTGAACAACCGCCCGGAGTGGTCGCAGAAGGTGGTCAACGCCATCGTCAAGGCCCAGCACTGGACCCGCGACCACCGCGCTGAAGCCGCTGCCTTGCTGTCCAAGGCCGGCCCCAACAAGTACACCCCGCATGAGCCTGCCGTGCTGACCAAGGTGCTGGCCCCGGCCGCCGAGGACCGTGCCGGCTACATTGCCAGTGGTGCCATTCGGCATCAGCAGTGGGACGAAAAGCGCATCGACTTCCAGCCGTATCCGTTCCCCAGTTACACCGAGGAACTTGTCAAACGCCTGAAAACCACCCTGATCGAAGGCGACAATGCGTTTCTTGCCGGGCTTGATCCGGCGCAGACGGCCCGCGACCTGGTCGACGACCGATTCGTGCGCAATGCCATCGCTGCGGTGGGTGGCCCGTCGGTGTTCGGCATTGCCGACAACTTCGAGCGTAGCGAGGAGTTTGCGGTCTGATGCGCACGCATGTCGTACATGCCGGCCTTGGCCTGGCCGGGTTGCTGGGTTTGTTGCTGCTGTGGTGGGCCGGTGTTGCCTTGTTCGGCCAGGCCGACGGCCTGTCGGCGCGCTTTTCTCCGGCGGCAACCTTGGCCAGCCTGTTCGAGTTGCTGGGGCAGGGTGAGGTCTACGGGCATATCTGGGTCAGCCTCAAGCGCATCCTGGTCGGGCTGTTGCTGGCACTGCTCATCGGCGTGCCGCTGGGTTTGCTGGTCGGCAGTTACCGGCACCTGGAGGCGGCAACCACCCCGGCGTTCCAGTTCCTGCGCATGATCTCGCCGCTGTCGTGGATGCCGGTGGTGGTGATGCTGATGGGGGTGGGCGACCAGCCTATCTACTTCTTGCTGGCGTTCGCCGCGTTGTGGCCGATTTTGCTGAACACGGCGGCCGGGGTCAGGCAGCTGGACCCACGCTGGTTGCAACTGAGCCGCAGCCTGAGTGCCACGCGTTGGGAGACGTTGTGCAAGGTGATCGTGCCGGGGGTGATTGGCCACGTGCTGACCGGTGTGCGGCTGGCCATTGGCATTTTGTGGATCGTGCTGGTGCCGTGCGAAATGCTCGGGGTGAGTGCGGGGTTGGGGTATTTCATTCTCGATACCCGCGACCGGCTGGCGTATTCCGAGCTGATGGCGATGGTGCTGCTGATTGGTGTGCTGGGGTTTGTGCTGGATGCCTTGGCGCGAGGGCTGCATCGGCGATGGGTGCATGACTGAGGGGCCAGTGGGGCCTTTTCGCGGGTAAACCCGCGAAGAGGCCCTGGGATCAATGCACAGTCTTGCGCTGTCGCACACATTCTTGGGCTTGAACGGTCAATTCATCCAGCCGCTCGTCCCGCATCTGTTCGGCTTCGATCATCGCATCCTCACCCTGTTGGTTAAGCAGGTAGGTATGAATCTGCAGCACTTCTGCCGTCTGATAAATCGGCGCAATGTCCAACCGCCCGATCAGCGCGCCACTGGCCTGCCCGGTACTGCTCATCAGTACCTGCGGCCCATTGGCGGCTACAACTTGCATGCCCATCGCCTCGAACCAAGGCACCTGATTGGCAAAGGCATTCAGTTCCACACAGGCATGGCGCGCCTGCAGGTCGCCCAGCAAGGCCCGTGCGATGCCCTGGCGGCGATGGCTGGCGTTTACGGCCAGGAATGCAAGCGCACATGACTGGTCATCATCCTTGGCCGGCAGCGACAGGGCAAAGCCCAGCAACTGGTCCGGCGCTTCGGCATCCAGCGCCAGGGTCAGCGCCACGGCCAGGCCGCGGGTGCCGTCCAGCGCTTGCAGGTACTGGTGCACTTCCATACCAACGCCGTACTGGTACAGCGGGTACAGCGGGTTGTCGGCGGTGATGGCAACACTGCTCAATTCACCGACATTGTGGATCACCAGTTCGCGGATCTGGTTCTGGAAAGATTCGGGCGGCACGCTGTCGAGGCGGCTCAGGATGAACATCGGGGGGCAGGCTCCGGCGGGTAGGAATACAGCCCACGCCGTGTAGGCGCGGGTTGTACAGTTTAACCGGTTTTGCCCCATCAGCCTTGTGCCTGTAGTGCACCGAGCATCAGGTCGAGGTTTTGCACCGCAGCACCCGAGGCACCTTTGCCCAGGTTATCGAACACCGCAGTGAGCAACACCTGCCCATGTTCGGGGTTGGCGTACAGTGCCAGGCGCAGGTCGTTGCTGTCGTTCAATGCTTCGGGGTCAAGGTTGGCTGCTACGCCTTGTTGGTGCAGCGGCATCACCTGCACGTGGCGGGCCCCCTGGTAGTGCTGCTCCAGGCAGGCCTGCAGCTGATCGGCGCTGACCTGGCCGGGTAGCAGGCGCAGTTGCAGCGGGATGCTCAACACGATGCCCTGGCGGTAGGCCCCATAGCCGGGCATGAACACCGGCCGTGCCGACAGCCCGGCGTGCAGCTGAATTTCGGGTACGTGCTTGTGTGCCAGTTCCAGCCCATACAGTTGCAGGGTCGGTGCCTTTTCGGTACTGGGGTGTTCGTGGCGCTGGACCGCCGCACGGCCACCGCCGGAGTAGCCGGAAATGGCATGGATGCCCAGCGGGTAGTCGGCGGGTAATAACCCGGCCTTGACCAGCGGGCGCAGCAGGGCAATGGCGCCAGTAGGGTAACAGCCTGGGTTGCTGACGCGTTTGCTTAGGGCGATGCGCTCGGCTTGCTGCTCGTCGAGTTCTGGCAGGCCATAGACCCAGCCCGGTGTGGTGCGATGCGCCGAGCTGGCGTCGATCACCCGCACCTGCGGGTTATCGATCGCCGCCACGGCCTCACGGGCGGCGTCGTCGGGCAGGCACAACAGGGCGATGTCAGCGCTGTTGATGGCCTCGCGGCGGCGTTGCGGGTTTTTGCGTTCGGCTTCGGGGAGGGTGAGCAGGCGCAGGTCGCTGCGGCCTTGCAGGCGTGCATGGATCTGCAGGCCGGTGGTGCCTTGGTCGCCGTCGATGAAAACAACAGGGGTGTGCATGGTCAGGGTCCGGTAGGGTTGGGATGACCTATGCTCGCCTGTGGCTGAGTTAATGGAAATTTGAATATCATGATGCTGATGTTCATGTTTCATGAATGAAAAGGCCAGCACAGACCATGCGTGAAATCAGCCTCGACCGCCTGCGCACGCTGGTGGTCATCAGCGACCTGGGCTCCTTCGCCGAGGCCGCTCGCCAGCTCAACCTGGCACCGCCCACCATCAGCCTGCATGTGGCTGAACTGGAGTCACGTATCGGTGCCCCGTTACTTAGCCGTGCCCGCGGGCAGGTGCGTCCTACTGCCATTGGCGAAACACTGCTGGCCCGCGCCCGGCGCTTGCTGGCCGACGCTGACCTGGCGCTGGACGAAGTACGCCGACAGGTCGAGGGGCTGACCGGTCGGGTACGCCTGGGCGCCTCCACCGGTGCCATCGCTCACTTGTTGCCACAGGCGCTGGAGCACCTGCGCGTGGAGCACCCGGGGATCGACGTGCAGGTCCAGGTGCTGACGTCCCAGGCATCGCTGGCGCGTTTGCGTGAAGGCGCGCTGGATATCGGCCTTGTGGCCTTGCCGCAAGTCGCTGGCAAAGGGCTGACAGTGACGCCCTGGCGGCGCGATCCGATCCTGGCCTACGTGCCGGTCGACTGGCAGCCACCGGCCAGGGTTACCCCGGCCTGGCTGGCGCAAAGGGCGTTGATCCTCAATGACAGCAGCACCCAGCTCTCGCGAGTGACAGGGGAGTGGTTTGCGGCAGCGGGGTTGTACCCAGAGCCTCGGATCGAGCTGAATTACAACGATGCGATCAAGAGCCTGGTCGGCGCCGGGTACGGGGCGACGTTATTGCCGCAGGAGGGCGAGGCGGCCGAGCTGGACCGGCGTATTGCACGTCGGCCACTGCGGCCTGGGTTGTGGAGGCAGTTGGGTATCGCTTGCCGGGAAGGCCAGGTTGAGCGGGCAACGGCGTATGTGTTGCAGGCATTGGAGCGGTTGCGGCAGTAGCGATTACCGGCTTTACCCTCGCTCTCGTGCCCGCACCACGGTCACCGTCTCGCCACCCACTCCCCAGTTATCGGGAGTTTTCGCCAGGATGGCCGCCACATCGAGATCGAAACCCAAGGCGCATTCACCTGCCTGGGCGACTTCCTTGCCACGGCAACGCTGGTACGCCATGGCGGCGGCTTGATGCAGGCTTACCGCTTTACCGTGCAGGACGCATTGGCCAGCGGCGAGTTGGTGGAGGTGCTTGCTGAGTTTGGCGGGACGACACGGCCGTTCATGTTGATCTACCCGCACGGCCCGCACATGCCGTTGCGGGTCCGGGTGTTCATTGATTTTCTGTTTGCCGAAGGTGCACGGCCCCAGGGCTGAGCCGAAGCGCCGGGGCGTAAGCCCGACTATGCTGTTTGCTGCGTCGAGCCAATGTCATCTCGATGACCCTTCCGGTTTCCCAGGAGAACACTCCATGAAATCCATCGTACTGCTGGTGATTGCTTCTGTGTTGAGTTTTGCCGCCCATGCCGACCCGGCGAGCAACTGTGCAGCCAAGGTCAAGGAGCTTGAGGATTTCCACAAGGCCAGTGGCCAAGCGATGCACAGCGGCATGGCCCATGATTTCAAAGTCCACATGCAAAATGCCAAGGATGCTCAGAGCAAGGGTGACTATACCCAGTGCCAGGCCTCGGCGGACCAGGCCAAGACCATCTACAACAAGGCACGTAGCAAATAAGCCTTCGCGGGCCTCATCGCGGGTAAACCCGCTCCTACAGGTACATCACCGGCCTCGAACCTGTTGAAAATCCTGTGGGAGCGGGCGAGCCCGCGAAGAAGCCAGTGCAGGATGGCCCCACTGTCAGAACCAGCGATCGTTCTTCTTCCGCCCCCGGGTCAGCGCCGGCAGGATCAACCCCGCCAGCAACCCCGCCCCGGCAATGCTGCCGCCATACACCATGTAGCGCATCATCACCTGTTTGTTCTCGTCACCCAGGCGTGCCTGGGTATCGCGCAGGTCCGACTGGCTCTGGTCAAGCTGCTCGCTCAGTGCCTTGTTGCGCGCCTCCAGTTCGTCGTTCAGCTTCTTGCGTGAATCCAGGGTTTCCTGCATGCCCTGCACGCGGCTTTTCCAGCTGTCGTCGATGGTCTTCAACTGCCCGGTCAGTTCCGCAACCTGGGCCTCGAGCTGCGGCAGGCGCTCGTTCTGCCCCGGCACGGCCTGCAGGTCGTTGCTGAGGATCCACACCACGTCGCCGTTCTGCCCGCGCACCTGGCTGTAGTTGCCCTGGCTGCCGATCAGGGTCAGCTTCTGCCCGGATTTGAGGGTGCCGACGATGCGGTGCCCATCGGTCGGGCCACTACGCACGTAGGTGCTCAGGCTGTCGCTGACCCAGCGTGCATCACTGGCGGGCTCTTCGGCGTACGCCGGTACGGCGAGGGCCACCAGAGCGGCAATCAGGCCGCCGCGCAGGGCAGGGAGGGCGGAAGCGGTTGGGCGGAAATCGGGCATGTTCGGTCTTCGCTGAAACAGGACAAAAGTAGGCCCGGTGACTGGGCCGATGAACCGGTCGGTGAGTTGACCGTCAGCGAAAGACCGTTTTTTTGTAAGCAGGTTCACTACCTGATATCGGAAATGTCTGCAGGATGTTGCAGGAGCTTTATCGGAGCTAGCGCTAGAATGAAAGGTTGACACCTTCATGGAGCAAGACCATGACTGCCAAGAACACCGTCTGCCTCTGGTTCGACAACGATGCCGAGGAGGCTGCCAACTTTTACGCCAGCGTATTCCCGGACAGTAAAGTGATTGCCCTGCACAAGGCGCCAAGTGACTATCCTTCGGGCAAGGAGGGCGATGTCATCACGGTCGAATTCACCGTCATGGGCATACCCTGCGTGGGGCTCAATGGCGGCAAGGCCTTTACGCATTGCGAGGCGTTTTCGTTCCAGGTCAGTACCGAAGACCAGGCCGAAACCGACCGCTTGTGGGATGCCATTGTCGGTAATGGCGGGGAGGCCAGCGTCTGCGGCTGGTGCAAGGACAAATGGGGGATTTCCTGGCAGATCACCCCTCGTATCCTGATCGAAGCCATCGGCCATCCCGACCGCGCCGCAGCCAAACGGGCGTTCGAGGCCATGATGCAGATGGGCAAGATCGATGTGGCAAAAATTGCGGCGGCATTGAAGGGGTGATGCCGGTCTATGCGCTCTGGTTATCGTTTTGTCCTGGAAAACATCGCTTATCGAGGCGTGCCGCCGTTCCTGAGCTCAGGTGGCGGCACCGATTCATCCGCTGCTTTCGTGGACGAGATCGACCGCCTGCTGGGCCTGGAACTGGGTGCCCGTGCATTCCAGGCGCGCTACCGGGGCGTGGCATTGGAGCACACACCCTTGGAGTTCCGCATGCTGGCAGCGTTGGGACCGCGCAGCAGCCCCGGTTTACAGGCCGGCCCGGTCAGCTACCGGTCACTTCGGCTTCTGCCGCGACCTTCACTGAGGCCTTCTTCTCCTGCACCACGATGTAGAACTCCTCGCCATGCTTCACCGCGCCATACAGCACGGCCTTCTCGATCAGCTCGTTACCGCGCAGGTGGCGCAGCATCATCGGGTCTTTGCGCAGGTCGCGGTACAGGGCCAGGCACAGCAGCACCATCACCACCACAAAGGGCAGGGCCACGACGATGGTCAGGTTCTGCAACCCCGTCAGCGCCTCGCCGGGGGCCCGTGGGTCGCCAATCGCCAGCATGATCGCCGCCACGGTACCGGTCAGCGCGCCCCAGAAAATCACCGTGCGCCGCGAGGGCGCTGTGGTGCCGTGTTCCGACAGTGTGCCCATCACCAGCGAGGCGGCATCGGCACCGGAAACGAAGAAGATGCCCACCAGGATCATTACCAGCACCGAGGTCGCTGAAGCCAGCGGATAGCTGTCCAGCAACTGGTACAGCGCGTGGTTGCTGTTGACTGCGCCATTGGCCAGCTGGAATGCGCCTTCGCGCACGGCATCGATGGCCGCACCGCCAAAAATGGTGAACCACACCAGGCTCACCAGGCTGGGCACCAGCAGTACACCCGTAACGAACTGGCGGATAGTGCGGCCGCGGCTGATGCGGGCGATGAACATGCCCACGAACGGTGTCCAGGAAATCCACCAAGCCCAGTAGAACACGGTCCAGCCGGCCAGCCAGCTGTTCATCTGCTCACCGCCGCTGGCGTTGGTACGGGCCATCATTTCCGGCAGCATCTTGATGTAGATGCCGAGCGAGGTCGGCAGCAGGTTGAGCATCAGCAACGTCGGGCCGACAATGAACACGAACACTGCCAGCACCAGCGCCAGCACCATGTTGGTGTTGGACAACCACTGGATGCCCTTGCCGATGCCCGACACCGCCGAGGTGACGAAGGCAATGGTCAGCAGGGTGATGATCGAGATGTAGAACAGCTTGCCGGGGCTCTCGATCCAGCCGTTGTACTCCAGGCCGCCGGCAATCTGCAGGGCCCCAAGGCCCAATGAGGCCGCCGAGCCGAACAGCGTGGCGAAAATAGCCATCATGTCGATCATGCGCCCTAGCGGGCCGTTGGCGTGCTTGCCGATCAACGGCCGGAAGGCCGCGGAAATCAGCTGTGAGCGGCCACGGCGGAAGGTGCCATAGGCAATCACCAGACCGACGATGGCGTACATGGCCCAAGGGTGCAGGGTCCAGTGGAACAAGGTGGTGGCCATGGCCACCTGCATCGCTTCACTTGTCTGCCCGGTGGCCGAGCCGGGCGGCGGCGACACATAGTGCGACAGCGGCTCGGCCACGCCGAAGAACATCAGGCCGATGCCCATGCCGGCGCTGAACATCATGGCCACCCAGGACACCGTACGGAATTCTGGCTGCTCGCCATCACGCCCCAGTGGCACCCGGCCATAACGGCTGGCGGCCAGCCACAGCACGAACACCACGAACAAGGTGGATGTGAGCACGAAGAACCAGCCGAAGTTGAGAATGACCCAGGACTGCGCGCTGGAAGCGCTGCTGGCGAGGCTGGCCTGGTTGAGGAAGCCCCAGAGCACGAACGCGATTGCCAGGAGGCTGGTGAAACCAAACACGACGCCGTCGAGTTTGCCCTCGAAATGCCGGTCCTGGCGGGCCTCTGCGGTTTTCGAGGGGTCCGTCACGCCGAGGTCGAGCGTTTCGGTGATGTGTTCCTTTGCCATGAATGATGAGGCCCCTTTGTGGCTTACCTGCATGCACAGGCTTGTTGTTGTGTGGGCTACCGAGTTCGATGACGGCCTCGGCGGGGTGGAATGCTGGCGCGATTATCCTGCGCGGGAAAAGGCGCCCCCTGTCCCGATAACGCCCTGGGGCGTCCATTGCGCGACTTGGCAAATACTTTTAGTTCTGGGGGCAATAGCCCTTTCTGCCTCGGGTTCTGGTACCCTGATGGGCATTACCCGGGCCCGCTCATCCGAGCACCGTAGAAGCGCTGCTGCTTGCGGGCCTGGCCGTACCAGGAAACGGAGATTCGTCAAAATGGCCACTGATCGTGTGAGCCTGATTCATTTCGATAAATTGAGCATGAGCCCTGCCGCTGCCGATCGGTTCCAGAAAGCCCTCGACGCGCTGGCAGCGCTCAAGCTGCAGGACCGTTACGTGTACCTCATCGCTCCTTATCTGGGTGATATCGCTGACGCGTCTGACGCCGAGCAACTGGACACCGCCTTGGGCCAGTGCATCCAGGTGGTTGATGAGCTGCTGGCTGCCAGGTCGGTGAGCAAGGTCAAGGCCGAGGAAGTGCGCCAGGTGTTTCACAGCGCTGCCGAGCGTGCGCGGGCAGAACTGCCTGGCTGAGTGGTGGGATGGCCAAAGACATCGAAAACCCCTGCGTTTCGTTATGCCAGCTCAACAGCGAGCTGTGCGTGAGCTGCGGCCGCACCCGTGACGAAATCCGCAAGTGGCGGGGCATGAAACGGCCGGAAAAGATGGCCACCGTGCAACGCGCGGCAACGCGGATGAAGGCTATCGTCAAGAAGGCAGCCAAGCGGCAGAATACCGACTGAACCCTCGCGCCCTGTACAGGGCCTTTCCTGATTTGCCTGAAGAGCCTGAAAATGGATGTTCACTCGCTGTTAGCGTTTACCCTGGTTGCCGCCATCGCGATCGCCAGTCCCGGCCCGGCCACACTCATGGCCATCAACAACAGCCTGGCCCATGGCCAGCGCAGCACGATCTGGTCGTCGCTGGGCAATGGCTCGGGCCTGTTCTGCCTGTCGGCAGCCGCCATGCTGGGCCTGGGCGCCCTGCTGGCCAGTTCTGAAGTGCTGTTCAATGCCGTGAAAATCCTGGGGGCGGGCTATCTGTTCTACCTGGGGGTGCGGCAGTTGCTGAAAAAAGGCCCGATGCTGGCGCAGGCTACTGCCGAGGGGGCGGCCAAGGTTCGCCCCTCGCCGCTGAAGCTCTACAAGTCGGCGTTCCTTACCGCAGTGACCAACCCCAAGGCGACCATGTTCTTCACGGCGCTGTTCCCGCAGTTCATCGACCAAGGGGCCGCACTGTTGCCGCAATTCCTGGCCTTGACCGGTATTTTCGTGGCGTTGTCGCTGGTTTCGCTGAGCTTGTATGCCGCGCTGGCTGCACGGGCGAAAGGCGTGCTGACCCGGCCGTCACTGTCGCGCTGGGTGAGCCGGGTGGTGGGCACTACCTTTATCGGGTTTGGTGCGGCGATCCTGGCGATGCGTCGTCAGGGCGCCTGAGTGCCAGAGAGGGTAATCGACGGCTCGTTCACCGTTAGCCGACCATCTACTTTTCGCACAGGGGCCAGACTGTCTGCAGCCCGCACAGATGAATGCTGCAGTTGATCACAGGATGTGGCAGCCTTTGGCCACCACGCCGGGTCACCGGATGTAACTTGTGCCGAGGGTTGTAGATGATCGAGCGTTGTTTTCGCCACGGCTTGCTCCTGTTGTCGTGCCTGCTGCTGCCGTTGGCTGCGGTAGCTCAAGAGCCTTGCCGGCGGTTGACCGCCACCGGCAACCCGGAGTACCCCCCGTACCTGTGGCGCGACCCGCAAAACCCCCAGCAACTGATCGGTGCCAACGCTGACCTGCTCAAGTACCTGGGCAAGCAGTTGGGGCTGGAGATCGAGGTGGTTTACGTCGGGCCGTGGTCGCGCGCCCAGGAAGAGGTGCGCACCGGCCGGATCGACTTGATGGCCGGGTACTTCATGACCCAGGCCCGGCAGCAACAGATGGACTTCATCACCCCGCCATTTCTGCACACGCCCAGCGTGGTCTGGGTTCGCCAGGACAATGCCTTTGCCTACCACCAATGGGCAGACCTGAAAGGTCGCAAAGGCGGGACCTTGGTCAACAACAGTCACGGTCAGCAGTTCGACGACTTTGCCAGGGCCAACCTCATCCTCGAAGCAGTACCCAGCGCCAGGCAGGCATTCGAAAAACTCATGCACAAACGCAGCGACTATGTCGTGTACGAGCAGTACCCCGGCATGGCGCTGGCGCGCACCTTGGGTATTGCCAGCACTGTGCAGGTGCTGGAACCGCCAATCTCCAGCGAAGGGCTGTACCTGGCGCTTTCGCATGATTCGCCCTGCAATCGGCCGCATTTGCGTGAAGCGCTGGCGCGGCAAATGGAAAAGATCGTGGCCGGGGCGTTGCCGCAGCAGTTGTTGCAGCAGAACCTGAAGCGGTGGCAGTAATCAGCGAGGAAGGTGCGCGGCCTCCCGTGCGTGCTTGGCCCGGGTCACGTTGACCGCGCCAGGCAGGGTGACGTCGTTCTTCGCCGCGAGGATTTCGGCCATGACGCTGACGGCGATCTCGGCCGGTGTCTTGCTGCCGATGTAGATGCCAATCGGGCCATGCAAGCGTTGCAGCGACGCCTCGCTTTCGCCGAAGTGCTCGATCAGGCGTTCACGGCGCAGTTGGCTGTTGCGCCGCGAGCCGATGGCGCCAATGTAGAACGCCGGGCTGTGCAAGGCTTCGAGCAGGGCCAGATCATCCAGTTTGGGGTCGTGGCTGACGGCGACGATGGCGCTGCGCAGGTCCGGCGCGAAGGCGCGGACTACGTCGTCGGGCATGCCGGCCAGCAGGTTGACGCCGGGCACGCTCCAGCCTGCTGTGTACTCAGGGCGTGGGTCGCACAGCGAAACGTTGAAACCATTGAACAGGGCCATGGTGGCCAAGTACTCGGCCAGTGCGCCACCACCGATCAGCAGTAAACGATAGCCCGGCCCAAGGGTGCTGAGCATGTGTTGGCCATCGAAGCTGAACAGGTCAGGCGTGCTGGTGGGGGTAAGGCTGATATCACCGTTGTGCAGGTTGAGCCCGCGGCGGACCAGGCTGCCCTTATCGAGGCAGGCCAGCAGTCGTTCGAGGTGCTGCAGCGGCGGTGCGAACTCCAGCACAAGCTCCAGTGTGCCGCCACAGGGCAGGCCGAAACGGTGTGCTTCATCGGCGCTGACGCCGTAACGCACCACTTGAGGCAGGCCGTTGGGCATGCCGGGGCCGCTGTAGGCGGTGGTGTAACGGTGAATGAGGTCATCCTCGATACAGCCACCGGAGACACTGCCGACCACCCGGCCGTCACTGCGCAAGGCCATCATCGAGCCCACCGGGCGCGGGGAGGAGCCCCAGGTGCGGGCGACCGTGGCCAGCAGGACGCGGTGCCCGGCGGTGAGCCAGTCTCGGGTGGTGCGCAGCACCAGCAGGTCGATGCTTTCCATGGAGGCTCCCGTTCAGCGCATATGCAAAATGATCGGGCTACTGCTGGCCGGGTCGGTATGCCCACGCAACGTGCCCACCGCCTGTGCATTCACGACACCGCCCTGGTTTCCCCAGGCCGTGCGCACGAAGCTCAGCACATCGGCAATCTCCTGGTCATTCAGTTGCTCTCGGAACGCCGGCATGCGGTAGGCATCAGGCAACCCCGCCGTCACCACCCGCTGCGAACCGTTCAGGGTAATGTTGATCGCCGAAGCGTCTTCTTTCGCCAGCGCCGAGGTTGCCCCCGCCAAAGGCGGCATCCATTGGTCCTGGCCCTTGCCCTCCAGCCCGTGGCACGAGGCGCAGCGAGTCACGTAGGTATGTGCGCCCGGGCTGTTGAGCTGTGTTGCTGCCGACTCGGCCACGTACTGCCACGGCGCCCCATCGCGCTGCGGGTCGCCGGGAAGCGATTTGAGGTAGTGGGCGATGGCCCTCAGGTCATCGTCGCTCATGAACTGCGTGGAGTTGTTGAACGCCTCGGTCATCGAGCCGAATACGACGGCATGGCGGTTGCGGCCGGTTTTGAGAAACTGCGCAATCTCGTCTTCGCTCCAGCGCCCCAGCCCTGTGTTGTGGTCGGCACGCAGGCTCGGTGCGTACCAGCCATCGAGCAGGGCGCCCGCCAGGAATGGTTTGCCGCTGTCATCCAGCGCCTTTTCGTTGAAGGCCAGGCCACGGGGCGTGTGGCAACTGCCACAGTGACCAGGGCCCTGAACGATATAGGCACCCCGGTTCCACAGCGCATCCTGCCCGGCCTTGTCGGCGTAAGGCGTGGTGGCGGCGAACAGGCCGTTCCACAGGGCAATGGGCCAGCGCAGGTTCAGTGGCCAGGGGATGTCGCTGGCCAGGTTGGCCTGCCGGGCCGGTTGCACGCCGTGCATGAAAAATGCGTACAGCGCCTTTACATCGTCGTCACTGAGCTTGGCGTAGGACGGGTAGGGCATGGCCGGGTACAGCCTCCGGCCGCCGGGCGCGACACCCTGACGCACGGCGCGGTCGAAGTCGGCGAGGCTGTAGCTGCCGATACCGTTGTCGCGATCAGGGGTAATGTTGGTGGCGTGAATAGCCCCCAGCGGGGTGGCCATTTCCAGCCCGCCTGCGAACGGTTTGCCGTCCGGCAGGCTGTGGCAAGCCACGCAGTCGCTGAGCCGGGCCACGTACTCGCCACGGCTGACCAGCGCCGGGTCGGCGGCAATGGCCTGTGCATCGACGAACGGCGAGGCAGGCTCGCGGGTGACATACCAGGCCATCAGGCCTGCCGCGACCAGGCACGGCAGTGCCAGCCAGCCAGCGGTTCTTGCGAAGCGATGGGTCATGGGGCGATCCTTGTGCGGTCAGCTGAAGGTATGGCGGCTCAACGGCAGGCTGCGCACGCGCTGGCCAGTCAGTTGCGCGACGGCGTTGGCCACCGCCGGGGCTACGGCCGGCAACGGAGGCTCGCCAATGCCGCCCATCTTCGCCCCGCTTTCGACAATGCGCACATGCACCCGGGCCATGCGTGAAGGCGGCAGGATCGGGTACAGGTCATAGTTGCGCGCTCGTGGTTTGCCGTCCACGTATACCGCCTCTTCCACCAGCGTCTGCGACAGGCCCAAGGCGACGGCGCCGTTCACCTGATGCTCGATGATCGCCGGGTTGACGATGCTGCCCGGGTCGATGGCTTGCCAGATGTCGTGCACCTTCACCTGGCCGTTCTCGATCGACACCTCGGCGATGACTGCTGCCTCCGAGCCGAATGGCGAGGCCATGGCCACGCCGCGTGCCCGCTTGCTGCCATCCTCGGCGGTGAACGGGCCGCGCTTCCAGCCACCGGACAGGTCGGCGACCGCGTTCAGCAGATTGGTCAGGCGCGGGTTGTCGCGCAGCAGGTGCAGGCGCAGTTCGAACGGGTCCTTGCCGCCTTTGTCGGCCAGTTCGTCGAGGAACGACTCGTAGAAAAAGTCGTTCAGTGAGTTGCCCACCGAGCGCCAGTAGCCGAGCATGGCCGGGCCTTTTACGTAGATCTGCGCGATGCGCTTGTTGGCGATGGCGTAGGCCTTGCCCGACAGCCCTTCAAGTGCGGTCGGGTCGATCTTTTCACCTTGTTTGCCGGCCAGGGCCTCGGTCGGGCCTTCGGTGGCGCTTACCGCTTCGAGGGCCACTGGCATGCCGTCGGCATCCAGGCCGGCGCGGAACTTCACCACGGCGACCGGGCGTAGCACATCACGCAGGAATTCCTCTTCGCGGCTCCAGATAAGCTTCACCGGCCGCCCGACCGCCTTGGCCAGTTCGATGGCCTGCGGGTAGGGGTTGGCCGAGTCGTACAGGAAGTGGCGGCCAAAGAAGCCGCCCAGCAATGGCGAATGCAGGTTGATCTGCGCAGCCTCCAGGCCTGTACGTTTGGCAATGTCGTCGCGGAACATGTCCGGTGCCTGGTTGGGCAGCCACACGTCCAGGGTGCCGTCCGCGTTGAAGCGGGCGAGGGCAGAGGGCGGTTCCAGCTGGGCATGGTTCAGGTACTGGTTGTGGTAGCTGGCCTCTACCTTGGTCTTGGCGTTGCTCAAGGCACCCGTGATATCACCCTCGTTCTCTTCATCACGTGCCGGGCCCTCGACCGTGGCCAGGTGCTCGCGCCAGCCATCGCTGGAGAAGTCTGCTGGCATCGCCCGCACCTTGGTGTCGGCGGTCGCCTCTTGCCAGTCCACCTGGATAGCCTCCACCGCGCGTTTGGCATGCCACCAGCGTTCGGCGACCACGGCGACAGCGCCCGGTAACTGATGCACGGAATGCACGCCCTTCATGGCCTTGACCTGCTCTTCGTTGCGCAGGCTGCCCACGGTCATGCCCAGGCGTGGCGCGTGCTGCACGGCGGCGTGGAGCATGCCGTCGACCTTGATGTCGATGCAGTACTGCGCCTTGCCGGTGGACTTGTCGTAGGCATCCAGGCGACGCACTGGCTTGCCGATCCAGCGAAACTGGCTGGGGTCGCGCAATTTGACGCTGTCCGGGGCGGGTACTGGCAGGTCCATGGCGCGGCCGGCAAGTTCGCCATAAGGTACTGAGCGCCCGCTCATGGTATGTACTACGTTACCCGGTGTGGTAGAGAGCTCCTCGACCGGCACGCCGAGCTGTTCGGCGCCCGCCTGCAGCAGCATGGCCCGGGCGAGGGCACCCAGGCGGCGCATGGTCGGGTAGCTCATGCGCACCGACATGCTGCCGCCAGTGATGCGCATACCGTTTTCCATGACGACATAGGCTTCGCCCGGTGGCGCGCTGTCGACCACGAAATGGGCAGGGTCGACATCCAGCTCTTCACCTACGATCTGCGCCATGGCGGTGAAGGGCCCTTGCCCGCCCTCCATGAAGGGGCTGAGCAGGCGCACCGTGCCATCCGGGCGAATTTCCAGAAACGCGGGCACTTGGGTGCCGCGTTGCGGGGCGGCTGCAATCGCCGCCTGCACGCGTGCTGGCCCCTTTGGCAGGCCGAAGCCCAGCACCAGGGCACCGACGGCCGTGCCGGCAAGAAAGCGCCGACGCGACAGGTTGACGGTTTCGCCCATTTGCAGCTTGAGCAGTTCGGCCGGTGTATCGACGGGCGTGTTCATCAGGCCTGCTCCCCTTGGGCCAGTGCATTCACGGCAGTATGGATGGCGTTGTAAGTGCCGCAGCGGCACAGGTTGACCATGGCCGCGTCGATCTGCGCGTCACTGGGCTTAGGGGTGTGCTTGAGCAGCGCCGTGGCCGCCATCACCTGGCCGGACTGGCAGTAGCCGCACTGGGCCACCTGGTGCTCGACCCAGGCCGCGACCACCCGTTTGCCGACGGCATCGGCTTCGATTGCCTCGATGGTGGTCACCTCGCGCCCGACCACACCGGCCACCGGGGTGACACAGGCGCGCACCACGTTGCCGTCCACCAGCACCGAACAGGCGCCGCACTGGGCCAGGCCACAGCCATACTTGGTGCCGGTCAGCCCCAGGTCGTCGCGGATCACCCACAGCAGGGGCGTGTCGGCGTCCACCTCGACCTGGTAGGTCTTCTGGTTGATGCGTAGTTCCATGGTTCACCTGCCAATCATCGGTTGCTATCGCTGTGTTTTTTCTGGGCGGGGAATACGTTGTTCCCCAGAGAAGAAACGCTAGCACAGGGGGATGACCGCTGGTCTGGTGGCGGGGGCAGGTTCAGAGGATCAGGCAAGCAATCCGGTGGAATGCGCAAGCGACGAGGTAAACAGGACTTCCAGGCTGAAAACCCGGATAATGCCGGCCACTTTCGTTTTGCACGCTTAAATCACGGTAAACCCGCATGGAAATCAAGGTCAATTTTCTCGACAATCTCCGTCTCGAAGCCAAGTTCGACGACTTCACGGTGATCGCCGACCAACCGATCCGCTACAAGGGTGATGGTTCGGCCCCAGGCCCGTTCGATTACTTCCTGGCGTCTTCGGCCTTGTGCGCGGCTTACTTCGTCAAGCTGTACTGCCAGACCCGCGACATCCCCACCGAGAACATTCGCCTGTCGCAAAACAACATCGTCGACCCGGAAAACCGCTACAACCAGATCTTCAAGATCCAGGTCGAGCTGCCCGAAGACATTTCCGAGAAGGACCGCCAGGGCATCCTGCGCTCGATCGACCGCTGCACCGTCAAGAAGGTGGTACAGACCGGCCCCGAGTTCGTGATCGAAGTGGTCGACAACCTCGACGCCGATGCCCAGGGCCTGCTGATGCCGGTGTCGGACAGTACCACCTACATCCCTGGCAAGGACCTGCCGCTGGAGCAGACCATCGCCAACATGTCGGGCATCCTGGCCGGGTTGGGGATGAAGATCGAGATCGCTTCGTGGCGCAATATCGTGCCCAACGTGTGGTCGTTGCATGTGCGTGATGCGCAGTCGCCGATGTGCTTCACCAATGGCAAGGGTGCCACCAAGGAAGCCGCGCTGGCATCGGCGCTGGGTGAATTCATCGAGCGCCTGAACTGCAACTTCTTCTATAACGACCAGTTCTGGGGCGAGGACCTGGCCAACGCGCCGTTCGTGCATTACCCGAACGAGCAGTGGTTCAAGCCTGGCCCACGCGATGCGCTGCCCGCCGAGATCCTCGACGAGCACTGCCTGGCAATCTACAACCCCGACGGTGAGCTACGCGGTTCGCATTTGTACGACACCAACTCGGGCAACACGGCGCGCGGCATCTGCTCGCTGCCGTTCGTGCGCCAATCGGACAAGCAGGTGGTGTACTTCCCGTCCAACCTGATCGAAAACCTGTTCCTCAGCAACGGCATGAGCGCTGGCAACACCCTCGCTGAAGCGCAGGTGCAGTGCCTGTCGGAAATCTTCGAGCGCGCGGTCAAGCGCGAAATCCTCGAAGGCGAGCTGTGCCTGCCGGATGTGCCGCAGGACGTACTGGCCAAGTACCCGGCCATTGTTGCCGGCATTCAGGGCCTGGAAGAACAGGGCTTCCCGGTGCTGGTCAAGGATGCTTCGCTGGGTGGCGAATTCCCGGTCATGTGCGTCACCCTGATGAACCCGCGCACCGGCGGCGTGTTCGCCTCGTTCGGCGCCCACCCAAGCCTGGAAGTGGCACTGGAGCGCAGCCTTACCGAACTGCTGCAGGGCCGCAGCTTCGAAGGGCTGAACGACCTGCCGCAGCCGACCTTCGAAAGCCATGCCCTGACCGAGCCGAACAACTTCGTCGAGCACTTCATCGACTCCAGCGGTGTGGTGTCGTGGCGCTTCTTCAGTGCCAAGGCGGACTTCGAGTTCGTCGAGTGGGACTTCTCCGGCCACGGCGAGGATTCCAATATTCAAGAGGCCGCAACCCTGTTCGGCATCCTCGAAGACTTGGGCAAGGAAGTGTACATGGCGGTGTACGACAACCTGGGCGCCACCGCCTGCCGCATCCTGGTGCCGGGCTACTCGGAAATCTACCCCGTCGAGGACCTGATCTGGGACAACACCAACCGCGCCTTGTCGTTCCGCGCCGACATCCTCAACCTGCACAGCCTTGAAAGCCGCGCCCTGAAGCTGCTGCTCAAGCGCCTGGATAACTGCGATGTGGATGACTACACCACCATCACCACACTGATTGGCGTGGAGTTCGACGAAAACACGGTGTGGGGCCAGCTGACCATTCTGGAACTGAAGCTGCTGATCTGCCTGGCAGTGCAGCGCTTCGAGGAGGCCAAGGAACTGGTCGAGGCGTTCCTGCAGTTCAACGACAACACTGTTGAGCGCGGGCTGTTCTACCAGGCCCTGAACGTGGTGCTGGAAGTGCAACTGGATGACGAGCTGGAGATGGACGACTACGAAGCCAACTTCCGCCGCATGTTCGGCAACGCACGCATGGATGCTGTGCTGGGCTCGTTGGATGGTAGCGTGCGCTTCCATGGCCTGACCCCGACCAGCATGAAGCTCGAAGGCCTTGATCGCCACCTGCGCTTGATCGAAAGCTACAAGAAACTGCACGCAGCCCGGGCCAAGTTCGCCTGAGTGCACAATCGGTTGCAGGGCTCGCAGCCCTGCCCGATATCCTGACGCCTGCGCGTTTACTGTGGGAGCGGGCTTGTCGAACCGCCGCGAACACCGGCGCAGCCGGTGCCATATATCGCTTTGATCACGGTCCTATCCCCAATTCGCCTTTCCGCTTGGCCTGAGAGGCGCGTAACATTTTGCTCCCCAAATCCATGGCGCGTTAACCGCCAGAAGGACCTCGGCCGCGCACAGCAAAAAGGCGCAGACCATGACCACCCCTTTGGATACCAATGCCCTCAAAGCCCGTCAGCAAGCCGCCTGGGCCAGCGGTGACTACGCGGTAATCGGCACCACCCTGCAACTGGTTGGCGAGCGCCTGGCAGAAGCCTGTGACCTGCGCTGGGATGAGCAGGTGCTGGATGTTGCGGCCGGTAATGGCAACGCCACACTGGCGGCTGCCCGACGCGGTTGCCGCGTCACCTCCACCGACTATGTCCCCGAACTGCTAAATCGTGGCGAAGAGCGGGCACGGGCCGAACACCTGAATGTGCTGTTTCAGGCTGCCGATGCTGAAGCGTTGCCGTTTGCCGATGGCACCTTCGATGCGGTGCTTTCCACGTTCGGTGTGATGTTTGCCCCTGATCAGGCCCAGGCCGCACGTGAGCTGGGGCGGGTATGCCGGCCCGGTGGTCGTATAGGCTTGGCCAACTGGACCCCGCAAGGTTTTGTCGGGCAGATGTTCAAGACCCTCGGGCGGCATGTGCCGCCCCCCGCCGGGGCCTTGCCGCCCTCGCGGTGGGGTGACGAGGAACAGTTGCGCGTGATGTTCGAAGGGGTGCTGGGTGAGCTGAATGTCAGTCGCCAGCACTTCAACTTCCGCTACCGCTCGGCGGCGCATTTCATCGAGGTTTTTCGTACCTGGTACGGGCCGGTGCACAAGGCGTTTGCTTCGCTGGATGCGGAGAAGGCCAGTGCTTTGGAGCGAGACCTTGCTCAGTTGCTGGATGACTGCAATGTGGGAGGGCCTGCATCGTTGGTGGTGCCCAGCGAATACCTTGAGGTGGTGATCATTCGCGGGCGGTAGCCAACACACCTTCAAAAGCCTCGGCGGGTGGGGGTGCCGCGCGGACATTGAAGAGCTTGCAGATGAGGTACCAACAGATGGCGACGGTAAGGTTTCGGGGCCATGGGCCATGAAGTGGCGCAGATGCCATTTCGTGTCAACGTCAGTTATACCAAGTGACAAGGCCTGCTCTGCAGATAGTAACTTTGGTCCGTAATGCTCGTTGTGCCAAGCGTAGACTTCAGTTTGTAGCGAGGCGAAAGCAGGGAGTTTCTTCTCATAGTCCAAGGTGATGTCGGGGCTCGCCCTGGCTGAAGCTGCTGACCAGGCCGTGTACGTACCGTACGGGGCGTTCACCCTGCCAGATGGTGAACAGCACGGGTTTGTCGAGCAGGTGGCCGAAGTCGATGCCGTGTTCGAAGCTGATCAGCTCCAGGGTCAATGTAAACGGTTGGCTGAGCGCTTCTTCGAGCTTGAATGACACCACTTCGAACTCAGCGTTGCAAACGAGTGGCTGGAAGCTTTATCGCAAGTCAGATTGGCTGGGCATAAGCAGTCCTTGTCGGCCGTCTGAGGTTTCAGAAGTCCGGGCAGGCTGGCCTGCCCGGTTGCCGTACTGTCAGATCACACGGCTGTCTCTTTGGGCTTGCGCCAGTCATCCGCGCCTGCGGTGCTTGCAGTGAGGTGCTCCCACTCGATGCCGCGGTAAGCCATCGAAACTTTGAAGAACTGGGTGAAGTCGCTGTTGCCCTTGTCCTGCACGTGTGGCATTTCAAGGTCGATGTCGATGATTACCGCGTCGATCAGTTTGGTCGTGAAGAACCGTTCCTGTGTGCCTTCGACCGAGGTCCGGTACCAACTGAGCTCGACGTTGGGCAGCATTTCACCGCTGGACAGCGCGCTGTACAGCAGCGGAACTGCCTTGTTCAGGGCGCAGGTGATAATCAGCGGCCCATGTACCCGCTGGCCTGCTGGCTGACCACTTTGAGGGTCCGTGGGCACGGTGATGCGGTGTTTGACTTCCTGCACCAGAATCTGGTCTTCGTGGCCTTCTACGAAAATGTTGCCGACGGAGTCGGCAGTGAATGCACCTGCGGTGATGTTGCCTTGTGTCTTGCCTTCGATCTTGATGTAAGCGGGTGTTGGCATGGCAGTTTCTCCTGCGTCCATGTGGATTAGCACGCACACCACAGGTGGCGTGGCCATCGAAAACGATGGGCTTTTCAATGAGGCAGATGCCTCGCTAATGGGGTGAATTCGGTGGGTGCATGTAGCCTTCGCCTACTGCTGCAGGATGGCGTTGAGCGACTCCAGTACTTCGGTGGTAATCAGGTGCAGCCGGTAGCTGTAGATGCCGTAGGCCACCGCCATGGCGATGGCGGAAATCACCAAAGGGCTCCACCAGGGCCATTGCCGGTTCATGCGGAAGTTCCGTGGGGCCACATTGGTGTAGGGGTCGCAGACTTCTTCAGGGGTGGGGCCACGCAGTTCGCGGATGATCCCGTGCAGTTGGTGAATCAGTGCAGTGACGGTTTCTTCACCTTTCGGCGCCAGCGCATACTTGCCCCTCAGCCCAAGGCAAAGGGCGAAGTACATGAACTCCAGCACGTCCTGATAACGCTTGGGCTCCTGCATCAGGCGCGAGATCACGGTGAAGATCTTTTCTCCGCCCCAGGTCTCGTCGTGGAAGATGCTCAGCAAGGGTTCCTGGCTCCAGCAGCTGCTTTTGCCCCAGGGCCGCTCCATGACGGCTTCGTCGATGAACAGGCACAGGCCGTAGGTATACGCCAGCAGCTGAGCAGGCTCGTATCCGTGCTGGCGCATTTCTTCCTGAATGTTGTCGATCTGGTTGCGCACTTGCTGGTGCACATCTTTGATATTTGGCAATTCGTCCAGCGTACGCAGGCGTATGACCAAGCCAAACAGCGGTGATGCGGCATCCAGCATCAGGTTGGCGAACCCGCCCCGCAGCTGAAACTGCGGGTCGGCGGGATAGCCTTCGTAAACAGGCTCAGGCTTTTGCGCAGAGGCTTGTGCGTTGGCCGGCGCGGCCTGGTCGTCGGGTGCTGACGGTTTAAGGGTTGTAGTCAGCTGACTGACTTCAGCGTTTGTTGCATCGGTGCGGGTAGTCGTGTCATCTGCCATATCACTGACTCCTGATCGCCCAGAACTGCAGTTCGAGGCCCGGGAATTCGCCCGCAATGTGGAGACCAAAGCCATTGGCCTCGGCCATGCACGCCCAGGCCGGGTCGCGCCTGTTCACTTCGAAGTAACTGAAGCCCGCGTGAAAAGGCAGGTCGCGCGGCGCCACCGGCAAAGGCAACAAGGGGATGCCCGGCAGTTGCAGCGGCACCAGGTCGTACAGCGACTCCAGTGAGGTGATCTTGGCTTTCTGGATGAACATCTGGCGCAACACCTGCGGTGGCAGGTCGGCGCGCACGGCAAGGATGAAGTCGGCTTCGTCGATCAGACGGCGGTCTTCCAGCCTGGTCGTCATCACACCGAACGCTTCGTTCACCAGCGGCAGTGAAACGGCGCGCGGCTGCAGGACGGTGCTCAGGGCGCGGCGCAAGGTGTCTTCCAGCGGCTTGAACGAAGTACGCAGCGCCGTGTGGTGGTACGCGGGGTAATCTTGCGGGAGCCTGTTTTCGTCGGTGAACGTGACAAACTCGCCACAGGCCTGGCTCATGCACAGGTAAAGCTGCTCGGGATGCGTTTGCGCTTGCCGGGCCAGGTGCTGAAAGCACGGCCACCAGCGGTTCATGGCCTGCAGCAGGTTGAAGTCGCGAATGTCGGCGATACCGGACTGGCCCGAGGCGCCAATACGCTTGGCAAGGCCTCGCGCTCGCTCGCGCAGGGTGTTGGTCATTTCGTCTAGGAACCGCTGCAGTGCCGGCACCGCTCGCACCGACACGCTGGTGGGGTAGAAGGTTTCGTCCAGTTGCAGGCTGCCGTCGGGGCGCCGCTCCAGGATGCGTGCCATGGCCAGGCGTGTGTAGGCACTGCTGTCATCAGCCTTGCGTTTTAGCTGCAGGTTGGGCATGGCAAGGTCTACCTGTACCAGGTCACCGTCCGCAGAATGGGTGTCCTTGATCTCCTGTGGCTGGGCGGTGTAGCGGAAGTTGGCGGCATTGTCGGGCCAGCTCACTTCGCAGCCGCCCTCGGTGCGCAGCGGCAGGCACAGATACACCTCGCTGTCCTTGCACGCGTCGTCGTCGATTTCCAGCGGTGGCGGCGGCGGCAGGTCGGCGGGGATGTCGAACACCGTGCCGTCCGGCATGACGCCCCGCGCCCGGGTGATGGCGATCTTGCCCAGGCTCAGGTACTCGTCGTTCAGCTGTAGCTCGCTAAAGCCGTAGTAGGCTGCGTTCAGGCTGGCAAGGCGCTGGTGGAGAGCTGCTTCACCCGCCCGGGCTGCTTGCTGGAAATGCTGTGGTTTTACGAACAGGCCTTCGGGCCAAAGAACGGGATTGCGTGAACTCATGGGCACTCCGTGTCAACGTGAGTAAGCGGGAAGGGCAAAGGGGAGTAGACGTGTCATCAATCTTCTTCCTTGAGCACGATGTGCGTGTCGTTGACCAACACCGACAGCATGATCTGGCGGCCACGCGGCGGAATGCGCAGCACTTGCCGCCAGCTGGCGTCCTCAAGGCCTCGGTAGTCGGCAATCACCGCCACGAAACGGGTTTCGGCATGGATGGGTTCGAACGGGATGTACTTGAACTGGCCAGGGCGCAGCAGGTAATCGTCATCACGGATGTAGGTACTGCGCAGGGCTTTGGCCGGGTCCTGATCCAGCAACTGGTACACGGTGTTACGCAGTAGCGAGTCGTCGCGCAGCTGCAGGATCTTGATGGCAATCGGCGTGGCGACGGGTTCCGAGGCCACGGTTGTGGTGTGCGGCAAGGTCAACGTTACGGTCGGGTCGTCGTAGCTGCCAGGGGTGCTCTCTTCCAGAGGAGAGCGAGCCGGGTCATCGTTGCCTTCCTCGTCCACCTCGACGGGGGACATGGCTGGAAACTGCTCGTGCAGGTACTCCAGCAGGGTCACGATCTTTTCCGTCAGTGCATAAGGGTCGCCCGCACTCAGGGTGACGGCGTAGGGGCTGGGCTCCAGGGTGCTGTGCTGTTCTTCGGCCGCTACCTCAAGGCTGTTCGGATTACCATTGAGGGTAGGGCTCGCGTTGATGCTGAACGCAACTTGGGTCGGGTGATCCTTCGGCGGCCCGATGGGCAACGTGTGATCCATGGCAACTTGGCCCATCCTGCTTAACGAGGTGCAGCCGGCACCCCCGAACATTGCAACCAGCAGGGCCGCGACCAGCAACGGTTGGCGGGTCATGGGCGGTCTCCGGCAATCAGCCGCAGCAGCGGGCTCGACGGGGAAGCCTCTGACTCAGCGGCTGCATCCAGCGCTGCCAAGGGATCGTTGCCCATGGTGGGCTCGAAGGCCGAGCAGATCTCGGCAGCCGGTTGCGTAGCAGAGGGTTCGATCGGCCAAGAGGCTGCTGTTTCTTCGGCGATCAGGCGGTCGAGTACCCTCTGATCCGGATAGAACATGTCCTCTAGCGAACGCGTGGCGGCGGGGTCCTGGGCGTACTGAACCTGTAGCCGATAAGCACCCACCCGAAGCTGGTCGCCTTCAAGCAGGCGTCTGGGTGGGTATGCACCCAGGCTGGTGGCGCTGCCATTCAGATAGGTGCGCTGGCAGTGATCGATCACACAGAAGCTGCCTTCTATCCAGCGGATCTCGCAGTGGATGGGCGCAACGCTCTGATTAGGATCGTCGAGCTGCCAGCTTGTCTGTCCGCTGCCAATGGTTCCGCCCTTGCAATCGAATCGGTGCCTGGCGATAACGCCATGTCGCAGTTGGTCCAGGTTGGTGATGCTCACGGTCAATGTGTTCATGAGCGCCCCCTGAACCGTACAACGGGACTGATCTGGCCATGCCGGTCGTCGATGAAGCTGGTCCAGCCCAGGTAGGCGCCCTGGCTGCGGTGCAAGCAGAAGGGTGACAGCGCGTTCTGCTTCAGGCGCAGCTCCAGGTCGTAGGCAAGGCCGTCACGCAGCAGAACGTCGATCAATGCACGCAAACGGCCGAAGTTGATGCCGCTGGGTAGCAGGTCCCGCAGTTGCGCCTGGTCGAGTTCGCTGATCACGATGGTGAACTTGCTGCTGCGTGTGCGTGTACGGCTGCCGATCATGAACGTGCTGCCCAGCTGGCCGTTGGCGCGCCCCAGGCTTACGCGTTGCCCGGCCGCAGTGGGTACCGAGCGGGTTTCGAATTCGCGGATCTGCACATGCTTGAGGTCGAAGCAGTGCGCAATGATGCCGGCCACGGTGCCTGGCGCACGGCTGCGGCTGGCGATGACCCCGGCAAAACTGAGCAGGCGGCTCCAGGGCAGTGCCGTATCCCCTCGCAGTTGCTTGTCGTTCAGCCCCAGCAGGGCAAAAACGTACTGCGAGAACCCGTCACGGGCACCCGGCTGGAAGCGGATGTAGTACCGGTATTTGCGCCAGCTGCGGTGCAACAGGCTGAGCAGGTAGTGGTTGAAAAAGTCGAAGAATGCCGGCCGTACACCGATGCCTTGCGCATGTTCATAGGCCACCTGCTCCAGGTAATAGGTGGGCAATGGTGAATCGGTACCGTGTAACCCGAGGAACGTGGCAACGACCCGGTAGCGCGCCTCTTCGTCGGGCATGCGTTGGGCTTTGTAAACGTCCGATACGGGGAAGGTCAGCCGTGGGTCACAGGCCAGGCGCACGCGCAAGCGGGTAGCCTCGTCAGGCCAACGGGGTTCCAGATCGTCGCCATGCAACCCATGCAGCCGCTCCAGCAACTGGAAGAAGTTGTACTGGTGCGCCTCGGCGAGCAGTCTGTCGGCTAGATCAGCGGTTGTTTGCCGGTCTGTATTGGCCATGTGTAGTGCTCGTTGTTGGTGATGTTGATCACTTCCAGCTGATGGAAGGAATTGATGCTGGCGTACAAGGCAAAGAAGTGGGCAAGCACGCAACTGAACAGGTACAGGTCGCCTTCGCAGAGGAAGGCGGCCTGGTCCAGCTTCAGCCGGGTGTGCAAGCCGCGAATGGGTTGCCCCTTGATAAGCCAGTCCATGGGCTTTGTATGGATGTCGCGCATGCCGTCCAGGCGCTTCTGGGTGGTCCGCGCCTGCTGGATGTCGTGCAGGGCGACGAAGTCGTAGGCGCGGATCACCGCTTTGAGCGGCTCGACCGAGAGCAGGGACAGGTAGTTGAGCGACATGTTGGAGATCAATGCCCATTGCAACTGGCCGTCCAGCACCGGGCGACAAGGGCGGGTGGGCTTGCAGATGTTGGTGTAGGTGGCCAGTGGCGGCGTAAATTCGGTACGCGCGTTGATGTCACCAATGCCCAACGCCAGCGGCAGGTCTCGGTTGGTGCACGTCAGGTCGATGGACGCAGTTTCCAGCTCGCCGATATAGCTGTTGGCATCGGCACGAACGAAGGCGATGCGGTGCGTGACGCCATCGCCGCGCAGGCACGCCTCCACCTGGTAGCGGTAGTACAGCGCAGTGCGTCCTTGAACGTGCTCGATCTCATGGGCGAACGACTCGAAGGGACGGAACGTTCGCAGGTGCTCACCGACACTCCCGTCGGCCGTCGTTCGCGTGCTGATGACCTGGTCGACACTGAAAATTTCGTAACCGTGCGGCTCGGCTCCCTTGGGTTTCAGTGGGGCCAAGGCGTCCTCGCTGGACAGGTCGATGGGCTCGGCACTGTGCTGAAACAAGTTGACTGCAGGTGCGCAGAACAAACTGAAATCTGCGTTGCTGACACGCAGTGTGTCGGGTAACTGGCGCGTGAAGTGAAACTCGAGGCTTACCGCCAGGCTGTCATGCGCTGGCCAGGCTTTATCCAGCCCGGTAACGCTGAAAAAGTGGAAGCGCTGGGGGAAGACAAAGTACTCCTGCAGGATCCTGTAGCCATCAAAGACGTTCTGCGGGTAGGGCAGCAAGGCGTCGTCGGGGCTAAAGCCCGGGAAGGAGATGCTGCCGGCCGGCAGCCGACGAACTTCACCCTTGACGATCACGTTGATGTGCTTGAGGTATTGGGAAACCCACAGGTACAACGTGCGGGCGGTGCGAATATCACCGCTGAGGTAGAAGTCGAGACTGGAGCAGCCCAGGCTGTTCAGTGGCCGGTCGACCAGTGCCTGCAGTCCGATGCGGATCACCGCGTTATCGAGTGTCTGGGTTGCACTCACCGTGTCGATCTTGAACGGATGAATGTTCACCGCAGTGCACGTGCGGAACTCGCAGGCTACGCCGTCCACGGGTTCCGAGCACAACCTCGACCCCTTCGGAATGTGCTGTGACTGACTGAGGGACTGCTTGACCGGGGTGAACTGGATGATCGTCGCGCTGGGCAAGGGCCGCAGGTAATTGGGCCACAGCAACTGCAGCATGGGGTGAGTCAGCTCCGGCAGGTCGTCTTCCAGTTTGAGCCGCAGTTTGGCGGTCAGGAATGCAAAGGCTTCCATCAGGCGTTCGACATCGGGGTCACTGGCACCTGTGCCAAGCAGCCTTGCAAGTTGTGGGTTGTCCTTGGCGAAGTCGTTCCCCAGTTCGTGCAGGTAACGCAGCTCTTCGCTGAAGCGGTCTTTCAGTGACATCGGTCACCTCACTCGGGTGTAGCGGTTGTGCCCGTTGACCAGCAGCTCGAGTTGCAGCTGCTCTGCGTGGTTGTTGACCTGCACCTGGCAATCGAGCCTGAAATGCAGCTCCAGCGGGGCATGGCTATCGGGCACTACCTTGAGCGTGCGTATCTGGATACGTGGTTCGAAGCGCTGGAGGGTGCGGCGAATATCCGCGCTCACGTGTACGAGCAAGTCGCCGCGGTTCACGTCATGCCAGTTGAAGTCACGCAAGCCCAGCTCAGGACTGCTCTGAGAGCACCCCTGGCGGGCGTTGAGCAGCGTTTCGAGGTGGCGTTTGATGGTGGCGAACGTGTGCGCAGCGCTTTCCTGTCGAGTGGCCTGCGGACGGGTACTCTGATCCACCGTCAAGCGTTCAAAAAAACCACTCATTGCGTATCGAGCCGCCCGACCAGAGAGATCTCGAAGTTCGCGCCCATGTACTTGAAGTGCGGACGCACGGCGATCGAAACCTGATACCAGCCTGGGTCACCGGCAACATCCGAGACTTCAATACGGGCGGCACGTAGCGGCCGGCGGCTGCGAACGTCGGCAGAGGGGTTTTCCTGGTCGGCGACATACTGCTTGATCCACTTGTTCAGCTCGGACTCAAGGTCTCGGCGTTCCTTCCAGCTGCCGATCTGTTCGCGCTGCAGCACTTTGATGTAGTGTGCCAGGCGGTTGACGATGAACAGATAGGGCAGCTGGGTCCCCAGCTTGTAGTTGGTCTGTGCCTGCAGCCCCTCGGGGGTTTTCGGGAAGTTCTTGGGTTTTTGCACCGAGTTGGCTGAGAAGAACGCTGCATTGTCGCTGTCTTTGCGCATGGTCAGGGCGATGAAGCCCTCTTCGGCGAGCTCGAACTCCTTGCGATCGGAAATCAGCACTTCGGTAGGAATCTTGGCCTGCAATTGCCCCAGTGACTCGTACAGGTGGACTGGCAAGTCTTCGACCGCACCACCCGATTGCGGGCCGATGATGTTCGGGCACCAGCGGTAGCGGGCGAAGCTGTCGTTGATGCAACTGGCCAGCAGGAAGGCGGAATTGCCCCACAGGTAGTGGTCATGCCGCCCGGCGATGTCTTCGTTGTAGTTGAAGCTCTCGATTGGCTTTTCTTGCGGATGGTAGGCGGAGCGCAGCATGAAGCGTGGTCCGGTCAGCGCGACATGACGTGCGTCTTCGCTTTCGCGAAAAGCGCGCCACTTGGCATGACGTGGGCCGGCGAAGAGGTCTTTTATTTCCTTGAGGTTGGGCAACTCTTCAAAGCTGCTCAAGTTGAAGAACTCGGGGGAAGGTGCGGCCAGGAAGGGCGCGTGGGACATGGCACCTACGGAGGCCATGTAACTCAACAGTTTGATGTCCGCGGAGGCAGGGCCAAAGTTGTAGTTGCCTACCATGGCCGCAACCGGCTCTCCCCCGAACTGGCCGTACCCGGCGGTGTAAACATGTTTGTAGAGGCCGCTGCAGGTAATGTCTGCGGCATTTTCGAAGTCGTCGAGCAAGTCCTCTTTGCTGATGTGCAAAATTTCGAGCTTGATGTTCTCCCTGAAGTTCGTGCGGTCGACCAGAAGTTTCAGGCTTCGCCATGAGGATTCAAGCCGCTGAAACTCGGGTTGATGCAAAATGGCATCCATCTGTTTGCCGAGAACCCGGTCAACCTCAGCAATCATCTGGTCGACCCGGTGCTTGTTGATCAATTGATCCGGGTCATTGCTCTTGAGGATTTCGGCGATGAAGGCAGATACGCCCTGCCTGGCAACCTGATAGCCCTCCTGAGTAGGTACCAGTTTGGTTTCTGCCATGATCTGGTCGAGCAAGGTGCCATTGCCCAATGTATCGATGGTTGCGTCTGTGGTGAGGGTGGTGGTGTTTGGATTAGGCATGGGGACGCTCCATTGTCTCAGTCTTTTTCTGGCGCTTCAGGTACCAGGTCCAGTTCTTGTGCGAGCTGTTTACGGGCTTGCTCGTTGTTCAGCAGGTGTTGCAATTGCTTGCGGAAGGCCGGGACGTTGCCAAGCGGGCCTTTCAGGGCGACCAGCGCCTCGCGCAGTTCCAGCAGCTTGTTCAGCTCGGGTACCTGCCGCGCGATACGGTCCGGCCCGAAATCGTTGATGGACCTGAACTGCAGATGGACCGCCAGCTCGGCATCCGGGGCTGCACTGAGCACGGAAGGCACAGATACCGCCAGGCTCACGTTGGCGTCTTTCAACACGCTGTTGAACGTGTGTTTGTCGACTCGCATCACCTGGCGGTCCTCGAGCGCGCGGTCTTCGTCCAGGCCGAAGTCGCCCAGTACCAGCATTTTGTGGGGCAGCTCCACCTCAGCCTGCTCATCGCTCGTAGCGGGGACGTATTTGATATTGACGCGTTCTTTAGGCGCGACAGAACCCGTATTCCTAGACATTGGTACGTAACTCCCTGTTGGTTTGTAGGATGTTTAATTATGGGGCATGTTTAATGTGCTGTTTCTCTTGTAGGAAGTTTCTTGCATATGTTTATCTGGCGGGGTGAGTTGCCTTGTTCCTATAAAACCATGCAGGGTGAAGTGCTCTTTGGTCGAGCGTGAAGATGTAAGTAAATATTTGTTTGTGTTCAGTCGTCGCTGTGTATTAGTCTCCGTCCGGTTTTGTTTTGGCTGGCTATTTTTTGGCGCGTGAGCCTATATGTGTTTATAGGAAAATGGGTGCGGTCATATAGGCGTTTGTACTGTTTTTGGAGAGTGAATCAGGATGATTAACCGTTCTGTATATGGCGCCGGTCTTTCGTTGCTGTTTTGTTTGCAGCCGGTACTGGCAGGCCCCACGCGGGACTGTTCACGGATTGTGTCGAACGTCGAGCGACTGGCCTGTTTCGACCAGGCTGCGAACACGCCGGCATTCACGGCAGAACGGCAGTGGTCTGCACCAGAGCAGCAGGCCCCGAGCGTGTTGCGCGTGATGGCGAATGAAGCAGCGCGGGCGCCAGATGACCTGACGTTTCACATCGGTAGCCGAACCGATGACGGTGCCGGCGTTTCAGCGCTCGTGATATCAGCGCCTGCCATCGCATCGGGTAACGAACCTGCTTACCTGGCAATCAGTTGCATCCAGGCCATCTCCCGGTTGCAACTGATTGCCAAACGCCCCATCGAGGCAAGCTGGGTCAAGGTACGGCTGACAGGGCAGGGCTGGTCTACCCGTGAAACGCCCTGGCAGGTCATGGAGAACGGGCAGGTAATCGATGCCGGCCGGGGCTTGCCAGCGATCGAGCAGATCAGGAAGCTGATTGGCGCTCATCGCATCGAAGTTGTGAGTGAGCACAGCGAGCTCGACGGGTTGATCTTCGATGCACAAGGGCTGAGCCCGTTGATTAGCCAGGCGCGAAACACATGCCGGTGGTAGCGCAGGTGTCAGGGGGCAAGCTCACGCGACTGCTGGCGCCGATCGATCCGGCAGTACCGGCTGGCCTGTTCGATGTCGAGGACGAAACCTACCAGGCGATCGACCAGGAGATGGTCAAGCTGGGCGGGCTGCAGGAGGCGATGATCGACTGGGTGTACATCGAAGAGGCGTCCTGTCAGTACCTGAGCCGGCAATGCAAGCACCTGCGAATCGTCGCGCACTTGAGTGCCGCCTGGTTACGCAGCCGCTGCTGGGAGCGTTGGGGAGATACCTTGGCGTTGCTGGCCGGCATGATCGAGTGCTATTGGGAACCCGCCCACCCCAAGCCAGGGCCGAAAGGCTTCCTGACCAAGCGCAGGCTGGTCGGGCTGGTGATCAACCGCTTGACCGAGGCGCTGCCGCGTCTCGACCGTTTCACTTATACCCCTGCCCATGCCGCAGCAGCGCAGGCGGCGTTGAAACACCTGCAACAACAGCACGCGGCACAGCTGGAGGCTGCTGTTCTCGACGGGCTGGAGCGCCTGCTGTGCAAACACACTGAACGTGTCAGCGGTGCCGGCGAGGCTGCCGTGCCCAAGGCGCCCGCTGTAAACGTGAAGCCTACGCCGCTGGCCGATGTCATCGCCGCGCCCATGCCGCGTGTGTCGATGGGCAGTGAACGTGAGACACGACGGGCCATACTGGCCATGGCCGAACTCATCAACCAGCAGGATCCTTACGACCCAACCGGCTACCAGTTACGGCGTTTCGGTTTGTGGGCACACATTCAGGCGGCGCCTCCGGCCAGGCAAGGCACCCGCACGGAATTGATGGCGGTGCCACTGGATATAACGCGGGTTTATGAAGAGGCCATTGCCAGCACAGCGATTGACCCGGCCTTGCTTCAGCGCATCGAAAAGAGCGTGGCGGCGTGTCCCTACTGGATTCGTGGCAGCTTTCTGGCTGCAACTGTCGCCACGCGGCTGGCGATGAGCGATGTGGCTGAGGCCATCCGTTGCGCGACCGCCCGGTTTGTACAGCGCATGCCGGCACTTCAGCAGCTGTGCTTCAGCGACGGATTGGTATTTGTCGATGACCAATGCCTGGCGTGGCTCAAGGGCGCGCAAGGGCCTTCTGGCCAAGCGGCCCCGCCTCACGCGTTTGGTGGCCTGCACGAGGAACTGGCCGGCCAGCTGGACAGCGGCGGCGTAGAGCCCGTGCTGCTGAGGCTGCAAGCACTGCAAGCGGACCTGGGTACCCCTCGGGACCGCTGCCATACCACCATGATCGCAGCCGACTTGCTGGCCGCACGGGGCGTGTCATGGCTGGCCCAGGACTTGTGCGCCGGCGTTGCCCGTACGATGCAGCAAACCACCGCCAGTGCGTGGGAGCCAGAGGTATTCCAGCGGCTTCAGCAGTACGCAGCCCCTCCAACGCTGGCTGATCAACACAAGGACCAGGAGCCTCGATGAATCATATATGGAAGCAATTCAAAGGTTGGGGCTTGCCGTGGGTAACGCGCATTGGCCTGGCGCTGCCGGTGTTACTTGGGTTGGCGGCAACGCTGCTGCTGGTCGCCATCTGGTGGCTCGGCCCGCAATGGACGTGGCGTGAGCAACAGCCACTGGCCAGTGTGGCGCACCGCAGCGTGGCAAGCCTGGTACTCATGCTCGTGCCGCTAATAGGCTGGCTGGTGGTGCTGCGTAGACGCTTTCGTCGATTGCAAGCGGAGCGCCGGCAGGCACAGGCTGCCGAACGGGATCGCGCGCTGCCGTTGGTGCAGGCGCAAGAGAAGGCGCTGAGCCAAGGGCTTGACCGGTACCTTGACAATGCCGGTGGGCCACGTGCCTTGTACCGGCTGCCCTGGTACCTGGTGATGGGTGATGAACAGGCCGGTAAAACCAGCTTCATCGACTGCACCGATCAGCGTTTTACCCTGACGCGTATCGATCAGGTCCAGGCACAAGGGCGGCAGACTGAAGCGCTGGCCTATCCGGTGGGCTGGTGGGTCAGCGACGATGCCGTGCTCATCGACCCACCCGGTGCGTTCATCCGTCAGCAGCCAGCGGCAGGCTCGACAGCCGACGCCCCCACCGAGCCGGAGCCCTCCTTCGTGCCGGGGGCCCAGGCCAGGTTGTGGGACCACCTGTTGGGCTGGCTACTTCGAAATCGCAGCCAGCGAGCGCTTAACGGCGTGGTGCTGGTCGTCGACTTGCCGGAACTGCTGCATGGCACGCCTGAGCAGCGCGTTGCGCTGGCCCACAGGTTGCGCACCCGCCTGTACGAAGTGAGCAGCCACCTGGGATCGCGCTTGCCGCTCTACGTGGTACTGAGCAAATTCGATTTGCTGGACGGCTTCGATCAGTTCTACGGCAAGCTTTCGGCCGCCAGGCGCGAAAACCTGTTGGGGTTTACCTTCAAACTGGATGCGGTTGACGCGTTCGACGTCTGGCTGGATGAGTATGACGAGCACTACGGTCGGTTTCTCGGCACGTTGCAGGAGCAGCTCATCGATCAACTGGATGTACTGGTGAAGGCTCCACCCTGTGGGCGCCTGTTTTCGCTGTATGGGCAGCTGGTCGGGTTGCGCCCCATACTGCTGGCATTTCTGCGCGAAACCCTGGTGAGTGACCGTTACTCCACGCCCGCCCTGGTACGCGGTGTGTATTGGTCGTCTGTGATGCAGCAAGGCGACATGCGCAATGCCTTTGTCCGTGAAGCCGCACAACCCTACAAGACGAAACTTCCGTTGCGTGAAGGCAAGGCACAAGGCAAGGCATTGGCCTTCTTCATTCAGCAAGCCTTCAGGCGGGTCATCTATCAGGAGGCCGGCCTGGCGGGCGACAACGTTCGGGTGGCGCGCAGCAAGCGTCAACTGCTGTGGGTCAGCTCGGGCGTGGGCATCCTTGCGTTCAGCATCGCCTTGGCGAGTTGGCAACGCTATTTCGATATCAATGGGTCCAAGGCCGCCAGCGTGCTCGCCAAAAGCCAGGAGTACAGCCATCACCAGGTCGATCAGCGCCTAGACCCGACCGGGCGCAACCTGTTGGCGCCACTGGACCAGATCCGCGATGCGGTGGCGGTGTTTGGCGACTATCGCGTGGCATGGCCAGGGGTTGCCGATCTTGGCCTTTATCAAGGGCGCAACATTGGCCCCACGGTTGACGAAGCGTACCTCAGCTTGTTGTCCAGGCGTTTTTTGCCGGCCTTGGCCAGCGGTGTGATCGATGCCATGAACGCAGCACCGCCGGGCAGCGAGCAACAAATGGCGGCGCTCAGGGTTTACCGGATGATCGAGGACCGCCACAGTCGCCGGCCTGAATGGGTGGAAGACTGGATGGCGCGCCAATGGCAAAAGGCGTTCCCTGGTCAGGGGCAGTTGCAGCGAGACCTCATGCACCATTTGGAATACGCCCTTGCCTACGCTGACACCGATTTGCCGCAGTACCGTGAGCGCGTCAGCGAAGTGCAGCAGGCATTGCGTAAATTGCCTCTACCACAGCGGGTTTATGAGGGGCTGAAGCAACAGGCTCACGAGCAATTGCACACCGGCCTGAACCTGCGTCACCAGGTAGGCCCTGCATTCGATGTCGTGTATCAGCCTTCGTTCGGGGCCAGGCAAGGGGAGGAGGATGTGCAACTGCCCCCCATGCTCACAGCCAAAGGCTTCAGGGAGTACTTTGAACCGCACAGCCAGCGGTTCGCTGAAATGGCGATGGTCGATCAGTGGGCGCTCGGGGAGCGCGCCCAGCTCGATTATTCGAGCGTTGATCGAGAGGCGCTGACCGAACGGCTGCACAACCTTTACAGCGCCGATTACGTCGACAGCTGGCGTCGCGCCTTGAACGCCTTCACCGTGGCAGACTTCCGTGATCTGAACCATGGTGTCACCGTTCTGGAGCAGTTGACTGGCCCGGCAGCACCGTTGCAGCGGCTGCTGTATACGGTCAGGGATAACACGTCGCTTGCGTCACCCACAGTTGTCGAGGCACCGGGCGAGGTGGGTTCGTTGCGGCCACAAACAGGCAACCCCGAGCAACAGCAAGCACAGGCCATCCAGCGGGCTTTTGCAGGCCTGGGCGCCATGTTGCTGGTGACAGGAGACAAACCGAGCTACTACGACGAAACCCTGGGTGCCGTATCGGCTGTGCTGGACTATGCCAAGGCCGTACAGGACAGCCCGGACCGCGGCAAGGCTGCGCTGCAAGCCGTGCATCAGCGCTTCTCGATGACCGGGCAGGACCCGATTGGCACCCTGCAACGTGTTGCCACAGGTTTGCCGGAACCGATCAACCACCAGGTCAGAAAGCTTGCCGACCAGACAGCCAAAGTGCTGAACGTTGAAGCACTGCGCGAACTGGAGCGACGTTGGGATGCTGAGGTGTACAGCTTCTTCCAGCAACGTCTGGCAGGCCGCTACCCCTTTGTGGTGAGGGCACCTGATGCTTCACTGGATGACTTCGAAGCATTCTTTGGGCCCAAAGGGCGTTTGAAGCAGTTTGATGATCAGTATCTCAAGGTCTTCCTCAAGGACAACCTTGAGGCGTTGCAGTCTGGCCAGCACGGGCATTCCCTGATTCGCCCCGACGTGATCGAGCAGCTCGAGCTGGCCGAACGTATTCGCGAAACCTTCTTCGATCAGCGCGGCAAGTTGAGTGTGCAGTTCAGTGTCGAACCGTTGGGGCTCAGTGCGAATCAGCGTACCAGCCTGCTGGACCTGGATGGCCAGTTGATCTCCTACACCCATGGGCCTACCCAGATCACCGGTATCGTCTGGCCCAATACCATGGGGCAGCAGGTACGCAGCAACCTGACTTTACTCAGGCAGAACGGCAATAGCAGCAGCCTCGAATACCGTGGCCCATGGTCGATGTTCCGCTTGCTCAGCCGCGGCTCGCTCAATGGGCGAACGGCGACCAGCGTGGACCTGAGCTTCAGGACAGGCGACGGTGTAATGCGCTATCGGTTGAATGCTGAAAAGGCCTTCAACCCCATTACCCAGCAACCGTTCAAAGGTTTCCGCTTGCCACGCGGGTTAATGCAACAGCCAACCAAGGTTGCTCAAACCGGGCAACCGCATGAACAGCCTTTATGACGCCATGTCTCGCTGAGGTCATGCCGAGCCCAAGCCGCTCAACGCCCTACCGGCCAGATACCCAAAGGTCATCCCCGGACCAAGGGTAATGCCGCCGCTGGGGTAGTGCCCACCCATCACGCTGTGCATGTCGTTGCCCACCGCAAACAGCCCGGGTATCGGCTGCCCTGCGCGGTCCAGCACACGGGCCGAGGCGTCGGTGCCCAGGCCGGCGAAGGTGCCCAGGCTGCCCGGCAGTAGCTTCACGGCGTGAAACGGCCCATGCAGCAAGGGCCGCAGCGACGGGTTGGGGGCTTGCAACGGTTCGCCCTGAGCCCGGTTGTAGGCCGATGCGCCACGCTGGAATACGGGGTCCTCACCTTGGGCTGCATGCCGGTTGAAGTCGTGCACCGTGCGCTGCAGCTGCGCGGCATCGATCCCGCAGCGCTGCGCCAGTTCCGCCAGGCTGGCGCTACTGTGCAAGTAGCCACGGCGTTGATAGAAGCGGGTTGAGAACGGAAAGGGCTTGGCCCAGCCAATGCCATAGCGGCGTTGTGCTGCGTGGTCGCAGATCA
The DNA here is from genome assembly GCF_014192825.1 of Pseudomonas sp. OG7. Taxonomy (NCBI): domain Bacteria; kingdom Pseudomonadati; phylum Pseudomonadota; class Gammaproteobacteria; order Pseudomonadales; family Pseudomonadaceae; genus Pseudomonas; species Pseudomonas sp. OG7. Next base: position 380,568 of record NZ_JACHYK010000002.1, on the reverse strand, counting down.
GCCAGGCTTCAGGTGTTTCGCCGTGCGGTGTTGCGGCGAACAGTGCGTTCATGAAGTCATGGTAGCAATCGGCTTCGTTTACGAAGCGTTGGCCATCGCGACGTACCGCGATGAAGCCAGGTTTGGCGCGGTCCATCAGGTGCGGGAAATGGCCGAAACTGCCATCGCCGCATGGCACCTTCGATACAGGCGCCCAGGCGCCAGCCTGGGCCAGTGCCGTACTGACCAGGCCACCGGCTTGTTCACCCAACCGCAGGCCGTCGCCGCTGTTTTCCCTGGGTGCAGCGGAGTAGTGCTGGTCACCCTGCGGCGCATGCGGCATCAGTTGCGCGATGCGCTGGCGATCATGCGGGAAGCCACCGCAGGCCAACACCACACCACGGCGTGCCTGGATGACCTGGCCGTCGGCAAACAGTGCGCCACTGACTCGGCCTTCGCCCAGCAGGTGGCAGGCCGGTTTGTCGGTCAGCAATGTCACATCAAGGTCGAGGGCGCTGCGTAGCAGGCGCGCCATCAGCGCATTGCCATTGACCAACTGCTGGCCGCGACGATGCAGCAGCAGGTCTCGCCCATGGCGCAGCAGGCGCTTGCTGACATGCAGCGCCGCCTTGGCCGAGCGCGTGGCGTTGAAGAAGGCGGCCATGTCTGTGCCACCGGCAATGCCCATGCCGGCCAGGCTGACGATGTCCAGCGGTGGGCGTAATGTGTGCAGCCAAGGCCCGAGCTGGCGCCCGTCGTAGGGCAGGGCACACAGTGAGCGCCCGCCGTGTGCACTGCCATCGCCTTCACGCATGTCGGGCATGCGGCTGCCGCTCTGGAACTGTACCGCCGTGTGCTGCTGGAAAAACGCCACCATTTCCGGGCCATGGCGCAGGAACGCACGTTGACGCGGGTCCAGTTCGCGGGTGTGGGTTTGCGCACGCAGGTAGCGCTCTGGGGCATCGTCGGCTTCGACGATGCCTTCGGCGATGGCCAGCGGGTTACGCGGTATCCACAACCAGCCCCCCGACCAGGCGCTGGTGCCGCCCAGCTGGCGGGCTTTTTCCGCAACGATCACATGCAGGCCGTGATGCGCGGCGGTTACGGCGGCAGCCAGGCCCGAAGCGCCGGAGCCAATGACGAGTACGTCACATTCGAGGGGGTGCATGAAGGGGTCCGCTCAGGCGTTGGTAGAGGGTGGCGCGCTTTACTGCAGCGGCGAAAAACCGGTGGGCCGCAGCAGCCGCGATTGCAGGCGCACAACGGCCCCGAGCTCGCGGTTAAGCCGCGAAAACGCTGCCCAGCGCGGGTCCGCTGCCATGGCTGTGCGCCGTGCGATGCGATCGTCGAGGCTGGCATAGCCCCAGATGTGCACCACCTGGTTGACGTCGCCGAACTCGCTGGTGAAAAAGCCGACCAGGTTACCCAGGTGTTCGCTTTGAACGTCCAGCGCATGGCTTTGGTACAGGGCTAGCCAGTCGGCCATTTTCAGTGGGTCGAGGGTGTAGGTTCTCAGTTCGTAGTACATGCCGGGGTCTCCGTGTGGGTGGCCGGCGCCTGCAGGCGCGCGGTGATGTGGTTGGCAGCGAGCCAGCCGAAGGTGAGGGCAGGGCCCAGGGTGATGCCGGGGCCGGGGTAGGTGCCCTTCATCAGTGAGTTCATGTCGTTGCCGACCGCATACAGCCCGGCAATTGGCTGGCCGCTACGGTCAAGCACGTTGGCGTCGGCGTTGGTCACCAGGCCACGGGCCGACCCGAGGTCGCCGGTGTGAATGCGGATGGCGTAGAACGGCCCGTTGCTCAACGGCGCCAGGCAGGGGTTGGGCGTGTGTTGCGGGTCGCCCATGTAGCGGTTGTAGCTGTTGCCGCCTTTGCCGAACGCACGGTCGATGCCATTGCGGGCATCCGTGTTGAACTGCTCGAGGGTTTGCGCGAACACTTTGGGCTCTACGCCAATGGCCTGGGCCAGGGCTTGCGGTGTCGCGGCCCGGTACAGGTAGCCGGCGTCGATCAACGCCTGGTTGTTCACAGGCTTCGGCCGCGCCAGGCCGAGCCCATAGCGGTTCATCGCCTCGGCATCGCACACCAGCCAGCAGCTGGCAATGCCGTTGGCGAACATGGTCTGCACGAAGTGGTGGTAGGAGTCGGACTCGTTGACGAAGCGCCGCCCGGTCGGGTCTACCGCAATCACGCCAGGCTTGGCGCGGTCGGTGACCAGGTGCGGGAAGCGCTCCCGCTGGCCACCGGGATGGCGCCGTTCGGAAACCGGCGCCCAGAAGAAGTTGGCCGCCAGGCCTTCGCCCTCGGCGGCCGACACCGCCTGACCAAGGCGCAGGGCGGCACCGTCGTTGAAGGGGGGCGACATGGTCAGGTGCGGCGCCTCTTGGGCGGGGCGGTAGCTGGCGGCCAGTGCGCCTGCAGCGAACCCGCCCATGGCGCACACCACACCGCCACGTGCCATTACCCGCTGACGCCGGCCCTCGTGCAGTACAACCACGCCGGTCACCACGCCGTGCTCGACAATCAGCTCTTCGGCTTCGCTGCGCAACCACAGTTGCGTGCCATGGGCGAAGGCACTGGTGGCCAGGCGGGCGATCAATGCGTTGCCGGTGGTAAGCCGAGTGCCACGCGGGTGCTTTAGGCGGTCCCGCGCGTAGCGCACTATCAGTTTCAGGCAATGCCACAGCGAGCCGGGCGAGCGGCGAATACTGAGAAAATGCTGGATATCCACGCGGTTGACCATCATGCCGCCGAACAGCAGCATGCCGGGCGGTGGCATCTGCAGGTCCTTGAAGCGCGGGCCAAGGTGCTTGCCGTCGTACTCGACCATTTCCAGTGCCCGGCCGAACTGCGTGGCGCCGGGTGCATCCGGGTAATAATCGGGTGAGTGCGGGCGTAAGGCATAGCGCAGTTCGGTGTGGCGCTCCAGCCAACGTAGTGCCTGGTGCCCATGCTCGATGAAGGCGTCGCCCAGCATGGGGTCGTAGCCATCACCGATGACGTGTTTGAGGTAGGTGCGCATGGCCTCGGGGGAGTCCTTGGCACCCGCGTCCCGGGCCTGATCGGTGCCGTACAGCCATACCGCACCGCCGGAAATCGCCGAGGTGCCGCCAAAGCGTTCGGCCTTTTCCACGACCAGCACCTTCAGCCCGCGGCAGGCCGCCGTGGCCGCCGCAGCCAAGCCGCCGGCACCACTGCCCAGTACCACCAGGTCAACGCTGTGTTGTGTGTGTTCAAGGGTCGCCATGGCTTCAGATCTCCAGCGGCGTCACGCCCATGAAGGCGCCAAGGTGGCCGAGTTGGGCGTAGGCCATTTCCGGGCCCGTCTGGATCGGGCAGCCGACTTGCCGTGCGCGGTTCAGCAGTGGGGTGATTTCGGGCGAAGTGACCACGTCGGCCACCAAGGTGTCGGGTTGCAGGGTAGCCAGCAGGGCGGCGGGCAGTGGCAGCTCTGCGCTTGTGCCCATGCCGACCGGGGAGGCGTTGGCCACCAGGTCGAAGTCTTCCAGCCCACTGAACTGTGTGCTGACCGTAAGCCCGGGGAAGGCATTGCCGAGCAGTTCGCACACCGCCCCCATGCGCGTTGTGCTGGGGTCGCTGAGGGTAATGTTGGCAATGCCTGCCTCGCCCAGCGCATAGGCGATGGCACTGCCAACACCGCCGCAACCGATCACCAATGCCCGCTTGCCCGTCGCTTTGAAGCCATGTTTGCGCGCAGCGCCCAGGAAGCCGGCGCCGTCGACGTTGTCGCCCAGCAGGCGCCCGTCGCGCTCGCGGCGTATCACATTGACCGACCCCAGTGCCGCCGCACGTTCGCTCAGGCTATCCAGGCGGTTGGCCAGGGCCTGCTTGTACGGCACGGTGACCACGCAGCCGCGCAGGTTTTGCCAGCCGCGCAGGGTGCCGGCAAAGCTGTCCAGCGCCGCCTGGTGCAGGTCGATGGGCAGCATGGCGAGGTTGCAGTTGTTGTGGGTGAACCAGGTGTTGAAGTTTTCCGGGGACTTCACCTGGGCGATGGGCGAACCGACGATGGCGACCAGTTCAGTGGAACCACGAATCATGCTGACCTCCTTATTGGCGTTGTTATGACGGCAAGCGTGAAGCAGCGGGGTGCGGGCAACAATGCGCTAATCGGTGGTTTAGTGCGATAATCGCAATCATGTTCCGGTTATCGCGGTAATCGGCTGTTTTTTCTCCCCACTTGCGAGTTGAAGGCATGAACACCCCCGCCATTCATCCCCGTGACCTGATTGCCGGCTTGCAGAAAGGCCTGGCCCTGATGCAGCTGTTCAGCGCCGAGCAGCCACGCCTGAGCGTGCCGCAGGCAGCCAGGCTGTCTGGCCTTACGCCCAGCGCCACCCGGCGCTTTTTACTGACTTTGGTGCATGAGGGCTTTGCCGAAACCGACAGCCGCGAGTACTGGCTGACGCCCAAGGCGTTGCGCCTTGGCCAGGCGTATGTCGACTCGGCGCAACTGCCGCGCATGCTGCGGCCGATCGTCGAGCAGGTGGCGCGGCAGACCCAGGAGCATGTATCAGTGGGCACCCGCGATGGCGACGAGATCATCCACCTGGTGCGCAGCCGCTACAGCCATGTGGCGTCGTTGTCGATCAGGCCTGGTTCGCGGGTGCCGATGTATTGCACGGCGGGGGGACGGATATGGCTGGCTTGGCTGGATGAAAGCGAGCGGGATGACTACTTTGCACGCAACCCGCTGCGGGCACTGACGCCTTACACACAGACTGACCGTGGGCTGCTGGAGGCGGAGTTGCTGCGGGTGAAAACGCAGGGCTTCTGTATTGTCGACCAGGAATATGAGATGGGTATGCGTGTGTTGGGGGTACCGCTGCTGGATCGGGCCGGGCAGTTGAAAGCAACGCTCACCATCACGACCCATGCTTCGCGCCTGAGCGTGGATGAAATTCGGTTGCGGTATGTGCCGACACTGTATGAAGCGCAGGCGTTGTTGCAGCCAGTGATGGCTTGAGGCGGCATGGCTGGGGAATTGCGTAGCCATCTTCGCGGGCAAGCCCGCTCCCACAGGTATCGTGCAGAGTGCCGGGCTTGCGCAATCCCTTAGGAGCGGGCAGTACATACCCTTAGAAAATATTGAGCGGGTACTCGGTAATTACCCGCACTTCATCAATCTGGCCGCCACGCTCGGAGCTACGGTAGCTGGCCTGCCGCACCCGGAACGACAAGTCCTTGGCTACGCCGGCCTGCACCACATAGCGTACTTCAACGTCACGCTCCCAGGCCTTGCCATCCAGGTCGCCGCCGGTGCCGCTCTTGAAGTCGGTGCCTTTCACATAGCGGGTCATGAAGCTCAGCCCTGGTACGCCATAAGCGGCCATGTTCAGGTCGTATCGGGCCTGCCAGGACTTTTCGTTCTCGTAGTCGAAGTCCGAGTACTGCACCGAGTTGGCAAAGTTGTAGACCGCGTTGCCGTCTGGCCCGTACACGTAGTCGCCGGTGCCGGACACCTTCTGGTAGGCCAGGGTGAAGGCATGAGCGCCCAGCGTCCAGGTCCCCCCCAGGCTCCAGATGCGGTTGTCCAGGTCGCCACTGCGGGCCTGGCCGATGCTTTGCGTGTCGTAGGCGTTGAAGTCGAACTTAAGCGACTGGCCGGAACCCAGCGGCAACAGGTAGCGGGTGTTCACGTAGTACTTGCGAAAGTGCTCGGCAGTTTTGGCGTAGTACAGGCTGCTGGAGAGCCGCTCATTGAACGTGTACACCCCGCCCAGGTAGTCCACGGCGGTCATGCGCCCGCTGTCGCGGGATGACTGGTTGCGGTTGGTCAGGCCGGTGAAGTGCCCCGCGTCCAACTGCAGATTGCGGATTTCCTTGCTGGTGAGCGAGAAGCCGTCGACGGTTTCCGGCAGCAGGCGGCTGTCGGAGGTGGCCAGCACAGGCACTGCCATGACCTGCGTGCCGTATTTGAGCACGGTGTTGGACGCGCGCATTTTCAGCACTGCCCCGGCTTTGCTCATGTCTTGCTTGGCGCCATGGTTGTCCTGCTCCAGCAAGCCCGTACCGCCCCCCGTGCGGCCGTCACCCGTGTCGAGCCTGAAGGCGTACTGGCTGATCAGGTCGATGCCAAAGCCGACGGTGCCTTGGGTGAAGCCGGACTGAAAGGTACCGATAAAGCCCTGGGCCCATTCCTCGCCGTAGTTTTGCCGTGCGCCGCTGGCGCGGTTGTCACGCTGCATGTACATGTTGCGTGCCTTGACAGACAGCTTGCTGCCTTCGATGAAACCCGCCGATTCGGACTGCTCGCTGGCCTGCAGCAAGGGGCTGGCAGACGCCAGCAACAGGGCGGTGACGCCGAGTGTGTTGATGCTCATTTCATGCTCCGTTTGCTTGTTCTAGTTAGGTGGCAGCGTGATGCAAGGGGGGCCTGAGCCGTTTTGCAGGCGTGCAGAAGCCCTGTCCGCGCCTGTGCAGGGCAGAGCATTCTTACGTTTACAGATGGCTCAAGCGGGTGGTGCGCCCGCTGGCCGGTATCCGAGGTACCGGCCAGCGGGCCAGGTGGCGTCGGCCTATCGCTCGATCTGGCGATTCCAGCGGGCGTTCCATTCCGGACGTTGGGTATTGACCTGGTCCCAATCGATGGTAACGGCCGTTTGCAGGTAGGTCTGCATGGCCTCGACCTGACCACGGGTCTTGTCGCTGGTCGGGGTGTTGGGGTTGGACGGGATCTGGTCACCTAGCTCCAGAGCCGGAGCCTGCGCTTCGGGGCTCAGCAGGAATTCGGCGAGCTTTTGCGCAAGCTCCGGCTGGTCGTTGTTGGCGGTGACGCATTCGGCCTGGTTGAGCACCACGGCGCCTTCCTTGGGCGCTGCGTACTCCACCGGGATGCCTTTGAGCTTCAGTGCCGTCACTTGGGTGGGGGTGAGCGGGAACAGCGCGGCTTCGTCGGTTTGCACCATTTCCGAGAGCTTGGCCGAGTTGGGGATGTACTCCAGCACGTTCGGGCCAACGTTCTGCTTCCAGGCAGCGAAGCCCGGGTTGACGTCGGTATCGGTGCCGCCGTGCAGGCGGTTGTACATCAGAAAACCGTGCAGGCCGAAGGTGGACGAGGCCATCGACTGGAACACTACCTTGTCTTTGAAGCGCGGGTCGGCCAGGTCATTCCACGAGGTGGGTGCGGCCCAGCCCTTTTCCTTGAACAGGCGGCTGTTGTAGGCCAGCCCGGTTACCCCCAGGCTGACGGCGGCGGCCTTGTCCTTGATCAGGGCTTTTTCCGGCAGCTGGGCCAGGGTTGGGTTGGGCTTGAGCGTGCTGCACAGCCCCATGCCAATGGCGCGGTACATGATGCCGTCATCCAGCACCATCACATGGATCGACGGCTTGTTCGGCGTAGCCTGGACCTTGGCCAGGATGTCGGCCGACGTACCGGGCACGATCACCACCTTTACATCGTTGGCCTTCTCGAACCGGGGCAGGATGTTGTCGCTGAACAGCCGTTCCATGGTGCCACCGTTCATGCCCAGGTACAGCGTGGGTTGGGCCATGGCGGGCAGGCAGGCGAACAGGCCGGGCACGGTGCAGAACAGGGCGAGCAAACGTTGCTTGTGCGTCATGACAGGTTTTCCTTGTGGTGGTGGTTGGGCTGAAAACGGTGGATGGAGAAGGCCGCGAGGCTGATGGCGGGTGTGCCCTGCAGGATGCATTGCGCCAGTGCTTCACCCGCCGCCGGGCCAATCTGGAAACCCGCGCCGGCAAAGCCGAAGCCGTGCAGCAGGCCGGGTCGGTGCAGGCTGGGGCCAAGCACCGGTTCGTCGTCGGGCAGGTAGCCTTCGGTGCCGCTCCAGGTGCGGATGGCCTGGGCACCGGCCAGGGCCGGGTACAGCTCAGTGGCGTTGCGCAATATGTCGAGCACGGCGGCCTGGCCCGGGCGTGCGGTGGTCGGGGTCAGGGCAAAGCCGCGCCCGCCGCCGAGCACGCAGTTGCCACGCGCTACCTGGCGGGCGTAGATACCGCCGCCTTCGACCCCGGTGCTGGCGGTCATGAACAGCGGCAGCGGCTCGGTGACCAGCATGGCCGGGTGGGCGGCGGTGAGTGGCACCGGTTCGCCGAACTGTTCGGCCAGCTGCGCCGACCAGGCGCCGGCGCAGTTCAACAGCCAGGGTGCCTTGAAGCACTGGCCGGTGCTGGTGTGTACGCTGAAGCGCTGGCCGTCGTGGTCCACATCAAGCACGTTGCACTGCTCGTGCACCTCGGCACCGCTGTGCCGGGCTGCCTGGGCGAACGCCGGCGATACAAGGCGAGGGTTGGCGTGGCCATCCTCGGGGCAATACGAGGCACCGACGGCGATGTCGCCCACCCAGGGAAAGCGTTGGCGCAGCTCGCGGCGTTCCAGCAGTTGCAGGCGCAGGTCAAAGGCCTGGGTACGGCGTGCATAGGCCTTCAGGGCATCGAAATCGGTTTCGCTGCGGGCCAGCTTCAGGTGGCCGCTGCGGGCGTACTCGCCGTCGATGCCGATCCATTCGCGCAGCTGCCCCCAAATGGCATGGGCGCGCATCGACAACGGCAGCTGGGCCAGCGAGCGTCCCTGACGGCGCACGCCGCCGTAGTTCACCCCGCTGGAATGCGAGCCGCAGAAGTCGCGTTCCAGCAGCGCCACCTGCTGGCCAGCACGGGCCAGGGTCAAGGCAGCGCTGCTGCCGACGATGCCGCCACCCACGATGATGGCGTCCACTTCAAGCAGCCTCATGGCTTTATCTCCAGACCAAAGGGCAGCGGCTTGACCGGTGCCTGGCCGCGCAAGCGCCCGACCTGATCAAGGGGCCGACCGCTTTCGCAGGCAATCAGCTCGGCGGCAGCGGCGCCGCACACACGGCCTTGGCAGCGGCCCATGCCGACCCGGCACATGGCCTTGACCCGGTTGATTTCCCAGTGCCCGGCGCGCACGGTTGCGCGGATTTCCCCGGCGCTGATCTGCTCGCAACGGCACACGGTCAGCAGGTCGGAGGCTTGGCTGGCCCATTGTTCGGGGAACGGGAAGGCTTGCTCCAGGCCCTGACGAAAGCGCTGCAACGTGGCCAAGCGCTTTTCCAGCTGTCGCTGGCGTTGCGGGTTGCCAGGCTTGCCGAGATCGTCCAGCAGCGTCAGGGCTGCCAGTTCACCGGTCATTTCCGCACCATCGGCACCCAGGATGCCGGCACCGTCGCCCGCCAGGTACACGCCGGGGCTGCTGGCGCGGCCCTGGGGGTCACGTACCGGTAGCCAAGCGCGGTTGAGGGTGTTCCAGGCAAACTCGCAGCCCAGCAGGTCGGCCAGCTGGGTTTCGCTGCGCAGGGCGTGGGCGAAGGCCACGGCGTCGCAGGGCAGCTGATGCTGCTGACCGTTGAGTGACCAGCGAACGCCGCTGGCGCGTTGTTCGCCGTCAATGCCGAGCAGGGTTACTCCCTGGTGCACCGGTATGCCTTTGCGGGCAAGCCAGGCGCGGTAGTAAAGGCCTTTGGCAAAGGTGCCCGGCTGCAGCAGCAGGCGTGGCAGGGCACGTACCTGGGCGCTGAACGGCGAGGTGTCGAGCACTGCGCTGACCGTGGCGCCGGCCTTGGCGTACTGATAGGCCACCAGGTACAACAGCGGCCCACTGCCTGCCAGCACCACCCGCTCGCCGATGGCGCAGCCCTGGAACTTAAGGGCAATCTGTGCGGCGCCCAGGGTATAGACCCCAGGCAAGGTCCAGCCGGGGATCGGCAACACGCGGTCGGTGGCGCCGGTGGCGACAATCACCCGGTCGAACGCCAGGCGGTCGGCCAACTCGCCCTGTTGCAAGGTGTCCAGCACCTGCTGCTCGGCGTTCCACACCAAGGTATCCGGGCGGTAGTCGAGTTGCCCGCGCAGTTGCTCAAGGGTGGTATGCACGGCTTGTGCCTTGCCAGCCTCGAAACCGTACAACGCCTTGGCCGACCGGCGAAAGTTGGCTGGCTGCTGGCGGTAGATCTGCCCACCGCCGCGGCTGGCTTCGTCCAGCAGCACCGGGCGAACGCCGTGGGCCACCAGGGTTTGCGCGGCGCGGATGCCGGCGGGGCCGGCACCGATGATCACGATTGCAGTCATGGCCGGCGCCCCGGATCGCGGGTGATGCACTGGCCGGCTTCCAGAAAGGTCGAGCAGGCGCGCACCCGGCGCCCATCCTGCAGGCGCACCCAACAGTCCTGGCAGGCGCCCATCAGGCAGAAACCGGCGCGCGGCTCGGCGCTGAAGTCGCTGCCGCGCAGGTGCGTGGCATTGGTCAGGATAGCGGTCAGCAGGGTGTCGCCGTTCATGCCCTGGGCTGGCTGGCCGTCGAGCAAAAAGGGCAGCGGCTCGCGGTCGTGCTCGGCCACGCGCTTGAACAGGGGCATAGGGGCATTCCTTGTCATTGCTTGCCCACCAGGACGCGGTCCAGGCCGTAAACCCGGTCCAGGGCGACCATGGTCAGGGCGGTGACGGCGATCACCAGTGCCGAAACGGCGGCCATCATCGGGTCGATCGATTCGGTGGCGTACACGTACATGCGCACGGGCAGAGTCTGCGTGGCGGGTGAGGTGACGAAGATCGACAGCGTGACTTCGTCGAAGCTGTTGATGAACGCCAGCAGCCAGCCACCGGCCACCCCCGGCAAGATCATCGGCAGGGTCACTTTGCAGAACAGCGTGACGCGGCCTGCGCCCAGGCTCTGTGCGGCCTGCTCGGCGCTGCGGTCGATGCCAATGGCGGCAGCCAGCACCAGGCGCAGCACGTAGGGTGTAATGACCACCACATGGGCAAACACCAGCCAGGCGAAGCTGCCATTGACCCCAAGCAAGGCGAACAGCCGCAGCAGGGCTACACCCAGCACCAGGTGCGGGATGATGATGGGTGACAGCAGCAGCCCGTTGACAAAGCCCTGGCCCGGGAAGCTGTAGCGGGTCAGCGCCAGGCCAGCGGGTACGGCGATCAGGGTGGCCAGCGAGGCCGCCAGGGCGGCGAGTTTCAGGCTGTTGTAGAACGCGTCAAGGAAGTCGGCGCGCTCGAACACGGCGCTGAACCAGCGCAGCGAGAAGCCGGCGGTGGGCAGGCTCAGGGTGTTTTCCGGGGTGAATGCCACCAGGCACACCACCACCAGCGGGGCGAGCATGAACAGCATCACCAGGGCGTGAAAAGACAGGGCCAGCGGGCCGTTACGGGTCATGGGTTCAAACTCCAAGTGCGCGTTTGTAGCGGCGTTCTACCAGCCGGTTCCAGCTGAGCATCACCAGCAGGTTGATCAGCAGCAGGGCGACCGCGATGGTGGCGCCCATCGGCCAGTTCAGTTCGGCCAGGTACTGGTCGTAAATCATGGTGGCGACCATCTTCAGTCGGCGCCCGCCCAGCAGCCCGGGGATGGCGAACGAGCTGGCCGCCAGGCCGAACACGATCAGCGTGCCCGACAGCACGCCCGGCATGATCTGTGGCAGCACGATGCGGCGGAACACCGTCCACTGGCTGGCGCCCAGCGACAGTGCAGCCTGTTCGGCGGCCGGGTCGAGCTTCTGCAACGAGGTCCATACCGGGATGATCATGAACGGCAGCATCACGTGGACCAGGCCGATGATCACCGCGAACGGGGTGTACAACAGCTTTACGGGCTGCCCACCGAGGGCGCTGATGCCTTGGTTGATCAGGCCGTCAGAGCCCAGCAGCAGGCTCCAGCCGAAGGCGCGCACCACCACCGAAATCAGCAGCGGGGTCAGCACCAGGATCAGAAAGATCGAGCGCCACGGCGCGCCCATGCGGCTAAGCACCATGGCCTCGGGGATGCCGATCAGCACGCACAGCAAGGTGACCAGGGCGCTGATCCAGAAGGTGCGAAAGAAAATCTCGTAGTAATAGGTGTCGGTCACCAGGCTCAGGTAATGGCTGAGGGTGTACTGGCCGGCCTGGATGCCGCTGGTGTAGTCGAACGCGTTGAACGACAGCAGCACGGTCAGCCCCAGCGGCATCACCAGCAAGGCCAGGAACAACAGCAGGGCCGGGCTGCTCAGGCCGTAGCCCCAGGCATTGTTGCGCAGTTTTGCCGTACTCATGCCGCCACCTCGGCCGCATTCAGCACCCGCAGCAGGGCATCGTTCCAGTCCAGGCCAACCGGCGCACCTTCGTCCAGCGGCGCGCTGCCATCGTTGGCGCGGACCACGGCCAGGTTGCCCAGGGCAGTATCAACGCGGTACAGCCACTGGCTGCCGAGGAAGTAGCGGCAGCTGATGCGCCCTGCCAGTTTGCCGCTGCCCGCCGGGCCGAGGCTGATCTTTTCCGGGCGCAGGCTGAGGGTGAGCGGCCCCTGGGGCGCTGCCTGCGGTTGGCCGCCGGGGCCGGTGACACCACGCAGGCGGTTGGCCTTGCCGACAAAGTCGGAAATGAACGGTGTGCCCGGGTGTTCGTAGAGACGGTAAGGGTCATCGACCTGGGTGATGCGCCCGGCTTCCATCACCACCACCCGGTCGCTGATCGACAAGGCTTCGGCCTGGTCGTGGGTGACCATCAACGTGGTAATGCCGACTTCATTCTGGATACGGCAGATCTCGAACTGCATTTCTTCACGCAGGTGTGCGTCCAGGTTGGACAGCGGCTCGTCCAGCAGCAGCACGGGCGGTTCGATCACCAGCGCGCGTGCCAGTGCCACGCGCTGGCGCTGGCCGCCGGACAATTCCCGTGGGTAGCGGTCGGCATGCTTGTCCAGGCGCACCAGCGCCAGCGCCTGGTCCACGCGGCGGGCGATGTCGGCATTGCCTACCTTGCGCATGCGCAGGCCAAAGGCAACGTTGTCGCGCACGGTCATGTGCGGGAACAGCGCGTAGCTCTGGAACACCACGCCCAGGCCGCGGCTGGCTGGTTTGGCGTGGGTGATGTCGCGGCCATCGAGCACGATGCGGCCACTGGTGACCTCGACGAAGCCGGCAATCATCTGCAGGGTGGTGGTCTTGCCGCAGCCGGAAGGGCCGAGCAGGGAGACAAACTCGCCTTTTTCGATGGCCAGTGACGAACTGGCCACGGCCTCCGTGGCGCCATAGCGCTTGCAGAGTTTGTCGATCAACAGAAAGGTCATGGCTGTGCTCCATCGCAAACGGAACCGGGATGAACCGGCAGTTTCAGGGTGGGCAGAGCGCCAGCGGCGAAAAGCAATGCTTTTACGGACGTTGGCGCTCGCTTCTGTGGCGGCGGCCGATGTTGTGATATCGCCCTATGGACCGGAGAGTAGGGCAATGATTAGGATGGCGACAAAGGGTAATTTCACTGAGTGACAGCTATTTTGAAATTATTCCACTCAATGAAATTTGAAAGGTTTTAGCGAAAAATGGATTCCGATAAACGAAATGAGAAAGCCAGGGAAGTGGGTGTCAGTGCCGTGTCCCGTTTGTTCGCCGTGTTGCGTGCGCTGGGTGATTGCGGTGGCGAGGGCGAGAAGGTCAGCCAGCTGGCCCAGCGGGTTGGCCTGGCACAGCCCACCACACACCGGCTACTGCGCAGCCTGATCGAAGAGGGCATGGTCGACCAGTGTGCGACCAGCAAGCGCTACCGCCTGAGCCTGGATTTCTTTGCCCTGGCGGCCAAGGCCGGGCAGGCCGGCAATTTGCGCGATGTGGTGCGCCCCAGCCTGTTGCGGCTGTCGGCTTCGCTGGGGGATTCGCTGTTTCTGCTGGCGCGTTCGGGGTTTGACGCCGTGTGCCTGGACCGCAGCGAAGGGCCTTACCCGATCCGCACCTTTACCGGCGACATCGGCGGCCGTGTGGCGTTGGGCGTGGGGCAGGGCAGCCTGGCCATTCTGGCTTTCCTGCCTGAGGAAGAACGTGACGAGGTGATCCGTTACAACCTGCCGCGGCTCAAGGATTTTCACCATTACGACGAAGTGCTGCTGCGTGCCGAAATCGACAATGTGCGCAGCCTGGGGTATGCCGGGCGCAATACCGGGGTACTCGACGGCATGGCCGGCCTGGCTGTGCCGATTCTCGACCGCAACGGCCACGCTGTGGCTGCGCTGAGCGTGGCGACCATCAGCGACCGCCTTGGGCCTAACCGCATGCCGACTGTGGTGGCCTTGCTCAAGCGTGAGGCGGCGGCGATCGGCGAGCGGGTGAACCCGTTCGACCCGGTGCTGCGCCGCCCCTCGCATGTGTTTGGCTAAGGCCTATTCCACCGCCTCGGCCACTCCTTGGTCCTCACCCAGGAACCCGCCGCTCTGGTGTTGCCACAGCCGGGCATAGGTGCCCTTTTTCGCCAGCAACTCAGCGTGGGTACCTTGCTCGATGATGCGGCCTTCATCCATCACGATCAGACGGTCCATGGCCGCAATCGTCGACAGCCGGTGGGCGATGGCGATGACGGTTTTGCCTTGCATCATTTCATCCAGGCTTTCCTGAATGGCCACTTCCACTTCCGAGTCCAGCGCGCTGGTGGCTTCGTCCAGCAGCAGGATCGGTGCGTTCTTCAGCATCACTCGGGCAATGGCGATGCGCTGGCGCTGACCGCCGGACAGCTTGATACCGCGTTCACCCACCAGTGTGTCGTAGCCACTGCGGCCTTGGCGGTCACTGAGCTGGCTGATGAACCCATCGGCCTGGGCATTGACCGCAGCAGCGCGGATCTGCGCTTCGGTGGCATCCGGGCGGCCGTAGGCGATGTTGTCGCGGATCGAGCGGTGTAGCAGCGAAGTGTCTTGTGTGACCATGCCGATGGCGCTGCGCAGGCTGTCCTGGGTGACCTTGGCGACGTCCTGCCCATCAATGCGGATGACACCGCTGTCCACGTCATAGAAGCGCAGCAGCAAGTTGATCAAGGTGGATTTGCCTGCGCCTGAGCGGCCGACCAGCCCGACCTTTTCGCCTGGGCGAATGTGCAGGCTCAGGTCGTTCAACACCTGGCGCTCGCCGTTGTAGTTGAAGCTGACCTTGTCGAACGTTACTGCGCCGCCCTGGGTCACCAGTTCGCCTGCATCGGTTGCATCCTGCACCTTGGGGCCGCGGGTGAGGGTGGCCATGCCGTCCTGCACGGTGCCGATGCTCTCGAACAACGAGGTCATCTGCCACATGATCCAGTGCGACATCCCGTTGATACGCAGGGCCATGGCGGTGATTGCCGCGACTGCACCGGTGCCGACCTGGCCTTGGTGCCACAGCCACAGCGCATAGCCGCCGGAGCCGAAGATCAAGCCCACCACCAGCGCCTGGTTGACGATTTCGAACTGGCTGACCAGGCGCATCTGGCGAAAGCCGGTCTGCTTGAAGTCCTCCATGGCCGCACGGGCGAAGTGCGCTTCGCGCCTGGAGTGCGAGAACAGCTTTACCGTCGTGATGTTGGTGTAGGCATCGGAAACCCGCCCGGTCATCGACGACCGCGCGTTGGCCTGTTCCTGCCCGACCTTGCCCAGGCGCGGCACGAAGTACAGCATCGCCAGCCCGAACAGAGCCAGCCAGGCAATGAACGGCAGCATCAGCTTCAGGGCAAAACCACCCGCCAGGGCGATGATTGCAATGAAATACACGCCGATACCGGGCAGTATTTCGATGACGGTGAACAGCACCTCGCGTACCGCCAAGGCTGTCTGCATCACTTTGGTAGTGACCCGGCCCGAAAACTCGTCAGAGAAGAACGACAAGCTCTGGCGCAGCATCAGCCGGTGAAAGTCCCAGCGCAACCGCAGCGGCAAGTTGATCGCCAGCACTTGGTGCTGAACCATGGTACGCATTGCCACCAGCCCGATGCTGGCCACCAGGACGATACCGATGCCCCACAACACGCGGCTTTCCTCAGCACCTACGGCGCCCCCGGCCTGCCAGTTCGATAGCAGGTCAACCACCTGGCCGAGGAAGGCAAACAGCCAGGCTTCGTAAACCGATACCCCGGCACTGAGCAGGGCCAGGGCAAGGATATAGCCACGGGCGCCCCGGGTGCAGGCCCACATGAAGCGCAGCAGGCCCACCGGGGGTGGCGGCACTTCGTCAGGGGGGAAGGGGTCGAGCCAGCGTTCAAAAACACGAAACATGTGGGTCTCCGCAAATCAGGTTTTGCTTACCGGGTAACCATACCGCACATCCAGGCATTCGCCTGCCGGCATAACCTTTTCTCATCAAGTCATCGCCCGAAATGTCGCTGTATGCACGGTGAACGAAAGTTCAGGCTTCTGCACTGAGCCGGCTTCGAGCTTTGCGACGCTGCAGCAAGGTCGAGGGTTGACACCCCGCGTGTCGCTCCACCATTATCCAGCCTAATCCACGCAACGGGCTTTCCCCCATGTCCATGTCCAACCACGCCATCATCGCTTCGGGCTTCATTGCCCAGGCAGGCGCGTGCGTTGCCGTTGCCAAGAAATCCAAGAAACAGCCGCTCATCTGACCGAGGCGCGCTGTCTCGTCAGGTGGGCTGACGAGACAGAAGGCGCCAGGTATCCCTGCCAGACCACTTCGACTCTTCACCCTCTGACGCTGACTTTCGGTCAACATCAGGAGTTTTTGCATGTCGAATTTCCGTGGTATCTGGATCGCCCTCGTCACGCCAATGCGCGCCAATGAAATCGACTTTGCCGCCTTGGAAAAGTTGGTGAAGAAGCTGCTCGAGGACGGCGTGGCCGGTTTTGTGGTGTGCGGTACCACGGGTGAGGCGGCGGCACTGTCCAAGGCCGAGCAGCTGGCGGTGCTGGATGCGGTGCTGGCCTGGGTGGAGCCAGGCAGGGTGGTGATGGGCCTGTCGGGTTACAACCTGCGTGAGCTGCTAGCGTTTCAGGCTGAAGTCCAGCAGCGTGACATTGGCGGGTTGCTAGTCCCCGCACCGTGCTACATCCGCCCTTCGCAGGCCGGTCTCGAAGCCTTCTTCGCCACTGTGGCCGATGCCGCCCGCGTGCCGGTGATCGTATACGACATTCCCTATCGCACGGGCGTGCGCATCGAGCGTGAAACCCTGCGCCGAATCGTGCGCCACCCGCGCATTGCAGCGGTCAAGGATTGCAGCGGCGACAGCGAGACCACCCTGTCCCTGATCGAGGATGGCCATGCCCAGGTGCTGGCCGGTGAAGACCTGCAGATCTTCAACAACCTGTGCCTGGGGGGAGCCGGGGCCATTTCAGCCTCCGCGCACGTGCGCGCCGACCTGTATGTGCGCATGCAGCAGCAGGTCGACAGCGGTGACTGGGTGGCAGCGCGTGGCACGTTCTACCAGTTGCTGCCCTGGATCAAGCTGGCGTTTGCCGAGCCCAACCCGACGGTGGTGAAGGCAGCGTTGCAGTTGCAAAACCTGATGGCAGACGAGCTGCGCGAGCCGATGCAAGCGTGCACGGATACGACCCGGGACAGGCTACAACGCGTGCTGGGCTCACTCGGCGCCTGAAGAGGCAGCAGCTGTTGCCGGGTTGACAAGCCGCCACACCCGACATATACCGTTGGTTGTCAGGAGCTGCGCATCAATGGCGATGCCGCTGCCTCCACCCCGAACCCCCAAGAGCAAATGAGCTCTCTCCGCATGCGGAGAGGGCTTTTTGTCGTCCCTGAAAAATAACAACAAGAGGTGTTCAACATGCGTCATGGTGATATTTCCAGCAGCAACGACACCGTCGGTGTGGCCGTGGTCAACTACAAGATGCCGCGCCTGCATACCCGCGATGAAGTGCTCGAAAACGCGAGGAAGATCGCCGACATCATTGTCGGCATGAAGCAGGGGTTGCCGGGCATGGACCTGGTGATTTTCCCGGAGTACAGCCTGCAGGGCATCATGTACGACCCGGCAGAAATGATGGAAACCGCCGTGGCCGTACCCGGCGTGGAAACCGAAGTGTTCGCCCAGGCCTGCCGCAAGGCCAATGTCTGGGGCGTGTTCTCGCTGACCGGCGAACGCCATGAAGAGCACCCGCGCAAGTCGCCCTACAACACCCTGGTGTTGATCGACAACAACGGCGAGATCGTGCAGAAGTACCGCAAGATCATCCCTTGGTGCCCGATCGAAGGCTGGTACCCCGGCGGCCAGACCTACGTTGCCGATGGCCCCAAGGGCTTGAAAATCAGCATGATCATCTGCGATGACGGCAACTACCCGGAAATCTGGCGCGACTGCGCCATGAAAGGCGCCGAGCTGATCGTGCGTTGCCAGGGCTACATGTACCCGGCCAAGGACCAGCAGGTGCTGATGGCCAAAGCCATGGCCTGGGCCAACAACTGCTACGTGGCAGTGGCCAACGCCGCCGGCTTCGATGGTGTGTATTCCTACTTCGGCCACTCGGCGATCATCGGTTTCGATGGCCGCACCCTGGGCGAGTGTGGTGAAGAGGAAATGGGCATTCAGTACGCCCAGCTGTCGATCTCGCAGATTCGCGATGCGCGGCAGAACGACCAGTCACAAAACCACCTGTACAAGATTCTGCACCGCGGTTACAGCGGTATGCATTTGTCCGGCGACGGTGACCGTGGCATCGCCGAATGCCCGTTCGACTTCTACCGCACCTGGGTGCTGGATGCCGAGAAGGCCCGCGAAAATGTCGAGGCCATTACCCGGCGCACCTCGGGGGTGGCGCAGTGCCCGGTTGGCAACCTTCCCTACGACGCGAAGGAAAAGGAAGCCCGCTAAAGGGCGTGCCCGGCGTGCCTGCGGGCACGCTGTTTCACCGTTGAGGGGAAGACCATGCCGTTCTTGAACGACCTGCTGGAGCAGACGCGCCGCGACGCGTCCTCCAGCGCTGCACTGAATGCCGAAAACTGTCACACGCTGACAATCGTCGAAACCCACCTGCGTAGCGAAGACACCCTGCAGTCGCGATTCCGCTTCGATGTCGCCGCTATCATGCAGGTGTTACGCAGCGAAGTACTGGGCCAGGACGAAGCCCTGCAGGCCATCGAAGATGTGCTCACGGTGGTGCGGGCGGATATTCTCGACCCGCGCCGGCCACTGTTCACGGCGTTGTTCCTCGGCCCGACCGGGGTTGGCAAGACCGAGATCGTGCGCGCCCTGGCCCGCGCACTGCACGGTGATGCCGATGCCTTCTGCCGGGTGGACATGAACACGCTGGCCCAGGAGCACTACGCCGCTGCCCTGACCGGTGCGCCGCCGGGCTATGCTGGCGCCAAGGAGGGCCGCACGCTGTTCGACCAGGCGCTGCTCGACGGCAGCCAGGGGCGCCCGGGGATCGTGCTGTTCGATGAGCTGGAAAAGGCCAGCAAGGAGGTGTCCCAGGCGCTGCTCAATGTGTTCGACAATGGCCTGCTGCGCTTGGCTTCCGGGGAAAAGAGCTTCAATTTCCGCAATACCCTGGTATTCATGACCAGCAACCTGGCGGCAGACGAAATACGCCAGCACCGGCTTGGCCCACTGGCATCGCTGCGGCGTTTGCTGGGGCAGCGGGCAGGGCAACGGGAGCGTTTGCTGGCCGTTGTGCGGCGACGCCTGGTGAAGCGTTTTTCTGCCGAGTTCGTCAACCGCATCGACAGCACCGTGGTGTTCAACGCCATCGAACAGGAAGTGAGCGAGCGCATCGTCGAGCTTGAAGTGTCGCGCCTGAACCGGCGTCTGGCCAAGCATCACTGCCGCCTGCAACTGGATGCGGCAGTGGTCGGCAAGCTGGCCAGCGAAGGGCATGACGTGGAGTTCGGCGCCCGTGCACTCAAGCGGTTCATCCGCCACGAACTGGAGGTGCCGCTGGCCGAGTACCTGCTCGGCAACCGCATCCCCTGCCGGGCCGAAGTGGCCTGCATCACGGTGGCCGGGCACCTCGAGCGCGGGCGTATCCGTTTTTCGGTGCCTACATGATGGCTGCCACAGGACAGTGTGATGAGTAGACAAGACAGGCAATTGAAGGTGGGCTTGCTGTTCGCCGAAAGCGGCGTTACTGCAGCCATCGAGCGCTCGCAGCGCTGCGGTGCGTTGCTGGCGGCAGAACAGGTGAACCGCGAAGGCGGTGTACTTGGCCAGCCGGTGCTGACCCTGGTCGGTGACCCCGGGGGCGACCCGGACCGGTACCGCAACCTGTGCGACGACTATGTGCGCAACCACGGCGTGCGCCTGATGCTCGGCTGCTACATGTCGCATACCCGCAAAGCCGTGATGCCGGTGGTCGAGCGCGCGGATGGCTTGCTGTTCTATCCCACGCCTTACGAGGGTTTCGAGTACTCGCCCAACATCATCTACGGCGGGCCGGCACCCAACCAGAACAGCGCGCCGCTGGCGGCCTACCTGACCCGCCATTATGGTGCCAGGGTCGCCTTCGTCGGCTCGGACTACATCTACCCGCGGGAAAGCAACCACGTCATGCGCCACCTGTACAAGCAGCATGGCGGCGAAGTGGTGGAGGAGGCTTACATGCCACTGTACCCCTCGGCCGATGACCTGGCCCAGGTGGTGGAGCGGGTGGTTCGCGCTGCCCCGGATGTGGTGTTCTCGACCGTGGTCGGTACGGGTACGGCAAGTTTCTATCAGGCATTGGCGCAGCGTTACGGTAATGGTCCTCGGCCGCCCATTGCCAGCCTGACCACCAGTGAGGCCGAAATCGCCGAGATGGGCGCCAAGGTGGCCTGTGGCAACATCGTCGTGGCGCCGTATTTCACCAGTGTCGACTCGCCACAAAGCCACGCGTTCGTCAGCGCGTGTCGGGCGTTTTTCCCTGCTGATGTGCGCATCACCGCCTGGGCCGAGGCCGCCTACAGCCAGATGCGCATGTTGTGCCAGGCGGTGAATGCCACCGGCAGCCTGGAGGTGGAGGTGATCCGCAATCACCTGTACCACGCCAGCTTGGACAGCCCCCAGGGCAGGGTGCATGTGGAGCAGCAGAACAACCATTCGCACCTGTTCGCGCGCATAGGCGAGATCGATGCGAGCGGGCAGATCTGCATCAAATGGCAGTCGCCAGTGGCTATCCGCCCCGACCCCTATGTGGTAGTGCACAACCTCGATGACTGGACGGCGAGCATGGCGGGAGGCGGCCCCTCATGAGCACCTCGAACATCCTGAATACGCTGCGTGAGCTGCATGTCGGCATTGTTTGCCCGCCCAGTGAAATCACCGATGCCCTGGTGTTGCAACTGATGCGCATCGGTTGTTCGGTAAAGCAGTACTGGCCACCGCCCAAGGCGTTCGACACCCACACCGACCTGGTGTTTTGCGGGGTGTTCGAAGGGCGCCACCATGGCGAACTGGGCAAGCTGCTGGCCCAGGGCGGGGTTCGCCTGACCGCTGTCGCGCTGGTTGAGTACGAAAGCCCGACCATCCTCTCGCAGATTCTGGAGCTGGGGTGCCATGGCGTGATCGTGCTGCCGCTGGACAGCCACAAGGTGCTGCCTGCGCTGGTGTGCGCCAGAAGCAATAGCGAAGCCCACGCCCGTTTGATGCAGAAAAACGCCCAGTTACAGGAGCGCCTGGAACACCAGGCCGACATCAACAAGGCCAAGGTCCTGCTGATGGCGGCTCAGGGCTGGCAGGAGCCTGAAGCCCATGCCTACCTGTCGAAAGAGGCAATGAAACAGCGGTTGTCGATGTTGGAAATGGCAAGAAAAACCCTAGAACAATTCGAATGAGAAGAGGTTGCCATGTTGTACGGACTGGTTCTGCTGTATGTGGGTGCGGTGTTGTTCATCAACGGCATCTGGCTGATGGGGCGTATCACCGACCGTGAAGTGGCGGTGATCAACCTGTTTGTCGGGTTGCTCAGCCTGTTGGTGGCGGTCTACCTGATTTTCGTGGTGGGGGCGGCCGAAGGCATCAAGGCGGGTGCCTTGACCATCCTGTTCGCCTTTACCTACCTGTGGGTGGCCGCCAACCAGTTGTTGCAGGTCGATGGCCGCGGGTTGGGCTGGTTCTGCCTGTTCGTCAGCGTGACAGCGCTGGTGGTGACAGTCAGCTCCATCCCGGGCGCCGAGGGCCTGATGAAGGTGTGGGATGTGCTGAACTGGGCTGCGTGGACGGTGTTGTGGTTCAGTTTTTTCCTGTTGTTGGCCTTGGCCAGGAAAATCCAGCGGCTGGTGGCGGTGATGACCCTGGTATGCGCGATCTTCACCGCGTGGGTGCCTGGGTTGCTGATCCTGTGGCAGCAGATGGGCTAAGGGCAACACTATCGCCCTGAAACAGGGCCCGATTCCTGCAGGAGCGGGTAAACCCGCTACTACAGGTCTCAGCCTTCAGAGGCTGCCTCATGGGTGAGGTGCGACTCACGAGATTCACAACCCGAAGAAAACCGTTCCGCTGGGCATGGTGCCTCTGGTGCTTGCGGGTCCGGTGATATCCCACCTTCGGGCTGCAAAAGGTCTTGGGTCGGCAAGCCCGCTGCAGTCAGATGCTCAGCCAGGCCTTGGATTTGATCGGTACCAAGCAACCGGATAGAGATATCAGGCTGGTTCATTGGAGAGTCTGGGGATGGTGTCGACGGCCAGTATAGGGCCCAGAGCGCGGGCATTTTCCGGTTTTTATGACGTCCCGTAAGGCGAGTCGATTGTAAATATCTGCTTTACCGCATATTTGAATCGTCATATATTCGGATTTCCAGATATTGGCCGTACACGCATTTCCCAGGAGGTCACATGCGGGAAACACTGACACCCCCCATCGTTTTCAAATGCCTGGCTGATGACACCCGGGCCCGGATGACCCTGCTGATCGCCCGTGAAGGCGAACTCTGTGTCTGCGAACTTACCCACGCGCTGGAACTGAGCCAGCCGAAGATCTCCCGGCACCTGGCCCAGTTGCGCGAGGCTGGAATCCTGATGGATCGCCGCAAGGGTCAGTGGGTGTACTACCGACTGCACCCCGAACTGCCGCAGTGGGTGGACGCGATACTGAAGGGCGTTGTCGAAGCCAACCAGGAATGGTTGAGCCCCGATGCATTGCGCCTTGCCGAAATGGGCGAGCGGCCGCAGAGCCCTGTTGCCTGTGCTTAAGACTTCCCTTCGCTGATTGAGTTGTAGCCATGCTGATCGCATTTTTGATTTTCCTGGTGACGATCGTTCTCGTCATCTGGCAGCCCAAAGGCCTGGGCGTGGGCTGGAGCGCCGCACTGGGGGCCGTCGTGGCACTGCTGGCGGGCGTCGTGAGCCTGTCCGATATCCCCGTGGTCTGGCAGATCGTCTGGAACGCTACCGCCACTTTCATCGCCGTCATCATCATCAGCCTGCTGCTGGATGAGGCGGGGTTCTTCGAGTGGGCGGCATTGCACGTGGCCCGCTGGGGCAATGGCAGCAGCCGCAAGCTGTTCGCCTTCATCATCCTGCTGGGCGCCGCCGTCTCGGCGCTGTTCGCTAACGACGGTGCGGCACTGATCCTGACCCCGATCGTCATCGCCATGCTGCTGGCCCTGCGCTTCTCCCCGGCGGCGACGCTGGCATTCGTCATGGCGGCGGGCTTCATCGCCGATACCGCGAGCTTGCCGCTGGTGGTATCCAACCTGGTGAACATCGTTTCCGCCGACTACTTTGGCATTGGCTTCAGCGAGTACGCCTCGGTCATGGTGCCGGTGAACCTGGTCAGCATCGCCGCCACGTTGGGCATGCTGCTGTGGTTCTTCCGCAAGGACCTGCCTCGTACCTATGAACTCGACCAACTGAAGGCTCCCGAAGCCGCTATCCGCGACAAGGCGACGTTCGTTGCCGGCTGGTGGGTGCTTGCGCTGTTGCTGGTCGGCTTCTTCGCCATCGAGCCGCTGGGTGTACCGATCAGCGCCATCGCTGCTGCCTGTGCGCTGATCCTCTACCTGATCGCCGCGCGCGGGCACGTTATTTCTACCCGTAAGGTGCTCAAGGACGCGCCTTGGCAGGTCGTGGTGTTCTCACTTGGCATGTACCTCGTGGTCTATGGCCTGCGTAACGCCGGCCTCACCGAGTACCTGACGCAGATCCTCAATGTCTTCGCCGGCTATGGGATCTGGGGCGCATCCCTTGGGACGGGGCTGCTCGCCGCTGGCCTGTCGTCGGTCATGAACAACATGCCCACCGTGCTGGTAGGGGCCTTGTCGATCCATTCTGCCGAAGCCACCGGCATTGTGCGCGAGGCCATGATCTACGCCAACGTCATCGGCTGTGACCTCGGTCCGAAAATCACCCCCATCGGCAGCCTGGCCACCTTGCTGTGGCTGCACGTGCTGGCCCGCAAGAACATCGTCATCACCTGGGGTTACTACTTGCGCACCGGCATCGTCCTGACGCTGCCGATCCTGCTTGCCACCTTGGCCGCATTGGCCATCCGCCTGAGCTTTTGAACCGGAGATACCTGATGAAAGTCTTGTTCATGTGCACCCACAACAGCTGCCGCAGCATTCTGTCCGAGGCGCTGTTCAATCATCTGGCCCCCGAGGGTATGGATGCTGTGAGCTCGGGCAGCTTCCCAAGCGGCAAGGTCAATGAGCGGGCACTGAAAACCTTGGAAGCCGCCGGTATCCCCACCGCTGGTCTTTCAAGCAAGGCCTCGGATGCCTTCGAGAGCTCTCCTCCCGACATCGTTGTCACCGTGTGCGACCGCGCTGCTGGCGAAGCCTGCCCGATCTTCTTCGGTCCATCGCTCAAAGCCCACTGGGGCCTGGCCGACCCTTCGGCGGTCACCGGGAGTGAGGCAGAAATCGAAGAAGCCTTCCAGACCACACTGGCGAAGATCGATGAGCGCGTGCGCGCCTTCATTGCGCTGCCTTTCTCGCAACTGAGCCAGGCTGAACTGAAAGCCGAACTTGCCCGCATCGGCGCGCTTTAGGCCCTGGATTGATGGAGACCGAAATGAACGACCACCTGCCAAATGTCCAACCAGACCTGATTGATCTGCCGTCGCTTGAGCGCCTGGCGCCGAAGGATCCTTCCACACACAAACCGCGCATCCTGCTGCTGTACGGATCGACCCGCGAACGCTCATTCAGCCGCTTGATGGTCCAGGAAGCTGCGCGCCTGCTGGAAGAGTTCGGCGCCGAAACCCGTATTTTCGACCCTTCCGGCCTGCCGCTGCCGGATGACGCCCCGGACTCCCACGAGAAGGTGCTGGAACTCCGCGCGCTGATGCAGTGGTCCGAGGGCCAGGTGTGGTGCTCACCCGAGCGTCACGGCTCAATGAGTGCTGTCTTCAAGGCGCAGATCGATTGGGTACCGCTGGCCATGGGCGCCGTTCGCCCGACCCAGGGCAAGACCCTCGCCGTGATGCAGGTTTGCGGTGGCTCGCAGTCTTTTAACGTGGTGAACCAACTGCGTGTGCTTGGCCGCTGGATGCGTATGTTTACCATCCCGAACCAGTCGTCGGTGCCGAAAGCCTTCCTGGAGTTCGATGAGGCCGGGCGCATGAAGCCGTCTTCTTTCTACGATCGACTGGTCGACGTGATGGAGGAATTGACCAAGTTCACGCTGCTGCTGCGTGATCGCCAGGATTATTTGGTAGATCGCTACTCCGAGCGCAAAGAGTCGGCGGAAGAACTATCCAAGAGAGTCAATATCCGGTCTATTTGAGGTCATGAGCATGTCGTATTCTTACTCATTGAAATCGTTGCCCCACACTCCGGGTGAACTGATTTTTACGCCTTGTCCGGGCACGCCGTGGCGATGGTTACCCTGATGTCGGATACAGAACTTCAGTAAAACGGCATTGGCGGCGCCTGGGTTTCCAGCACATCGGTACTTTTGCGCAGGTCGGATTCAAGCTCGATGCTTGGCATGGTGTGGGGTATTGGCGGTTTTTGATTTCGCAGACGAAGGCCTTCGCACCGAGGCTCCAATGAGCTTCCTATCTCAAATCCCAAGGCCACGTTAGAGCGTCCCAGTGGGTTTAGCTGTCTTGCGCGAAAGGCAGCTATGGGTCGATAGCAGCCGGTCGCTACAGACCACTTTCGACCCATTGCGGACGCTCATGACACTTGCAATGATGTCCGCTACGCCCATGTGTTGACGCTTGTTTAAGGACCTTGGCGTCAAACCTGCTTAACATTTCGGCCATAGGCTACTTCTTGGTCGTGTCCGACTCCGCATCACTACAGATTTGTATTTGGTCCTACGGCTAATAAGAGCCTTACCTGATCGGTCTGATTTAGAGGCAATACAGTCATATGTCAGGTGGGATCAGTGCCATTCGTGGTTTCGACTATCAGGCCACGGTTATCTTGGATCTGCTGTTCGACCATTTCGATCGCCATGGGGCGAGTGCCTCTGTTCGCCCTGAGGGGGAGGACGATCTTGATCTGCGTTGGGTCGAAGCTGGCGTTGATCGCCGCTGCTTTGTACAGGTCAAGAAACCCACCGAAGATGCTCAGGCTCTCCCGAATCCATCGTTATGGAGCCTGATGGATGTCATTCGGGAGCTCCTGCCAGACGCCGTAGCACGCCTCGTAGGGAATGAGCATCACCAAGTCTGGGTGCTCGGTGACGAAGTTGCGGCAGAGGTTCGAGAGTTCGTTGAGGCTGGTTTTGGGGTGCTCGCCAAAGCCCCACAAGTATATTGGACCGCTATTCACTACCTCGCGCGCAAAGAAGCTCAATTGCCTCTTGCGGCCAAATCAGACATAGCCAAGGCCTCTGCAAAATGGAAGTCGCCAAAATCATTCCCCGCCGATCCACTTGAAGCTCAGAGAGCTCTGGCCGACGCAGCAAGTACGTTTGGGCAGCGTTATGGTTCCGAAGGTGCGGGGTTTATGCGGTGTTATGGGCAAGAGGTAGAGCATCTGCATATGCTTCTGCCGGGGATCCTCGACCGAATCAGCATCCGGGACGCAAATGGATCAGAGGCCGAGGTAGCTGAGCGGGTCATGCAGCGCTTGGAGCAGCGCTATGGTTTGCAGCGATCGATTATTGAACATGCGCTCTTTCGCAATCTGCGAGGGTTCATTAGTGACATTGCCAAACAGCCAGCGCGGTCGTTCGATCATGAAGAATTAGAGACGGAGCTGCGTTGCGTCTGGCCGCAGATGGTCCCCATCAAGGCACCCCCACCACTCGGGGACGACCATGTAAGGCGGCCTGCGCTGGCCTCCGACCTCAGCAATCCACGGGTTGGAACAGCTGTAGAGGTTGTCGGAATATCCGGTTCTGGCAAAACCCGGTTAGCCGCCGAGGTCCTCGAGCGGTCACGACTGGTCAATTCGGACAGTGTTGCCCTTTATGCCGAAGTACGCACAGGCGTTAGCCTGCGCGATTGCCTGGTGGGTGCAGCTTTTCACCTCAGGCGTAGGGGTATATCGAAGCCCTTTGCTGTGGCAATCCAGCCCGACCAGACGGACGAGAGTGTACTTGTTGCGCTTGCGAAGGCCTTCTCTGAGCTGCCCTGTGAGTGCTTGCTTCTACTTGACCTTGTCGAGGGTAGTGAGCCGCCGGGTTTTGCGCGGCACCTCGCTGCGTTCATTCGAGTGCAGCTCTCAAATACACTGCGACTTATTGTTTTTGGACAGGAGCGTGGACTTCGGGAGCTAACTCCTCTGGAGCAGATGCAGTTTGGTGTTCGTAGCTTAGATGCCCCTGGTCTGAGCTATGAGGAGTTTGTCGCTCTGGTCGGGCAACGACACGCTGAGCCGGATCGGTCTCGACTCTGGAGGATTTACCAACAGGTAACCGCCGGCCGTGCGGCAGGTCTAAACGTCAGCCTGGCGCACGCCTTCGCTCGGGCCCGAACAACAGATGAAATGGCTGTGATTGCAGCCCGCCCTGCCGAGGAGCGGCTAGCTTATGCAGAGCGTAGTCGATTCAGCCGATTGGCTAGCAGCTCACTCTCTGCCGCTGAGAAGCTTACCTGCTTCGCACTTCCATTCCGAAGAATTGATGCTGAAACCGTCTTCCCTGATGACAATGTCGGCCTAGCGATTCACGGTCTAATAGACTTAGGGCTGCTACGTCGGCATGACGGTGATGCTTTCGAAATGCATGAAACAGTGCGTGCAGGTCTTGAGGAGATGATTGCTCCGCAGACTCGTCGCGACGCCCATAGTTCTTTGGCTTCTTGGTATCAAGGCCAGCGCCAGATAGGTGCTGTTATTCTCCACTTGGAGCGGGCCGGTCGAAGTCAAGAGGCTCAGGCCCAAGCACGGGAAGCTTTTCTGGCGGGGAAGAGCTGGGGAGCAATCTGGCCGTACGTAGCCCGGCACCGACTCATATCTGCAAAAGAGGTGATGGTCGTCCTTTCCGGACCTAAGCGGGTTGAGGGCCACTACATGCTGCCTGAAATTTTCAAGGAACTTGGGGATCCGCAGGTCACCGACACACTTATAGAGTTTGTTCGTGAGCAATCCGCGCGCACGTTCGCGGATCCTCAATGGGCTCTGCCATTCTTTGAGACTATCCTGGCGGTGACACCGTCGCATTTAAGCGATCTGATCGGATTGCTGATTCAGGCTGCACCAGAAGCCCAGGCATGTGCGGATGCTTTGGCTTGGCTCTCAATCGCAGCGCGGCGCAAGAAGAGCCGAATCGAGCCCTCGACGTTGCCCGCTGTTAATGGTCAACCTGAAGTGGTCCAGAGAGCCTTACTGGAGCTTCTTCTACATGGGGGACGTGCTGCAATGCGGCATGCGCTTAGTTACCTGAAGACGCATCCAGAATTGCTCCAGACAAGTCGTAGCAACAGTTGGCCCGCGATTCGCTTAGGAATTCAAAATACCGAGGATGTTGCTGATCTACTTTCGACAATCCCGATGGTGCCCCCATCCGACATGATTCGTGCTCGCAGTCCCCAGCTTGGCCCCTTGGGTGGCTTAATTTGGGAATCTCGTAAGGAATTGCGAGGTCCATGCATAGCTGTGCTGCAGGCTCAGGAGCTGGACAGTGATGCATTGCTTAATGCTGTCCGGATCCTGCTCTACCTAGGTGAGCCGACGATATTGGATTTGTGCGTCCCCCTTCAGAGCCGAGGGGGCAATTTGGGTGCGCTGGCGAGCCTCATCTCATTGATGGCTCCAGCCCTCACCGATTGGTTGCCCTATGAGGCGAGAGTGCTGGACCAGGCAGCGGAGTTCTCAGTCCGATTACAAACACTGATTCATCTAGGTTGTTCTGGTCGTCAACTCGACGATTTGCTCAATCGTCTCCAAGCGAGTGACACGTCAGATTGGCCGCGTTGGAGCGGTGCCCTTAGGCTCATCGCTAGTTTGACGCCGTTTGCTGCCGCGATCCCCTTACTAGAGAGTGCCTTAGCATCTCAGAACGATAAAGAGGCTGCTCAGATTCCTGTAGTCATCGCACGGCAGGGGCAAGCTCTCGGAGCTCATACCACGCTTGTGCTGCTTCAGGCGCTGAGCCATCGCAGCCCTCAAATTCGTCTCAGCGCGGCAATTGCCCTTGCTCGTCGACGTGATCGTTCCGCCTTGTCACGGCTGATCGAGTGCTATGAGCAGGAGGTAACTCCAGAAATTCAAGCCATCCTAGCAACAGCAGTTGTTGCTTCGGGATCCAGGTCAACAGCTGACTTAGCTGGTCACATGGAGGCTCCAGCGATAGATCTATGGAGGTGCATCCTAGCGAACCGTACCCGAGACATTAGTGCAGCCCATCGAGTTGTTTCGATTGCAATCGATCCTCGCCAGTCATGGCAGGTTCGGAGGGCCGCAATCAACGCTGCGGGTAGATTGCCTTATGAGGCAGCACTTGGGCGTATCGAACCCATACTCATGGCAGAGCAGTCGCCATTCACTCTGGATCATCATCGGAGTCTCTTGGCTCACTGTGTGATGGCCCATATCGCGCCCCTAGCCGCCTTGGATCTGAAGCGGTCTTATACAGGTAATCGAGCTGGCTTCGTTAGCTGTTTTGGGTCCTATTTCGAAGATAACTGGAGTGAGGCCCTCGACTCGACTGGCTTGCCATCTGGGGACGATGCCGCCGGGTGGTTGTATGACATGCTTGTTCGCGGAGATGGGCAAGATTGCTCTTCAGTGGATCAACTCCTAAATTCCCTACATGTCCCACTGCTGCAAGCTGCGGTGTTGCGCTCGCTTCGGCTATCCGGGCGGCCAGACAGGATCGATGTACAACTGGGGGCCGCTAATCATGCTTGGCTAGCTTTCCGAGCCTTACTTGAACGTTCTAAATTCGCAGAGCGTGGTCCAGTGCTGAGGCAGAAGTTGCACACTCTCGTAGCCGGTGCTGAATGGGCGGAGGATAGGGTAATTAACGAATATCTCCATTTGCTCGGGGCATCAACGAAGATGGATGCAGGCGAGCAGCCTGCTACAGGCTCCGCACCTGCTCCCAAAGAAGAGGAGGGCTCACCACTGAGTTTTCAGGCGGTGGTTCACCTTCTGTCTGGTAGCGCCATTACTGCTTTACCCGATGGGCCAATCGTTCTCGAGCCTATAACGGCTGAAGAGTGCGAAATTCTCATTGGATTAGCGGATCCGACAAAAGATCCCGAGCGCGGAGTAACAGTGTTTACCCCTGCTGTCTCGTTCACCAAAGAGGGGCATCGAGTCGCCCAGCGCCAAACTACTTCTACGGGCGAGCCCTCCTTACCGGATCGTTTACGGCCGGCCATAGTCGCTGCTAACTGTTCCGGTCTTCCAATTCCCTGGCATACGAAGCTACTTGAAGGCTCTCTTGGCGAATCCTATGCGGCTAAGTTTCTTGAGTGCTTAGCAGCTCAAGACGACGCTACACGTTTCTATATGGCCTTGGCTGAGGTGGAACACGTGTTGATGCCAGTGCTTTGCCAAAATGCCTATGTTTTATCGGCCAAGCTTGTGATCGATATCCGCCTCGTTCCTGCTTTAGCTCGCTTTCTACATGCTGGTGGCGATAATTTCTTTGAAGGTCTGTGCATCCTTGCTAGACGTATCGACGCTCCTGAAATTCAACCTATCTTGGAGGGCTTGCTCCATCGTTGGACTCAACGATTTGACTTACGAGTTGGCTCACAAGAACCCGATGAGGCTTTTCTCCTGTGGCGCGGCTTTGCTCGGCTGAGTGAACACCCACGTTTCGAAGCAATTCCTGACTGGCCCCTACAGTTGGAGGCAGCACTGAGTACGCCCATGGCTTGGTACCGCTCCCAAACGATCATGCGTGTACTGGAGCGGGATCCAGGGTCTTATTTTTTTGTAGAGTCGCGCTTGTTTAAAGAGGCCAATTGGGAGCACTACCGAGAGGATGAAGTAGAGCGGCTCGACCGCGCGGCGGAAGCTCTATTTGGCGATATCCAAGATACGTCAACTCTCTGAGTGACCAACTCAGCCGAGCACGTAAGCGCAATGGCCTCTCTGATCGAACGGTTTGACGAGCCCCTACTACCGAGGACGCTTTCGGGCGTCCGCTCCTGGCCGATTGCTGCCCTTCGCCAGAGACCGCTTTGGGTCGAAAGCAGCCGTTCACGCGTGTCCGCTTTCGCCCTTGGCAGGCATAGCGTTCGCTGCTGATTTGGGCACTTCAGTAGGTCTAAACCCATCAGAGCCAACAACCCTTGAGATTGCGCCTTGCGTTGGCGCAGACTCGATCAGCCCGGTCATGGCTTGGGCCACAGGCATGCCGAAGGGGTTGCGCGCCTGATTGACGCGCACCTTGCCTCCTGACGGTCGTTTCAAGCTGCCGTAGCCACGACTGGCCTAGCCTCGCCAATCAGGATGTCTTCAAAAAACGCCCCGACGGGTTCGGTAGGGTGGCACAACTGTATTTCCAGTACCCATACCACCTCGCTAGGGACGATCTCTATCTCGGCCAGTTTGTCCTGCCCATAAAGCACATGGGGGAAATCGGCGATGCGGTGCCCGGCCAGGTTGCGCTCGAGCTGCCAGCCTTTGGCCTGGGCACTGCGCTCGGCGAAGTCATACAGTTCGCGCCCCGTCAGCCCACGCCCCCAGGCCTGACGGGTTTCGTCGAACACGTCATGCAATGCCTTGACGCAGGCGTGGTGCAGTGCGTGCTCGCCGAACACGAAGGTGTCCCCATAGTCACCTTCGTAGCCATCCCAGACCGGGCCGACGTCGACCACGACGATATCCGTAGTACGTAGTACGCGTTGAAGATCAATACCTTGCCGGGGGGTACGCACGGTGTCATCACCGAAGCGGATGTAGGTGGGGTGCCAGGTGTGCGATGCGCCCATGGCCTGCAGGGTTTGTGCGGCCATCTCAAGCGCCTGGGCAGTGGTCATGCCGACCTGCAGTTGGCTGGCAATTGCGGCCACGGCCCGTACCGACTGCTCGCGGGCTGCAAGCATGCCGTCCAGCGAATAGCGCGGGCCGACCTTTTCCAGCTCTGGGTGCAGTGTACTGGCCGATGAGGCCTGCGCTGCGGGTGTGCCACTGGCGACGAAGGCTTCGGCGACAAAACGATGGGGGTGTACGCCTGCGGCAATGCAGTGTTCGCGGGCCTGGCTGATCATTGTGGCATTTCCGCAGGCGTAGACCTGGGTATCGGCCCAGCGATGCGGGTGGGCCAGCGCGGCCTGCTGCACTTGCGCCTGGTCCGAGCGTATCGGGTACCAGCGAAAGTGAGGGTGCGCACGGCTGGCCTGTTCGAGAAAATCATGGTCGTAGAAATCCGCTTGCGATGAACCGCCCCAATACAGCGTGACCTCGGCATCGCGGGCCAAGGCAGTCAGCAGCAGGGGCTTGATACCGGCATACCCTGTGCCGGTGGCGAACAGCACCAACGGGTGTTGGTCCTCGTGTTGCCAGGTGCACGCGCCCAGTGGGCCTTCGAGCGTTACTGAAGCACCTGCTTGCAGGGCGGGCAGCACGCCTTCGGAGAACAGGCCACCGCTGACCTTGCGAATGTGAAACACCAGTTGCCCCTGTTCCTGGGCCGGCAGGTTGGCAATGGAGAAACAGCGGCTGTCGCCATTGCCCAGCTGGAACCGCACATACTGGCCAGCCCGAACATCCAGTGGCTGGGCAGGCTGCAGCACGAGCTCGACGATATCTGTGCTCAGCGCGCGCTGGCCAACCACCTGGGCGCCGACTTCCAGTGCCGGGGTATCCAGTGACCAGCCGGGTATCTCCAGGCGCATGTCGCTGCAGGCGTGGCTCTGGCACAGCAGCATCTCGTCGGCAGCCAGGGGATAGGAGGGGGCCGGTGTGTCCGCATCTCGCTGCTTGTCGTGATACTGCCCCGACACCACCTTGACCTTGCACGAGCCACAGGCGCCTCGGCGGCAGGAGAAAGGTACCGGCAGGCCGCTGGCGAGCATGGCATCGAGCAGCAATTCGTGGCTGGCTTCGAACGTTTTGCCCGAGGGCGACAATTCAATGACGTGGCGGCTTTGCATGAACACCTCGGCTCAAATGGAGCTTCCGATTGTTGCTATAGTCCAGGACCAGCAGAACCTCCAGATTTGGATAATTCACATGGTCCAGCTTCGTAAATGGCAGCCGCTGCTCAAACTCGACGGGGCGCAAGCTTCGTACCGGCAGATTGTCGAGGGCTTGGTGGCCGCGATCAGCGAGGGTCGCCTGCGCCCTGGCACGCCCTTGCCGGGCACGCGGGAGATGGCGCAATTGCTGAACGTCAACCGCAAGACGGTGATCCTGGCCTATGAGGAAGCCGAAACCAAAGGCTGGCTGCAAAGCGTGCAGCGCCGGGGCACCTTTGTCAGTCAGCAACTGGCGGCCAGCGCACGGGCCGAACATGATGCCACCCGGCGCTTTGCCCTGGCGCTGCCCGAGGAACCCGCCGTTGCCTACTTTGCGGCGAACGAGCAGGCCGCCGCGCAGCAGGGGCGGCCAGGTGCGTTGTTTTTCGACAACGGTGCGTGTGACCACCGCCTGCTGCCGCAGGCTGTACTGCACCGCTATTACCGCAATGCCTTGCGCAGCAGCTTCACCAGCAACAGCGTGCGCCACGGCAGTGAATGCAGCAGCCGCTACCTGCGCAGCGCCCTGGCCGACATGCTGCGGCACAATCGCAGCCTGAACGTTGGCGCCGAGCATATCTGCCTGACCCAGGGGGTGCAGATGTCGTTGTCGCTGGTGGCCAGCGTGTTGCTCAAGCCGGGTGATGTTGTGCTGGTCGAGCGCCTGAGTTATCCGCCTGCGTGGGAGATTTTCCGTCAGCGGGGTGCCCGGCTGGTCACTGTGGAACTGGACCATGAGGGCTGCCGGGTCGATCAGCTCGATGCCCTGTGCAGGCAGCACAAGGTACGGATGATGTACATCACGCCCCATCACCAGTTCCCCACCACGGTCAGCCTGCCGGCCGGGCGCCGGCAGCAGTTGCTGGAGCTGGCGCGCCAGCACGACTTTTGCGTGGTCGAGGAAGACTACGACTACGAATACCACTTCTCCGGGCGGCCCTACCTGCCTTTGGCCAGCGACCGCCAGCAGCGGCATGTGATCTACATTGGCACGATGTCCAAGCCCTTGGGCAGCACGTTCCGCTGCAGTTATATCGTGGCGCCCGTGGAGGTGATTGCCGTGCTGGAGCGCAGGGCGACGCTGACCATGGGGCAGGGCGATGCGGTGATGCAGCGCATGCTGGCGGACTTGATCAATGAGGGCGAGCTGAAGAAGCACTTGCGCCGGGTCAACCGTGAGTACCGTCGACGCCGTGAGACCCTGTTGGCGTGTTTGCACGAAGCGTTTGGCGAGCACATTTGCGTACAGGAGCCGGAGGGGGGACTGGCGCTGTGGGTGCGCTTTGCCGACGAAATCAATGTGGATGAGTTGGTCGAGAAAGCACTGGAGCTGGACCTGGTGGTGCGCAGTGGGCGGCAGTTTTCCCCGTTTGGCCATGCCGAGAACGCCCTGCGCCTGGGGTTTGCTTCGCTGGATGTGGATGAGATCCGGCTGGCCACGCAACGTTTGGCACAGGCCGCACAGCGGCCCCCTTGTCGAGCCGCTATCGCCGCCGCCACACCTCGCCTTGCTCGCTGACCACCCAAGGCCTGTCCGCCGCATCGATCAGCACCCCGCCAACCCAACGCGGTGCGGGGTTGCAATCAAGCCAGTGTACCTTCCCGGCAAGCACCTGTTCGGCAAGCGGGCTCAGCCGCAATTGCCGCTGTGCCCAGGCCTCCCCAGGGCCTCGCCTTTAACGGTGTAGCGTACCGGGTTGCAAACGATAGTTTACCCATGCCGTGTGGCACGCCTTATAGTGGCGGGCTTTTCCAGGTTCAAGTCAAAGGAATGGCCACTATGCGTGTACGAACCCTGCTTGCGGCAATCGGTGCCAGCGTTGCCCTGTCTTCGGCGTTAGCCGCACCAGGCCAATCAGTACCTATGGCTGATGAACGCATTTCTGTGCAGGTCGAGGGCGCCGGGCCAGACGTTATCCTGATCCCTGGGTTGGCCTCATCGCGTGAAGTATGGGCAGGGCTTGCCAGTGCGCTGCGCCAGCAGCACCGCCTTCATCTGGTGCAGGTTTCAGGTTTTGCCGGCGCGCCTGCCGTGCCCGCTGCGCAGGGGCGCGTGGCAGCTCCCGTGGCCGAGGCAGTCGCAGGCTACATCCGCAGCCAGCACCTGGAGGCACCGGCCATCATTGGTCATTCGCTGGGCGGCGAGGTTGCGCTGATGCTCGGCGCGCGTCACCCCGAGCAGGTGGGGCGGCTGATGGTGGTCGACGCGCTGCCGTTCTACACGTTATTGATCGATCCGGCGGCAACCGCTGAAACGGCAGCACCACAGGCTGCGGCCTTGCGCGATGCGATGTTGGCGGCACCGGCAGCGCAGGCCGAAACGATGCAGCGGGCAGCCATCGACCGGTTGGCCAAGACCACAGCGGCCAGGCCTGCACTGGTTGATGCAGCGCTGCGCTCGGACCGCAAGACGGTAGCCGATGCCACCCATGAACTGATGACCACCGACTTGCGCCCGGAACTCGGGCGTATCCAGGCACCGGTAGAGGTCGTGTATGCCTATGATCCCCTGTATGGCATACCCGCGACCCGTGTTGATGCAACCTTCGCTGATGCCTATGCCGGCACGCGGGGCATCAGTTTCAAGCGGATCGACGGCAGCTTCCACTTCGTCATGCTGGATCAACCCCAGGCGTTCGCCGAGGCAGTGGTCGATTTCCTCGGTCGCTGAGTTTTTGTTGGCGCTTGGCCGATCATCAATGCGCAGCCGTCGGCAGCATGCCTGAGCGTTGGGCGTTGTGTGCGGCTTCAATCAACTGCAGGTTGCGATTGCGCAGCGCGTGGTTGGCCCCGACACGCAGGTTGGAACGCAGCGCCAGCGTCTCTGCCTGTTCAAACTGCCCTTGCTGCAGGCGCAGAACGCCAAGGTAGTGCAAGGTTGCCGGGTTGTTCGGCTGGATGTGCAGCGCGCGCTCAAGGGTTGCCGCAGCCTGGTCCAGTTTGCCGTCGGCATACTGCTGCGAAGCCGTTTCGATCAGCACGGTCGATGCCGTGTTGCTGCGTGCAGGCGCCGAGCGCTCGCCGGCCAGCGAGTGGGTTGTTGCCACTACGCTCAACAACAAAAGCAAGGCTGACAGGGCAGGTGTGCTGGGCATTGGCAGTGAGCTCGACAGGTCTTTGGCAAGCCGCTCGCGGGTAAGGGGCGAGGGGTCGCTATAGACCGGGAACCCGGGATGAAGTTCAAGCATGGGCGGCGCACTGCCGCCGCTCCCGCCCCTGGGCTGGGCAACATCTGTTCGGTTACCGCCCATAACCGCTTCCAGGCACCTCAAGCCTGCGCCGGCACCTCCGATAGCAGCACACCCACCGTCGAATCATCGACCAGAAGTGGTGCCAACCAGGAGTACTGCCCGCATGCTTGCCAACCTGAAGATACGTACCGGAATGTTCTGGGTATTGTCGCTGTTCAGCCTGACCTTGCTGTTTTCTACCGTGAGCGCCTGGTGGGCAGCTGTGGGCAGTGACCAGCAGATCACCGAACTGGACCAGACCGCACACCAGTCGGACCGGTTGAACAATGCGTTGCTCATGGCGATTCGTTCCAGTGCCAATGTGTCCTCGGGTTTCATCGAGCAGTTGGGTGGCCATGACGAGAGCGCAGGCAAGCGCATGGCGCTGTCGGTCGAGCTGAACGACAAGAGCCAGAAGCTGGTCGACGAATTTGTCGAAAGCGCGCGCGAGACCGCCCTTCGCACACTGGCTATCGAGCTGCAGGCTACCTTTGCCGAGTACGCCAAGGCGGTGGCGGGGCAGCGGGAAGCGACCCGCCAGCGTTCGCTGGAGCAGTACTTCAAGGTCAACAGCGATGCCGGCAATGCCATGGGCCGGTTGCAGGCGTTGCGTCAGCAACTGGTTGGCGCACTGAGTGAGCGGAGCCAGCAGATCATGCTTGAGTCCGACCGGCGCCTGGCCCGTGCGCAATGGTTGAGCCTGGGCCTGCTGGGTGTGACCTTGCTGTTGGCGGTGCTGTGCTGGGCCTTCATTGCCCAGCGGGTACTGCGCCCGTTGCGTGAAGCCGGTCGGCATTTCCAGCGCATTGCCGGTGGCGACCTGAGCGTGCCGGTGCAAGGCCAGGGCACTAACGAGATCGGCCAGCTGTTCCATGAGCTGCAACGCATGCAGCAGAGCCAGCGCGATACCCTTGGGCAAATCGACCACTGCGCCCGGCAGCTGGACGCTGCTGCCACGGCTTTGAACGCAGTCACCGAGGAAAGCGCCAACAACCTGCGCCAGCAGGGGCAGGAGCTGGAGCAGGCCGCTACCGCCGTGACCGAAATGACCACGGCTGTGGAGGAGGTTGCACGTAATGCCATCACCACTTCGCAGACCACCAGTGAGTCCAACCAGCTGGCAGCACAAAGCCGTCGCCAGGTCAGCGACAACATCGACGGCACCGAGGCCATGACCCGCGAGATCCAGACCAGCAGTGCGCACCTTGAGCAGTTGGTCGGGCAGGTACGGGATATCGGCAAGGTGCTGGAGGTGATCCGCTCGGTGTCCGAGCAAACCAACCTGCTGGCGCTCAATGCCGCCATCGAGGCCGCCCGCGCGGGTGAGGCCGGCCGTGGCTTCGCGGTGGTGGCGGATGAAGTGCGCACATTGGCCTACCGCACACAACAGTCGACCCAGGAAATCGAGCAGATGATCGGCCGCGTGCAGGCCGGTACCGAGGCCGCAGTGGCTTCGATGCAAGCCAGTACCAACCGTGCCCAGTCGACGCTGGACGTGACCCTGGCCTCAGGGCAGGTGCTGGAGGGCATCTACAGTGCGATCGGCGAAATCAACGAGCGCAACCTGGTCATTGCCAGTGCGGCCGAAGAGCAGGCCCAAGTGGCGCGGGAGGTGGACCGTAACTTGCTGAACATTCGCGAGCTGTCGAACCACTCGGCGGCGGGCGCACAGCAAACCAGCGAAGCGAGCAAGGCGCTGTCGGGGTTGGTCGGGCAGATGACAGCGCTGGCGGGCAGGTTCAGGTTGTGACGTTCAGTGCAGGGTGCGCCTGTGTGCAGACGCGGGCTTGCCTACAAGGGGCTGCACAGCAGCCCCGGCAATACAACTCAGCCTGGCTGCGCCACCAGGCTGTTGCTGACGTTGCGGCCCAGCACCAACACCGTGACAAAGCCGCAGCCTACCAGCGCCGTGGCCAGGCTCAGCAGCACCGCTGTGCCCATGTGGTCGACCACCTGGCCGCCGAAGAATGAGCCCACGGCAATGATCACCTGGAACATGGCCACGAACAGCGGCATGCCACGCTCGACATCCTTGGGGGCTACGACAAACATCCAGATGTTGGCGCAGGCCGGGAACGCACCGAAGGCGAAGCCCCACAGTGCGATCAGCATCGCCGCGCCGGTCATGCCGGTGGCGAAGTGCGGGAACAGGGCAGTGCTGACGGCAATCATCAACGCGACCAGCATCAGGGTATGCCGCACGCTGCGGTTGGCTGCAAAGCCGGCGAAGATGTTACCCATGAAGCCGGCCACACCATACAGCAGCAACAAGGAGCCGATCGTAGGCCCGTCGAACCCGGCATTTTGCTTGAAGAACGGTGCGACATAGGTGTACGCGGCAAAGTGCGCCAGGCCAATCAGCAACACGGCGATCAAGCCGACCCGTGCTTGCGGGTTGATGAACAGCGCCGGCAGGTCGCTGATGCGAATGGCCTTTTCCGGCATCAGCCGCGGCAGCAGGAACACTTGGGCCAGCAGCACAGGCACACCCACCAGTGCGGTCACCAGGAAGGTCATGCGCCAGCCCATCAGGCCACTGAGCCAGGTGCCCACGGGTACACCCACGACGGTTGCCAGGGTTACGCCAGCCATGATGATGGAGTTGGCCTTGGCCACGCCCATGCCATCAGGTGCCAGTCGGCCGCTAAGGGCAATGGCGGTCGCCCAGAAACCACCAATGCTCACACCCAGCAGCACGCGGCCGACCAACAGCAGGTTGAAGTCGCCGGCATAGGCCACGATCGCGTTGGCGA
Organism: Pseudomonas sp. OG7; assembly: GCF_014192825.1. Lineage (NCBI taxonomy): Bacteria > Pseudomonadati > Pseudomonadota > Gammaproteobacteria > Pseudomonadales > Pseudomonadaceae > Pseudomonas > Pseudomonas sp. OG7. Next base: position 341,412 of record NZ_JACHYK010000002.1, on the reverse strand, counting down.
TGATCATGATCAGTGTCAGGCCGATCAGCAGGTAGCGTCGGTCCAGCGCACCCACGCCGACGGAAATCAGGGGGGCGGCCAATGCGGCCATGATGCCGGGCAGGGTCACCATCAGGCCGGCAAGCCCGGCACTGATGCCCAGGTCGCTGGCCACATCGTTGAGCACCCCCACCGGGAGGAACTCACTGGTGACCAGGGCGAAGGCACCCACGGCGACCGAGAGGATTGCCAGCCATTGCTGCAGGACACTCTGTTGACTATGTTCGGGAAGGCCGCGAGGGGCCTGGCGGTTGCTTGGCATGGGTTTGGTTCCATGAGGGATATCGCCTGTAGCAGGCGCAGGAGCGGGGGGATTTGCAGGGGATTATAGGGACGCCCTTGTCAGGACGACAGGCAGGCCGCTTGATAGTAAACATCAGCGCAATCGATGAAACACCGTGAGCAGAGCGCTTGCAATGGCAGTGTCACTGTAGGCAGTTGTTGCGGAACCTGGGAATGCTGCGGGTAGGGCAGCATTCGGAAAAAGGCTGCCCGCCTGGTCCGGTGTGTTATGGCGACACCAGCACATCACACTGCGATTCGTTCAGTACATGCTTGGTGACGCTACCCACCAACAGCTCCTCCAGCGCGCTAGTACCCTGCTTGCCGACCACGATCAGGTCGCATTCCAGCTCCTGTTCCTGTTCGGCAATGCGCCAGCCAGGGTCGCCATGCACAACGATCTGCCGTGCATCGGGCATGCCGGCTGCCTGGCTCAGGGCGGCAAGCTGTGTCACAGCATCCTTGCGGATCACATTGCGGTAATGGGTGAGGGTGTCGTGGTCGATGTGGGCGAAGCGCACGCTGCTTTCGAACGGTGCTTCGTACACATGTAACAGAATGATCTCGGCCTGTGGGGCAATACGCCTGGCCAACTCGATGGCGCGCAGCGATACGGGGGAAAAGTCGACGGGAACCAGCACGGTGCGGTAGGCATCGCGAGGAGCAGGCTTGACCACCAGCAAAGGGCAGGGCATGCGGTTGAGCATTTTCTGCACGGTCGAGCCGAGCAGCAGGCGCCGGGCCACGCCTTGGCCCCTGGCGCCGCACACCAGCAGGCTGCTGTGCTTGTCCTGTACCACCCGGGTGATTTCCGTGGTCACCGAGCCGCTGGCAACCTGCACACCTGCAGAGATGTCGTAGCGCTGGAACAGCATGGCGGCCAGCGCATGGATTTTTTCTCCGGCGCTATCCAGTACGCGCTTCAACAGGTCGTCGTCAGGCACTACCAACTGCTTCAGGCGCTCGAAGGGTGCCGGGTTGGCAACGTAGAGCAGGTCAAGCGAAGCCTGTTGCGCTTTGCTCAGGTAGGCGGCGCGCTCCGCAGCGTTGCGGGCATAGGGGGACAGGTCGGTGGCAACCAGTATGTGTTTCAGCGGGTTCATGTGGGGCTCCTTGTCCAAGGTTGCGCACAAGGGTCAAGGGTGAACCTTGAGCACTGTGCGCCTGGCGGTGCTTGAGTCATTCCGTGCTTGCGACCATCGTCGCGCTAACCCGGCGTGAGGGCTTGATGTGTGTCAATGGAATGGAGAAGCTGCAGCTGCAGCGAATCATGCTGGCAACAGCACGCGCAGCACCCCTGTGACGACAATGGCAAACACCACCACCGGCAAGAAGGAAAACCATTGTTTCTACTTTACGTTGGGCAGCAGGGGGCTGCCGGGCCGTTGTTGCAGAATCTGGGTAGCTTGTGGACGGCGCCGTTGGTACAGCTTTCGGTCTGAAGGTCTTTTGGCAGGTACTATCGCCGGGAGGCCTTGTCCTCTGTGTCGGGGTTGGCTGCCGGTTATGAGGCCACCCCGATAGATCCCGATTCAGCGCATTATTCCGGCTCAATGTTATCAAGTAGTTGGATTGAGTCTAGGCGGTAAAGGTGGTATTTCGTCACGGACAGCAGCGTTGTCCGCGGCGAGAGAGTTAGATCCATTTCCTAAGTTAATTTCAGATTGTATTGCCGTTTGTAGCGGATGTCCATGGGGTAGGGTGTTCAATTTCATTATGTTTTGTTCGTTGACATAGTTCTGTCGGCTTGTTTGGTCGAAAATGTTAAATGAGCCGATATCAATGTCATTCTGAGAATAGGTGCGTTTATTTTTCAGGATGGATTTTGGTCCGCCGTTGACTCCGTGAGAGATATTACTGGGCATCAGATGTTTATTGAAGTGCACGGATCTTTTGTCGCCGGATATTAGTTTCTCCCCTTTGATAGGGTGTGTGACGCTATCTCGTTGCAATGGGGGGCGTTTGCTTAGGTCTTTGGATGCCTGGGCTTGGCGTTTGATTACCTGGGCTTTTACTCCTCCGCGAGGTACGCCGATATTACTGACTACGCGTCTTGTCTGTGCGGATGGGTCTGAATAGTTAATGGGGTCGGAAGAGCAGTAAGCGTATGTGTTTATCCCTCCGTCCCTGAAGGGGCTTAAGCTGTCAGGGCTTAGGAAGCGCATAAGAATAGGGCTGTAATTGCGATGCCCCGCTCCAAGCGCGTAACAGTTTGTCATGGAGTCCAATGCCTGACCAGTGAAGCTGATTAACTCCAATATTGAGTTTTCAGCGGGGTCATAGCCATAGGGTGAATAAACATTTGTTTTTTTTTGGTTGGTGTTTTGGTAGTTAAGAACTGAGTGGCTAGCATTGATTGCAATAAGGCAGGAATCACCTGTTTTGCTCGAATCCATTAGCGCGAGTGGCTGTTCGCCATTTCTGAAAGCAGAATGAGTTCTAGCGTGCTCTTTGATTGAAATAAGACTTTTGTTCTGGTAAAAATATAACCTGAAAATAGGTGTGGCATTCATCGTGCTATTACCTCGGTCCATTGAGAAGTGTGCAAGCGTGCAGGTATAAGTCTCTCGTGATTTCAAGTCGGGTACTACTGGCAAAAATGATAGGTATACGCATCCATGGCCGGCTGACCAAGGCGGTCACGGGTTTGTACCTGTTACCTTGCGCCGTGGCGGTTGCAGTAGCTTGGGTAACAGGGTTGGTTGGCCATTTATCCAGGCTTTTTTAGTAAGACCGCAGCGAAGGTCATGTCGAAGCCGTAGTTGCGCGGGTCGCCGAGCAACGGCCCGATTTGCGCGCCAAGGCTGGTGAAAGCCACCCAGGTGGCCCGCCGGCACAACGCTATGCCCATGAAGTATCGCAGGCTGAAGGCGCCGCGCTGATGTGCGCGCCACCTGCGTCACCTTCGAAGTGGTGCGCTCGCGCTTTGTCGACCGCAAGAGCGTCGGCTGGCCAAGCTTCGTGGCGGACAACGTGGGGTTTGAAGCCTTGGTCGTGGGCAGCAGCCTCGGCGCAGGCATCGACGTGCCTTTGCTGGCCGACCTGGCCGAGACCACCGAGGTGCATGTTGATGGCGAACTACGCGTGCGGTGCTTGACGGGCGATGCCGCAACCGACCCGTTGGTGTCGCTGGCCCACCTGTATGCCCATGCTGCCGAACGTGGCTTTACCCTGAATGCCGGGGATGTGGTAACCACGGGGGCCATGTGCCAGCCCTTCGACCTGAAGGCAGCAGGGCATCAGGTCAGTGCCAGGTTCCTTGGCCAGACGTTGTCGTTCACCCTGTAACGGCCGACCACTGTTCGAATGCCGCCTGCATCCGCTGCCGTGTCTGCGGGTCGGCAGGGATCAGGTGCTCGATGCGCAGTGATTGCACGGTAATGTCCTGCGGCATGCCGAATGTGGTGAAGGTGGACAGAAACGTCAGCACACCGTAAGGCGTGCATACACGGGTGAGCAACACGGGAGCCGCCGCCGCCGTTTCAAGTGGGCTGGCCGGGGCCGGCAGGCTGTGCAAGCGCTCGGCCAGTGCCGGGTTGCCGGCGGCCTCCCTGGTGGCGCGCTGCCAGGCAGCGGCGCGGATCTCTTGCGCATTGGCCAGGTGGTCGCCCAGGCCGCCAGGGCAGAGCAGTGTTTGCAACAGGTTAAGCCCTGTCACCGGTTGTGCCGTAACGCCTGCCATCGCCAACAGCAGGCCCGTACTGGTATTGGCGGCGATGACGTCCCAGTTGCTGTCGATGACGATTGCCGGTGCGGGGTTGTTCACCTGCAGGATATGGTCGATAGCGGTGTGTACCAAGGCCAGTTCAGGCGCATCGAGTGGCGAGGCCGCGTAGCGGGGCGCGTACCCGGCGGCGACGAACACCTCATTACATAACGCCAGCGACGCGCCAAGCGCCGAAAGCAGGGCATGCAAGGTGCTCGGGCTGGGCTTGGCGCGCCCGGTTTCCACACAGCTCAGATGACGCTGCGACAGCCCCGCCAGCAGCGCCAGTTCCAGTTGGCTGAGGTTGGCCTGCCGGCGCAGCTGACGCAGATGCTGGCCCGCCGTGGTCTGTGGGGCAGGGGTATTTCGATGGAAAAGATGCGGATTCATGCGTTGCCCTGATCGTCCTTGAGTGCAATGTCCATGACCTCACGGGTCATTGAGCGCAAGCAACCCTATCACTACTGTGCTGGCAAACCCTACCAAGGAGAGGACGATGGGCTTGCATGTCTTTGCGCTTTGCGTGGTCGCGTTGTTCCTGAAGATGTTCCTGGTCTCCTGTTATCAGGGTTACCACCGCTTGCGCGTTGTCGCGTTCACCAACCCGGAGGATGCCGCTGTCTTCAAGCGCGCCCCTCAGCCAGCGGAGCGCCCGCAGGTAATCCGCGCCTCCAGAGTGTGGGCCAATGATCTTGAGAACATCCCGGCTTTTTTTGCCCTTGGCGGGCTGGCCATTGCACTGGATTCGCCTGCCGCACTCACTGCCTGGCTGTGCGTCGTGTTCACCTTGGCCAGGGGCCTGCACACAGGGGCCTACCTGGCGGCGCTGCAGCCTTGGCGAACACTTTTCTATGGTATCGGTGTGCTCTGCCTGCTGGGCTTTTGCGTGCTCATCCTGATGAGGGTATTCAGCCTTTACCGGGCCTGATGACCGCCCGCGCAATTTTGCATGAGTCAGCTTGATGCTTTCCTCTAGCAGTACTAATACTAAAGCACTGCCGAAGAGGGATGATCATGCAGACGCGCTTCGTTGTGGTTCCTGCCGTGCCGCTCCAGAAAGAAATCTACCCGCGCCGCCTCGGCTTTCCTGCCGTGTTGGGGGAGGGCTACGACCTTTATGACACGCAAGACAAGATGCGCCTGAGCCTCAACTTTCCGACCCGGGCTGCGGCGGAGTTCGAGTGCCTATGCCGTAACCGCTGCCCAGAAACAGATGATGGGGGTATTGCCGGCCTTGGTTGATGCCGGTGAGCCGCGCATGGCATCAATCTGCCGTGATGGCGCAACCAGAAAGCTCTAACGTGCGGCCTGCCATTCAATAGTCACAAAGCTGTAACACAGCTGATGCAAAGTGTGCCGGCCATCACACGGAGCACATTTTGATGAAACGCCTGATGAAGTCTGCTGCACTCGCTGTTGCCGTTTCCCTCTGCGCCACTTCGGCAGCCTTTGCTTCCGAAAACGTTCGCCTGACCGGTTCCGGTGCCAGCTTCCCTGCACCCATCTACCTGACCTGGTTCAAGGACTTCAGCAAGAACACCGCTGGCGTCACCGTTGATTACCAGTCCAAGGGGAGCGGGGCGGGTGTACAGGACTTCCTGAACAAGACCGTCGACTTCGCCGCCAGCGACTCGGCCATGAGCGAAGCAGACATTGCCAAGGTTGGCGAAGGCGTGCAGTTGCTGCCAATGACCGCCGGTGAAATCGTGCTGGCTTACAACCTGCCGGGCAACCCTAAAGGCCTGAAGCTGCCGCGCGATGTGTACTCCAACATCTTCCTCGGCAAGATCACCCAGTGGAACGACCCGCAAATCGCTGCGGCCAACCCTGAGCTGAAGCTGCCTGCCACCCCGATCACCGTGGTGGTGCGTGCCGACTCCAGCGGTACCACCGCCGTCTTCACCAAGCACCTGTCGGCCATCAACGCTGACTTCAAGCAAGGGCTGGGTGAAGGCAACACCGTTAACTGGCCGGCCACTGACAAGTTCATCAAATCGCCGAAAAACGATGGCGTAACCGCCACCGTCCGCCAGACCCCAGGCGCCATCGGCTACATCGAGTACGGTTTTGCCAAGCTGGCCAAGGTCGACTTCGCCGTGCTGCAGAACAAGGCTGGCCAATACGTCGTGCCGAACGCCGAGAGCGGTGCCGAAGCACTGGCTGCGGTGAACATGCCGGAAAACCTGGTGGCCTGGCTGCCAGACCCGACCGGTGCCAAGTCCTACCCGATCACCTCCTACACCTGGATGATCTTCCGCAAGGACAACGGCAACCCGGCCAAGGCCAAAGCCATGCGTGAAATGGTCGAGTACAGCCTGACCAAAGGCCAGACCATCGCCGATTCGATGGGTTACATCCCGCTGCCACCGTCGGTTGTCGACCAGGTGCGCAAAGCGTCGGCCAACATCCAGTAATACCCAGGCGCTCCCGGTATGGCAGTGAAGCCGTGCCGGGCGTGTTTGTCCCTTGTCCCGGAATTTGCCCATGAACACACCCTTTGCCATACCGGATAACCCCGACTCTGCGTGCCAGCCACCGTCAGCGAAAGACTTCCTGGTTGATCGCACCTTCCGTGCGCTTGCGCGCATTGGTGTGGTGCTGGTACTGGCGCTGGTCGTCGCGCTGGTCTACGAAGTGGGCCGCAAGGCACTGCCAGGCATTGAAAAACACGGTTTTGACGTGCTGTTCGGCAGCGTCTGGGATGTTAACCAAGGCAAGTACGGTATTCTGCCAGCGATCTGGGGCACGCTTTACAGCGCCTTCATCGCACTGTTGATCGCCGGTTTCTTCGGCGTCAGCATGGCCATTTTCCTCACCCAGGATTTCCTGCCGGCACGGCTGGCTGCCGTGTTCCGCACCATTGTCGAGTTGCTCGCCGCCATCCCCAGCGTGGTTTATGGCCTGTGGGGCATCTACGTCGTTATCCCGGCCATCCGCCCGCTGACCACCTGGTTGAACAGCGAGCTGGGCTGGATCCCGTTTTTCGGCACTTCCTTGAGCGGGCCAGGCCTGCTGCCTGCGGCGCTGGTGTTGGCCATCATGATCCTGCCGACCATCGCCGCCGTTTCCCAGGATGCGCTCACCAGCGTGCCGATGAAAACCAAGCAGGCGGCCTACGGCATGGGGACTACCCACTGGGAAGCCATCCTCAAGGTGATGGTGCCATCCGCCGCCACCGGTATTTTCGGTTCGCTGGTGCTCGGCCTGGGCCGTGCCTTGGGTGAAACCATGGCGCTGGCCATGCTGGTCGGCAACGCCAACACCATTTCCGTGTCCCTGTTCGCACCGGCCAACACCCTGGCGGCGCTGTTGGCGCTGAACTTCCCGGAAGCCGGCCCGAACGAGGTCGAAGTACTGATGTACGCCGCACTGGTGCTGATGTTCATCACCCTGCTGGTGAACGTGCTCGGCTCGATGATCATGCTCTACGCCCAGCGGGGTAACAAATAATGACGGACCTCAGCACCCCAACAACTGCTTTGCCCAGCCTGCAGCGCAAGCTGGAAGGCCGTGCCCTGCGCAGCCTGATACTGACCACGCTGGCCTGGGTTGCGGCGCTGGTGGCCAGCGTGCCGCTGATTTCCGTGCTGTACATGCTGGTTACCCGCGGCGGTGCACGCCTTAACCTGGAAGTGTTCACCGAGCTGCCGCCCACCGGCTTCGAGATGGGCGGTGGCTTCGGCAACGCCATGGCCGGTACGTTCGTCATGGTCGGTATCGCCGCAGCCATCGCGGTGCCGGTTGGCATCCTGGCGGCGGTATTTCTGGCCGAACTCGGGCCGGACAGCAAGCTGGCCAACGCCGCGCGCTTTGCCGCCAAGATGCTCACTGGCCTGCCGTCGATCCTGGCCGGTGTATTTGCCTACGCCCTGGTGGTGATGACCACCGGTACCTATTCGGCGCCGGCAGGTGGCGTGGCACTGGCGGTACTGATGCTGCCGATCGTGGTGCTGACCGCCGAAGAGTCGATGAAGATGGTGCCCAAGATCATGAAAGATGCTGCCTACGGCATGGGTTGCACCCGTGCACAGGTGATCTGGAAGATCGTCTTGCCCACCGGCCTGCCCGCCATCCTGACCGGCGTCATGCTGGCCGTGGCCCGCGCCGCTGGCGAAACCGCGCCACTGCTGTTCACCGCGCTGTTCAGCAACTACTGGATTTATCACGACGGCAGCCTGGCGGTCATGAACCCCACGGCCTCGCTGGCCGTACTGATTTACAACTTCTCCGGCATGCCGTTCGACAACCAGCTGGAGCTCGCCTGGGCGGCTTCGCTGGTACTGGTAATGATCGTGCTGGTAATCAACATTCTTAGCCGTGTTTTCGGCAAGCCCAAGTATTGAGAAAGGGAGCATCCAAACTTGAACGTATCCACTGCGCAAAAGGTCGCTCCCGTGGTCAACGAAACCCCCATCGTCATGGACTGCAAGCTGGACAAGATCTTCTACGGCAACTTCATGGCCGTACGCGACAGCCATGTGCCGATCCGCAAGAACGAGATCACCGGCTTCATCGGGCCATCCGGCTGCGGCAAGAGTACCGTGCTGCGTAGCCTCAACCGCATGAACGACCTGGTCAAAGGCTTCCGCTTCGAAGGGCATGTGCACTTCCTAGGCCAGGATGTCTACGGCAAGGGCGTCGACCCGGTAGTCGTGCGCCGCTACATCGGCATGGTGTTCCAGCAGCCCAACCCGTTCTCGATGAGCATTTTTGACAACGTCGCGTTCGGCCTGCGCCTGAACCGCTACAAGGGCGACCTGGGTGACCGCGTGAAGCACGCGCTGCAAGGCGCCGCCCTGTGGGACGAAGTAAAGGACAAGCTCAAGGTCAGCGGCCTGTCCCTGTCCGGCGGCCAGCAGCAGCGCCTGTGCATCGCGCGCGCCATCGCCACCGAACCGGAGGTGCTGCTGCTGGACGAGCCGTGCTCGGCACTTGACCCGATCGCTACCCGCCGCGTGGAAGAGCTGATGGTCGAACTGAAGAAGGACTACACCATCGCGCTGGTAACCCACAACATGCAGCAGGCGATTCGTGTCGCCGACACCACCGCGTTCTTCTCGGTCGATATCTCCCAGGGTACCCGTACCGGTTACCTGGTCGAGATGGGCCCGACCACGCAGATTTTCCAGAACCCGCGTGAACAACTGACTGCCGACTACATCAGCGGCAAGTTCAGCTGATCACTTTTCAAGGTGGCCGGGCGTTGCAGCCAGGAAGGGTGCAACGCCCGGCCGCGTTACCTTCCCTTAAAGTGTTACCCGGGATTTCCAATGCCAGCGATGCGTCGTCTTGATCTGTCAGCGGTAGAGCGCGCACTGCGCGAGGTGCAAGGCCGCTTTGCCGAACTCAGCCAGCATTTCACCGAACCGAGGGACCCGTTCACCGACGAGGTGCTGCTGAATGTGCTTGAAGGCTATGCCCTGATTGACGACTATGTCGCTCGCGGTATCGACCTGTTCGACCTGCAACAGCTGAACCTGATGCTGGAAATCAATGCCACCGTGCTGTGCGGCAGCGACCCGGCCCGCCGCCTGGAGTTCGCCCCCCACCTGGCTGCAACCGAGGCGCACTTTTTCAACAACGTCGAAGGTGGCATCAAGGATTTGTACAACTGGTACTGCGCGTACCGCAGCGATTCGGTCTGGAAGCGGGCTGCCGGTGTGTATGTACGTATCCTCAGCAAGCCGCAGCTGTTCATCGAAGGCAACAACCGCACGGGTTCGCTCATTGTCAGCTATTTGCTGATGCGTGCCGGGCTGCCGCCATTCGTGCTGTCGCTGGATAACGCCGAGGGTTACTTCAACCCGTCCTCGGTCATTCGCAACTCCGCCAAACACGGTGTCAAGGCTTTGTACGAACTACCCAAAATCAAGAAAAAGTACGCCGCTTTCCTTGAAGCGAAGGCGCCTGAGCCCGGCAAGTTCTTCCTGAGCTGTACGCCCGTGCCTGCCTGCGAGAGGAGCCGCTGATGCTTCGTTCATCCATGCTCCAGCGCGGGCGCCAAGCCATCGAGCGCAAGCTCAAGCGTGGCCAGGTACGTATTTCCTTCGATATCGACGACACGCTCGCCTGCCTGCCTGAGCACGCTGACGCCGAGGACAGCAAGCTGCCGGGCTTCGTCCACCGCTGGTTGGGCGAGCCCCTGCGCAGTGGCACGCGTTCGCTGATCCGCGACCTGCGCCGCCAGGGTTGCAGCATCTGGATCTATACCTCCTCGGGGCGCACCCCGGCCTACATTCGCCGCTGGCTGATGCTGTATGGCATCCATGTCGATGGCGTGGTCAACAGCGACCGGCACCAACACATCCTGGCCCAGAAAGGCCTGGAGAATTCCCCCTCGAAGTTACCCTCGGCGTTCGATATCGACCTGCATGTCGATGACTCCGAAGGTGTGCGGCTGGAAGGTGTCGACCATGGTTTTCGTGTGGTGGTGGTGTGCCCGAAGGATGAGCACTGGGCCCAGAAGGTGAAGGACGCGGTCGTCGATGTGCAGGCACGGCTGGCCTGTCAGCAACCGCACCGCTACCAAATGCCACTGCGCCAGCGTTCGCAGGCGCTTGCTTCCTGAGCACACGTTAATGGGGCCGCAAAGCGGCCCCAGTTCGTTCAGCCGTACTGATACCAGCCGGTTATTCATGCGTACACCGTAAGTCTTGCATCCCGGTCCCATCAGGTTGCGCTTCCAAATCATCACGCCTCACGAGCCGATCTAAAGCACCCACCACCCCGCCCCAAAGCAGCGTATCTGGCAATTTGCCCTGTTCTGATAATCGCCTCCGACATCCAGTCCCCTGTTTGGAGCGCGCCATGTACAACAACAATAAGCACCTGCCGCCTCGTTTCCTCGCCGCCGCCATCGCCAGCTTTTCTGCCCTGGGCCTGAGTGGCGTCGCCGAAGCCGAGATCATGCTGTACGACAAAGACCAGACCACCTTTTCCACCGACGGCTACATCAATGCCTTCTACGTCAACAGCAAGGTCGACCGCGAAGGCGAGCAGTTCGATCGCCGCCAGTCGCGGGTGAAAATGGGCTTCTTGCCCAACTACCTGGGCTTCAACATGGGCAAGCAGGTGGATGACCTGAAGCTCGGCGCACGTGCCTCGTTCTGGGTCACCATCAACGACAGTGAAACCAACGGCACCGACACCGCCATCGACGTGCGCCAGTTCTACGGCACCGTGGCCAATCCCGAGTGGGGCGAGGTGCTGATCGGCAAGGACTTCGGGCTGTTCGCCCGTTCCAACATCCTGCTCGACGAACTGCTGGCCGGCTACGGCCAGGTCAGTGACACCTTGGGGCTGGTGGACGGCGGCGGGGTGTCGTTCGGCAACATCGGCAGTGGCTACCCGTACCCGTTCCCCACCTCGCAGATCACCTACCGCACCCCGGTAATGGACGGCCTGCGCGTGGCGGTAGGCATCATGGACCCGGTGGACACCAACGACAGCAGCCCGACCGGCAAGGCCTACCAGGAAAACCCGCGTACCGAGAGCGAGATTACCTACCAGTTCGACCTGGGCGGGGCGCAGATCTACAGCTGGGTCAACGGCAGTTACCAGACCTCCGACAACACCGACTCGACGGTGGAGACGATCACGTCCAAAGGTGTGGGCTATGGCGTGCAGGCGAAGATGGGCGGGCTGTCGCTGACCGGCTCGGGGTTCCAGGCCAAGGGTATCAACCCGTTCTTTACCAACAATGCCGGCGAACCGGTCTTGCGTAACGTCGACAGTGACGGCTACCTGTTGCAGGGTTCGTACAAAGTCGGCAAGAACCGCATTGCCTTGTCGTATGGCAAGACCAAGGACGACGGCAACGGTGCGGTGGGCAGCGGGGCGGACTACGAGACCCGTGGCGTGGCACTGTTCCATGACGTCAACGACAACCTGAAGCTGGTGGCCGAGTACAACCAGTTTTCCATCGATGGGCATGACACCAGTGCGCAGAACGAAGACACCGATACCTTTGCAGTGGGTGCGGTGTTGACCTGGTAGGCACCCGGGGCCGCAAAGCGGCCCCAACATTTACGCCCATGGAACCGCCCACCCGCTACCCAAGTAGCATTCGTCCCCCGCAAACACCTTCGTACACTGACCCCTCAGCCACCCCGCGCCGGAGACCCCAATGCAGCAGGCTCAAAACGACGGTGTGGTCAGCGCCATGTCCCAGGCCACCGACGCCCGGTTGGCCGCCCAGGACCTGGCGCGGCAATTGCTGCACCCGCACCTGGGTTTCGTGCTGTTCTTCTGTTCCGCCGAATACGACTTGCAGGCCTTGGGCGAGGCCCTGGAGCAAGGTTTCGGCGGCATCCGCCTGGTCGGCTGCACCAGCGCCGGCGAAATCACGCCGCAGGGCTACGGCCGTAATTGCGTCACAGCCGTAGGCTTTGATCACCGGCACTTTTCTATCGCCACTGCGCTGATCGATGAAATGGAGCGCTTCAGCCTGATCGACGCCCAGCAGATGGTCGAGCGCCTGGTCGGCACCTGCCGCAGCAATACGTTAGCCCCCATCAAGGGCCACAGCTTTGCCCTGACCTTGCTCGACGGCCTGTCCAGCCGCGAGGAAATGGTGCTTGCCGCGCTCAGCGCGGCGTTAGGTGAAATCCCGCATTTCGGGGGCTCTGCCGGTGACGACAACTACCTGACACGTACCCACGTGTACTACGGGGGCGCCTTCCACAACGGGGCGGCCGTGGTGGTGCTGGTCAACACCTGGCTCGATTTTGAAGTGTTCACCACGCACCACATCTTGCCACGCCAGGAAAAGCTGGTGGTAACCGGCGCCGACAGCGCCCAGCGCCGGGTCTTTGAACTGAATGCCGAGCCCGCAGCCGAAGAATACGCCCGCCACATCGGTGTACCGGTGGCTGCGCTTGACCATAGAGTGTTCGCCGCTCACCCGCTGGCCGTGCGCATTCACGACCAGTACTACGTGCGCGCGATCCAGCAGGTGCACCCGGACCTGAGCCTGAGTTTTTACTGTGCAGTGGAAAACGGCATCGTGCTTACGGCCATGACCCCAGGCCCGCTGTTGCCTAACCTGCACCAGCTGTTCGACGGCCTGCGCCAGCGCCTCGGGCCGCTGTTGCTGACCATTGGTTGTGATTGCTTCCTGCGGCGGCTGGAACTGGAGGCCCGGCATGGCCTGGAACCGGTAGGCGCGTTTCTGCGTGAGCAGCGGGTGATCGGTTTCAACACCTACGGAGAACAGTTCAATGGCATGCACATCAACCAGACCTTCACCGGGGTCGCCATTGCCCGCAACCGGCCTCCTGTCGGGCGCTGAGCTGCAGGCCGAGGTCACCCGGCTGCAGCACGAAAACCAAAAGCTGCAGCGGATCAACGGCGCGTTGATTGAACGCATCGAGTCTGGGGTAACCCGGGGTAACGATCCCTATGCGGCGTTTCAGCATTCCGTGGTGCTGGCCGAGCAGGTGCGTGAACGCACCGATGCCCTGAACCAGGCCATGGCCGAGCTCAAGGCCGTCAACCGCTTGCTCAGCGAGGCCCGCCAGCGGGCCGAGACCGCCCACCAGCATCAGATTCGCCTGATTACCGATAATGTACCGGCGCTGATCGCTTACCTGAACGCCGATCTGGTCTACGAGTTCACCAACAAGGTGTATGAAGAATGGTATTGCTGGCCCCACGGCGTAATGCTTGGCCAGAGCCTGCGCGAGGCCCACAGCGAACAGCATTACCAGCGCCTGGAAGCCTATGTGGCGCGGGCGCTGGCGGGGGAGAGCGTCACCTTCGAATTTGCCGAAACCAATATCAATGGCCAGGAACGCTACATGCTGCGCTCCTACGTGCCGAACCGCCTGGCCAGCGGCGAGGTGGTGGGCATCTTCGTGTTGATCCGCGACATTACCGAGCGGCGCAACACCGCCCAGGCGCTGCACCAGGCCTATCAGCACCTGGAGCAGCGGGTGCGCGAACGCACCGCCGAACTGACCAGCCTCAATGACCAGTTGCTGCGTGAAATCGAAGAGCGAAGCCAAGCCGAGGCTCGCCTGCGCGAGGCCAAGCGCGAGGCCGAACAGGCCAACTTGTCGAAAACCAAGTTCCTCGCAGCGGTCAGCCACGACCTGCTGCAACCGCTGAACGCGGCGCGGCTGTTCACCAGCGCATTGCTGGAGCGCCGCGACCCGCAAGACAGCGCCCACCTGGTACGTAACGTCAGCAATTCGCTCGAAGATGTGGAGAACTTGCTCGGCACTCTGGTCGACATTTCCAAGCTCGATGCCGGGGTGATCAAAGCCGATGTCGCCCCGTTTGCCCTGCGGGAACTGATGGACAACCTTGCTGCCGAATACGCACAGGTGGCGCGCAGTGAAGGCCTTGAACTGCATTTCGTGGGCTGTTCGGCGGTGGTGCGCAGTGACATCCAGCTGCTGGCGCGGATCCTGCGCAACCTGCTCAGCAATGCCATTCGCTACACCCGCAGCGGGCGTGTGGTGCTGGGCTGCCGGCGCCTGCGTGGCGGCCTGCGGATCGAAGTGTGGGACAGTGGCATCGGCATTGCCGAAGAGCACCTGGACGACATGTTCCAGGAGTTCAAGCGCGGTGATGTGCAGCGCCCGGACCAGGACCGCGGGCTAGGCCTGGGCCTGGCGATTGTAGAAAAGATCGCCGGCATCCTTGGGCATCGGATACGGGTACGTTCATGGCTTGGCAAAGGCTCGGTATTCGCCGTCGAAGTGCCACTGAGCACCACCGCGCCCAAAACCCAGCCGAGCCAGGTGGTCAGCGAGCCAATGCTCGAACGCCTGCGCGGGGCGCGGGTGTGGGTGCTGGATAACGACGCGGCGATTTGCGCCGGCATGCGCACCTTGCTGGAGGGGTGGGGCTGCCGGGTGGTCACGGCGCTGTCGGAGGAAGACCTGGCACGCCAGGTGGACAACTACCATGCCGAAGCCGACCTGCTGATAGCCGATTACCATCTGGACAACGACTGCAACGGTGTCGACGCCGTGGCGCGGATCAATGCCCGGCGCACCCAGCCATTACCGGCGCTGATGATTACCGCGAACTACAGCAACGACCTCAAGCAGCAGATTCGCGAGCTGGGCCACACCCTGATGCACAAGCCGGTGCGGCCGATGAAGCTCAAGACGGCGATGAGTCACCTGCTGGCCGGCAGCATGACATAGCCGCTGGCCTCTTCGCGGGCTCGCCCGCGAAGAGGCCAGAACAGGCTAACGCCGCAGGTAGTCGGCAAAATCGATATCCCCGGCACTGAGAATGGCCTGCACCCGGTTATGCACATTGAGCTTGCGCAAGATCGCCGAAACATGAGCCTTCACCGTGGTTTCGGCGATGTCCAGCGTATAGGCAATTTGCTTGTTCGACTCACCCTTGGTCATGCGCTCCAGTACCAGCAGCTGCTTGCGGGTCAGGGCCTGGAGCATTTCCGGCGGGAAGCTCGGCGCCTCGTTGTGGCGCCGGCTGGTGCTGCTTTTCTGGGCGCGGATGATGTCGGGCGGCAGGTAGACATTGCCGTTGAGGATCTGCTCGATCGCTTCGATCATCTGCGAACGGGGCGAAGACTTGGTGATGAAACCCACGGCACCGTAGGTGATGGCCTGCAGCACGATCTGCTTTTCCTGCTCGGCCGAAACGATCACCACCGGGGTGGTCGGCGCCTCGTTGCGCAGGGTAATCAGCCCGTTAAGGCCATGCATGCCGGGCATGTTCAGGTCGAGCAGGATCAGGTCGAGGTCGTCGTGCGCCTGGGTCAGGGCCAGGGCGCTGTCCAGGTCGGCGGTTTCCATGACCTCGCTGCCCTGGAAGCCATCGCTGATGACGTTGTGGATGGCTTCGCGAAACAGCGGGTGATCGTCGGCAATCAAAATTTTGTACATGGCCTTTTCACCTTGTTTTTATTGGAGGGGGCGGGGCACGCATTTACAGGCAGTTCAGGGAAAGGGCACAGGTTGCGCTGGCTGCAGCGGCAGGTTGGCCTGCTGCCAGGCGTCCAGGCCGTCGCGGTACCAGTACAGGTTGTCGTAGCCCAGGGCTTTAGCGCGTTTTACCGCGTTCCAGCTTAACCAGCAATCGGAGCGGCAATAAAAAACCAGGGGGTGCTCCGGGTGCCCGGCAGTGGCTTTTTGCAGGTTGCGCACGAAGTAGTCCTGCCAGGCCGGGCTCAGCTCGCCGTCGCCGGTGTTGGCCAGCCAAAGGCTACCCGGGAGGTTGGCGTGCGGTTCGTCTTCGATGAATTGGCCTTGCAGCCATTGGCGGCGATAGACGTCGATCAGTACTGGCCTGGGGCTTTGTGCCATCAGGTTTTGCAGCGTCGCGGTGTCGATGACCTGGCCGCCCTCGACCTGTTGCGGGGTCGGGCTGCGGTAGAGGGTGGCGCGGTAGCCTTCGGCGGAAAACAGCGGGGTGGTGTCGGCCTGGGCGATACCCAGTGACAGACACAGCGAAAGGGCAGCCAGCAAAGGGCGCGGGGCACGTGGCATGGTTTTATCCTTTTTGTTATAGGCCCATTACATGCCAGTGGTGGTGTGTTGTGAATGCGACGATCAGACAGCAAAGGCAGTACTAAAGTAGTAGGCACTGCTCAGGAAGATGGGGCCATAAAGCAGCCCCAGGCAGGAGGCTTCAGCGCGGCTTGCGCAGCGCGGCATGCTGAGGGTTGAAAGTGAGTATCGCCAGCAGGGTGAACAGCACGGTCAAGCCAAGGCATACAGCCAGTGCCAGCAGGTTCAACCGCTCATACAGGGCGAACCGCACCAGCTCCACGGCTTGGGTGAACGGGTTCACCGCACACAGCCAGTACAGCCACTGGCTGGCCTCGCGCATCTTCCACAGCGGGTACAACGCCGAAGACAGGAAAAACAGCGGGAAGATCACGAAGTTCATCACCCCGGCAAAGTTCTCCAGCTGGCGGATCGCGTTCGACAGCAGCAGCCCCAGGGCACTGAGCATCAACGCTACCAGCAGTATTGCCGGCAGCGCCAGCAGCAGGCCCGCCGCTGGCGGCTGTACGCCGTACAGCCAGGCGATGGCGAGGAAGGCATACACCTGCAGCAGGGAAATCAACGCGGTCGCCAACAGCTTGCTGCCCAGCAGGAACGGCCGTGGCAACGGGCTGGTCAGCAGCACGCGCATGCTGCCCATCTCCCGGTCATACACCATCGACAGCGAGCCCTGCATGCCATTGAACAGCAAGATCATGCAGGCCAGGCCCGGGATGATGTACACCTCATAGGGAATGTAGGTGTCGTAGGGCTCGATGATGGCAATGCCCAGGGCCGCACGAAACCCGGCGGCGAACACCAGCAACCACAGCAGCGGACGCACCAGCGCACTGAGCAGGCGCGTGCGCTGCATCACGAAGCGTAGCCATTCGCGCAGCATGATGCCGTTGAAACATTGCCAGTAAGCGTTCATTGGGCATTGGCTCCTGAGGGCGCGCTGGTCAGCCGGGCAAAGGCATTGTCGAGGTCGCCACCGTGCTCCAGGCTCAGGGCGTCGGCGGTACCGCGTGCTACCAGGCGGCCTTGATGCAGAATCAGCAGGTCATCGCTGGGCTGGACCTCGTCCAGCAGGTGGGTGGTCCACAGCACGCTGAGCTGCTGCTCGCGGCACAGCCGCCGCACGTGCTGGTTGAGGGCCAGGCGGCTGGCCGGGTCGAGGCCGACACTGGCTTCGTCAAGCAGTAGCAGGCGTGGTTCGTGCAGCAGGGCGCGTGCAATCTCCACCCGGCGCCGATGGCCGATATTCAGCGCACGAACACGCTCATGCCGACGTTCGCCCAGGCCTTGACGGGCCAGTTCGGCGTCGACCCGTTGGCTGCTCTGGCGCCGCGACAGGCCATGCAGCGCCGCGTGGTAGCGCAAGTTCTGTTCAACGGTCAGGTCCAGGTCGAGGGTGCTTTGCTGAAACACCACGCCCAGCTGGCGCAAGGCCGGGCGTGCGGCATTGCGCAGCGAGCAGCCGCCTACGCGGATGTCGCCGTGCTGCAGGTCGTACAGGCGCGTAAGCAGGGCGATAAGTGTCGATTTGCCGGCCCCGTTGGGGCCCAGCAATGCGGCGAATTGCCCTGGCGCCAGGCTGAACCCGACCTGTTTGAGTGCTGCGCGCTGGCCATAGGCAAAGCTTACATCACTGACGTCGAGGGCGTTCATGGTGTGACCACCACACCCCAGGGGTAGCGCCCGACCTTCACCGACTTGAGCACTTTGAGGTTTTTTGCATCGATGACCGAGACATCGCCGCTGACGCCGTTGGTGGCCAGCAACTGGCTCTGGTCCGGGGTGAACGCCAGCTGCCAGACACGCCGCCCGACCAGCAGGTAGTCGAGCACCTCGTAGGTGTTGGCATCGATCACCGCCACATGGTTGGCCGGGCCCAGGGCGACGAAGGCGTACTTGCCATCGGCGCTGAGCTTGATGCCCACCGGCTGGACCTTGTCCGGGTGTACGCCCTTGATCTGGAAGTTCAGGGTTTTGAGTACCTGGCGCGTGGCCACGTCGAGAATGGTCACCGTGCCGCCGATTTCCGCCGATGCCCACAGCCGCGAGCCGTCCTTGTTGAACTCAACGAAGCGTGGCCGCTGATCGACCAAGGTGCTGTCGGCCAAGGTCTGGGTGCTGGTGTCGATCCAGTGCAGCATGTTGGTGGTTTCGCTGGTGTTGACTGCCCATTTGCCGTCAGGGCTGACCGCCATGCCTTCGGGTTCGATGCCAACGTCGATCTGCCCCAGCACCTTGTCGGTGACGGTGTCGATCACTGTCACCAGCGCGTCGTCCTCGTTGGACACGTACAGCCAGCGGTCGTTGGGGTGCAGGGCGAACTGCTCGGGGTCCTTGCCGGAGGGCAGCTCCTTGATGATCGTGCGGGTGGCCACGTCCATCACCTGCACCCGGTCCGAATCGCTGGCGCAGATGTATAGCAGTTTGTTGTCGTGGGACAGCAGCAGGCCGCGCGGGCGCTGGCCGACCGGCAAGGTGTCGGTGACTTCAAGCGTTTGCATGTCGATCAGGCTGAGGCTGTTGTCCTTCTCGTTGGAGACCCAGGCAGTGGCAGCCATGGTGTGCCCGCTGGCCAGTGCCAAGGCGGCCGATAGCAGGCTGGGGCAAAGCAGGGCCCTGTGAAAGAGGCGGCGCATGGCGAATTCCTTATTGTTGTGGTGATCGGGTCAGGGGTAGCTGCAGGTCACTTCGGGCTTGTCGTAGCCCAGGCTGTCCATTTCGTTGAAGGGGTGCAGGAAACCTTCCTGCGGTGAGGTGCTGACCAGGGCGCGCGGCTGTACCAGCGGGATTGGCTGGCGCAGTTCGCCGTTCCACGGGCGGTAGCTGAGCTTGCGGCCCTTGAACCCGTCTAGCTGCAACTGTTCGCTGAGCAGCAGTTGCTGCAACGCACGTGGTTCGGTCTGGCGCAGTTTGCTGACTGCACTGGCGACGCTGCGCACGGCCATCCAGGCGGCGAAATCGCGGTCGTTCATCCAGCGCCCGGCCTGGGCTTCGAAGCGTTTTTGCAGCTGCGCGGCGCCGAAGGTTTCCACGGTCTTGTGCCAGCCGGTGGGGGTCAGCCCTTGGGTGCCTGCCACCGGGCGCGGGTACCAGGTCTGGTAGGGCAGGTACTCGCCGAAGTCGCCGCGTTCGTCCGCCACAAGCACCACGTCGTATTCGGCGGTTTGCGTGAACAGCGGCATGTCGGCCTGGGCGCTGCGGCGCTGGTCGTTGTCGAAGGTCCAGGCTTTTTCTGCAACCAGCTGCATACCAAAGCGCTTCATCGCCCTGCGCAGGGCGGCGGCGTACGCCTGGTCGTCTTCGGTCTGGCCGACCACCAACAGTGCCCGCTGCCATTTGCGCAATACCATGAACTGCACCAGGGCGTCGGCCAGCATGGCCCGGCTCGGCAGGCTGTGCAGCACATTGCCCAGGCACTGGCTGCTGCGCAAGCTGTCGTCGGGGCTGCCGGCATTGAACAGCAGGCTGTCGGGCAGGGCGGCAGACAAGGCGCGCAGGCTGGCGGCCGGGGCATTTACCACGAACAGCCGCAGGCCCTGGTCGTGCTGGGCGTTGGCCGCCTGCAGCAAGGCTTCGGGGCTGTCGGCCGTGGCCTTGGTCAGTTGGAATCGCTGGTTCAGGAAGCGCCCCGTGCTGTTGCTGTCGATAATCGCCAGTTCCGCGCCTTGCACCCCGGCATCGGCAGGTTCGGGGATGATGTTGGACAACAACGGGCCTGGGTCGGGGCGATAGCTCAGGTAGCCGATGTGTACCTGCAAGGGTTCTTCGGCGGGTGCCAGCGGTGCGCACAGCGCTGCGGCCAGGGCCAGCAGGCAGGTCAGGGCAAGAGGGGCAGGCTGGCGCATAACATACTCCACGGCAGATGGCGCCAGCATAGGAAGCCCACCGGGAGGGGGAAATATGCAGAAAGTAGCGCCCGGCCGGTACCAAGGTAGTAATTCGGCGTAGGTGCTGCGGCTTTACGATGGGAAACACGATGGGCTACAACGCCCAAGGAGAATCGTCTGTGCGCCCTGTCAACCTGTCGGCCCTGTGGCGGATCAACCTCTGGGTCACGTGCTGCTTCGCACTGGTGACGCTGGCCTGTGCCGGCGTGCTGTTGCACCAGGCGGTGGCTGATGTCGAGCGTGAGTTGCAGTCTGCCGAAGCCGTGGTGGCTTACCTCGGCGACACCGCCGAACGTGACCCGGCAAGCCTGCAACCCCGGCTGACCCAGAGCCTGCGCCATGTGCGGGTACACTGGCTGGCGGCGGGGGAAGCACCGCAGCTACCGCCGCAGAGCGGCCTGGATGCCTGGCTGGGCCGCCAGCTGTTGGGTGAGCGGCACAGTAGCAGCCGGCTGCTGGACCTGAATGACGGGGCGCGGGTGCTGATCGCTGTAGATGCGCGTGATGAGATCGACGAAGTCTGGGATGCCTTGCAGCAACTGCTCGGCTTGTTCGGCCTGGCGTTGCTATTGAGCCTGTTGACCATCCGCTGGGCGGTACGGCGGGGCATCGGTTTGCTGGATGAGCTGCTGCAAGCCTTGCGTCAGGTCTCGGGCGGGCAGTTGACGGCCCGCCTGCGCGAGGCCGGCCTGCCGGAGGCCCGTCAGCTGGCGGAACACTTCAACCGCATGGCCGCCACCCTGGAGCAGACTCAGGCCGACAATACGCAACTGACGCAGGCCCTGCTGGCGGTGCAGGAGCAGGAACGCACCCACCTGGCGCAGACGCTGCACGACGACCTTGGCCAATACCTGGCAGGTATCCGTGCCCAGGTGTGCCTGTTGCGCATGGTGGCCGACCAGCCGACCGTGGTGGAGCAGACTGCGCAAGCCCTGGCACTCAATTGCGAACGCCTGCAACAGGGCTTTCGTGCGTTGGTACGTGACCTGTATCCGGTCGCGTTGCAACACATGCCGCTGGCTGAAGCCTTCGACCTGCTCGTCAACCAGTGGCAGGCCAGCCAGGGCATTGAATGCCGTTTGCGGGTTGGCGGGCACCTGCCAACGCTGCCCGGGGCGAGCCGCACGCACCTGTACCGGTTGCTGCAAGAGGCGCTGACCAATGTCGCCCGGCATGCCGGTGCCAGCCAGGTGCGGGTACGCCTGCAACGCAGTACCAAGGGCCTGCGCCTGCTGATTCGCGACAATGGCTGCGGAGCCCATCAGCCGCAACGGCCCGGCGTAGGCTTGCATTCGATGGCCGAACGCGCCCGTAGCCTGGGGGGCGAACTGCGCATTTTCAGCCGCCCCGGGGTTGGCTGGGCACTGGCTGTGAATATTCCCTTGGAGGTGTGATGAATATTGTATTGGTCGATGACCATGCCGTGGTCCGCTAGGGCTATGCCAGCCTGCTGCGGGCGGTGTTGCCCACGATGGAAGTACGAGAGGCTGCCAGTGGCGAAGAGGCCTTGGCCCGGGTTCAGGAGCAAGTGCCTAATCTGGTGATCATGGATTTTGGCCTGCCTGGCATTAGCGGCCTTGAAACCACCCGCCGCCTGCGCCAGCGCCTGCCCCAGTTGCGGGTGCTGTTTTTCAGCATGCATGATGAGCTGCCGCTGGTGCGCCAGGCGCTTGAAGCCGGGGCCTTGGGTTACCTGACCAAAAACTCGGCGCCCGAGGTGTTGATCGAGGCGGTGCAGCGGGTGTTGGCCGGGCATGCCTACATCGAGCAGCCTTTGGCTACCCAGTTGGCTTGCACTTCACCACAAAACGCCAATGACCCGCGTTTGCAGCGCATGACCCAGCGTGAGTTGGAGATTTTCACGATGCTGGCCAAAGGCACCCCGGCGCGGGTGATTGCCGAGCAGTTGTGTATCAGCGCCAAGACCGTGTCCAATCATTTGACCTTGCTCAAGAGCAAGTTGCAGGTCAGCTCGCATGCCGAGCTGGTGCATCTGGGGATTGATCTGGGGGTGGTGAGGGTGGCGGGGTGATTCGACGTGCGGGATGCGGCGCCTGTGAGACCCAGCGCCGCCCGCGCGGCGCTGGGTCTCACAGGCGCTGAAGATGCCACGGCGAACCCTTCGCTCAATTATCCCAAGTCTCTGGGCACCCCTTGCACCCCTCCATGTTGGCCTCCTGAAAGTTCCCGTAATGCTGCCGCGCCCCGCGCAAATCGGCGCGTTCCAGGTTGCTCTGGCCAAATTTGGCTTCTTGCAGATTAGCGTCCCCCAGGTTGGCCTCTTGCAGGTCCGTCTTGCTCAGCCAGGCCATTTCCAGGTCTGCGGCCTGCAGGTTGGCGTGGTGCATCTTTGCCCCTGACAGCCGGGCGAACTGCAAGTAGGCCGCGCCGAGGTCGGCTTTCTCGAACTGCGCGCCTTGGGCGAACATGCCCCAGCCTTGAATGGCGACCAACTTGCTATTACTCAGGTCAGCCAGGCGCAGGTTGCTTTGCTGCAGGCTGGCGCGGGTCAGGTTGGCGCCTTGCAGGCGGGCCTTTTCCAGGTTGGCCAGGTCCAGCCGGGCATGGCGCAGGTCGGCCTCACGCAGGTCGGCGCCGGCCAGGTTCATCTTGCGCAGGTCCTGGTTGGCCAGGTTGGCGCCGCGAAGGTTGGCCCCCGGGCACTGGCTGGCTTCGGCAATCACGCAACCGTTGACGGTCAGGGGGGCATCGTTGCCATCGTCGTCGGCACTCACCGCCATGGCGGGTGACAGTACCAACAGCAAGGCAAATGGCAGGTAGTTCATGGTGAAAGGCTCCTGGCGGAAGATGAACAAAAGCGGGGAGGGGGTTGGCCCGCTCCCCGCTGGCGATCAACGCTGCGCGGTCTTGTTGTCCCAACTCGGGATCTTGAACACCCAGAACGAACCACCCTGGGCCACCGGCTTGGTCAGCTCAGCCATGTCTCCGCCCCATAACGGCACGGCGCCGCCGTAGCCCACGGTCACGCCGATGAACTGTTCGCCGTCCTGCTCCCAGGTGATGGGCGGCGAAACGATGCCGCTGCCGGTCTGGAACTTCCACAGCTCTTTGCCCGTCTTGGCGTCAAAGGCCTTGAAGAAGCCGTCACCGGTGCCGGTGAACACCAGGTTGCCTTTGGTGGCCAGTACGCCGGCCCATAGCGGCAGGTGCTCCTTGTGTTCCCACACCAGGTTGCCGGTGGTCGGGTCCATGGCCCGCAGGGTACCGACGTGGTCGTCGTACATGCGCTTGATGCGGAAGCCCATGCCCAGGTACGCCGAGCCTTTCTTGTAGTTCACTTCCTCGGTCCAGTACTCCTCCTTCCACTGGTTGCCGGGGATGTAGAACAGGCCGGTGTCCTGGCTGTAGGCCATGGGGTTCCAGTTCTTGCCACCGAGGAACGGCGGTGACACTTCCACCGGTTTTCCCTTGGTTTCACCCGGCAGCGGCTTGGCCGGGCGCTGGCCAGGGTTTTCTACCGGGCGACCGGTTTTCAGGTCGATGTGGCTGGCCCAGGTGATGTTGTCCACGAACGGGAAGGCATTCTGCAGCTTGCCGTTGTTGCGGTCGACCACGTAGAAGAAGCCGTTGCGGTCGGCGTGGGCGGTGGCCTTGACCACCTTGCCGTCTTTGTCCTTGTAGTCGAACAGCACCAGCTCGTTGTTGCCAGAGAAGTCCCAGGCATCGTTCGGCGTGTGCTGGTAGAACCACTTCACCTCGCCGGTGCTCGGGTCGACGCCGACCTGGCCCGAGGTATAGAGGCTGTCGTAGTCGTGGGGGTTGCCATCCTTGGAGGTGCGTGCCCAAGTGTTCCAGGGGCCGGGGTTACCAGCGCCGACGATGATGGTGTTGGTCTCGGCATCGAAGCTTGCACTTTGCCAAGGGGCGCCGCCGCCGTGGCTCCAGGCTTCGACCTTGCCGGTTTCGGTGGTTGGGTCATCTGGCCAGGACGGCGCCTTCACATCGCCGGTCGGGGTACTGTCCTTGCCGTTCAGGCGGCCCATGTGGCCTTCGACGAAGGGCCGCATCCACACTTCTTCACCCGTTTCCGGGTCGCGGGCGAACAGCTGGCCAACCACGCCGAACTCATCGCCGGAGCTGCCATGGATCAGCAGCACCTTGCCGCTGGTCTTGTCCTTGATCAGCACCGGGGCGCCGGTCATGGTGTAGCCGGCGCTGTGGTCGCCGAACTTCTTGTTCCACACCACCTTGCCGGTGTGCTTGTCCAGGGCGATGACCCGCGCGTCCAGGGTGCCGAAGTAGATCTTGTCGCCGTAGATCGCCGCCCCGCGGTTGACCACGTCGCAGCACGGGCGAATGTTGTCGGGCAGCCGGTGGTTGTAGGTCCACAGGCGTTTGCCGGTCTTGGCATCCAGGGCGAATACCCGCGAGTAAGAGCCGGTGACGTAGACCACGCCGTCACTGACGATGGCCTGGGATTCCTGGCCGCGCTGCTTCTCGTCACCGAAGGAATAGGACCAGGCCGGGGTGAGCTTGAATACGTTCTTGTCGTTGACCTGGGCCAACGGGCTCCAGCGTTGGGCATTGGTGCCCATGCCATATTGCAGTACGTCCTTGGTGGTCAGGTGGTCGTTGGCGATGTCTTCCCAGGTCACGTTCTTGCCGGCAGGTGCCGCTGGGGGAGTGGCCGCGATGGCCGCGTTGCTCAGGGCCAGGCTACCGGCCAGCAGCAGGGCCCGCA
Source organism: Pseudomonas sp. OG7 (assembly GCF_014192825.1). NCBI lineage: Bacteria > Pseudomonadati > Pseudomonadota > Gammaproteobacteria > Pseudomonadales > Pseudomonadaceae > Pseudomonas > Pseudomonas sp. OG7. The sequence continues at coordinate 316,308 of NZ_JACHYK010000002.1, read as the reverse complement.
CGCTGAGGGCCAGAGGGGAGAGGGCGGGTAGCGTTCTTGTTGTCATGGTTGCAGTTCCCTGTGGAGGTTTTGGCCTGCACAGGGTGCGGCGAGGCAGCCTTGGGCGGATACGGAAAATATCCCGCCTTTGCCGGGAAGAGTTCCCGAGCGGCACCTCAATTGGCCCTTCACCACAAGCCCTACTACCAAGGGAGTAAGGCCCGGCCACCAAAGCAGCATTCGGCCGCCTGCGGGCTGTTTTTAAGATGGCGGCACGGCCTCTGTGGTTGAGGCTTTGCGTGCAATGGTGAGGGCATAACAATGACAACAAAACGCAATGTGTTGCTGGCTACGGGGCTGCTGGCTGCGGCTGTGCTGAGCGGTACGGCCTGGGCTCATGGCAACGTGGTGCCCCAGGCGGTAGAGACCAAGGGCCTGACCCCGATCAAGGACGCTGGCGTAAGCCTGGACGGCGACGGCTGGGCGGCGGTCAACCCGTACCGTACGTCGCCGGAGCACGACAAGGCCGTGGAAATCGGTGCCTCTGCCTACAACCAGAACTGCGCCGCCTGCCATGGCCTTGAAGCCAAATCCGGGGGGATTGCCCCCGACCTGCGCATGCTCGATGCGGGTGAGGCGGGCGATGAGTGGTTCGTCGAGCGGGTACGCCATGGCGCGGTTCGCGACGGCCGCGTGTATATGCCGAAAATGGCCGACTACCTGAGCCAGGAAGCCTTGTGGGCGGTACGTACCTATCTGGACAGTGTGCACGTCGAGGAGTGACGGCCATGCGTCTGTGGGCGGTGCTGTTGAGTGGCCTGCTGCTGTGTTGCGCAGCGGCCCAGGCGCAGGTGCGCAACTATGACGCGATCATCGCTGCCGGCGAGTTGAAGGTGGCGGTGTACAAGGATTTTGCCCCCTACAGTTTCGAGGACCACGGCAAGCCCCGCGGTGTCGATGTGGAGCTGGCGCAGGCTCTGGCCACGGCCATGGGGGTGCGCCTGCATCTTATCTGGGCGCCGCCCGGGGAAAAGCTCGACGATGACCTGCGCGACTATATCTGGCGCGGCAGCCCGCTGCGCCACCAGCAGTTGGCCGACCTGATGATGCGGGTGCCTTATGACCACGACTATGCACAGAAGCGCAACGACGTGGGCGAGCTGGAAAACGGCCAGGTGGTGATGTTCGGCCCGTATCAGGCAGAGCGCTGGCAAGTCGCGTACGACCGCCGTCGACTGGCCTCGGTGGCCAGTGTGGCAGTGTTCCAGCAGCACCCCATCGGGGTCGAAGTGGACAGCGTGCCGTCGTTCTACCTGACGTCGGTATTCAACGGCATGCTCAGTGCCAAAACCCATCATTACCCCGGTGTGCAACAGGCATTCGCCGCGATGCAGGCCGGGCAGGTGGACGCGGTGATGGCCATGCGCGGCGAGGTTGACTGGCAGTTGCACCAGGCTGCCGACCCGCAACTGGCGCTGGCGGAAAACGCCTACCCCAACCTGGGCAAGCAGGCCTGGGAGATTGGCATGGCGGTTCATGAAAGCAACCGCCAGTTGGCCTATGCCGTGGAAGAAGCCCTCGAAGCGATGATTCGTGATGGCCGGCTCAAGGCCATGTATGCCGCTTACGGCCTGCGTTACGAGGTCCCGGAGATGTATCAATAGGAGCAGGCCATGAACTGGCGAGCGACTTTTTTGCTGGCCTGCTGGATGCCTTGTGCGGCCCTGGCGGCCACGCAAGGGACCCAGACAGACCCGGTACCCTCGGTAATGTGGGACTTCTACCACAAGCAGTTACTGGGACAGGCCGCGTTCGTCTTCGACGACCGGGTCAAGCTGCTGGCGCCGCCGTTTGCCGAGGACGCGCGCCAGGTGCCGCTGGAGATCGATGCCCGGGCGTTATCTGGCGATGTGGTACGTATCATCGCCTGGGCGGAGCTGAACCCCTTGCCGCGTATTGTCGATTTCCAGCCCGGCGAGCGCGTGCTGCCCTGGTTGTCGATCCGCATCCGCATCGAACAGGCCACGCCGCTGCGCGCCGCGGTGCAGACGCGCGACGGCCTGTGGCATGTGGGCTCGACCCTGATCGACGCCGCTGGCGGTGGCTGCACCGCACCCAGTGTGGTGCGCACGCAACCGGGCTGGGAGGAGCACCTCGGCGAGGTGCTGGGCGGGCGCTACCCGCGTGGCGACAGCAGCCGCTTGCGCCTGCAGGTGGCTCACCCGATGGATAACGGCCTGGTCAGCGGCGTTCCCGAGTTCTTCCTCAACCAGGCCGAGTTGCAAGATGCGAACGGCCAACGCCTGGCCCACCTCGAGCTGTACCCGGCCGTCAGCGAAAACCCCAACCTCGGGTTCGACATCCAGGGCCCTGGGCCGACCCGGCTGGTGCTGCAGGACAACAGTGGCAACCAGTTCGAGGCGGCGGTGCCCTGACCCTTTTGCCCGACTTCACCCGTGACCAGAGGCGCCTGTATGCGTTGGATAGCGTTGTTGTTGCTGTGCCTGGGCCTGCCGGCCTGGGCTGACCTTGACTATCGGCTTGTACCTCGGCAAATAGCCGCAGATACCTGGCTATTGGAAGGCAGCACCGACAATTTCGCCAGGAGCAACGGCGGCAATATCGTCAACACCGCGTTCATCGTCACCGACAGCGGGGTGGTGGTGATCGACAGCGGGCCGTCAAAACGCTACGGCGAAGCCTTGCGCCAGGCCATTGCCGCCACCACCGACAAACCGGTGCTGGAGGTGCTGCTGACCCATCATCACCCCGACCATGTGCTGGGCAACCAGGCCTTCACCGATGTGCCTATCGGGGCCTTGGCGGGTACTGGTGATTTGTTGCGCCAGCAAGGCGATGCCATGGCCGAGAACATGTACCGCCTGGTCGGCGACTGGATGCGCGGCACCGAAGTCGTGCTGCCAACCCGTGTGCTGGAGGCGGGTATCCACGAGGTCGGCGGGCACCGGTTGCGTCTGCTGGCCCTGGGCGGGCATACCGGTGCCGACCTGGCGATTCTGGATGAAAAGACCGGCGTGCTATTCGCCGGCGACCTGGTGTTCTACGAACGTGCCCTGACCACGCCCAACAGCCCGGGGCTGGAGGTGTGGCTGAAGGACCTGGACACCCTGCAAGCGCTGCCCTGGAAGCAGCTGGTACCCGGGCATGGTCCGGTTGCCAGCGATGCCCGGCCCTTTGTGCAGATGCGCGACTACCTGGGCTGGCTGGATGGGTTGATGCGTGACGGCGCGGCGCGTGGCGATGACATGGCCGAGATGATTCGCAGCACGATACCCGAGCGGTTTGCCGGTATCAGCCTGACCCGTTACGAGCTGATTCGCAGTGTCAGCCACCTGTACCCTCGCTACGAACGCCAGCAGCTGCGGCGCGTCGATCGGGACAGCGGGGATTTTTAGGGCTTGCCACGACATTTTTTGCGCCTGTGAGATCGAGCGCCGCGCGGGGGCGCTCGATGCGCGCGTCCACACAAATCCCAAGCCTATACCAAGGAACTAGAAATCTCCGCACTGCGGGCAATTGTTGGCAACCGGGTCGGGACCAAGAATTCCCGGCACACCGGGAAATTTTCCCGGATACAACAAAAAAACCAAAGGTAGCCGTCATGACCCGATCCCCGCGTCGCCCCTTGTTCGCCGTGAGCCTGGTGTTCAGCGCCATGCTGCTTGCTGGCGCGGCCCACGCCGCTGTCAGCAACGAAGAAATTCTTCAGGACCCGAAGAACCCGCAGCAGATCGTGACCAATGGCCTAGGCGTGCAGGGCCAGCGCTACAGTCCGCTGGACCTGCTGAACGCCAATAACGTCAAGGAACTGCGGCCAGTCTGGGCGTTTTCCTTTGGTGGTGAGAAGCAGCGCGGCCAGCAGGCCCAGCCGCTGATCAAGGACGGGGTGATGTACCTGACCGGCTCCTACTCGCGGGTGTTTGCCGTGGACGCCCGCACTGGCAAGAAACTGTGGCAATACGATGCGCGCCTGCCGGATGACATTCGCCCGTGCTGCGACGTGATCAACCGGGGCGTGGCACTGTACGGCGACCTGGTGTTCTTCGGCACGCTGGACGCCAAGCTGGTGGCCTTGAACAAGGACACCGGCAAGGTGGTGTGGAGCAAGAAGGTGGCCGACCACAAGGAAGGCTATTCCATCAGTGCCGCGCCCATGATCGTCAACGGCAAGTTGATCACTGGCGTGGCCGGTGGCGAGTTTGGCGTTGTGGGCAAGATCCAGGCCTACAACCCGGAGAACGGCGAGCTGCTGTGGATGCGCCCTACCGTGGAAGGGCACATGGGCTACGTGTACAAAGACGGCAAGGCCATCGAGAACGGTATCTCCGGCGGTGAGGCGGGCAAGACCTGGCCAGGCGACCTGTGGAAGACCGGCGGCGCTGCGCCCTGGCTGGGCGGTTACTACGACCCGGAAACCAACCTGATCCTGTTTGGTACCGGCAACCCGGCACCATGGAACTCGCACCTGCGCCCTGGCGACAACCTGTATTCCTCGTCGCGCCTGGCGCTGAACCCGGACGACGGCACCATCAAGTGGCACTTCCAGAGCACGCCGCATGACGGCTGGGACTTCGACGGCGTCAACGAGCTGATCTCGTTCAACTACAAGGACGGCGGCAAAGAGATCAAGGCCGCGGCCACCGCCGACCGTAACGGCTTCTTCTACGTGCTGGACCGCACCAACGGCAAATTCATCCGTGGCTTCCCCTTCGTCGACAAGATCACCTGGGCCACCGGCCTGGACAAGGACGGGCGCCCTATCTACAACGAAGCCAGCCGTCCGGGCGCACCGGGTAGCGAGGCCAAGGGCAGCTCGGTATTCGTCGCGCCGGCCTTCCTCGGTGCCAAGAACTGGATGCCGATGGCCTACAACAAAGACACCGGGTTGTTCTACGTGCCGTCCAACGAGTGGGGCATGGACATCTGGAACGAAGGCATTGCCTACAAGAAGGGCGCGGCGTTCCTCGGTGCCGGCTTCACCATCAAGCCGCTCAACGAAGACTACATTGGCGTGCTGCGTGCCATCGACCCGATCAGCGGCAAGGAAGTGTGGCGCCACAAGAACTACGCGCCGCTGTGGGGTGGGGTGCTGACCACCAAGGGCAACCTGGTGTTTACCGGTACGCCAGAAGGCTTCCTGCAGGCCTTCAACGCCAAGACCGGTGACAAGGTCTGGGAATTCCAGACAGGCTCTGGCGTGCTTGGCTCGCCGGTAACCTGGGAAATGGACGGCGAGCAATACGTCTCGGTGGTGTCCGGCTGGGGCGGCGCTGTACCGCTCTGGGGTGGCGAAGTGGCCAAGCGGGTCAAGGACTTCAACCAGGGCGGCATGCTCTGGACCTTCAAGCTGCCCAAGCAGTTGCAGCAAACGGCCAGCGCCAAGCCTTAAGGCCGAGGCCCTGCCGCCTACTACCAAATGAGGAGAGCCCCGCTGCCAACGATGCATTCGCCTGGCACGCGGGGCTTTTTACCATCGCTGCATCCCCTGTCGCTGGACAGGCACCGACCCACAGAGGCTCAGCATGATCTACGCACAACCCGGAACTCCAGGCGCCGTCGTGTCCTTCAAGCCACGCTACGGCAACTTCATCAATGGCGAGTTCGTGGCGCCGTTGGCTGGCCAATACTTCACCAACAGCTCGCCGGTTAATGGCCAGCCAATCGCCGAATTCCCGCGTTCAACCGCCCAGGACATCGATCGGGCGCTGGACGCTGCGCATGCCGCCGCCGAAGCCTGGGGCAAGACCTCGGTGCAGGACCGCGCCCTGGTGCTGCTGAAAATCGCCGACCGTATCGAGCAGAACCTGGAAGTGCTGGCCGTTACCGAAAGCTGGGACAACGGCAAGGCCGTGCGCGAAACGCTCAATGCCGACGTGCCGCTGGCGGCCGACCACTTCCGCTATTTCGCCGGCTGCATTCGTGCCCAGGAGGGCGGTGCGGCCGAGATCAACGAAGGCACCGTGGCCTACCACCTCCACGAACCGTTAGGCGTGGTCGGGCAAATCATCCCGTGGAACTTCCCGCTGCTGATGGCGGCCTGGAAGCTTGCCCCGGCCCTGGCTGCCGGCAACTGCGTAGTGCTCAAACCGGCTGAACAGACGCCGCTGTCGATCACCATTTTTGCCGAGCTGATAGCCGACCTGCTGCCGGCCGGCGTGCTGAACATCGTCCAGGGCTTTGGCCGTGAGGCTGGCGAGGCGTTGGCCACCAGCAAGCGCATTGCCAAGATTGCCTTCACCGGCTCTACCCCGGTGGGCTCGCACATCATGAAATGCGCCGCCGAGAACATCATCCCGTCTACTGTCGAACTGGGCGGCAAGTCGCCGAACATCTTCTTCGAAGACATCATGCAGGCGGAGCCCGCGTTCATCGAAAAGGCCGCCGAAGGCCTGGTACTGGCGTTCTTCAACCAGGGCGAAGTGTGCACCTGCCCGTCGCGGGCGCTGATCCAGGAGTCGATCTACGAGCCGTTCATGGCCGAGGTGATGAAGAAAATTGCCAAGATCACCCGGGGCAACCCGCTGGACACCGAGACTATGGTGGGCGCCCAGGCCTCGGAACAGCAATACGACAAGATCCTCTCTTATCTGGATATCGCCCGGGAAGAGGGTGCCCAGTTGCTCACCGGTGGTGCTGCCGAGCGGCTGCAAGGCGACCTGGCCACGGGTTACTACATCCAGCCGACCCTGCTCAGGGGCACCAATGCGATGCGCGTGTTCCAGGAGGAAATCTTCGGGCCGGTGGTGGGCGTGACCACCTTCAAGGATGAAGCCGAAGCGCTGGCGATTGCCAACGACACTGAGTTTGGCCTGGGTGCCGGCCTGTGGACCCGCGATATCAACCGTGCTTATCGCATGGGCCGTGGGATCAAGGCTGGCCGCGTGTGGACCAACTGCTATCACCTGTACCCGGCGCATGCGGCGTTTGGCGGGTACAAGAAGTCGGGGGTGGGGCGTGAGACCCACAAGATGATGCTTGACCACTATCAGCAGACCAAGAACTTGCTGGTGAGCTACGACATCAATCCGTTGGGCTTCTTCTAAACCGCATCGCGTTCTTCACGGGTAAACCCGCTCCCACAGGGATTGCACAATTTTCAAGACTTGTGCGGTACCTGGGGGAGCGGGTTTACCCGCGAATAGGTCGGCACAGGTGTCTTCTCCCTCCTACCAACGCACCCTGCAACTTCCTTCCAAAGTAGCATTCGGCTCAGTCCGTCCCCGTGCATTAATGCCTCTACCGGAATCCCCCGGCATAAGAAGAGGATTGCCCATGTGGAATAAACCCGCCTTTACCGACCTGCGCATCGGCTTTGAAGTGACGATGTATTTCGCCAATCGCTGATGTGCCGCCCGGCCATCGCCACGGTGGCCGGTTCCTCCTGATTACCTGTGGTGGAGCCAGTGCCACGCTTTGGTCTGGTTGCTTTCGCTGCGGGATGCTTTACGCTGGCAGTTACCTTCCAGAACAATAAGAACAGGCTTCACGATGAGCCAGAGTTTCAGCCCGCTTCGCAAGTTTGTATCGCCTGAAATCATCTTCGGTGCCGGTTGCCGGCATAACGTTGCCAATTACGCCAAAACCTTCGGCGCCCGCAAGGTGCTGGTGGTCAGCGACCCCGGCGTGATTGCCGCCGGCTGGGTGGCGGATGTGGAAGCCAGCCTGCAGGCGCAGGGCATCGACTACTGCCTGTACACGGCTGTATCGCCCAACCCACGGGTGGAAGAGGTGATGCTCGGCGCCGAGATCTACCGGCAAAACCACTGCGACGTGATCGTCGCCGTGGGTGGCGGCAGCCCGATGGATTGCGGCAAGGCCATCGGCATCGTGGTTGCCCATGGGCGCAGCATCCTCGAATTCGAAGGTGTGGACATGATCCGCGTGCCAAGCCCGCCGCTGATCCTGATCCCCACCACCGCCGGCACTTCGGCGGACGTGTCGCAGTTCGTGATCATTTCCAACCAGCAGGAACGCATGAAGTTCTCCATCGTCAGCAAGGCGGTGGTGCCGGATGTATCGCTGATCGACCCGCAAACCACCCTGAGCATGGACCCGTTCCTGTCGGCCTGTACCGGTATCGATGCGCTGGTGCATGCCATCGAAGCCTTCGTGTCCACCGGCCATGGCCCGCTGACCGACCCCCACGCGCTGGAAGCCATGCGCCTGATCAATGGCAACCTGGTGGAAATGATCGCCAACCCCACCGATATCGCCCTGCGCGAGAAGATCATGCTGGGCAGCATGCAGGCGGGGCTTGCGTTTTCCAACGCGATCCTGGGTGCAGTGCATGCCATGTCGCACAGCCTTGGCGGTTTCTTGGACCTGCCCCATGGCTTGTGCAACGCCGTGCTGGTGGAGCACGTGGTAGCGTTCAACTACAGCTCGGCGCCGGAGCGCTTCAAGGTGATTGCCGAGGTGTTCGGCATCGATTGCCGTGGCCTCAACCACCGGCAGATTTGCGGGCGCCTGGTGGACCACCTGATCGCCCTGAAGCACGCCATCGGCTTCCACGAAACCCTGGGCCTGCACGGCGTGCGCACGTCTGATATTCCGTTCCTGTCGCAGCATGCGATGGATGACCCGTGCATTCTCACCAATCCCCGCGCGTCGAGCCAGCGTGATGTCGAGGTGGTCTATGGCGAGGCCCTCTGACGAGCAGCAGCGGGCGTTGGCCGGGCTGCTGGGGCTTGGCGACCACTCCGCGCGCAAAAGCCACTATCCGGAGCTTTCTGCCCGCCTGGACGAACTGGAGGCCGAACGCAACCGCTATAAATGGCTGTTCGAAAACGCCGTGCACGGCATTTTCCAGGCCAGCCTGCAGGACGGCATGCGGGCCGCCAACCCGGCGTTAGCGCGCATGCTTGGCTACGACGACCCGCAAGCCGTGCTGTTTTCCCTGACTGACCTGGCCGCTCACCTGTTTGACGGCGGTGCCGAAGAATTGCAGGCGATTACCGCGATCCTCGCCCGTGACCGCAGCCTGCATGGCTACGAAACCCGCTTGCGGCGCAAGGACGGCAGCCACCTCGATGTGCTGATGAACCTGCTGCTCAAGCCCGGGCAGGAAGGGCTGGTGGAAGGTTTTGTCGCCGACATCACCGAACGCAAGCAGGCCCAGCAGCGTTTGCAACAGCTCAACGACGAACTGGAGCAACGGGTTGCTGCGCGTACCGATGAATTGCTGGAGGCCCGGGATGCCGCGCAAGCCGCCAACCGCAGCAAGGACAAATACCTCGCCGCCGCCAGCCATGATTTGCTGCAACCGCTGAACGCCGCCCGCTTGCTGATTTCCACCTTGCGCGAGCGGCCATTGCCAGAGGCGGAGCATGTGCTGGTGGAGCGTACGCACCAGGCCCTGGAAGGTGCCGAAGACCTGCTGACCGACCTGCTGGATATTTCCCGGCTCGACCAGGCAGCGGTCAAACCCGACGTGGCCGTGTACCGTCTCGACGAAGTCTTTGCGCCGCTGGTCTCGGAGTTCTGCACAGTGGCTGACGCGGCAGGCCTGAAGCTGCACGCGCGCATCGCTGACCATGCCATCAGCACCGACCTGCGGTTGCTGACGCGCATTTTGCGCAACTTCCTCAGCAACGCCTGCCGCTACACCGACGAAGGCCGGATTCTGCTGGGGGCCAGGCGCCGTGGCGAGCATCTGCGGCTTGAGGTGTGGGACACCGGCCGGGGCATTGCGGCGGATCGGCTGGATGCCATTTTCCTCGAATTCAACCAATTGGACGTCGGCCGCGCTGCGGATCGCAAAGGGGTGGGGCTGGGGCTGGCTATCGTTGAACGGATTGCCAAGATTCTGGGTTACCGGATCGAGGTGCGTTCATGGCCGGGGCGCGGCTCGATGTTCAGTATCGAGGTACCGATTGGCAAAGAAGTGCCACTGGCCGTTCACCAGGCTGTGCCGCTGCCAAGTGCCGGCAACCCGCTGCCGGGCCGTCGCTTGCTGGTGCTGGACAACGAAGTGAGCATCCTCGAGAGCATGGGCGCGTTGCTGGGGCAGTGGGGCTGTGAAGTGGTCACTGCAACCGATCAGGAGGCAGCTTTGCTGGCGTTGAAGGGGCGGGCTCCGGAATTGATCCTGGCCGATTACCACCTCGACCATGGTGTGGTGGGCTGCGAGGTGGTCAAGCACTTGCGTGAGCATTTTGCGGTTGCGATACCGGCGGTGATCATTACCGCAGACCGCAGCGACCAGTGCCGGCGTTCGTTGCAGAAACTGGGCGCGCCGTTGCTGAACAAACCGGTCAAACCGGGGAAATTGCGGGCAGTGTTGAGTCAGTTGTTGAGAGAGGCCGCAATGTCATTAAACCAATAGAGCACTGCCGAAAGCGCGCCATCTAGCGCACTTTCGGCATTCTGCTGACGGGTCAGTAGTTGATCTGCTTATAGCCGTTATCAATGCCACCCCGCGTGTGTGTGACACCTGCAGGAAGGCTTGGCCAAGCAGTAAGGTTAGGTACTTCAAATGTACCTGAGTATGTGCCTCTGAAGCATCGGTTGTTCAAGGTGTAAGGGACCGTTAGACAAAGTGGCCCTGAAAGGCCCGTGACTTTCAATGAGGCGCCCGCCCGCTGAGGAAAGCCGGGACAGAGCTTGGATATAGTCTTCATCGCCCCGGGCGTCAGTTCCATCTCGCAAAGTGTGCCGCCAAAACTATTGTTTGAATACAGTTTGACCTTGACTGTACGGGCAGGGGGCGGGGTTAACTCTGCGAAGGTATCAATGTTGTATTTGTACTCTCCTTTGTGGGTTACATGTTGGTAACTGTCGACTTGAAGAATATGGTTGTTCCAGTCAAATAAAAGCCTTAGCCAGGTTTTATTCATCAGGGCGCCGCTTCGGAATACAGGCACCTTCCCTAATACGCCTATTTTCCCTAAATCCAAATGAATGTCTCCTGCAAAAATGCCAACGACCTTATTGTTTTTGACGAGATCAGCGAACTTGCCTGTGCGAACACTGTCATCCTTCCAGTTGCCGTATTTATGCATGTTGACGATCGTATATTTGCCACGCGCTTTCGCAGCCGTCAGGTCGTTTTCAAGCCATGCCATGGAGCTGCTGATGATGAAGCGTGTGCCAGCGATAGGGTCCCCGGTGTGGAAGTTTACAGTGTAGGTAGGTTCAAGGTTGAGTTGCACCACATGGAGGTTACCAATATCGAAAGAGTAAGCGAGCGACCCCCTGTGGACTGTTTCATTTCCCTCTTTTTTGACGCTATGGTCGAAACTGACACCCGATGATTTGTTCTGGATGGTCTTGGTCCAGATAATATGGTCGCAGACAGCGTCTCGCGCACACCCGTTGTTTGCACAGTCGTTCACATTGTTTGCGTAGTCGTGATTTCCGAGCCCGGGCAGGAAGAGTGGCCCCTTTTGCGATCCCTCAGCCTTTACAATCTGTTCCCGGAAGCTACGCCGCTCATTGCCGTGGCCGAACTCTGTGAGATCACCATTGATGATGAGCGGGAAGTACTCGCTGCCGCTGCGTTGTGTGTTCATCATGTTCATGATGACTGACATTGTGTTTCGCCAGATAGGTTCTCCAATGTCATTGCTGCCATCGTCCCGGTAATACCTATAGGGTTGGGGGTCTGATGTTATCAGTAGTTTCTGGACGGGGTGGCCAGATTGCCAGTTGCCAGAAATATAACTTTCGAATGTGGTGGTATCAGTCGATCCGCATCCTGTGTCTACTGCTTGAATGACGTCTTGATTGATTGATTGATTGGTTGGTTGATTGTTTGTTTATATTGGAACAGCCACTGAGAGAGGCAGCAATCAGCATTGCTCCCAAGGGAAGATATAACTTGAACATAGGCCTAGTTTCCTGTGGTTTTACCACAAAGTACTCCCCGGCGCGAATCAGGCACAACTGACAAAAATGCCAGTTTTCGCTTGGCGACGTTGTCAGTATTCTTAATGGTTTGTAGTGCTTGGCCTTGCGCAGGTGTTGGTGACAGCCGATCCGATTTTTCAGAGCGTGAGTGATCTATGTTGCAGACGTAGGCCTGACTGGACGTTCTTCGGCCCATAGGCAAACGCGTCTCCCAAGCCGGCCACTGAGTGCCAATTTCGTCACGATCCCCGGCTCCAGAAGTGAGCCTGGGTGACGGTCAGTAGAGTGCAAGCAGCGAACCAGAGCGATCAGAAGCTGCTGTGGGGTTTTGGATCCCGTAGTAATAAAACTTTCCATTCGGTCAGCTTGCAAAAAAGTTAGGGTGCTAATCAATGTGGTCTTAAATACCGCTGGTCGGTGGTTGTGTTCGAGAAGTGAACGATTCTGCTGCTGGCGGCTCCTATTAGTCAGCAGGTGCATTCCTCCAGAACTGCACTTCGCCCCATTCCCCAGGTAATAATGGACGTTCAACCTCATTTGCATCGCAGGGATGCATATGGGGATTTTTTTTACCGCTGAACAATGGAGTAACACCATGCCCAGCCGAGGTTCAACGGCTGAGCCACTGTGTGAAGTAACAATCCGCTGTTTCAATTAACGATATGAATCGGGCCTTGCCGTTGCGATCAACGCGTTCGCACGTCTGTTGCAAGGCCCTCTAGCGCTAATGCATTACGTGGAGAAGACGTCGTGGAGATTAATACAATTATTAGCCTGTTCGGGCAGAAAGAATCCATGGAGCTGGTGCGGTTGTCGGTTATTTATGTTCACTTGCTGGCCTGCTGTGTCGCCATCGGGCTAGTGTTTGCCAGTGATGCCGAGATGGTCAGGGACTTGCTCAAAGGTCATAAACAGGCCGGGCATGACGGTCAACATATGGCGCGTTTGCAAACGTCTGTGTCCAATGCCTTGATATTCTTGTGGCTCACAGGCGCTGCTGTTATTGGTATTGATTATCTTGAGAAGGGCATGAGCTATTTTGCCAACCCTAAACTTCATGCCAAGATTATTATTGTCCTGTTGTTGACGTTCAATGGCATGTTGTTGCATCGCTATGTATTGCCGGCCTTGCTCAAGGCAGGTTCTTTGCTCGACCTGAATATCGGCGTGCGCATGTTCGCGTTGTTTTCCGGCGCGCTGTCGGGCGTGTCCTGGTTGTATGCGGCGATGTTGGGTGTCGGTCGGCCGCTGGCGTGGAAATATTCGCTGACCGAGTTGCTGTTGGCCTACCCGGTCATGATCCTGCTGGGCTTTGCCTTGATGGCCGGCCTGACCCAGTGGGCGCGAAAACGCAGCCAGGTCAAAGAGACGCAAGCGCCTGTCTGGCCACTGGCGGGTATACCGTGCTGATCGCCTGAGCAATGCCGCGAACCGCAAACCCGGTTCGCGGCGCTTTACTACAAGATCGACAGCGGATAACTCACGATTATCCGACCTGCAGATGATGTTGCACACCAGTTGTTCGGAACTGTGCGAACGCACGGCGGATGTGATCCTCAGCGAAGGGCACTTCCTGCGGCACCTGATGCGCCTGCAGGACCGGGTGCGGGAAGCCACCGCCGGTGGGCTGCGGGTGCTGGACGAACTAGGTGCCGAGGTGTTCTGCCGGCCGGAGCAAAGCCTGTACCTGTGGGCGCGCTTTCCGGGGATCGACGACACTGCCGTGCTGACCCGCGAAGTGCAGGGCAGGGGAGTAACGCGGGCGCCGGGGGCGATCTTCCAGACCAACCAGAAGACCGTGACGCCCTGGACCCGCGAAGAGGCCAGTACAGGCAACCCATTCAAGGGCCGTGACAAGCGTAGCCTACAGGTTGCGGCCTTTCGCCAGATAAGCCTCAAACTCGGTTTCTGGAACCATGCTGCCGCCCGTTCCCCACACAAGGTGAGTGGCATTTTGCAGATGAGTTGGGGTAAAGCCCTGGCGAGCCAGATACTCGTCTGCCTGTAACACCCGTGCCATGCCAGGTACGCCAGCAAGCGCAGAAGGCTCCAGCTTGACCCTGTCCTGCTCGTGGGCGATGACCATCAAGCGGTACAGTTCTTCGTCGGTCACGGTGTAGTAACCATCAATCAGCCGTTGCATGGCTTTGCCGACAAACCCGGATGGGCGCCCGACCGCCAGGCCGTCGGCGGCGGTGATATTGTCGATGCCGAAGTCCTGCACACGGGTTTCATCGTGCAAGCCGGTGTACACCCCCAGCAGCATGCACGGGGAGTGGGTGGGTTCGGCAAAGATGCAATGCACCGCATCGCCGAACACCAGCTTCAGCCCGAATGCGACACCGCCGGGGCCGCCCCCTACGCCGCACGGCAGGTACACGAACAATGGATGATCAGCGTTCACCTGGATGCCGGCCTCGTCGAACTGCCGTGCCAGCCGTTCGGCTGCTACGGCATAGCCGAGGAACAGCTGCGGGGAGTTTTCATCGTCGACAAAATAACAGCTGGGGTCTGAAGCTGCCTGCTGGCGACCTTGCTCGACTGCCACGCTGTAATCGCAGGCGTGCTCTACCACCGTTACGCCGTTGGCGCGCAGCTTGTCCTTCTTCCATTGCCTAGCGTCAGACGACATGTGCACGCTCACCTGGAAGCCCAGCTTGGCACTCATGATGCCAATCGACAGGCCCAGGTTGCCGGTCGAGCCCACGGCGATCTTGTACTGGCTGAAGAATGTGCGGGCCTCATCGTTGGCCAGTCTGGTGTAGTCATCCGACGGGGTGATCAAACCGGCCGCCAAGGCCAGGTCTTCGGCGTGCTTGAGCACTTCATGAATGCCGCCCCGGGCCTTGATGGATCCGGAGATAGGCAAGTCGCTGTCAGCCTTGAGCCACAGGCTGCCCACGTTTTGCAGTGAGCCTTCCTCGATAAGCCGTTGGCGAAGCTGCGGCAGCGGGGTGATGTGCGACTCGATCACCCCGCCGGCAGCTGCCGTTTCAGGGAACACAGTGGCCAGGTAGGGTGCGAAACGCTGCAATCGCGCGCTTGTCGCTTGCACGTCGTCAGCCGTCAGACCTACGTCGTGCAGGGCTTCGGCAGCCTTGGCGATACCAGGGTTGAACCAGCTGGTTTCTTTCAGGGCAACCAGGTCGGCGATGATCGGGTGGCTTTTTTGCCAGGCTTCCAGGGTTTTTCCGTGAATCATGGTTTCACCAGTAGCGCAGTATTCGCCCAATTAGAGCTCAGTGGCCGGTGAGACTCAAACGATGACTCCTCACAGCATGCACAAGATCATCGCAGCCTTCAGGTTATGCGCAGTACTTGTGGGAGCGGGCTTGCCCGCGAAGAGGCCTGCACAGGCAGCAGATGTTTCGAGCCGTGTGTTCATTCAGCCATAAGGCGGTGCAGGCAGCTCCGCCAACAACCGCTTCAACCCATCACTCCACTGCCTGCGAATCTGCTGATAATAGGCATCCTCGTTGGTGATGCGCTTGCGCGTCATGCTTTCGAGGCTGCCTTTGCGATACACCAGCAAGTCCAGCGGCATGCCCACCGACAGGTTGCTGCGGATGGTGGAATCGAACGAAATCAGGCCGCAACGCAACGCTTCATCCAGTGGCGTCTGGTATTGCAGGTTGCGGTCGAGAATAGGCCGCCCGTACTTGCTTTCGCCCAGTTGCAGGAACGGGGTGTCTGGCGTGGCCTGGAAGAAATTGCCCTGCGCGTAGACGTTGTAGATGGCCATGGGGGCGCCGGCTATCTGGCCGCCGACAATGAATGAACTGCTCAGGTCGATGTCGCCCGTAAGCTTGCTGCGGTCACGGTTGACCACTTCGCGCAGGGTGTCGGCGACCAGCACCGTTGCATCGTAAAGCGTGGCAACGTTCAGCAGGTGAGGGCCGCTGCCCTGGCTGCGTTGCTGCAGCAGGTTCACCACCGACTGCGAGGTTGCCAGGTTGCCGGCGGTCTGCAGCACGATCAGCCGCTCGCCCGGCACGCTGAACACGAACAACTTGGCAAAGGTGGAGATCTGGTCAATGCCGGCGTTGGTGCGTGAATCGCTGATGAAGACAAGCCCGTCCTCAAGGTGCATGGCAACACAATAAGTCATGCGGTTTCCCTTGTATTGGGTATGGAGTGGTCTTGCCGCACCTGCGCGGCAAGACCGGCCTGCAGCAAACGTGTCACTGGCGGTGTACGTGAACGCTGGCCTGCATCGATTCGATACCGCCGCCGCGGCGCACGCCCCGGACCGGGCAGGCATCGAGGTAGTCCAGGCCAACCGCCAGCTTCAGGTGACGGTCTGGCCGCGTCAGGCGGTTGGTGATGTCGAAGCTGTACCAGGCGTCGTCGATCCAGGCTTCTGCCCAGGCGTGGCTGGCCAGGTGCTGCTCGTCCTCGGTGCACAGGTAGCCCGAAACGTAGCGTGCCGGCACCCCCAGGCTGCGGGCGCAGGCCAGGAAGGCGTGGGTGTGGTCCTGGCACACCCCGGCGCCGCCGTTGAATGCTTCGATCGCGGTGGTACCCACCGAAGTGGCCCCGGGGCTGTAGGGCATGTGCTCGGCCAAGCCTTGCATCAGCCCCGTCAGTGCCGCCCGGTCGCGGTGCTGGCCACATTGCCGGGTGGCGAACGCCTTGAGTGTGTCATCGGCCTGGGTCAGGCGGCTGACACGCAGGAATGGCAGGGGAGACTGGCTTTCGGCCTCCTGCTCGCAGTCCGGGTCGATCTCTACCTGCCCGCTGGCAGTCAGCGCCAGGTGGCCGTGGGGTTTGTCCAGGGTCAGCACATGCAGGATGTTGCCGTACGGGTCGATCTGGCTCTTGACCTTGCAGGGCAGGCCCAGTTGCCATTCATTGATACGCTGGCGTGCGCTGCTGCGCGGCGTCAGGCGCAGGAACTGGATGCTGTTGCTGACATCGCTGGCATAGCTGTAGGTGGTGTCGTGGCGAATGGACAGTTTCATACAACCTCCAGGTAGGAGTGATGGACCGCCTGGCCCAGTTGGTTGACGCGGCCGATGAAGTCGCTCAGCCAGGGGTGTAACCCTGCATCGAGGATTTCATCGATGGCGGTGTAGCGCAGGCGCGCGTTGAGTTCGGCGGCCATGCGCTGGGCGGCGCGCCCGCTACTGCCCGGCAGACCGGCCAGGATCAGGTCCAGTTCCTCGATGCAGGCATGCAGCGAGCGTGGAACATCCACCCGCAACAGCAGCAGCTCGGACACCGGCCGCGCGCTGGGGGCGGCGCGATAGATCTCGTTGAAGGCTTCATACGAGGTCAGCGCACGCAGCAAGGCGCTCCACTGGTAATAACCACGGGCGGAATCGTCGCTCACCTCTTCGGAGGTTTCGCCGAACATTTCATAGCGCGCATCGAGCAGGCGCAGGGTGTTGTCCGCCCGCTCCAGGAAGGTGCCCAGGCGAATGAAGCTGTAGGCATCGTTACGCATGATGGTGCCGGAGGTGGCGCCACGGAACAGGTGCGAGCGCTCCTTGACCCAGTCGCAGAACTGGCTGATGCCATAGCGGCCAAGGCCATTGCTGGCGATATTGCGCATCTCGATCCAGGTGGCGTTGATGTTTTCCCACATGTCGGCGGTGATGCGGCCACGCACCGCATGGGCATTGGTGCGGGCGGCCTGCAGGCAGCAATAGATGCTGCTGGGGTTGGTCGCGTCGAGGGCGAAGAAGTGCAGCATGCGCTCGGTGTCGAGCTCGGTGTGCCGGCGGATGTAGTCGTCCAGCGTGCCGGATGCCAGCAGCGACATCGCCAGCTCGGCATGGCCATCGCTGCGCCCGGCCTGGGGCATCAACGACAGCGAATAGCTGACCTCAAGCATGCGCGCGAGGTTTTCTGCACGCTCCAGGTAGCGCGACATCCAGTACAGGTCGGAAGCGGTTCGCGAAAGCATGGTTCAGTCCTCCACCACCCAGGTGTCCTTGGTACCGCCGCCTTGCGACGAGTTGACCACCAGCGAGCCTTCCTTCAGCGCCACGCGGGTCAGGCCGCCGGGCACTAGGCGGGTTTCACTGCCCGAAAGCACAAACGGGCGCAGGTCGATGTGGCGTGGCGCGATGCCGCTGTCGACAAAGGTCGGGCAGGTGGACAGGCACAAGGTGGGTTGGGCGATATAGGCGTGCGGGCGGGCTTTGATGCGCGCGCGGAAGTCTTCGATCTGGGCACGGGTCGATGCCGGCCCAACCAGCATGCCATAGCCGCCGGAGCCCTGGGTTTCCTTGACCACCAGTTCGGGCAGGTGGGCCAGGACGTGGGACAGATCAGCAGGCTTGCGGCACTGCCAGGTGGGCACGTTGTTCAGGATCGGCTCTTCGCCCAGGTAGTAGCGGATCATGTCGTCGACATAGGGGTAGATCGACTTGTCGTCGGCCACGCCGGTGCCGACGGCGTTGGCCAGTACCACATTGCCGGCGCGGTACACCGAGATCAGCCCCGGCACACCGAGCATCGAGTCCGGGTTGAACGACAGCGGGTCGAGGTAGTCGTCGTCCAGGCGGCGGTAGATCACATCGACCTGCTGCGGGCCGGCGGTGGTGCGCATGTAGACATGCTCGTCACGCACGAACAGGTCTGCGCCTTCCACAAGCTCGATGCCCATTTCCCGGGCCAGGAACGCATGCTCGAAATAGGCGCTGTTGAAGCGGCCGGGGGTGAGCAGCACGGCCGTGGGGTTGTCCAGCGGGCTGGCGCTCTTGAGTGTGTCCAGCAGCAGGTTGGGGTAGTGGTCGATGGGGGCGATACGCTGGGCGGCAAACAGCTCAGGGAACAGGCGCATCATCATCTTGCGGTCTTCGAGCATGTAGCTGACGCCGCTGGGGGTGCGCAGGTTGTCTTCCAGCACGAAGTAGCTGCCATCGCCATCGCGCACCAGGTCGACACCGGCGATGTGGGCATACAGCCCTCGGTGCAGGTCCAGGCCCTGCATGGCGATCTGGTAGCCCTCGTTGGCCAGCACCTGCTCGGGCGGGATGATACCGGCCTTGAGGATGCGCTGGTCGTGGTAGATGTCCTGCAGGAACAGGTTAAGCGCCTGCACACGCTGTATGCAGCCACGCTCGACCGTGCGCCACTCGCTGGCGCGGATGCTGCGCGGGATGATATCGAAGGGGATCAGGCGTTCGGTGTCCTGGCTGTCGCCGTACAGGGTGAAGGTGATGCCGGCACGGTGGAACAACAGGTCCGCTTCACGTCGGCGCTGCTCCAGCAGCTCCAGCGGCGTGTTCGCCAGCCAGCGGGCGAACTCCTGGTAATGCGGGCGGCAACTGCCGTTCGCTTCGTACATCTCATTGAAAAAAGCCCGGGACATACCCACTCCTTGCCGCCGTTGCCGGCAGCTTCATTGCGGTTCATCTGCGTTTTTCAGGGTGCTGCCTTGCTGGGGTCGGTGGGTGCCGTGTCTCGCGTGAGCCTCGGTTGCGATTGATCACCTGTGCGGTGACCACAACAAGCATTGCAATGAAGGTGCCGAAAACGCAGTGCAGCGGGGATGTTTAGGGGGAAGCGCCGCGAAACACGGGATGTGGGCGGGTAATTCGTGTCAGTACGGGCCGGTGTTTGCTTTAGCTGCGAGTGAGCAACGCCGGGCCGACAGCCAGGCGTGCATCAAAAAAGGGCGCTTTGAACCCCGTTACCGATTTTGACCCGAACTGGGGCGTGGTCCGCCAAGGCCGCGCAGTTGTCAGCGTACGGGCCCTGACGCCACGCTGACACCTGCCAGCGTGGTGAAGGAGATGTCCTTGGCGGTGAGCAGAAAATCACTCACGTATGGCACTTCCAGCATGTCACTGCGCAGTGCAGCGTAGAGCCTGGCCTGCAAGCCATGTTCGCCAAGGCGCTTGGCGGTTACATAGCCACGCGAGCTGTACTCATGCACTGCCCAGTTGGGCAGGCTGCAGACGCCGCGCCCGGACGCCACCAGCTGCATCATCATCACGGTCAGTTCCGAGGTGCGTACCTGTGCCGGCTCGACGTCGGCCGGGTCGAGAAAGCGGGTGAAAATATCCAGACGAGTGCGTTCGATCGGGTAGGTGATCAGCGTCTGGTGGGCGATATCGGAAGGTTCCAGGTAAGGCTTGTCGCGCAGGGCGTGGTGGTTGTCGATGGCCAGCAGTGCCTCATAAGCGAATAACGGCACATAGCTGATGCCCGGCAGTGTTACCGGGTCGGAAGTGACTACCAGGTCCAGGTCGCCGCGCTCCAGGGCTGGCAGTGGTGCGAAGGAAAAACCGGAGGCGAGGTCCAGTTCCACCTCTGGCCAGGCGCTGCGAAATTCATCCACGCAAGGCATCAGCCACTGGTAGCAGCTGTGGCATTCGATGGCGATGTGCAGCCGCCCGGCCGAGCCCCCGGCCAGCTTGCCAAGGTCCCGTTCGGTACTGCGGATTTGCGGCAACACCTGGTCGGCCAGCTGCAACAGTTTCAGCCCCGCACTGGTGAAGCGCACCGGCCTGGATTTGCGCACGAACAGCGGCATGCCGATACGCTCTTCCATGTCGCGGAACTGGTGCGACAGGGCTGATTGGGTCAGGTGCAGGCGCTCGGCGGCCTCGTGCAGGCTGTCGGTTTCACGCAGTGCGTGGAGGGTTCGCAGGTGGCGTAAATCGATCATGGGTAAAATACGGGTCAGCTCAATTTGGCGCTTTTGTCTGCACAGGCTTCAGCGTGCGTTGACGAGTTCCTGGCGCACGATTGCTGCGCCTGCACTCAACGCCTTGAGCTTGCCGCTGGCTACCTGACGAGGCAGCGGCGCCATACCGCAATTGGTACACGGGTAGAGTTTGTCGGCATCGACGAACTGCAATGCCTTGCGCAGGGTGTCGGCAACCTGCTCCGGTGTTTCAATGGCATGGCTGGCCACATCAATGGCGCCGACCATGACTTTCTTGCCGCGAATCAGCTCGATCAGGTCCATTGGAACATGCGAGTTATGGCATTCCAGCGAGATGATATCGATGCAGGACTGTTGCAGTTTGGGGAAGGCTTGCTCATAGTGCCGCCATTCCGAACCCAGTGTCTTTTTCCAGTCAGTATTGGCTTTGATGCCATAGCCATAGCAGATATGGACGGCTGTTTCGCACTTGAGGCCTTCAATGGCCCTTTCCAGGGTGGCCACGCCCCAGTCATTCACTTCGTCGAAGAAGACATTGAATGCCGGTTCGTCGAACTGAATGATGTCAACACCGGCCGCTTCCAGTTCCCGGGCTTCCTGATTGAGAATCCTGGCGAATTCCCAGGCCAGTTTCTCGCGGCTTTTATAGTGGGTGTCGTACAAGGTATCGATCATGGTCATGGGGCCAGGCAGCGCCCACTTTATCGGCTGCGTAGTGTGTTGGCGCAAGAACTTGGCATCTTCGACAAATACGGGTTTCTGTCGAGCGACAGCACCCACCACGGTTGGCACGCTCGCGTCGTAGCGATCGCGGATTCTAACGGTTTCCCGCTGTTCGAAATCAACACCACTCAGGTGCTCGATAAAGGTGGTGACGAAGTGCTGACGTGTTTGTTCGCCATCACTGACAATGTCGATACCGGCGTGTTGTTGTTCTTGCAAGGCCAGGCGCAGGGCATCCTGTTTGCCTTCGATAAGCTGCGCGTCTTGTAACTTCCACGGTGACCAGAGTGTTTCAGGTTGGGCAAGCCAGGACGGTTTAGGCAGGCTGCCGGCAGTGGACGTGGGGAGTAGCGTGTTCATGAGCGATGACCTTGTACTTTGAATGATTCAACGGGTGTATTGAGCGGACCATTGCTCAAGCGTGGCCTGGTAGGGTTTGACAAAGTTCGCCTCGGCAAATTTCCCCTGTTCGATCGCCAGCCGGCTGCGTTCATCCCGATCGTAGACAATACGCGTGAGCGAGTAGTCCTGGTGCTTCAGGCTGGGCTGGTAGGCCTTGCCGGCTGCAGAGTTGGCATTGTAGATTTCGGGGCGGTAGATCTTCTGGAAGGTATCCATGGTGCTGATGGTGCTGATCAGCTCAAGGTTGGTGTAATCCGCGAGCAAGTCACCGGCAAAATAGAATGCCAACGGGGCAACACTGTCCGGTGGCATGAAATAGCGAACCTTCAAACCCATTTTTTTGAAGTATTCGTCCGTCAGCGAGTATTCATCCTGCTGGTATTCAGCGCCCAGTACAGGGTGCTGGTTTTCGGTGCGGTAGTAGGTTTTGCTGCTCGACACACTCAGGCAGATAACCGGCGGTTTTTTGAAGTGCTGCTGGTAGGTTGGCGAATTTACGAAACACTTGAACAGGTTGCCGTGAAGCGTGCCAAAGTGCTCGGGCGTGCTGAAGGTTGCCCGATGCTTGTTGTGCTCCAGCAACAGGACACTGAAGTCGTAGTCGCGAACGTACGAGGAAAGGTTATTGCCTACCATGCCCTCGATGCGGGTATTGGTCGTGCGGTCGACAATATGGGTTTTCAGTATTTCTATCAACGGCAGGGTAGTGCCGTGCTGTTCGGCTTCCATGTTCATTTCCACCGAGATGATTTCCAGCTCGACGTGGTAGCGGTCATTGTCGGGATTATCCCAATGCGCCAGGGCGTTGAAGCGGTTGTTTATCATCGTCAAGGTGTTGCGCAGGTTTTCCTGGCGGTTCGCCCCCCGCGCCAAATTGGCGAAATTGGTGGTAAGGCGGGTGTTATCGGCAGGGTGATAATGTTCGTCGAAGGCAATGCGTTTGAGGCTGAATGTAGGTGCTGTATTCATGGTGCGCGGTGTCCTGATGTTTGAGGTCGAGCACTTCCAGTGCTGTCCAGTTGCACCTTCTGGGGCCTTCGCTCAACAAACTTTATGCTGATGCATGATCAGGACGTAGTTTAAGCAGGGCGTCTACATGAAAGGTATTGAAGATAATTCACAGGTTTTTTAGCGTTGCTCATGATGGGTGTCATGGCCAGTAGCAGGCGTGTGCCTGATGGACGCGCCGAGCGAGCCCTTGGATGACAGCCTGTTCAGTTGATGAACGCTCCTCGGGCCATGCCTGGTTCTCAAGCGCGCTGAAGGTATTTCTGGACTTGGCACGAAAATCTCATGTCAATCCAAAGCCATACTATTCTTTTGCCTTTGCAACCACCCTTCATGGAAGAACAATAAAAGGGGGCTTACATGAGTTGTCTGATCTGCGCAGGGCAGGCTGAAACTGTCGAATGCGCCCACGGATGGGAAGCGCGGTGTTGTTCCCGATGTGGATGTTACCGAATGTCCCAAACGCTCATCCTGACCATGATGGAGGAGGGGCAGATTTTCGATACTGCGCGAATGCGCGAATGGCTGACGGCTCGGCGCGTTCAGGACGCTGTGCCTTCGATCGACCATCATCAGGCGATACTGGCCCGCTGACAGGGTAATCAATCCGGTACGGCAACCCCGGACATTTCGACCAGACTGCGGCATCATGGCTTGCTCAATCATCACCTGATGCCGGAGACAACGATGATCAAGACTGGCGATCAACTGCCCGACGTTACCCTTTACGAATACAACAACGATGCTGGCGTCTGCGCGATCGGCCCGAATGCCTTTTCTGTTCGCGACCGCTGCAAGCAGAAAAAAGTGGTTATTTTCGGCTTGCCTGGCGCGTTCACGCCCACGTGCTCCGAACGCCACGTTCCGGGTTACGTAGCGCAGGCGCAAGCGTTGTTCGCGGCTGGCATTGACGAAATTTTCTGTGTTTCGGTAAACGATGCCTTTGTCATGAATGCCTGGGGTAACAGCCTGCAGGTGGGCGATGCGGTGAAGATGATCGGCGATGGCAATGGCGAGTTCAGCGACGCACTGGGCTTGATCCAGGACCTTTCGGCCCGCGGGCTTGGGCACCGTTCGCTGCGTTATGCCATGGTGGTCGACGACCTGATCGTCCAGCACGTAGCGGTGGAAGCGCCTGGCAAGTTCGAGGTCAGCGACGCGGGGAGCGTTTTGGCTGCGCTGCGCTAGGTTTACCCGCCCCCAAATCTGACACCCTTGATGAAGCATCCGATGATGACCGCCTTGGGCGGGCCATAGGACGTTGCGCGCGTAAATCCTGACGTAACCCTAAGCCCCGCCACTAATGGGGCGGGGCTTTTCAGGCTCCGGTCATGATCACCCGTGACAAGGAGCGTGAGCATGTCCCCAATGCCACTACGTTCTACCGTCGATGTGGTTATCAGCGGGAGGCTGAAGGAATCTACACCTTGCCTTCAGGGCTTGAGCTGGCCTGCACACCCATGCACAAGCGATTGACTGGATACGCATGGCAGGGATAAAGCCTGAGCAGTTGACTCTCCCGTTAGGGGCAGACTTTACCCTGCACGCTTTCTGTTCAGGATGAAGTGATGATGAGCAAACGAGTACTCGTGGTGCTGGGGCACCCGTCAGGCGAGAGTTTCTGTGCAGCGCTGACCGAGAGTTATGTCGAGGCGGCCAGAACTGCCGGCCATGATGTAAGGGTGTTACGGCTTGATACCTTGAGCTTCGACCCGGTGCTGCGCAGCGGCTACCGGCAAGCGCAGCCATTGGAGCCCGACCTGCTCAGGGCTCAGGCCGACATCACCTGGGCCGAGCACTTAGCCTTTATCTACCCCATTTGGTGGGGCGGTATCCCTGCATTGATGAAAGGCTTTTTCGACCGCGTGTTCTTGCCCGGTTTCGCGTTCCGGTATAGGGCAGGCAAGGCTTTCCCCGAGCAACTGCTCAAGGGCCGTACGGCGCATTTGCTGGTGACGATGGATACACCGCCGTGGTACTACCGTTGGGTGTATCGCATGCCTGGCCTTCACCAAGTGCGCAAGACCACGTTACAGTTTTGCGGTATCAGACCGCTGCGTACCCTGATGTTCGGTCCGCTGCTCGGCTCCAGCGCGCGGCGGCGCGAAACCTGGCTCCAACAGGCACGAAGCATCGCCGGCTGACCTGCGCCTATGAGGTTCCCGAACCGCTGGCGCCGTGCAATGATGCGCCGCCCACTTATGAAAAGGACGTTCATGTACATCGGCAAAGCCGCCCAACTGTCGGGCACCACGGTCAAGACCATCCGCCACTATGAAGCGATTGGCCTGTTGCCGCCGCCCGAGCGCCAGGGGCAGTACCGCGTTTACAACCAGCAGAGTGTCGAGCTGCTGACGTTCATCAAATGCGCGCAGCAGTTGGGTTTCAAACTGAAGGAACTGCAGGCGATTCTGCCGAGGCATCAGGGTGCTGATTTGCCGTGGGAGTTGGCGGGCAAGGCCATTGCCGACAAGAAACGCGAAGTGCTGGGGCAAATCACTGGGCTACAACAGATATACGCAGGGCTCCAGGCGTTTGAAGCACGCCTTGAAGGTACGAGGTATCAGTGCGGGCTTGACCCGCAAGTACGGGCGTAACCCGTGCCAGGCAACCCTATTTCCTGGACTGGCGGCATCCGCGTGAAAGGTGCGGCTCGCAAGTGACCGCTCCCAACCCAAGCGGACACTGAGAGTTAGAGGGCTGTTGTGGCCTGCCGAACAACATTCGAGCGCCGCCAGCAGGCAAGCATGCAAACTGTCCTTACGCTGCGCTCGATGAAACGTGACCCTGTGCTCAGTTCGCGGGCAAGAGGATCACGAAGTTCTTTTTCATGTCTTCCAGCACGGTCCATTTGCCCTTGGCGCCCGGTTCGATAATGAACGTGTCGCCAGCGGCCAATGTGGTGGGGGCGCAACCCTCGAGCTCGATGACACAGCGTCCACTCAGGACATGGCAGAACTCCCAAACTTTGTAGTCGATGCGCCACGCTCCGGTACTGGCTTCCCACTCTCCGGAAATACGACCTTGCTGTTCATCGTGATAGTACTTGGACGTCAGCGTATGAGGGGTGCCCTCCACGACCTCTTCAAAAAAGGGAAGGTCGCGCACCGGTTGAATGTCCAGTTCGCGGAACACGGTCAGTTTCTTGTTCATGGTTTTTTCTCGAGCACGTTGTGGTTGGGGCGATACATCAAATAGGCTTCACCGGTTACGCCCAGCATCGGGTGCGGAACGATCTGGCAGGTTTTAACAATTTGAAAACCGTGACGTTCATAGAAACGGCGTGCACCGTGGTTTTCTGCATAATCGATCAGGCATAGCCCATCCAGGCCAGCGTCCTCAGCGCGCTGCTGGGCGTGGCGAAGAAACTGGACGCCCAGCCCCTGGCTGCGCCAGGCCTCATCCAGGGCCAGGCTGGATATGTACAAGGTGTCGGGTATTTCCATGTCGGAATACGGCGCGAGGACCGGGTCTGTCTCGACCGGCCTGTCAGAGGTCTCGCGCAAGGCATAGCTGTGCATCATGCCGATGACGTGCCCTTCGTAAGTGGCCATCAGGCAGTTTTTGTAGGAAAAGTCGCCCTGTTCCCTGGCATAGCGAGACGCACCGACACTCAGCAATGCTTCTCCAGGTGCGGCAAGCTTGCTCCAGATGTAATCGGCCATGCCTTCCGATGTCAGTTGAAAGAAGCGCGCAATATCGTGCGCGTCCGAGGCTTGAGCGGGTCTGAAGTCGATAGGCACGTACGGTGCTCCCATGGGATCGGGTGGTTAGTTTTCAAGGATTACGCCTTAGACAGGGAGGTAGGGTAGGCGGGTTGAGCGGTTCCCATCATGCTCTGGGCGAACACCGTCCGTACCGCGTGCGACTACCGACCGGAAACTACCGGTCAGTAGCGATGAAGTCGCAGCGCGCCACGAGGTTGGTGACGGCGTAGCCGCCCTGCGTAAAGGTGTGCAGGGCGGCACCGGTTTGCCGTGAACCCCTGCGTTCAGGTTCAGAGCACCTTGAACCCATGGGTGCCATCGCGCTCGAGTTGCGCGATCAGACCAAACTCCCAGTCCAGATACCCCTGCATCGCCTCGCGAGGATTGTCCGTACCCTCGTAGGGGCGCCGGTAGCGGTCGCTGCGTGGTACGGCAAGCTGCGTTTCGCCGGTTTCCAGCGGTTTCCCGGCAGCGATCCAGCGCGTGGTGCCGCCTTCGAGCAGGTAAACGGGAGTGCGGGTGAGGGCCTGCAGGTCACGCGCGGCGAAGCGTGCCAGCAGGCTGCTGCCGCACGTCAGTACGTAGCGACTGGCCTGTGGCACCCGTTCCAGGGTTTCGGCCAGTTGCGCGCGAATCGCCCAGTGCGCACCGGGGATATGACGCTTGACGTAGTTGGCGCTGGTGGTGAAATCCAGCACCACGGTGCCGTCTTCCTGCAGCCAGCCTTGCAACTGTTCGACACCGATCTCATTGGCCTTGGGTAGCTCCGGCAGCGGCGCCTGCCAATCGCCGACGGCGCTGAAATCAGCCGCCGACAGCCCGTCCAGCACCGCCACCTGCCAGCCCATCTGCGCCAGCCACGACGCGCTCATGTTGGCGCGCACGCCATCGTCGTCCACCAGCACGATGCGCGCGCCGCGCACGCTGGCGACGTGGTCGGTTTCCTGCACCAGCTGCCCGCCGGGCACGCTGCGGCTGCCGGGCAGATGGCCTGCAACGTATTCTTCGGGCGTGCGCACATCGAACAGGTAAGTGGTACGGCTGGCGTCGGCCTGCCAGGCATCAAGCCCGGCGCGCTCCAGGCGCAGCACGCCGGCGCGGTCGGCCACAGCACGAGCCTGGCGGGCGGCGTTGGCACGGGTGCCGGCGCTCACCTGGGCGAAGGTCTTGTCCTGGCCGTGAGCCAACTGCTGCCCGGCCAAGGTCCAGCCGATGGTGCCGTTGCGCAGGGCGGCCACCGGGTTGGGGATGCCGGCGTTGACCAGCGACTGGGTGCCGATGATGCTGCGGGTGCGGCCGGCGCAGTTGACGATCACCTGGGTGGCCGGGTTCGGCGCCAGCTCGGCCACCCGCAGCACCAATTCGGCGCCGGGCACGCTGATGCCACCGGGGATGCTCATGGTCTGGTATTCGTCGAAGCGCCGGGCGTCGAGCACCACCACGTCTGCCTTGTCATCGAGCAGCGCCTGCACCTGCTCGGCGGCCAGCGAGGGGGTGTGGCGCACGCTCTCGACCAACTCGCCGAAGGCTTTGCTGGGGACGTTGACGTCACGGAACAGCTCACCGCCTGCCGCGCGCCAGCCGGCCAGGCCGCCGTCGAGCACGGCCACGTCGCTGTAGCCTAGCGCGAGCAGGCGCTGCGCCGCCACGGCGGCCAGGCCTTCGCCATCGTCGTAGACGGTGATGGCGGTGTCACGTCGCGGCACACGGGCGAAGATTTCCAGCTCCAGTTTCGACAGCGCCAAGTTGGCGGCGAACAGCGGGTGCTCCTGGGCGAACGGGTCCTCTTCGCGCACATCGATCAGGGCCAGTTCCTCGCGGGCCAGCAGGGCGCGGCGGATGTCTTGGTAACGGCGGGTGGTGACTGTGCTCATGGGGCAGGGTTCTCTTTGGACAGGTCCCAGATGTTGGGCAGGCGGGTATTGGAATAGCCGGAAATGAACGCTTTTTCGCTGCCGTCCTCGGCGTAGACCGCGCGCTTGACCGCGCCGATGTTGCCGCCGTAGACGTGGATGCTGATCGACACCTGATCACTGAAGGCATTGCTGACCTGGTGAATGTCACCAATGCGCGGCGACACGGCCTCCACCTGACCTGGCGCCAGGCGCACCGGTGCGCCGCTGGGCTGCAGTGCGCCCTGGGCGTCGCGGGTGAAGTTTTGGGAGTATTCGGCGCCGCGCAGCATCCCGATCAGCCCCCACACCCGGTGATCGTGGATGGGTGTGCGCTGCCCTGGCCCCCAGACGAAGCTCACCACCGAAAAGCGTTGGCGCGAGTCGCAGTGCAACAGGTACTGCTGGTAGCGGTGCGGGTCGGGCTGGGCGAGGTCGTCTGGTAGCCAGTCGTCCTGCGCCACCAGGCTGGCCAGAAGGCCCCGGCCGCGATCGAGAAGGGTGGCTTCGTCGGGCTGCTGTTCGAGCAACTCGGCCAGGCTGTCGATGAAGTGGCGCAGGCGCTCCGGGTTATGGCTCATGGTTCAGGCTCGATGTTCAGGTTTCATATCACCCTAGCAAAGCCTGTTTCTATTCTCAAAATGCAAAATAATCATAAGCTAATATGCAAACAATGCATTTACAGCAGAGCGTTTCTGCTTTCAAATCGCATTACGCCGAAGGCATGAGGTTATGCCCAAAGCGCATTTCACAGCGGCTTGATTGATCTATAGATTATAAAAATCGATCGAGTAAGACTTAAAAGATATAAAACCGTTGCCACGAGACCGCACCTGCGGATCGGCCCTGACATGCCCCAAGCGGGCATCTGGAGACCCCCGTGCGTTACTTCAAGCAACTGGCCGTCACTGTGCTGGCCACCACCTTCAGCCTTGCCGCCGCCGCCCAGACCTTGGTCGTAGGCGACCAGAGTTACAACGCCCGCGCGGTGATGGAAGCGGCCGGGGTACTCGACAACCTGCCGTATGAGCTGGAGTGGAAGCAGTTCACCGCAGGCTCCCCCGTGGCCGAGGCGCTCAACGTCGGCAGCCTTGACATTGGCCTTCTGGGCGATGCACCGCCCTTGTTTTTGGGCGCCTTGGGCGCGCCGATCAAGGTGATCGCGGTCAGCCGCCAGAACCTCGAAGGGGTGGCGATTCTGGCGCGCAAGGATTCGTCGATACACAGCCTGCAAGACCTGCGTGGCAAGCGCGCGGCGATCTGGAAGGGTTCGTGGAGCCAGCAACTTTTGTTCAGCGCCTTGGACAAGGCCGGCGTACCGCGTGATGCATTGGAGCTGCGTTACCTCAGCGCGCTGGACGCTTCCCACGCCCTGGATGGCGGCTCGGTGGACGTGATCGCCACCTGGGAGCCCTACGTTACCCAGCAAGAACGCCAGGGCGCCCGCGTACTGGCCACTGCCGAAGGCGTAATACCGGCGCAGAGTTTCGTGGTGGCCAACGCCAAAGCGGTGGACGCCAAGCGCACGCAGATCGCCGACTTTCTGCAACGGCTGAAAAAAGCCCGCGACTGGACCCTGAGCGACCCGGCCCACACCGAGGCCTACGCCGACGCCTGGGCCAAGCGCACCCGCGCTGACCGCGACATCGCCCGCGCCTGGTTCGCCCGTGCGCGCACTGACCTTGCGCCGCTGAACCCGCAGGTGATCGTCGACGCGCAGAAAACCGTGGACTTCTTCGCCGGGCTCGGGCTGATCCAGACGTATCCGGCCAGCAGCTTGTTCGATACCTCGTTTGGTGCGGCTATCGAGCAGCCGGCTGTCAGCCAGCACTGAAGCTCTGCGCTGGCTTCTTCGCGGGCAAGCCCGCTCCCATAGGCAAGCGCAGATCCCTGTGGGAGCGGGCTTGCCCGCGAAGGCCTCCCCTTGATTGCAAAGGACTCCCCCATGACCCAACGCAAAATCAAACTCGGCGCCCTGACCATGGGCTGCGGCGGCCCCGGCCGGCACAACCTGTGGCTGGACCCCGAACTGCCGGCGGACGCCAGCGTCAACATCGACTGGTACATCGACATCGCCCGCCAGGCCGAGGCTGCGCTGTTCGACCTGATGTTCATCGTCGACAGCCAGTTCATCACCCCTGGCTCCCCCTCGCACTACCTCAACCGCCTGGAGCCGCTGACCCTGCTGTCGGCCCTGGCCGTGAGCACCCGCCATATCGGCCTGGTTGGCACCCTCACCACCTCCTACAACGCCCCGTACAACGTCGCCCGCCGGCTCGCTTCGCTGGACCTGATCAGCAAGGGCCGCGCCGGCTGGAACGTGGTCACCAGTGGTGATGCCGGCACCGCCGGCAACTACGGGCTGGACGAACACTACGACTACGACACCCGCTACGCCCGGGCTCAGGAGCATGTGCAAGTGGTACAGGGGCTATGGCACTCCTACGAGGACGACGCCTTCCCCCGTGACCGCGCTAGCGGCCGCTTTCTCGACCCCGCCAAGCTGCACGGGCTGAACCACAAGGGCGAGCACTTTTCGGTGGTGGGGCCGCTGAACATCCAGCGCTCGCCCCAGGGCCAGCCTGTGATCTTCCAGGCCGGCGACTCCGAGCAGGGTCGCGACCTGGGTGCGGCCACCGCCGATGTGGTGTTCACGCATGCCGCCAGCATCGAGCAGGGCCAGGCGTTCTACCGTGACGTCAAGGGTCGCGCGGCACGCCTGGGGCGTGATCCGGAGCAGTTGCTTGTGCTGCCGGGCGCGGAGATCTACGTGGGGGATACTGACGAGCACGCCCGTGAGATCGAACGGCACTATCACCAGGCCGATCACAGCTTCGAGCTGGCGCTCAAGGAGTTCGGGCGCAATTTCGGCTGGCACGACTTCAGCCAGTACGAGCTTGACGCCCCATTCCCGCAAGAGAGCCTGGAGTATGCCCGCAGCAGCTTCTTCACCAATGCCAAGCGCATCGCCGACCAGGCGCGGGACAAAGGCTTTAGCCTGCGCCAGGCGGTGGAATTCGGTCGCCAGTTGCGTCCCGGCGCGTTCGTAGGTTCCGCGCAGACGGTAGCGGCGAAGATGGCCGAATGGTTCGAGGCGCGGGCTTTGGATGGGTTCAACATTTATATAGGGCATCCGGGGCAGTTCCGTCGCTTTACCGAGGAGGTGGTGCCGCTGTTGCAGGAGCGTGGGGTGTATCGCACGGCGTATGAAGGCAGCACCTTGCGCGAGAGCCTGGGGCTGTCGATTCCGCGTTTTAGCCGGTAGATCGCCGGGGCTGCAACGCAGCCCCCCTTTTCAGAAGTTGTATGTCACCCGCCCAAAGTAATACCCCCCGGTAAACCCATACGGCGAGTACACCCCATACCCCTTGACCATGGTCTTGCTGCTCGGTGCCTGGCGCTCGGGGTACACATCGAACAGGTTACGTGCGCCCACCGCCAGCTCCAGGTCCTTGGTCAGCTGGTAGCCCACGTCCAGGTCGGTGATCCAGCGCGCTTTGTACTCGCGGTCCAGCGAGCGATCATTGGCGGCGTTGACCTCGCGCCACGAGCCATAGCGCGTCAGCCCCAGGTTGACCCGGTAGCGGTCCAGCCGCCAGTTGCCGCCCAGGATCAGCTTGGTGTGCGGCTGCACCTCGGTGAGCAGGTTGCGGGCCTGGCGGTCCATCAGCGTGTAGGGGGCACCGAGAATGTTCACGCTTTGCTTGTAATCGAGGATCTCGGTGTCGTTCCAGTTGAACGCTGCGGTCCACTTCACGGTGCCGGCGCTGCCTAGATCCTGGTCGTAGCTGCCCACCAGGTCCAGGCCCTTGGTGCGGGTGTCGGCGCCGTTGGTGAAGTACTGCCCGCCGGAGGTCGAGTCGATGCCGTTGTCCAGCAATGCCTGAGTGACTTCCGGGCCGAGCAGGGTGCCGGTGAGGGTCATGCGGTCGCGCACGTTGACCAGGTAGGCATCGGCGGTGAAGGCCAGGCGGTCGCTGGGTTGCCAGGTCAGGCCGAGGCTGTAGTTGGTGGATTTTTCAGGTTTGAGCGCTTCGGCTCCTAACGCCTTGGCCGCCGCCGAGTCCACCGGCAGTACGCCGTAGTTGATCGACTGATACACGCCATTGACCACACCATAGGTGGTGGAGCGCGCGCTGAACAGGCTGTTGGCCAGTGATGGTGCACGGAAGCCGTTGCTCACCGTAGCCCGCAGTGCCAGTTCCGGGGTGAACTCGTAGCGGGTGGTGAGCTTGCCGCTGCGGGTGGCGCCGATGCCACGGTCGTAGTGCTCGTAGCGCACCGCTGCGCCCCAGTACCACTGCGGCAACGGGTTGAAGCCCACATCCAGGAAGCCGGCGTAGCTGTTGCGGCTCGCGCTGGTAGCCTCGGCCGGTGAGATGCCGTTGGTCACCTGGGCGCCGGAGGCGGCGCAGTTGCCTGGGGTGGGGCAGTAACCGCCGTCGGCCCAACTGGCCCAGTCGCCGGCTTGCACCTGATACGTATCGCGGCGCTGTTCAAGGCCCCACGAGAAGTCCAGCGGCTTGCTCAGCCCCACCTCGAAGCTGCGGTGCAGGTCGAGGTTGCTGGTCAGTTGCGAGCTGACCCAGGTGCCGGACTCGAAGTGGTTGGGCGTCGCCTCGCCCAGCGAAGGGTTTTGGTTATTCCAGGTGCCTTGGGCGGCTTCGTTGCGCCCGTAGGTGCTCGACAGGTCCCAGTCCCATTCGCCGGCCAGGCCCTTGGCACCGAACGCTGCCTGGTAGTCGTGCTCTTCGATGTACCAGGTGGGCGTGTAGCCGGACGGGCGCCCATTGGGCCCGGTGGTGATGGTGTTGGCGATGGTCGGCAGACGGAAATTCTGGCCCTGCTCGGCCTTGCGGTACGACCAGGTGCTGAACGAATACAGGGTCAGGTCGTCTTGCAGGGGCAGTTCGGCGTTGTAGCCCAGGGTCAGCAGGTTGATCTTCGGCGTGCCGTAGCCGCCGTAGGTGACCTTGCCGGCGCGGTCCAGCGCTTCGGCCTGGCTGTAGCCGTTGGCACTGGCCTTGTTGTCGTCGTTCTGGCTGCGCGCATCCATCGCCAGCTGCAGGATGCCGTCACGGCCGATCTCGAAACCCTTGTTCAGGCTTTGCTGCACGGTCTGCTTCTTGCCGTCGTAGCCCTGGCCGGCAGTCGTCACAGCGGTACCGCTGGTATCGGCCTTGAGGATCACGTTGATCACCCCGGCGATGGCGTCCGAGCCATACTGCGCGGCGGCGCCGTCGCGCAGCACCTCCACATGGTCGATGGCGC
Organism: Pseudomonas sp. OG7; assembly: GCF_014192825.1. Lineage (NCBI taxonomy): Bacteria > Pseudomonadati > Pseudomonadota > Gammaproteobacteria > Pseudomonadales > Pseudomonadaceae > Pseudomonas > Pseudomonas sp. OG7. The sequence goes on along the minus strand of NZ_JACHYK010000002.1, from coordinate 282,835 downwards.
TGATGGGGATCAGGTCCAGGTCGCTGGGCGCAGCACCGGCGTTGATGCCGCTGATGTTCAGGGTGGCGCTGGTGTGGCGGCGCTTGCCGTTGACCAGCACCAGCACCTGGGCGGCATTGAGCCCGCGCAGGTTTGGCGCGCGGGCCATGCCGCTGGCGTCCCAGCCGGTCTTTTCCGGCAGGGTGAGCGAGGGCACGCTGGCGCTCAGGGCTTCCATCAGGCCGGGCTTGCCGGTCTCCTGCAATTGCTTGGCGCTGATCACGTCGATCGGCACGGGGCTTGTGGTGACGGTGCGCTTCTCGGCGCCACGGTTGCCGGTGACGATCACCGTGCCCAGGGCCTGGGCACTGGGTTCATCGGCCAGTGTCGGGGTAGTTTGCAGCCCCGCGGCGAGGGCCATGGGGAGTAACGAGGCAGAGGTAAAGACTTGCTTCATGCACGCAGTTCCTTGTTGGGCGGGGTGGCGCGCTCAGGGCGCCTTGGCCGCGATCGCGTCGATTTCCACCAGCGCGCCCGGCAACGGCAGGGCCACCACCTGCAAGGCGGTGCGGGTCGGGGTGCGGGGTTGATCGGCGGTGGCGAAGAACTCGGTGTAGGCCGCTTGCAGTCCGGCGAAATCGAGGTTGCCGCCATTGGCCGGATCGCCCACCAGGAACACCCGCAACTGGACGATGTCGCCCAGGTCCAGGCCTTGGCTCTGCAAGGCTGCGCGCAGTTTCTTCAGCACCGACCGGGCCTGTGTTTCGGTATTACCCAGGGCCGCGACGCTGCCCTTGGGCGCCTTGGGGTCTGCTACATCCGGCAGGGTGCCGCTGATGAAGGTCAGCTGACTGCCGGCCGGCACCGTGACCAGTTGCGAGATGGGGAAGTTCGAGCCAGGTGGCGCGACGCGCTTGATGCCGTCGGCGTGGGCGTTGAGGGTCAGGGACATGAGCACTCCGGCAAGTAGAAGAAGACGAGGCATGGGTAGAATTCCTGCAGGGTCAGGCGGCAGCGCCGCGGGTGGTCTGGCTGGCGTGTCGGGCGATCAGGCTGACCACGCGGCGGGCGGATTCGGCGGCGCTGTTCTGCCAGATGCCCACCCCGCCATGGGCCAGGGCGTCACTGGCCAGCCAGGTGCGGCCCTGGGGCTGGTTGAGCCGGTCGTAGCCGGGCTGGGCGACTTCGTCGTGGACGATCCACGGCGCCTCGCTGAAGGGGATCTTCGACCAGTTCACCACCACCGGCCGGCCGAGTTTCTGGCTGTGACCGGGGTGCAGCGATTCCACCGCCTGGCGCGACGAGGCAATCTGCGCGGCCAATGGCTTGGCGGCGAACTGCTGGGCCACGCCACCGGTGTTGTAGGTGGCCACCAGCACGCCTTGGGCGCTGTTGAGACGATCACTGGGGTACCACAGGGTGCGCGCCTCGTGGTTGATGTAGCTGAGGCCGCCGTAGATCTGAAAATCCGTTTCCCAGAACCGCGGCGACTGCCAGGCCACCTTGTTGGCCTTGTCGCCTTCGGCGCTGGCGATGGCTTGCTTGAACGGCGCGTCGAAGTTGTTCGGCAACTTGGCCAGCAGCGGCAAGGGCAGGGTGACGATGGCGTAGTCGGCCTGTTCGACGTGCTGCTGGCCGCTCTTGCGATCACGCCACACTACCTTGGCGCCGGTGTCGCCGGTTTCGACCCCGAGCACCTCGGCGCCCAGGCGTACGCTGTCCTGGACCTGGCGGTAGAAGGCCTTGGGGATCTGGTCCATGCCGCCCACTGGCTGGAACATGGTCGAGGAAAACTCGGGGATCTCGTCGAACACCAGCGGCAGTAGCAGGTTGCTGTCCAGCAACTGATCGAGCGGCACGGGTTGGCGCTGGATCGGCGTCTGGTCGCCGGCGCCAGCGAAGCGGGTGTAGCCGGCGCGCACCGAGCCGCGGTACTGCTGTTGGCTGTCGAGGTCACCGTAGACCTTGAGGAAGTCCAGCAGCGCCTTGCGCTGGCCACTGCTGAGTTCGGCATCCAGGCTGTTGCGGCTGACGCTGCGCGCCAGCAGTTCGCTGAAATGCCCACGGGTGTCGTTGACCGCCTGGCGCAGCAGCAGCGGTGGACGGGCAAGGTCGGGTTGGGCCAGGGCGTTGCGGCTGCTGTTGACCAGCACCTGCAACTCTACGCCCAGTTCGCGGCAGTAACCCAGGATGGTCAGGTGATGGCTGGGCAGGCGCGCGGCGCCGGCGTTGAAGAACTGGCCCTGGTCGAACTCCACGCGCTGCGTGGTGCCGTCGTTGTGTTCGATACGGTCGCCCTGGCGCAGGGTCCAGACCCGGCCGCCGACCCGCTCGCGGGCCTCCAGCACGGTCACATTGAAGCCTGCCTTGCGCAGCTCGTAGGCCGACACCAGTCCGGAAATACCGGCGCCGACAATCAGCACGCGCTTGCCGTTGCCACCGTTGGCGGCCAGTTGCAGGGGTTCGAAGGTGGCGGCCAGGGCGTTCTGCCCCAGCGCGCCCAGTGCCGCCGAATAGCCGCCGATGGCGGCGAGGCGGGCGATCAGATCTCTACGGGACAATCCCATGTCGCGGTCTCCGAGAAGTTGGGTTCGGATGTGCGCAACAGGGCAGGCGGACGCATGGCGAGGCCCGACGACGGTTGGCACGAATCCATTTGCCTCCGCCAGGTCGGGGTCGGTTTACAGAACTTAATGATCTTTGCGTGGGTTGGGAAAGGCTTTTTTGTTCTAAGTTAATTATGTAATTTAATGATTATGTTTGTTTTACTAAATGCGTGATTTGTATTTTGTGATGTGTTGTTCATTCATTTGGCGGCAACATGAAAAGGCCCCTTCGCGGGGCAAACCCGCTCCCACGATGCACAACGGTCGTGCTTTCGTGGAAGCGGGTTTGCCCCGCGAAGGGGCCGTTGCCGTTATGAAGATCTAAGCCGTACGCGCGCTACGCTCACCTTCCCGCAGCCCAACCAGCGCCTTGATCCGCGGAATCAACGCCTGCCCATACTCCACCGCATCGCGCAACTGATCGAACCCCCGGAACAAGAAGGTACTCACCCCCAGCTCGTAATACGCGTGCGCAGCCTCGGCCACCTGGTCCGGCGTGCCCACCAGCGAGGTGGAGTTGCCCGCACCGCCGCCGAGCGCGGCGATCTCGGTCCACAGCCGGGTGTCGTGCACCTTGCCGGCCAGCTGCACCAGCCGTTCGGAACCCACGTTGCTCTTGCCGAAGTTCTTCTCGCGGCGGTTGCCCTGGCGGATGCCGATACTCTGCTTGGCGTCGGCCAGAATGCGCTCGGCGCGGGCCCAGGCTTCGTCCTCGGTGGCGCCGAGGATCGGGCGCAGCGACAGGCTGAAGCGGATGTGCTTCTCGCGCCCGTAGCGGGCGGCGGCCTTGCGGACCTTGGCAATCCGCTCGCGCACCTGCTCCAGCGGCTCGCCCCACATCATGTACACGTCGGCGTGCTTGGCGGCGACCTCCACGGCGGCGTCGGAGGCGCCGGAGAAGTAGATCGGCAGCTTGCCCACCGGTTTGACCAGGGTCAGGTTGTCTTCCACCCGGTAATGTTCACCCTGGTGGTCGAAGGGTTCGGTGCGGGTCCAGGTGTTGCGCAGCACCTCCAGGTACTCGTCGGTGCGTGCGTAGCGGGCGTCCTTGTCGAGAAAGTCGCCATCGCGCTGCAGGTCGCCGCTGTCGCCGCCGGTGATGACGTTGATCGAGGCGCGGCCACGGCTGAGCTGGTCGAGGGTGGCGAACTGGCGGGCGGCGAAGGTCGGTGCCTGGAAGCCTGGGCGGTGGGCCACCAGCAGGCCGATGCGCTCGGTCAGCGCGGCCACGTAGCTGGCCAGGATCATCGAGTCCGGCGCGCTGGTGTTGACTGCCAGCAGCGCCTTGTCGAAACCGCCGTATTCCTGGGCCTGGGAGAACGCCTTGATGAATTCCAGGTCTACCAGCGGGCCGCGCGGGGCCTGGGATTCGCTGCCTTCCTGGGGGCCGATGAGGCCGACGAATTCGAGAGTCATGGAGCAAAATTCCTTTTCTGGGGGTATGGGCGGGCTGGGGCAGCAAAGCAGCCCTGGCGGTCTCAAGCCACTGCGCTTTGTTCGCGGCGCAAGGTATTGCGGTTGGCCGGCACATCCAGCCCGAAGTTGGCGCGCAGGGTGTCGCCTGCGTACTCGCCGCGTACCAGCCCGCGCGCCTGCAACAGCGGTACCACCAGCTCGGTGAAGTACTGCAGGCCATCGGGCAGCAGCTGGTTGATGATGAAACCGTCGGCGGCGCCGTGCTCGAACCAGTCCTGCAGGGCGTTGGCCACTTGCTCGGGGGTACCGACGAAGTCGCGGCGCGGGCGCGAGAAGCGCAGGGCCAGTTCGCGCAGGGTCAGTTGCTCGTCCCGGGCCAACTGCTTGAGCTGGTCGGCGGTGCCTTTGTGGCTGTTGTCGCCCAGGGTGCCCAGGTCGGGGAAGGGCGCGTCCAGCGCGTGCTGGCTGAAGTCGTAGTCGTTGAACGGGCGGCCCAGGGCGACGATGGCATCCTCGATGCTCACCAGTTCCACGGCCTGCTGGTAGCGGTGTTGTACTTCCTCCTCGTCACGCCCGACGATGGGGCGGATGCCCGGCAGGATAAACAGCTGCTCAGGGTCGCGGCCATGCTTGGCAGCGCGCTGCTTGAGGTCCTGGTAGTAGGCGCGGGCGTCACTGAACGACTCGGGGCTGACGAAGATCGCATCGGCGTTCTGGGCGGCGAAGTTACGTCCGTCCTCGGACACTCCGGCCTGGAAGATCAGCGGCTGGCCCTGGGGCGAGCGCTGGATGTTCAGCGGGCCTTTGACCTTGAAGAACTCGCCCTGGTGGCCGAGGGTGTGCAGTTTGTCCGGGGCGAAAAACTCGCCGGTGTGTTTGTTGCGGGTGAAGGCATCGTCCTCCCACGAATCCCACAGGCCCTTGACCACCTCGACGTGCTCGCGGGCGATGCGGTAGCGCACGGCATGCGGCGGGTGCTCGGCCTTACCGAAGTTGTCGGCAGTGCCTGATAACCACGAGGTGACAACGTTCCAGCCGGCGCGCCCGCCGCTGATCAGGTCCAGCGAGGCGAACTGGCGTGCGACCTGGAACGGCTCGGTGTAGCTGACCGTGACCGTGGCCACCAGACCGATGTGCGAGGTGACTGCGGCCAGGGCCGAAAGAATGGTCAACGGCTCGAAGCGGTTGAGGTAGTGGGGGCTGGAGCGGGCGTGGATGTGCAGGCTGTCGGCGATGAAGGCGAAGTCGAATTTGGCGGCCTCGGCCAGCTGCGCCTGCTGCTTGTAGAAGCCGAAGTTGACACTGGCATCGGCCAGCGCCTCGGGGTGTCGCCATTCGCCCCAGCCGTGGCCGACACCGTGGATCATCGCGCCGAGTTTGATTTGTCGCTTGCTCATGGGGAGTCCTTCTGCAATCAGGTGATGGAGGCCTCCGCCGGGTGTGGGGTCGGACTGGTAAAGGGGACGTTAGCGTGGAGGGGAGGGGGTTGTGAAAGGCTTTGTGGTTCTAAGCTAATTATGCATAAGTATTATTTGAGACATTAAATAATATGCATTGTTTTTTGTTTCTGCCTGATCCTGTCGCAGGCTTCGCCAGCTCCCATAGTGTCCGGTGTGAACCTTGTGGGAGCTTGCGACAGGGCCGTCAAGGCAAATCAGGGGATCCGCCTTTACACCGCCACCGGCAACACACTGCGCGAATGCCCCGGGATCGCCGCAATCAACTCCCGGGTATAGGCACTGGCCGGCCGGCTGAACACCTCCAGCGCCGGCCCTTGCTCCACCACCTGCCCGCGCCGCAGCACCAGCACCTGATCGGCCATGCTGGCCACCACCGCCAGATCATGGGACACCAGCACATAGGCGATCCCCAGCTCGCGCTGCAACTCATCGAGCAGCGCGAGGATCTGCGCCTGCACCGACACATCCAGCGCGCTCACCGGCTCGTCCAGCAGCAACACGTGCGGCTCCAGCGCCAGGGCCCGGGCGATCGCCACCCGTTGGCGTTGGCCACCGGACAACTCCCGCGGCAGGCGGTCGAGAAAGTGCACTGGCAACTGCACCCGGGCGATCAATTCACGCGCCTTGCGCTCCAGGGCCTGGCCCTTGAGCACACCAAACGCCACCAGCGGCTCGACGATGCTGTCGAACACCGTGAAGCGCGGATCGAGCGCGGCGAAGGGGTTTTGCTGCACCAGCTGGATACGCCGGCGCAGTGGCCTGAACTGGCGCCAGCTGTAGTGGGTAACGTCCTGGCCAGCAAACTCAACACGGCCCTGGCTGGGCGTCTCCAGCCCCAGGGCGATGCGCAGCGCGGTGCTCTTGCCCGAGCCCGATTCACCGACGATGGCCAGGGTTTGGCCTGCTTTGACCTCCAGGCTCAGGTCGTGCAGGGCAGTGAAGTTGGCGTCCTTGCCCGGCAGCGCAAAGCGCTTGCCGACGTTGCTCAGACGCAGCAGCGGCGTTTCTCCCAGGGCCGTGTTCGGCCGCTGGCGCGGCACGAAGGCGGGCGCAGCGGCGAGCAGGTCGCGGGTGTAGGGCTGTGGCGTGCCCCACAGCACCTGACGCGGCGAGGCGTGCTCCACCAACTCGCCGTGCTTCATCACCAGCAGGCGGTCGGCGCGGTCGCAGGCCATCCCCAGGTCGTGGGTGATGATCAGCAGCGAGATGCCGCGCTCGGCCACCAGCCGTTGCAGGTGGTCGAGAATGCGCCGTTGCACGGTCACATCCAGCGCGCTGGTGGGCTCGTCTGCGATGATCAGGCGCGGATCGCCGGCCAGGGCGATGGCGATCAGCACCCGCTGGCGCATGCCGCCGGACAGCTCGTGGGGGTATTGGCGGGCGCGCAGGGCCGGGTCGTCCAGGCCCACTTGGGTCAGCAGCTCCAGCACATCGGTGTCCAGCCCCGGATAACGCCGGCCGCGGGCCAGCAGCAGGGCTTCGGCGATCTGCCGGCCAATGCGCAGGGTGGGGTTGAGGCTGACCATCGGGTCCTGCGGTACCAGGCCGACGGTACGCCCGAGCAACTGGCGGCGGGCCGGCTCGCTGGCCGTGGCCACATCGACCCCGGCGACCAGCAACTGGCCCTGGTCGATCCGTGCGTTGCCCGGCAGCAGGCCCAGCAGGGCGTTGGCCAGGGTCGACTTGCCCGAGCCTGACTCGCCGACGATGGCCAGGGTTTCGCCCTGGTTCAGGCTGAACGACAGTTGGCGTACGGCTTCGGTACGCTGCCCGGCGAAGTGGTAGCTGACACTGAGGTCGCGGACCTCGATCAACGCAGGCTGGCTCATCGGGCATGCTCCTCGACGCTGCGCGCCAGGTGGTTGAGGCTGAACACCACGGCCACCACGAATAATCCCGGCAACAGGGACACCCACGGGGCGGTGATGAGGAAGTGGCGGCCATTGGCGATCAGTGTGCCCCATTCGGCCGCCGGTGGCGCAGCGCCAAAGCCGAGAAAGCTCAGGCCCGCGGTGGCGAGGATGGCCGCGCCGAAGTCCAGGGTGGCGAGCACCGCCACTGGCCCCCAGGCATTGGGCAGCACATGGCGCAGGAGCGTGCGCGCCCAGCTGGCGCCGCCCAAACGCGCGGCCTCGACATAGGGCAGGGTCTTGATGCGCAGCACCTCGGCGCGGGTGGTGCGGGCAAAGCCGGGGATGATGCCGACGCCCACGGCAATCGCTACCGGCACCGTGCCAAAGCCGATGGCGGTGACGATCGCCAGGGCCAGCAACAGACCGGGCAGGGCCAGCAGCACGTCGATCAGGCGCATCAACGCGGCGTCCACGCGCCCGCCGGCAAAGCCGGCCAGCACGCCCAGGCCCAGGCCGCCGGCCAGGGCGATGGCCACCGCCAGCAGCGCGGCCTGCACGCTCAAGCGCGCGCCGTAGACCACCCGGGTGTACAGGTCGCGGCCCAGCTCGTCGGTGCCGAACCAGTGCACAAGGTTCGGCGCGCTGAGTTTGTCGGCGGGGGAGGTGGCGTAGGGGTCGAAGCTGGTCAGCAGTTGTGGAGCCAGCGCGCTCAGCAGAGCGAACAGCACTACCAGCAAGGCCAGGCTGAAACCGGGGCGGCGCAGCAGCGGGGCCACGGCCTCGTGCAGGCGTTGCCAGCGCGTGCGGCGTTGCCATTGCTGTGCAGCCGTTGAGGGGACTGGATGATAGAGGCGAGTATCGGAAGTCATATCAGCTCACCTTGGCGGTATGGGTGATGCGTGGGTCGAGGTACGGGTACAGCAGATCGACAATCAGGTTCACCACCACGAAGGCCGCCGCTGACACCGCGACGATGGCCAGCACCACCGGAATGTCCTGGCGTAGCACGGCTTCCTGGGCCAGGCGGCCGACGCCGTTGCGCGAGAAGATGGTCTCCACCAGCACCGCACCGGACACCGTGTTGCCCACCTGCAGGCCAACCAGCGTGAGCAGAGGCAGCGCCGCGTTGCGCAAACCATGCCGGGCCTGCACCTGCGCCCGGCTCAGGCCCTTGGCGAAGGCGGTGGCGATGTACGGCTCCTGCCACACGCCTTGGAAGCCTCGTTGCAGCACCTGGGCGTACACCGCAGCGCTGGGAATGGCCAGTGTCACGGCTGGCAGCACCAGGCTGGCAAAGCCCTGGCTGCCGGTGGCCGGGAACCAGCCCAGACCAAAGGCAAACACCTGGATCAGCAGCAGCCCCATCCAGAACACCGGCACCGAAAAGCCCAGCGACGGCAGGCGGGTCAGCGCGGTCTTGAGCGGGCGCCATTGCAGGTAGGCGGTCAGGTAGGCAAGGCCCACGCCACCCAGCAACGACAGCACGATCGCCAGGCCGGCCAGCGACAGGGTCTGCGGCAGGCGCTCGGCCAGCAGCGCGGTGACCGGCCGGCCCAGCGAAAGTGACTGGCCCAGGTCGCCGTGCACGGCGCGCCAGAGCAGGTCGAAATACTGCTCGAACAGACCCTTGTCCAACCCGTAGTAGGCGCGGGCCTTGGCCAGGTCTTCGGGCGACAGGCCGTCGGCTTCCATGCCGGAGGCGCTGAGCATGATTGCCAGGGTGTCGCCCGGCAGCAGGTAGAGGATGAAATAGCTGATGGTGTAGGCACCCCACAGCACCAGCAGCGCCTGGCCGATGCGGCCGATCAGGTAGCGCTTCATGGCTGGCCGACCTGGATGTCACTGAGGAAGGCGAAGCCTTCGGCGGTCCAGCGGAAGTCCCTGACCCGTGGCGCGGTGGCCGCCTGCCAGACCCGTTCGTACAGCGGGAAGGCTGCCGCCTCGTCCACCAGCAGGTCCTGCAACTGGCCGTAGGCGGCGGCACGCTGCGGGTCGGCGGTGGCGGTGATGCCGCTGTCGAACAGCGCCTGGACCTTGGGCAGGGTGTGCGGCTCGTAGCTGTTGGTGGCCAGCGTTGCGCTGTTGGCGGCGCGCGGGTCGAGGATGGTCTGCAGGATGATCGGGTCGGCGCGGGTCATGTAGGTGGACGTCAGGTCGTAATTGCCGGAAGTGTTGCCGGCCACCCACTCGGCGCGGGTCAGCACATTGAGCTTGAGGTCGATGCCTACTTTGCGCAGTTGGTCCTGCACCAGCACATCGCCTGCGCTTTCGGCGGGGGTGAGGTTGTAGCGCAGGGTCAGGCGCTGGCCGTTCTTCTGCCGGTAGCCGTCCTCGCCCTTGTGCCAGCCGGCGGCTTCGAGCAGTTGCTCGGCGCCCTTGGGGTCGTAGGCCAGCTTGTCGGCCTGGGCCTTGAAGTACGGCGTGGTCACGTCGTACACCCCGCTGACCACCGGGAACTCGGCGTTGTACACGGTGTGCGCGTAGCTGGTGCGGTCGATGGCTTTCTGCAGGGCAAGACGCACCTGGCGGTCGCCCAGCAGGCGGTTGTTGCGGGTATTGGGGTAGAGGTTGAGCGCAGGCCCCGGCAGCGACCGGCTCTGGATGGTCGCGCCCTTGGACTGGAACAGCTTGAGGTCGACCTCCGAGAACGGGGTGCGCGGCCACAGGATGTCGGCTTTGCCTTGCAGGAACAGGCCGTTGCGCACGCTTTCTTCGGGAATGTAGCTGACCTCGACGGTGTCCAGGTGGGCAGCGCCCTGGTTGCGCACGTTGGCCGAAGCCCAGGCGTAGTCCGCGCGTTTGACCAGCTTGGCGCCGACTTCCGGCGTGTAGTGTTCGAGCACGAACGGGCCGGTGCCGATGATCTTGCCCAGCGAGCGTTCCTGGGCGGTCAGCTTGTACGAGGCCGGGGCGAGGATCGCCAGGTTGGTGGTCGAGGTGGCTTGCAGGAAGCCTGCATTGGGCTTGGACAGCACCAGGCGCACGGTGAAGTCGTCAATCACTTCGGCGTGATCGTAACCGGCCAGGTAGGTGGCGCCGAAGGTGGCGGGGAGTTGCGTGGCGAAGGCCTTGTTGCTGTCGAAGGCTGTCTTCACGGCGTGTGCGTCGAAGCGCTCGCCGTTGCTGAACGTGACGTCCTGGCGCAGGTGGAAGGTGTAGCTCAGTGCATCGCTGCCGATCTCCCAGCTTTTGGCCAGCCACGGGATGATGCGTCCGGTGTCCGGGTCCTGGTCGGTGAGCGACTCGGCGACGTTGCGCAGCAGCACGCGGTGTTCCAGCCAGTAGACCTGGAACGGGTCGACGCTGACCAGGGTGGTGTTGTCGCCCCAGAAGGCGATGTTGAGGGTCTTGCTGGCGGCGGTGTTGTCGGCGGGGGAGCAGCCGGACAAGACCAGGGCCAGGGTACTGATGGCGAAAAGGCGGTGCAGTGAGGGCATGGGGTGATCCTTGATCAAGATGGAGTTCGCCAGTACCGGCCCTTTCGCGGGCTTGCCCGCGAAAGGGCCGGTACTGGCAGCAGATGCCTTCAGTCAGTCCTGATAGTCCCGCCCCTCCCGATCCAGCTGGCGAATCAGCGCATCCCAATGCCGCTGGATCCCCTCACCCTGGCCGTCGGAAAACCGCTTGGACTGCTCATGCACCTTGGCAATCGCCGCCGGCGCCGCATGCAGCAGCTGATCATTGCCCCCAGCCTGGGCCGCCACCTGGATATTGCACGCCCGCTCCAGCCCGTGCAGCTCGCGGAAGGCATGCTCCACGCTGACACCGCCCGTGAGCAGCCCGTGGTTGCGCAGAATCAGGATGTTGCTCGCGCCCAGGTTGGCCACCAACCGCTCTTGCTCGTCCAGGTCCAGCGCCACGCCTTCGTAGTCGTGGTACACCACGCGGCTGTAGTAGGCCAGGGCGTGCTGGGAGATCGGCAGCAGGCCATCGCGCTGGGCCGACACCGCCGCGCCGTCGCGGGTGTGGGTGTGCAGTACCGCCTTGAGGTCGGGGCGGGCACGGTGGATGGCGCTGTGGATCACGTAGCCGGCCTGGTTGATGCCCAGCCCCAGCGGGTCGTCGATGATCGTGCCGTCGACATCCACCTTGACCAGGTTGGAGGCGGTGATTTCATCGAACAGCAAGCCGAAGGCGTTGATCAGAAAATGCTCCTCCGGCCCCGGTACGCGGGCCGAGAAGTGCGTGTAGATATGGTCAGTCCAGCGAAACAGCGCGGCCAGGCGGTAGGCGGCGGCCAGCTTGACGCGTACTTCCCATTCCTCGGCGCTGACCCGTTGGCGAACGCTCTGGGCGGTATTGCTGGTGACGGCAGACAGTGAAGTCATGGTGTGTTCTCCGGTGGTCAGTAGCCGCGCGCGGTATCGACCAGGTTGGCCAGGGGCGCCTGCTCGCGGTAGCGGTGGAAGTTGGCGATGAAGGCGTCGAGGAAGGCCGGGTAACCGTCCTCGGAAATAGCCGAGGTGTGGGGTGACAGGAACACCCGTGGGTGGTGGTACAGCGCATGGCCCGCCGGCAGCGGCTCGGGCTCGGTGACATCGAGACTGGCGCGGGCGATCAGGCCGCTGTCCAGCGCGTCGAGCAGCGCCTCCTGATCGAGCAAGCCGCCCCGGGCGATGTTGATCAGGTGCAACCCGGGGCGGGCATGGGCCAGCACCTGGCGGTCGATCAGCCCGCGGGTGGCGGGGGTCAGCGGGGCGGCCAGCACCAGGTGGTCGCTGCCAGCGAACAGCTCACGCAGATCGGCGGCACGCTCCACGCCGGGAATCTCGGCGATGGGGTGGCCGGGGCGGCTCAGGGCCAGCACTCGCAGGCCGAGGGCCTGCGCCTTGCGCGCCAGGCTCTGGCCGATGCTGCCAAAGCCGAGAATGCCCAGGGTGCGGCCACGTACCGGGGCCAGTGGGGTCAGGCGCCAGTCGGCGTCCTTGACCCACAGCTCCGGCAGTTGCTTGGCGGCGGCGAACACCAGGGCCAGGGCGAACTCGGCCACGTGCTCGGCGTTGGCGCCCTTGCCGCTGGTGACCGGCGGGCCCTGGAACACCCAGTCGGGGTAGAAGTCGATGCCTGAGGACACCAGTTGTACCCACTTCAGGTTCCACGGCCAGCCCGGCGGCGGGGTGTCGACCCGCTGTCCGCGGATGTTCACCGGGCGCAGAATGAAAACATCGGCGGGTACATCGACGTGTAACTGGCCGAAGGGGATATCGATTACCTCATGGTCCACCAGTCGCTCGCGCAAGACTTGGTTGGCCTGGGTGTCCAACTGGCTGGCGATGATCGAACGGCTCATGCTGCGACCTCCGTCAGCGCGTTGCGGCCGACCTGGCCGAACACCACATCGTCCTGGGGCGTGTGAATGCGGCTGCACAGCACGTCGCGGTAATGCCGCTCCAGTGGGTTGCGCCGCGACAGCCCTGGGTTGCCGGCGGCTTCGATGGCCAGCTCGACGGCCTGGATGGCGTTGGCGCTGACCAGGTGCTTGATTTGCCCGGCATGACTTGGGGCGATGTGCCCGGCAGCGGCCGAATCGAGCAGGCTCTGATTGGCGAACAGCAGGGTGTCGATGCGCCCGAGCACGTCCTGGAAGCGCGGTAGGCTGGCCAGTGGCGCGCCGAGGTTGGACGGCGTGCGCTCGTTGAGAAAGCGCGCCAGCCAGTCCCGCGCGGCGCGGGCCACGCCGTCGTACACCGCCGGCAGCAGCACGGCCATCCACAGCAGCCCCTCGCCATCAAGTTCGGCGCGCGGTGCGCTGGCGGGACTGACACTGACGGCGTGGTCGAGGGGGATCAGGACGTCGTCGAAACGCACTTCGTGGCTGCACGTGGCGCGCATGCCCAGGTGGTCCCAGTCGTCGATGATGCGGATGCCGGGGGTATCGCGGTGGACCAGAAAACCACCGACCAGCGGGTCGCTGTCATCGCTGCGGCCCCACACCAGGTACCAGCTCAGGCCATGGCTGCCGGTTGAGTAGATCTTGCGCCCGCTCAGGCGCCAGCCTTCGGCGGTGCGCCTTGCCACGGTGGCCGGCAGCCCGCCACGGGCCGGGGTACCCAGCTCGGGCTCGACACGCAGGGCATTGATCAGGGCTCCGTGGCGCACGGCGTCGTCGGCCACGCGCTGGCGCAGGTGGGCGGGCCAGCGGGTGTCGTCTTGCAGGCGAAAGTGTTGCAGGTACTGCATCACCAGGATCAGCGCGGTGGCCGGGTCACCCTTGCCGACCGCGCCGATCACCCGGCGCGCGGTGGCCAGGTCCGCGCCGCCGCCGCCGAGGGCGCGGGGTACGGTGAGGCCCAGCAGGCCGTGGCGCTGGAGCAGGTCGAAGTTGTCTTTGGGGAACTGCGCGCTGCGATCGTAGCGCTCGGCGTTGGCCGCTAGGGCCTCGGTGAGTTCGGCCAGGGCGCTGTCGGAAGGGTGACTCATGGGGGTTCATCCCTGAATGACGGTGTGTGACTAAGACCGTATTCGTATGAATGAGCTCTGTAAAAGTCTTTTTTGTTCTATGCTAATTATCAGTTTATGGAATTTATATTTTTACTAATTATGCGTAATTTGCATTTAGAGGGGCGTGGCGGGCTTCCCCGCGATGGCGATGTCAGCGTTGTACCGCTATCGCGGGGCAAGGCGTCACGCTTTCACCCTAACAACCGATGTCCCGCCACCTCACCAAACAGCTCCACCGGCTCCTGCAAGTTCCCCAGATAGCGCGGATGGAACAGCCACAGATCCACCTGCGGCTTGAAGTCGCTCACATTCAGGACCTCCAGGGCATCGCGGTGCCGGCTGGCCATCAGCAAGGGCTCGGGCACCAACCCCAGGCCTTGTCCGTTGGCCACCAGCCCCAGTTGCAGCTCGGTGCCGAAGGTCTCCAGGTTGATCGACAGGCTCAGTCCCTGTTCGCTCAGCGCTCGCTGCAAGCCTGCGCGGAAACCGCAGCCATCGGGGTTGAGCACCCAGCCACGGGTGTAGCAGTCGCGCAACTTGTAGTTGCGTTTGCCGGCGCTGCCCTTGGCAGCCACCACCTTGAGCGGCATGCGCGCGATAGACTGGCTGGCGATGCCCTCGGGGAAGATCTTGCCCGGCGGGAACAGCGCGGCGGCGGCGTCCAGCTCGCCGTTTTCCATGCGCGCGATCAGGCTGCTGCCCCAGCCGCTGCTGACCTGGGTGCGCAGTTGCGGGTAGGCCTCGCGGATCTGCGCCAGAGCGTCGAGCAGCACCACATCGCCCAGGGTTTGCGGCACGCCCAGGCGCAGGGTGCCGGAGGGGGCGCCGTCGTTGGCCACCAACTCGCGCAGTGAATCGATCTCGCGCAGGATCGCCTTGCACTGCTCGTACACCCGCAGGCCCATGGGGGTTGGCTTGAGCGGCTTGGTGTTGCGGTCGAGCAGGGTCGCGCCGAGGTCTTCCTCGAAGTTCTGCACCCGGCGGGTGATGGCCGGTTGGGTGAGTTGCAGGGCCTCGGCGGCGAGGTTGGTCGACTGGCAACGAATGACCGCCACGAAGGCGTCCATGTCATCGATTTTCATGTTCGGTGCTCACGCAAGAGAACGGAAAAAATAAGGTATTAGCATAATCCTGGTTCTATGTAATGCCATATATTCTTGCAGGAGAGCACCCAGCCCCGCTGGGCTGCGCTATCGCGCAGAGAACTGATTTCGCCAGCGCGCCGCGTACCCTTGGGGAGCGGTTTTCGCCGCGAAGCAGACAACGCGGTGCATGGCACCGGCTACGCCGGTGTTCGCGGCTAAAGCCGCTTCCACAGGTTTTCTGTAAATTTGCATATTAGGTTATTCCTAAAATCACTTTTTGTAATTATGCACTTCTCGCTACAGTCGCAGCTCCCGGGCCGCAAGACGCCGCCCGCCACGACACCGAGGAGCGCCATGTCCATTCGTTCGAAGTTGCTGACCCTTGCCGTCGCTGCGCTGCTGGCCAGCCAGGCTGCCGCCAGCGAGCGCCTGACCCTGCGTATCGGCGACCAGAAAGGCAATATGCGCGCCCAACTGGAGGCCGCCGACGCCCTGCGCGATTTGCCCTATGACATTCACTGGGCTGAGTTTCCCGCCGCCGCACCGCTGGCCGAGGCGCTCAATGCCGGCGCCATCGACGCCGGCATCATCGGCGATGCGCCGCTGTTGTTCGTGCTGGCCTCGGGGGCGCCGGTCAAGGCCATCGCGGTGGACAAATCCGACCCCTATGGCACCGCGCTGCTGGTGCGCCCGGACGCTCAACTGCACAGCGCCGCCGACCTCAAGGGCAAGCGCATCGCCACCGGTCGCGGTTCGATCGGGCATCACCTGGCGCTCAAGGCGCTGGATCAGGTCGGCTTGAGCGAAAAGGACGTGGAGTTTCGCTTTCTTGGCCCGGTGGACGCCAAGATCGCCCTGGCCAACGGTTCGGTGGACGCCTGGTCGACCTGGGAGCCCTACACCGCGCTGGCCGAACTGAGCGGGCAGGGCAGGGTACTGGTGAACGGCCGCGGCCTGTCCAGCGGCAACAGCTTCCTCGCCGCCACCGACAAGGCCCTGGACGAACCTGCCCGACGCGCTGCGCTGCAGGACTACCTCAACCGTCTGGCCGGCGCCCAGGTGTGGGCCAACCAGCACCTGGACACCTACGCCAAGAACCTGGCCGCGATCATCGGCTTCCCCGAGGACGCCGCGCGCCTGCAATTCGAGCGACGCCAGTTGCGCTGGCAGGTGATTGACCCACGCACCGTGGCCGAACAACAGGAAACCGCCGACTTCTACCAGGCCCACGGCCTGATGAACCAACGCCTTGATGTGGCGCCGACCTTCGCCACCGGCTTTACCGTGCCGACCAACGCCAAGCTGGCCGCACAACCCTGACCCGGAGACCCGCCCAATGACCTTCAAACCCCTGCGCCGTGTGGCCCTGGTGCTGCTGGCCAGCGCCTTGCTGCCGAGCTTTGCCAGTGCCGAGCAGACCCTGCGCATCGGCTACCAGAAATCCTCGACCCTGCTGACCCTGCTCAAGGCCCGCGGCACCCTCGAACAACGCCTGCAAGCCGAGGGCATCCGCATTAGCTGGCACGAATTCCCCAGCGGCCTGCCGCTGCTGGAGGCACTGAACCTGGGTAATGTCGACCTGTCGGCGGACGTCGCAGATACCGTGCCGGTGTTCACCCAGGCCGCCGGCGCCAAGCTTACCTACTTTGCCCGGGAAACCCCTTCACCCACGGCCCAGGCGATCCTGGTGCCGGCAGACTCACCGCTCAAGACCCTGGCCGACCTCAAGGGCAAGCGCGTTGCGGTGACCAAGGCCGCAGGCAGCCACTACCTGCTGATCCAGGCCCTGGCCAAGGCCGGGCTGACCTTCAAGGACATCACCCCGGCCTACCTGATTCCCGCCGACGGCCGAGCCGCCTTCGAGAACCACAAGGTCGATGCCTGGGTGACCTGGGACCCGTACGTGGCCAGTGCCCAGCGCCAGCAGAACGCGCGTATCCTGGCCGATGGCAGCGAGCTGGCCAGCTACCAGCGGTACTACCTGGCCGGTAGCGACTATGCCAAGACCCATCCCGAGGTGCTGCAGCAGGTGTACCTGGCTCTGCGCGAGGCAGGTGCCTGGACCAAGGCCAATCCGGCGGAGGCTGCGCGTATTCTCGGCCCATTGTGGGGCAACCTGGACAGCGCCACGGTGCAGCAGGCCAACGCGCGGCGCAGTTATGACGTGCAGCCGGTAAAGCTGGACAACCTGGCTGAGCAGCAGCGTATCGCCGATGCGTTCTATCGCGAGGGGCTGCTGCCAAAGGCGGTGGATGCCAGCTCGGTGAGCCTTTATGAGCCGGCACAGGACTAGCCATTGTTCTTAGGTCAAGCGTCACCGAGCTGAAGACTGTGCGTGGAATTGTTGGGCAGCCTGCGCCTGTGGTCAGAAGTCGTAGGCGATTTTGCTGTACCAGAATCCGCCGCCAGGATGGAAAGGGGGGGATCCGTAGTTGTACTTGTAGGCAGCCTGGGTAATGCCGTTGTTGTCGGGGCGCACGTTGAACAGGTTGGTGCCGCCGATGCTGAGCGTCAGGCTGTCGAAAAACACGTAGGACAGGTCGAGGTCGGTGATCCACTTGGCGCCAAATGAACGGTCATTGGCCGCATTCTGTTGCCAGGTCTCGACCTTGCCGTAGCGGGTGGTTTGCAGGTTGGCGGCGAAGTTTCCAAGTGTCCAGTTCGCGCCCAGTATCCATTTGCTGCGCGGGGTGGCCGCCACCAGCAAACCCTCTGCGGCGTGACCAACGACACTGATGCCCGCATTCTGCAGTGCGGCCGGCGTACCGCGGCTGCCTTCGACGGTCGTCTTGTTGTAGTTGAAGGCCGCGCTCCAGCGCACATCGCCCCAGGCGCCGAACTGGCTGCTGTGATCGGCTACCAGGTCGATGCCACGCGTACGGGTATCGAAGGCGTTGGTGTAGTAACTGACCCAGGTATTGCGTGCCACGCCGACGGATTCGAGGATGTCGCCGATCGCGCCGTTGCCGTTGCTGCGGTCATACAGGTTTTCACTGAGCAGGATGCGGTCGTCGATGTCGATCACATAGGCGTCGGCGGTGAAGCTGGTACGCGCAGCTGGCTGCCAGGTGATACCAAGCCCTGCGTTACGCGATTTCTCTGGTTTCAGATCCGCTGCGCCCAAGGCTTGAGCTACCTGGCTGTCCGGCGTTGCGGTGTAACGCAGGGCGGGTACTGCGTTGCCATTGGCATCAGCCGCCGTACGGTTGTCCGTTACGGTGTAGCCGAGCTGGGTCAGAGAGGGCGCTCGGAAGCCGGAACCCAGGGTACCGCGGACGGCAACCTGGTCAGTAAGCGCGTAGCGGGAGTTCAGCTTGAAGCTGTAGGTGTTTTCCTTGATGTCATCATAATGTTCGGCGCGCCCGGCGAGGCCGATGTACCAACGTTGGGTGAGATCGAAGCCAAGATCCAGGTAGGCTGCAAAGTTGTTGCGTTTCAGATCGGCCTCGTCTTGCGGGCGGATGGCCAGCACGCCTTGGGCGCCCGTTGAAGGTTGGGCACCATTGGCGACATACAGCTGACTGCCCACCGGGAAGGTGTAGGGGCCGACGCTGTAGGCGCGTGGGTCATTCCCGGCAAATGTCCTGAAGCGCTCCCAGCGGTGCTCCAGTCCAACGGACACTTGGGTGGGGACGGACACACCGAAAAGCCCATCGAAGTGGCGCGTGATATCCAGGTTGTTGACCCACTGTTCGAACTGCAAGGTCGCCAGGTCATCCCACTTGGTCGGGGACTGGGGGCCATAGGTCGGGTTGGCAGTCAGGTCGCTGGCATGCTCGATCTTGTTCCGGCCATAGCTGGTGGACAGGTCCCAGTCCCACTCGGCCGCGTTGCCTTTACCCCCGAACAGGATCTGATAGTCGGTGTCCTTGAGGTTGTTCAAGGGGTAGTAGCCATCCGGAAACAGCTCCGGGATCGATGCCCCGCCGTTGGCCGCGCGCAACTGGTTGTTCGCTTCGGTCTTGCGCTCGCCATAGGTGGCATAGGAGTAGAGCTTGAGGTCGTCGGCCAATGGCAGCTCGGCATTGTAGGCCAGATTGAATGCTTTCAGATCCGGGTCGCCGTTCTTGGTGCTCACATGATCCCAGGCGGCTTGGCGATCATCCTCGAAAAACGCACGGACGCTGTCCGGTGACTTCCCGACCCACGTAGCGGTACCGCGTTTGCGGGCATCTGCAGACAGGTGCAGGAAGCCCCCGTCACCCAGCTCGAAACCATGATCGGCAGCGCTCTTGATGGTTTCACCCTGGCCCGAGAACAATTGACCGTAGCTGGCCTCGGCATGACCACCAGAAGCACTGCTCTTGAGGATGATATTGATGACCCCGGCTACTGCGTCCGAGCCGTATTGGGCTGCAGCGCTGTCCTTGAGCACCTCGATATGGTCGACGGCACTGATCGGGATCATGTCGATGTCGACAGCGTTGGCGCCACTGGTATCGATGCTGCCATTGGCGGGGGCAGCGCCGTTATGCCGACGTTTGCCGTTGACCAGTACCAGCGTGTAGGCCGGCCCAAGGCCGCGATTGCTGAGCGGGCGTACTTGCGAGTTGACCCCGGCGATGTTGGTGCCGAAGTTGAACGATGGCAGCAATTTCGATATGGCTTCCGACAGTTCCGCCCGACCGGTCTTGAGCAGTTGCTCGCTGTTGATGATGTCGATGGGCGCTGGGCTGTCGGCGACCGTACGTTGTTGCCCACGCAGGCCAGTGGAAATTACCGAGACGGTGTCGAGCCGAGTCTCCTCCTGCTCGGCTGCCTGCACTGAGAGTTGCGGCAGCGCCAGGCATGCGACGAGTGCTGTCAGCCCTGATCGCAGTGGAAAGGGCGGGCGTTGGTTCATGTTGAGCTTTCCTTGTGTTGGCAAGCGGCAATCATGGGCCGCGTTTTGTTAAGCCAGCACTGGCCCTTGGTGCGGGTACAGGATGCTTAGTCCCGATACAGTGGGACGTGTTGTATGGTGGGTGGGTTGGCCTGAGCGTGGGGGCGTTGGCATGCAGCGTTGGTCCCTCATCACGGGTGTAGGGGGGCAGATCGCTGCGCCGCTCGCTTTAGCGCCCCAGCGTGATGAGGTGGCCGTGTAAGACCGTATTCTTATATTTTTCCTCTGTAAAAGGCTTTTTCGTTCTAAGCTAATTATTACTACTACTGATTTATCGTTGTTTGAAATATGCAAAATTAGAATTTTAAACTTCTGGATGGCTAGCCTTCCATTGACCCGCACGATTCAGGGCTGCATCGATATGAATGTAACCCGGCTACGTTGACGGCGCATGGATGGGGACAGACAACAACAAATGGAGAGGTGCGTTATGAGTGGTGTTCTGATTGATGCAAGCCAGGCGACGTTGCTGGTTGTCGATGTGCAGGAAAAGCTGATAGGTGCCATGCATGAGGCCGAGCGCCTCACCGCACGGGTCGAGTGGCTGGTGGCTGCCTGCGCGCGGCTGGCCTTGCCGGTGGTGTTTTCCGAGCAGTATCCCAAGGGCCTCGGCCCGACCCTGGCACGGCTGAGGGAAGCCTGCGCTTCGGCGCCGGTGGTGGAGAAGCTGCATTTTTCGTGCGTACCCGCCGAATGCCTGCCGCAGGCGATGATGCAGCGTGAGCAGGTCATTCTCTGTGGCATCGAATGCCATGTGTGCGTGCTGCAGACCGCACTCGACCTGCTGGCCAGCGGCAAGCAGGTGTTCGTGGTCGCCGACGCCACGTCGAGCCGCACAGCGGAAAACCACCTCGCGGCGCTCCAGCGCATGGCGGCGGCTGGCGTTCAGGTCGTCACCCGCGAAATGGTCGTGTTCGAACTACTGCGCAGTGCAAGCCACGAACAGTTCCGTGAAATCAGCAAAGCCTTCCTGGCGGGCGAGCAGCCTTAGCTGACCCATGCAGGGTAGCCTGGGTAGTTGTGCTGGCGGCAATCAGAAGCCTTCCAGCACAATCTTGCCGCGCGCTTTTCCACTTTCGATCATGGCGTGGGCGCGCTTGAGGTGCTCGGCGTTGATCGTACCGTAGTGCTCGCCGAGGGTGGTTTTGAGCACACCACTGTCGACCAGTTGCGCAACGCGATCGAGCAGTTGGTGCTGCTTGATCATGTCTTCGGTCTTGTACAAAGAACGCGTGAACATGAGTTCCCAGTGCAGCGACAGTGACTTGCGCTTGAGCGGCATGACATCCAGCTGCGCCGGGTCGTCGATCAACGCAAGCTTGCCTTGTGGGCGAAGCACTTCTACCAGTTGCGGCAGGTAGGTGTCGGTGTGGGTAAGGCTGATCACGTAATCGACCGGGCCCAGCTTGAGCGCCTCCAGCTGAAGCGGGAGCGACTCGGCGTGATCGATCACATGATGGGCGCCCAGTGCCTTTACCCACGCCTGGGTTTCGGGCCTTGACGCTGTGCCGATGACGGTCAGTCGAGTGAGTTTGCTGGCAAGCTGGACCAGGATGGAGCCAACCCCGCCACCGGCACCGACCACCAGAAGGCGCTGGCCTTCGCCACCGTTTTCTTCAACGCCCAGGCGGTCGAACAGCAGCTCCCAGGCGGTAATGGAAGTGAGGGGCAGGGCGGCGGCACTGGCATTGTCCAGGCTGCGAGGCTTGTGCCCGACGATGCGTTCATCCACCACATGCAGCTCGCTGTAGCTACCCGGGCGGTCAATGGCGCCGGCGTAGAAAACTTCATCGCCCGGACGGAACAATGTGACCTCAGGCCCGACCTCGCGGACAACGCCGACAGCGTCCCAGCCCAGCACCTGTGGCTGGTCACCGCCGCGGCTTGCACGGATTTTAGTATCAACCGGGTTGACGGCAATGGCCCTGACTTCGACAAGCAGGTCCCGGGCACCGGGTTTGGGGGTGGGCAGTTCCGCGTCGTACAGCGATTGTGGGGCGTGGATCGGCAAACCGGGTTGGGTGTAAACGACGGCCTTCATTGGCGCTACCTCCAGGGTGGTCGAAAAGTGCATTCAGGCTATGCGATTCGATTTGCTCAAAAAACAGCCTGAATGCAGTAAGACTTTCTCGTTTTCAATGAAAATGAACGGTGCGGCTTGGGCTCATCTTGATCACTAGGCCCTGTAGCGGGGCGCGAGCTGGTTGCTGGACAGTTGGCCGAACAAGGCCTGGCGGCTGGCTTCGTAATGCTCGAACGCTTGCAGGTCGTGTACCGAAGGCAGGGAGATCAGCACACCCTTGTCGAAGTCCTGCAGGGCGCCGTCCACCAGGTCCTCGGCCGACATCACGATGGCAGGGTCGAGGTTTTCGAGCGGCAAGCCACCTGTCTGCCAGAGGTCAGTCGCCGTGGCCCCGGGCAGGACAGCCTGGACCTGGACGCCTTTGCCGGCCAGTTCCTTGTCAAGCGCCTGGGTGAACGCGGTGACATAGGCCTTGCTGCCGCCGTAGACGCCGTTAAGCAGTTCCGGTGCCAGGCTGACGATGGACGAAATGTTGATGACCGCGCCTTGTTTGCGCGCCACGAAGCCAGGCACAGCCGCGTAGGTGAGGCGGGTGAGGGCGGTCACGTTGAGGCTGATCATTTCGGCCATGCGCTCGACGTCACTTTCCAGCAGGCCGGTATGGGTACCGATACCCGCGTTGTTCACCAGCAGGCTGATGCTGGCGTCTTCGCGCAGTTTGCGTTCGACCTTGGCGAGGTCGGCTGCGTTGGCCAGGTCGGCCGGGAACACTTCCACGTTCTGGCGGGTTTCGCTGGTTAGCCGGGCGGCCAGTGCGTTAAGGCGTTCGCGGTTGCGTGCTACCAGCACCAGGTCATAGCCACGTCGGGCCAGATGGTCTGCGTAGATCGAGCCGATGCCGGTGGAGGCGCCGGTGATGAGCGCGGTGCCTTTGAATTGCTGCGTCATGGTGATGCTCCTGTGTTTGGGTGTGGAGCCATCATGCAAAATGTATTTTGTGACTTAAATGACGTATATGATACGTTTTCAGGACATCGCAAAGAGGGCTTCAATCATGCACCGGGTTGGCTACCTGATACCCGAAGGCTTCCAGGTCATGTCCCTGGCAACACAAACCGTATTCGAATTCGCCAATATCGTGGCGGGCGAAGCGGTTTACAGGATCGAGAATTTTTCCATCGGGGGTGGCACGGTGCGTTCTTCCCTGGGGATGCATATCGACACGTTGCCATTGAGCGCACCGGGCCTGGCCGACACCTGGATGGTCGCCGGTACGCTGACCCCGCTCACGCCCCCCAGTGAAGAGGTACTCGCCAGCGTGCGTGGATTCGTCGACGGTGCGCGCCGCACTGCAGGCCTTTGTACCGGCTGCTTCATGCTGGCGCAGGCCGGTGTGCTGGATGGCCGGCGCGCCACCACCCACTGGGCTTATGCAAACAAGCTGCGCGAGTTGCACCCGAAGATCGACGTCGAGGAAGACCGGATTTTCATTGTCGATGGGCCGGTATGGACGTCCGCCGGCATGACCGCCGCCCTGGACATGGCGCTGGGCATGGTCGAAAAAGACCTGGGCACCGAGCTGGCAAGGTCGGTGGCGCACAAGATGGTCATGCACCAACGCCGCTCTGGTGGGCAATCCCAGCATTCCGAACTGTTATCGCTTTCGCCCAAGTCGGACCGTATCCAGAGCGCGCTGGATTACGCCCGCAAACACCTCAGCCGCCCGCTAAGTGTGGAGGAACTTGCCGATGTGGTGCACCTGAGCCCGAGGCAATTCACCCGTGTATTCACCGCTGAGACCGGTGAGTCACCCGCCAAGGCCGTTGAGCGCCTGCGGCTGGAGGCAGCCCGTTTGATGATAGAGCAGAGCCGGCATAGCCTGGATGTTGTAGCCAGGGAGACCGGGTTCAGGGACCGCCGGCACCTGCGAGAAGTGTTCATGCGTGGGTTTGGTGTGCCTCCACAGGCTGTGCGCAGGGATGCCAGGAGGTTAGTGTCCATTTGATAGTGGGCGCTAGGGTGGCGGGGTGTTAACACCCTGATGCCGCAAGATAAAAATAGGTGCGTGCCTCACTTGCGGGCCGCCAGGACTCGGCGCACCCGCAGGAGGTGACTGGCAGGCTAACCGGCGTTCAAAGGCTTGGCGTTAGCGGCCTTTCTCATGCTTATGGCTCCCCACAACAGCCCGACTGTTGCTGCAATGAGCGAGCCGGTAAGGATGCCGAGCTTGGCTGCACCCAGTGAACCTGGGTCAACAAAGGCGAGGTTGGCGATAAAGATCGACATGGTGAAACCGATGCCTGCCAGCAAGCCGATCAAGGTAATGCCACGCCAGGTGACACCCTTGGGCAGTGCACACCAACCCAGGCGAACCATCAGCCAGCTGATACCGACGATGCCCAGGGGTTTGCCCAGGACAAGTGCCAGGGTGACAGCGAGCATGACGTGGTATGGCCCTTCGGAGGACAGGTCGACCCCAGACAGCCCGACCCCGGCATTGGCCAGCGCGAACAGGGGCATTATCACGAAGGCGACCCAGGGGTGCAGTGCACTCTGTACCCGCACCACAGGCGGTACCAAGTCACGCTGGGCAAGCCGCAGGCGTTTCAGCGGGTCGATCAGGCTGCTGCTGTCTTGCTCTGGCGCTTTTGCACTGCCGAGCAAATCGTTGGAGAACCGCTTGACGGCGTCCACAGGGCGCTCACCCATGGGGGCTGAGCGCACGGGTGTCATGAGCCCAAGTACCACACCCGCCAGTGTGGGGTGGGCGCCGGTCATCAGCACGCCGAGCCAGGTAATGGCGCCCGGAATAACGTACGCATAGGCCGAACCAACGCCGATCTTCTGCAACCCGACAACCAGCAGGATGCCAATGATGGCAACGCCAAAGCCGGTGTAGTCCAGGCCCCCGGAATAGAAAATGGCAATGATCAGCACCGCGATGATGTCGTCGATGATCGCAAGTGCCAGCAAGAAGATACGCACGTTGGACGGGATCGATTTACCGAGCAAGGCGAGCACGCCAACCGCGAAGGCGATGTCGGTGGCCGTGGGGACAGCCCAGCCGTTCTGTTCTTGCGGGGCATGCGCGAACGCCAGGTAAATCAGGGCGGGTACAACCACGCCGCCAACGGCTGCCGCCATGGGCAAGGTGGCCTGGCGCAGGCTCGCCAGCGCGCCTTCGTGAATTTCGCGACGGATCTCCATGCCGACCACCAGGAAGAAGATGGTCATGAGGCCGTCATTGATCCAGAAGTGCAGGGATTGCGAGAAGACCATCGACCCCACACCGAACGTTAGCGATGTGTGCCAGAGCGTATCGTAGCTATCCGCGAGGGAAGAGTTTGCCCAGGCGAGTGCAGCCAGGGCGGCTATGAGCAGTACGACACCACTCACGGCCTCGACATGCAGGTAGCGTTCAAGCGTGGCGAACGCGCGACGGGCCAGTTGTTGGGCGAGGGGAATTCGAATTTTTTGCATAGGCACAAGCAACCCCGCAAGGCGGCCCGACCTGCGCTGTTCTTTAACCTGCGTCGCTGCCTCATGCAGCTAGCACCCGGGGGGAGTCTATCATCCAAAACGCGGTTTTGCGGTGATAGATTGTGACGCTCCTTTTCCGCAGCTCAGGATCAGGTGGCGTGCGCCATGGAAAACGGCGGAAGAACAACTGTCACTCAACCCCGCGCTAACTGAAGCAGAAGCAAAGGTTAACGCTTGCCAGGGTTGTCAGGCCAAAAAGAGCGGGGCTGGCACCGACCTCGGCCCACGCCCTTCAGAGCAGAATGTAGTCGCTGAACTGTCGGACACCCGCATGCTCGCCCTTGACCAGATGCACATAGCGGCCTGCCACCAAGTCGACCGGCAGGCAATCGTCGACATCCAGCACAGCGTCGATATGTGGCTTGAGCCAATCTTCTGCCATGCGTTGCTTGCCCAGGCGCTTGGCCTCGGCCTTGTCGACAGCCGCCACCAGCAGGTACCGGTGAGCTTCGCCGAAGACCTGCCGTTCATAACCGCCCAGGTTCAGGAAAAACAAGCGCATGGCGCCGGGGCCGGGGGCTACTTGGCTCAGTTCGACACGGTAGCCATCGACCCCGCCGACTTCCAGCCAGGAGTCGATGTGCAGGCCTTGTGCGCTGCCGAACCAGGCTTCGCGCAATTGGGGATGGAGCTGTTCCAGGGTGTCGGCCTGGGCGAAGACCACATCGTGGACTTCGATACGGGCTCGAGGGTGGCGACCGCCGAGCATGACGATGTAGAGCATGAGTAATCCTTTGGGGCAGCATCAAGCGCTGTAGTGTGAACACCCTAGCGCTGTTCGCCAAGCGCACAATCCGTCGGCACGGCGCCGTTCAGCACGCGTCATAGCAGCCAAGGAAAGGCAGCGCCTGGCAGGCCGGGATCCTTCAGGATCGATGCACTGCTGGCAATGTCCGGCGCCAGCCAACGGTCCTGGGCATAGGCCGGCACCCGTTCGCGCAACAACCGCCAGGCTACGTGGGTCCCTGCGCCAAAGCGCTGCTCCTTGAGGAACTCGAATGCCTGGGCCGCCAACAGGTATTCGATGGCAAGGATCTGTGTACAGTTTTCCAGGGCGCGGTGCAGCTTCAAGCCGGCGTTGGTGCCCATGCTCAGGTGATCCTCCTGCAGACCAGAGGTGACGTAGTTGTCGACGACTGCCGGTTGTGCGAGCTGACGGTTTTCTGCACACAGTGAAGCAGCCACGTACTGGACAATCATCATGCCCGAGTTCACACCCGGTTGGCTGACCAGGAAAGCCGGCAAGCCGCTGACCAACGGGTTGATCAGGCGATCGAGTCGGCGCTCGGCAATCGCCCCGATTTCGGCCACCGCGATGGCCAGCAAGTCGGCCGCCATGGCCACCGACTGGCCGTGCGGATTCGCCTGGGACACCACCCGATATGACTCGGGTGTACCGAGCAACATGGGGTTGTCGGTCGTGGAGTTGAGTTCGGTTTCGATCTGCCGCGCAGCGTGATCCAGCTGATCGCGCGCGGCGCCATGAACCTGCGGAATCGAGCGAATGCTCAAGGCGTCCTGGGTGCGAATGCCATGGCTATTGGCAATGATTTCGCTGCCGTCGAGCAGGCGACGCAGGTTACTCCCCACGCGCTGCATGCCGGGGTGCGGTT
This sequence comes from Pseudomonas sp. OG7, assembly GCF_014192825.1. Classification (NCBI taxonomy): domain Bacteria; kingdom Pseudomonadati; phylum Pseudomonadota; class Gammaproteobacteria; order Pseudomonadales; family Pseudomonadaceae; genus Pseudomonas; species Pseudomonas sp. OG7. The sequence goes on along the minus strand of NZ_JACHYK010000002.1, from coordinate 255,937 downwards.
TCATCGCGATGATTTCGGGGTCGAAGGCGTCGAGTTGACCCCGCAGGGCCTCGAAGCTCATGGCGCCGATAACGTCCGCCCATTGGCTCAGGCGCGTGGCGTCGTCCAAAGACAGGCAGCTCAGGCCCGTCATGCAAGGGGTACCGTTGACCAGGCACAGGCCATCCTTGGCGCCCAGTTTGACCGGCGCCAGGCCGACGTCGGCCAAGGCTTGCCGGGCCGGCACGATCTGGCCGCGATAACCGACCTGGCCGACGCCCAGCAAGCTGATGCTGATATGTGCCATGTGGGTCAGATACCCCACAGACCCCTGTTTCGGAACCTGCGGGGTGATGTGCTGGTTAAGCAAGGTCAGCAGCGCCTCGACCACCGTGCGCTGAAGGCCGGAACGGCCCTGGCAGAAATTGATGATCGCTGCGCACATGATCGCGCGGGTCTGTTCGTCTGACAGCGCTGTGCCCACGCCACAGGCATGGCTGAGCAAGGTGTTGTGCGACAGCTGGCTGAGTTGTTCGTCCTGCAACGAGACATTGCACAAGGCGCCAAGCCCGGTGTTGACGCCATAGGCGCGTTCACCGCTGGACACGATGCGCCGGACAATCGCCTGGGCGTTGTCGATCCGCGCCCAGGCCGATGGAGCCAGCTCAAGCTTCGCCCCGTGTCGGGCCACTGCCACCACGTCCTGCCAGCGAACTGGCGCGTCGGCGATGATGATCTTTTCGGCAAGTGACATACACGCGATTCCTTAAAGCGAAGCTACACGGCGCTGCACGAAACGGTCTACGTATTCGTCCGCAGGCTGGTAGAGGATTTCTTTCGGCGTGCCGACCTGGATCAGGCGACCGTCCTTGAGAATGGCAATCCGGTTGCCGATACGCACCGCCTCGTCCAGGTCGTGCGTGATGAAGACGATGGTCTTGTGCAGGGTCTTTTGCAGTTCCAGCAACTGGTCTTGCATCTCGGCGCGAATGAGCGGGTCAAGGGCACTGAAGGCTTCGTCCATCAGGATGATGTCGGTGTCGGCGGCCAACGCACGGGCCAGGCCGACGCGCTGACGCATGCCGCCTGATAACTGGTGCGGGTACGATTTTTCGTAACCCTTCAGGCCCACGGTGTTGATCCAGTGCAGGGCACGGTCGGTGCACATGGCCTTGCTCTCGCCACGGACTTTCAGCCCGTAAGCGACGTTGTCCAGCACAGTGCGGTGCGGCAACAGGCCGAAGCTCTGGAACACCATGCTGATCTTGTGCCGGCGGAATTCGCGCAGGGCTTGCAGGTCGTATTGCAGAATGTCTTCGCCATCAACCAGGATCTCACCGCTGGTCGGGTCGATCAGACGGTTGAAGTGACGCACCAGGGTTGACTTGCCCGAGCCCGACAGCCCCATGATCACGAAGATTTCACCGCTGCCGATGGACAACGACAGATCGTTGACCCCGACCACGCAGCCGGTTTCGGCCAGGACCTGATCTTTGGTTTTTTTCTGGCGGATCAGTTGCAGGGCATCTTCGGCGCGGGCACCGAATACCTTGAAGACATTTTTGACTTCGATCTTGTTCATAGTCTGCTTGGCGCTCATTTGCCCACCCCATGCCGTGGCCGGCCATAGGCCTGGGTAATGCGGTCGATCACAACCGCCAGAATCACAATGGCCAGGCCCGCTTCAAGGCCGCGGCCCACGTTCAGGGTCTGGATGCCGACCAGGACGTCTTCACCCAGGCCACGGGCACCGATCATCGACGCGATGACCACCATCGACAGGGCCATCATGGTGGTCTGGTTGATACCGGCCATGATGCTCGGCAACGCCAGTGGCAGCTGCACGCCGAACAGTTGTTGCATGCGATTGGCACCGAATGCATTGATCGCCTCCATGACCTCGCCATCCACCTGGCGAATGCCCAGGTCGGTCAGGCGAATCAGCGGCGGGGCGGCATAGATGACGGTGGCAAAGATCGCCGGCACCTTGCCCAGGCCGAACAGCATCAATACCGGAATCAGGTACACGAAGCTGGGCATGGTTTGCATGATGTCGAGCAGCGGCATCAACACCGCCCGCAGGCGATCGTTGCGCGCCGACAGGATACCCAGCGGAATGCCGACCAGGACCGATATCAGCGTTGCCACCAGCATCAGCGCCAGGGTCTGCATCAGCTTGTCCCAGAGCCCGACCGCACCGACCAGAAAGAGCAAGCCGACGATCACGGCAGTGGGCACGACCTTGCGGGTGGCGTGCCAGGCAATACCGGCGACGATGGCCAGCATCAACCACCAAGGGGTTGCGCGCAGCAGGCCCTCGAGGTTGACGATGGCCCACAGCAGGGTGTCGGAAATGTGCCGGAACACCTCACCGTAGTTGGTTACAAGCGCATCGACCCAGCCATTGACCCAGTCGGCAATGGAAAACGTGAAGTTTTTGGGAAACATGGAATTCTCTCGAGCAAGTGTATGAAGCGGACTGTCGTGTCTTACCCGGCAGGCGCCGGAGGAGCCCACACGCTCAGAGTGCCGCGTCTACCTTTTTGGCTGCGTCTTCGCTGACCCAGCTGTGCCAGACTTCGGGGTGTTCCTTGAGGAACAACCTGGCCAGTTGCGGCGACTCGATACGTTCCTTGGTCATGCGCCCCAGGTTCTGGTTAAGCAGATCGACCGGCAAATTGACCTTTTCCAGCACCGCCACCAGTTCAGGCGCCTGCTCGTGGAAGGCCTTCGATACACCCACCTTGATGGTCAGGGCTTTATTCACGCCCGGCTTTTCGTCCAGCTTGACCAGGTCCAGCTGGCCCATCAGCGGCGTCGGCGACCAGTAGTAGAACAGGATGGGCTCGCCACGCTTGTAGCTCGACAGTACGGCAGCATCCAGTGCCGGGCCGGTGCCAGGGCGGAAGTTGGTATAGGTGCTTTCCAGGCCGTAGCTTTTCAGCATCTCGCTGTTGTCAAGCTCGCAGGTCCAGCCGGCCGGGCAATTGTAGAAGCGTCCCTTGTCCGGCTCTTCGGGGTCCTTGAATACCTGGGCGTATTGCCCCAGGTCGGCGATGTTCTTGAGGTTCGGTGCCTTGGCTTCAAGTTTGCGCTTGGCATCGCCCTCAATCACATAACGCGGCACATACCAGCCTTCGACCGCGCCAACGACCGGCGAACCGATGCCAACCACCTTGCCGGCAGCTGCAGCCTTGTTCCACACCTCGCTGCGCCCCACCCACTCTTCGGCAAATACCTGAATATCGTTGCTGCTCAGTGCGTTTTCCATGGAGATAGAGTTACCTGGCAGGCTATCGGTATCGCAGCCATAACCATGCTTCAGCACGAACTGCATCACGTCAGTGAGCAGCATCCCGCTTTCCCAGTTCAAACCGGCGAACTTCACCGGTTTGCCAGACTCGCACCAACCCGCTGCCTGGCTGGTGACAGCCGCTGCCAGCAGCCCGAAAGAAAGTGTCGTGGTCAACAGAGCCTTTGTAATTTTCATTGTGACGCTCCCAAACAAGAATGGAGTGCGGCAGTTGAGGGCATCCGGCCCAAAGAGGGTCGCCAAACTGGCTGATAAGCCTTGTAATCGGCGTTGGCGTGGCACTTCTGATCGGTGGCCACTGCGTAGGAGAAATATTTCACAACCTCAAAAAAGGATAAAATAATATGTGCTGATGTATCACAACGGAAAAAACTATGAAGTTCACACTGCGTCAGCTTCGCTATGCGCTAGCAGCTGCCAAGCACGGTAACCTGACGACCGCTGCCATGGAGCTTCATGTTTCACAGCCTTCCATCTCGGCGGCCATCACCGAACTGGAAGAGGTGTTGGGCCAATCCATTTTCGTGCGCCAACGTGGCCTCGGCATATCGCTGACCCCATTCGGTCGTACCGTCATGGTCCAGGCCCGTCGCGTTCTGGCAGAGGCTCGGACCTTTGCCGAGATCAATGCCAATGCAGGGGAGTGCGTCGGCGAACTGGTGGTCGGATGTTTTGAAGACCTGGCGCCCTATTGCCTGCCACAAATTGTGCGGCGGATGCAGGAGTCCTGCCCAAGGGTCACTGTCGACATGCGCGAAGGCAGCTTCGATTATGTTGGCAAGCGGCTGGGTGAAGGGGCGATAGAGTTGGCAATCACCTACGATCTGGGTTTGCCGCCGAATACGCAATGCACCCAGTTGTGTGAACTGACTGCTCAGGTACTGCTGTCGGCCGATCACCCGTTGGCCAAGGAGTCGCGTGTCAGTCTCAAGGCGTTATCCGAACATACGCTGGTCGTTACCGATCAGGTCCACAGTTGGCAGCATGTGTTGGACCTGTTCAGCTTTTACGATCTTTCACCCGCCGTTGTGCACCGTGTGCGCACGTTCGAGCTGCAGCGTAGCCTCGTCGCCAATGGGTTTGGCGTGGCGCTGATTTATACCCGGCCGTTTGGTGACCGCAGTTATGATGGCCAAGCGCTGGTCTGCAGGCCGACTGAGGAGAAATTGCCAACGCATAGCATAGTGCTGGCGCATGATCAGCGCTATCCGCTGACGCCTTCGGCCGAGGCGTTCAAGGAGCTGGCGGTGGCATGGTTTGCGGAACGACCGTCGTTTGCATCCGAGTGAATAATGGGTGGCGGGATTACGCGCTGTGTCACAACCCGTTTGTTATTTCCCGGCAGGGTTTGCAGAAGTGTGAACATGACGATTGGGCAAGTAACCCTGGACGTAACGCACCGTCTTTTCCAACGTTCGCGCCATGTCAGGATGTGCCAACTGATACTTTCGTTCCAGTTGCTGGCTGTCACTCATGTCGAAGCGCTGTGTCTGGATGAAGTCCAGTGACTCGGCGCTGATCGATAATCGGGTGGCCAGTCCGGGAATCGCCAATAGCCACTTCAGTAACCCTATCGGTACATGCTGGCGCGGGGCCTTTATCTCCAGCGTTTGTGCCAATTGCTCGAGCATACCCTGCAGGTTCGGCGTGTGCTCATACAGCGCCAGCACCTGCCGGTTGGCCATTGACGGGTCGAACGCCACGCAGGTCATCATCTTTACCAGGTAATCGACGCTGACCAATGGCAACCAGTGCCTGGCGGAACCAGGGATAGCCTTGAACCGGCCCAGTGCCAGATTTCGAATGAGATCTACCAGGGGTTGTCCTTCAGGGATGTGCCCACTCTCGCTGTGACCACACACCGTAGCAGGATGAACGATCGCGTAATCTGCGCCTACCTCCTGCATGTAACGGATGACAGCGAAATGAGACTCCAGCTTGCTGCCTTCGTAGCCACCCACACGGCCGTAGACTGCAGGCCAATGGGTGTTTTCAGGGTGCTCGTTATCAACCCCGATACTTGCAAGATGGCTAAGGTTCTGCAGCATATAACCGCCCACCATCAGCAAGCGCATGCGCTGGTTCGCCGCGAGCCTGGCGACGTTCAGCGCCCCTTGTACATTGACTGTGCGGGCCTGCTCCATTGTCAGGCCCCAGGTAAACTGTGCTGCGAGGTGGAAGACCACAGCCGCCGAAGATACGCATTGCCTGTCTGCTTCGCTGAGTCCAAGCCCATCCCTGCTGATATCTCCCCCGACTGCATGGATATACGCAGGGTTACCTCCCAGTTGCCCTACTTGCTCCTGGAGGCGTCCGATGTTTTCAGGGGTGCGCATGAGCACCCAGGTCTTGTGCCCTGCCGCGGTAAGACGGGCCAGCAAATGTTGACCCACAAACCCACTGCCGCCGGTGACGAAGCATTCCACGCTCATATCTGAATCCTTGTCTGAATGATCGGCGCAGGCTAAGGTGTAGAGCGTACTCTACAGTCAAGGAGTTTTTACTGTGAATGTTGGAGAGTTGGAGCGCCGGAGTGGAGTGGGCCGCCATACATTGCGCTACTACGAGCAACTCGGGCTTATCGTGGCCCATCGTCAGGCCAACAACTACCGAAGCTACAGCGACCAGACCGTTGTTGATCTGGCCTTTATTCAAAGTGCCCAGAGCGGCGGTTTTTCGCTGGCCGAGATCGGTGAAATACTTGCGGCCAAGCGGGGCAATACGCTCGATTGTGCGCAAGGCGCGATGTTGGTAGCCAGCAAGATGGCCGACATTCAAGCGAAGATCACCACGCTGCAAGCCGCCTATGCCCTTCTGGGCGCGGAGCGCGCAAAGCTTGAAGCCAGTGCCGTTGCCAACGGGCTGACCATTGCTCACCTTCCTGCTATTTAGCATACCGCAACGCGGTAGCTTGTTTATTCGCAATTATTTCTCATTTACACTTGTGTCTTGTTTCGGAGCCTACCTCTTATTCAGGATGCATCGTGTCGTTCGATCCCGCCAAACCGACGTTGCTGTCTACATTGGTACGTCACTATGACGATCTGGTGGACCACATTCGCCGACGCTTCGGCGACAGAAGCATGGCGCGTGATGTTGTGCATGACGTGTGCGTGCAATTGCTTGAGCGCGGTGAGAAAGAAGACGTTCGAACCCCATTGGCCTTGCTACGAAAAATCTCCCGCGACTCCGCCATGAGTCGCTATCGTAGCGATCGCCGCCGAGGCGCCTGGATAGAGGCGATCTCCGAGCTGCCTGAGGTGGCCTGCCCGGCAGCCACCCCGATGACCAGGTATGACAGCGAGCGCGAGTTTCAACTGCTCGTCGACGCGATCACAGACCTCCCACCTCGCTGCCAAGCTGTTTTCGTCATGCACAAGATTCACCAAATCCCCCAGGCAGAAGTAGCCACTCGCCTCGGTATTTCCATCAAGACTGTGGAAAAGCACCTGCGCCTGGGGCTGGCGGCATGCAGGCAACGGCTTGGGCGCGATGAGGTGCACCCATGACGAAGCAACCCGAACAGGTGCCACTGGACGAGGCTCTTGGGCGACATCGTGAAGAGCTCAAGCAGCTGTTCCCCATGCCGCCGTCCAGGCCTGCGCCCTCGAAGGCAGCAAAGTCGGCAGGTATCACGCTGGCGGTTGCGATCGCCTGTGCAGGCTTGGCCTGGCTGAACCCTGCCTACAAGAGCGAGCGTTTCGCTACCGCCATTGGTGAGCGGCGTGCTGTGCTGCTGAACGATGGAAGCAAGCTGCTGCTCGACAGTGCCACGCATGTCGATATCAGCTGGCGTCTGCTCAGCCGCGACGTCGACCTGCGCGCAGGGCAGGCGCTTTTCGATGTCTCCTCGGCCGTGTATCGCCCCTTTGTAGTGTCCGCTGGCCTGGCGAAGGTCGAGGTGCTCGGTACGCTGTTCAATGTCCGCCGCCTGGATAACGACGCGGTGCGTGTGACCCTGGCCCGTGGACGCGTGGACGTCACCGCTACAGCTGCAGAACACGCGCCGGTCACCCTCAGGCCAGGGCAACAGGTCGACTCGATTGGCGGGCAACTGATGCCGGTTGCGAAGGTCGACGCCTTGAAGGCGATGGCCTGGAAAGATGATCGCATCGTGTTCGAGCAGACGTCGCTGGATGAAGCGGTGTCGTTGCTGCGTCACTATCGCAAGGCATCCATTGAGCTGAGCGACCCAAGCTTGGCTGCACTCAAGGTGACAGGGGTCTTCGAGGCGCACAATGTCGACCGACTGCTGGATCTGCTACCGAGCATCCTGCCCGTCGCCGTGTTGAAAACAGAGGATGGCAGCGTCAGGATTCAACGTAAATCGGCAATAAAATAATGCTCATGCGCAGGTAGGGTTTCTCGATTCCCATGGCGGCTATTGAAAAAAAGCCCAACCAACAAAGGAACTCGAGACGTGCATTTTCCCCTCCGCAGTCGCCAACTACGCCTGTCATTGCTCGCCAGTAGCCTGCTCATCGCAATGTCGGCCCAGGGCCGGGAAAAGGTGAGCGTGGATCTCCCCGCCGCGCCGCTGGGGGAGGCCATCAACGCCCTTGCGCAGCAGTCTTCGGTACAGGTCATCTTTGCCAGCGATCTCGGTGCAGGCCGAAACGCGCCTGCGGTGAAAGGGCGGTTCACACCTGAGGAAGCGCTTCAAACGCTGCTCAAGGACAGTGGCTTGCAGGTACAGGCCAAGGATGAGCGTACGTTCGTCATCGTCGCGCAGGGTGCCCCTGCATCCAGCCTCGTGACCCAGAGCGTGCCCGTGGAAATGGCGCAGATGGAAATCACCGCCTCGCGCACCAGCAGCAGCCTGGTTTCCGCAACGCGGCAATCCACCGTTCTTGAGCATGAACAACTGCAGGAGCTGCGCCAGGGTTCAGAGAGCCTGGCCACGGTACTGGCCAAGGCGATTCCGGGCATGTCCGACTCCAGCCGCACCATCACCGAGTATGGCCAGACCCTGCGCGGGCGCAGCATGTTGGTCATGGTCGACGGGGTGCCGCTCAATACCAACCGCGACTCTTCGCGCAACCTGGCCAACATCGACCCGGCGCTGATCGAACGGGTCGAAGTCATCCGTGGCAGCAGCGCCATCTACGGCAGCGGCGCCACGGGGGGCATCATCTCCATCACTACACGGCCTGCCGGTGGTGAAAACCGTGCCGAAACCAGCCTGAGCGCTACCTCGCCACTTACCCGCCTGGGCAGCGATGGCCTGGGGGGCCAGTTCCAGCAGTATTTCGCGGGCTCTCAGGGAGCGGTGGACTATGCGTTCGACTTCGGCACCCGCCACATCGGTGCCTCGTACGATGCGCATGGCGGCCGGATCGCCCCGGAGCCCAGTCAAGGCGACCTGTTCGATTCGAACATCTACAACATCGGCGGCAAGCTGGGGCTGCACATCGACGAGAACCAGCGAATCCAGCTTGCAGTCAGCCACTACGATGCACGCCAGGACAGCGACTACGCTACAGACCCGAGCGTCGCGAAACTCCCCGCAGGCTCTGTGCCGGCCAATGCGATCAAGGGCCTGGATCTTGATGAACAGAACCGCATTCGCAACACGTTGGTGAACCTGGAGTACGAAAATCTCGACATTCTCGGCAGCCGGCTTTCTGCCCAGATGTACTACCGGGACTATTTCACCCGCTTCACGCCGTTCGACGCCCGGGCCGTTGCCACTCGCGGCGGCAACGTGGACCAGATCATGCAGAACAGCGAAGTGTTCGGCAGCCGGCTGACCCTGCGCACGCCGCTTGGCGAAAGCGGGAGTACCGAGCTGGTGTGGGGTGGCGACTATAACCAGGAGCGCAGCGACATGCCGCTCGATGTCTTCGACCCTGCGGTTTATGACGCCAGTGGCGGCCTGGTCTTCGACAAGACCGGCAAGCTCACCTACATGCCCCCGCTGAGGACGCGAAGCGCCGGTGCCTTCGCCCAGCTACAGCATCGTTTTGATGAGCATTGGTCTGTCGACGGCGGCCTGCGCTACGAATACTCCACTGCCGAATTCGATGACTTCGTTCCCTTGTCCGAATCCACGGCTGCCTCCCCGGTGGCGGTGAAGGGGGGCGAAGTTCATTACGATGCGCTGCTGTCGAACCTGGGCATCGTCTACTCACCGGTACTCGGCCAGGAGATCTACGCCTCTTTCAGCCAGGGCTTCCAATTGCCCGACGTGGGTATTCAATTGCGCAATGCCCGCCGTGGTTTCGACATCGGCGCATCGAACCTGGAACCGGTCAAAACCAACAACTATGAGCTTGGCTGGCGAGGAGAGCTGGGCAGCAACACCCTCGGCACCTTGGCGCTGTTCTACACCACCTCCAAACTGGGGGATGTGCAGAGTTTCAACAATGGCCTGATTCTGACCCGCACCAAGGAGCGCATCTACGGAGCTGAAGCCAGTGCAGATTGGCTGTCGGACGATGCGGTGTGGGGCGCAGGGGGGAGTGCGACCTGGATGCGCGGACGAGAAAAACCGGACGGCAAAGGCTGGCAAGACATGACCGGCTATCGCGTTCCACCCCTGAAGCTGACCGCCTACGTCCAGTACAAACCGACACTGGAGTGGAGCAACCGCTTGCAAGCTACGTTCTTCGACGCCAAGGACTACAGGCTCGACGGCGTGGACAGCTTTGGTCGGCATCAAGTGAGTAGCTATACAACAGTGGACCTGGTCAGCCAGTACCAGATATCCGCTGACGACAAGGTAAGCGTCGGCATCCAGAACCTGTTCAATCGCGACTACTACCCGCTCTACAGTCAATTGCTGCGCAATAACAACAACACCAGCCACTTGCCAGCACCCGGCACTGTGTTGACTGCCAGTTATACGCACAATTGGTAAGGTGATGAACATCACCGGGCCGGTATGGAGCCTGGTGATCGTTTACAGGGCGAGACGCTTTGTGGAACGTGATGCAGTAACCTTGCAGTGCTCGCAGTCATACGCTTTAACCGCCCTCGGAAAACGCTACCATGCCCATCGAGATCGAACGAACGCGAGCCTGTGAAGAGCGCTGCACCGGCAGAGAGCCTCGTCAGGCCGGAACCTGTCCATGGATATGATCTGGCAAACAATCCTGGCCGAATTCGCCGATATTGGTGATGAGCGCGAGATCGTGCGAATCCTTGTACGCTTGGTGATGGCTGCCGTGCTGGGCGCCGTTCTGGGTTTCGAGCGCGAGCACAAGGGCAAGTCTGCCGGGGTGCGCACGCACATGCTGGTTTCGTTGGGCGCGGCGCTGTTCGTGCTGGCACCGAGCATGGCAGGTGCCGATGCGCAGGCGCTCAGTCGGGTGATTCAGGGCATCGTTGCCGGTATCGGCTTTCTGGGTGCTGGCACCATTCTCAAAGGCAATGGCCAGGACACCAGTCACGTCAAAGGCCTGACCACTGCTGCCGGGTTATGGATGACGGCTGCCATCGGTACGGCAGCGGGGATGGGGCGCGAAGCCACGGCGCTGGTCAGCACGGTGCTGGCGCTGTTGGTGCTGGGCACGATGCCCTTGCTGGTGGACAAGGTCGAAGGGCCGAACGAAGAAAAACAGAAGGAAGAGGGCAGGAAGCAATGAGGGGCGTGGGTCGCCGCCACAAAGCCTGCCTGCCCTTGTTCAGACCGACGCTGAGCCATTCAGGCGCTCGATTGCGTCGACCAGGTCGTCATAACCCACTGGCTTGTTCAGGTGGCGGTCGAACCCGGACTGGCGAGACTTGTATTGGTCAGCGCTTGCGCCATAGCCTGTCAACGCGATGGCAGGGATGTAACGCAGATGCTCCAGGCCGCGCAGCGCCCGGATCAGTGCATGGCCGTCCATGCCAGGCATGCCGATGTCGGAAATGATCACATCGTAACGCGCGTCCGCCGCCGATTGCAGCGCCAGTTTCGGGTCGCTGTAGGCATCGACGTCGGCATCCTCCATCAACAGCAATTGTTCCATCACTTCCAGCACATCGAGCGAGTCATCCACCAACAGGATGCGAACGCCTTTCAGGCGACCTTCTGGTGGCAGCACGTCGCCCTGATCCTGGGGTTGCTGGGTATACACGCGCAAAGGCAGGGTGATGATGAACGTACAACCCTGGCCTATTCCAGGAGACTCTACGCTGACCGCTCCGCCATGGGCCTCTACCAATTGACGGACCAGGGAAAGGCCAATGCCCAGCCCCTCACGCCCATGGCCGGTTGATGCCGCCTGGTTGAATAGCTCAAAAATATCTTCCAGCGAGCTTTCGGCGAGGCCTATGCCCTGATCGATGACTTCAAGGCGTGCCTGCTCATCCTGCCGAGTCAGTTTCAACAGAATTTCGCCATCGGCAGGGCTGAACTTCAGAGCGTTGTTCAACAGGTTCCAGATGATCTGCTCGACACGTGTGCTGTCGGCCTCCACATAGACCGGTTCGCCATCGGCCGGGAGCGCCAGCCGAACATTGCGGCCGCGTTGCTCGTTGCAGGCTACAGAACAGATACCTTGTAGCACGGCACACAAATCGACAGGCTGCGTCTTCAGTTTGAGCTTGCCCGTGCGGATGCGCGCTACATCGAGCAAGTCATCGATGATCCGCGCCTGGCTGGTGACCGCTTCGCGAATGACGTTGACCGCTTTGCTCGCCATGTCGGTACTTGTGACCGACGGTATACGTCGCAAGATATCCGCATTGAGCTGAATCAGGTTCAGTGGGTGCTTGAGCTCGTGGGACATCACCGCGAAGAACTCATCCTTCATGTGGCTTGAACTCTGCGACTCGGCCAGGCGCTTGCTTTGTTCGTCCTGCAGGCGCTTGTGGCCGGTCAGGTCACGGGCGATCTTGACGTAACCGCGCAAGCTGCTGCCCTTGAGGCGCGAGACTTCGCCACTGCAGTAGAAGCGGCTGCCGTCCTTGCGCACATGCCAGCGTTCGTCCTGGCCACGGCCATGCAGACGGGCGGCGCGCAGCTCACGCGCCGGCTCGCCATTTTCGCGGTCCTGCTCGGTGAAGATCAGGGAATAGTGCTGGCCAATGACTTCGTCCTTGGCGTAGCCGAAGATCAGCGCAGCGCCGGTGTTCCAGTCGATAATCAGGCCTTGTTCGTCAAGCAGGATGATGGCGAAGTCATGGGTACTTTCGGCAACCAGACGCATGCGCTCTTCACCCTGGCGCAAACGTTCTTCGGCGGCGCGACTCTTGGTGATGTCGATAAAGGTCAGTACGCTGCCATCGACATTCTGCTCGCTGGCCCGATATGGCAGCAGGCGCGCCAGGTACCAATGCTGGTCCTGCCCGATCACTTCACGCTCGATCGTGGTTTCGCGCTCGATCACCGCACGCGCATCGTCCGCCAGGCCTGGGTACTCCAGGCGGTGGGTGATGTCCAGTAGCGAGCGGCCGGTGTCGACCGGCAGCATGCTGAAAATATCGGTGGCCCTGGGGGTGAACCAGCGAATGTGCAGGTTGCGGTCGACGAACACGGTGGCGATCTGGGTGGAGGCGATCAGGTTGCTCAGGTAGTCGTTGACCTTGTCGGTTTCATCGACCTTGGTCTTGAGCTCGTAGTTGACCGTCAGCAATTCTTCGTTAATTGATTGCAGCTCTTCCTTGCTGGTTTCCAGCTCTTCGCTGGCCAGGCGCAACTCCTCGTTGATCGCCTGCATCTCTTCGTTGGAGGCGGTCAGCTCCTGGCTGGAGATTTCCGACTGTTCGATGGTTTCCTGCAACTGTTGGCGGGTGCGCTGGAGCTCGCGCTCCAGCGTGTTCAACACCATGCCGTCGGTTTGCTGGATGACCGGCTGGCTGTGTTGTTCGGCTTCGCGGACATGTAAAACCACCAGCAGGCATTCGCTGCCGCTGGGTTCATCCTGGTGCGGCTGGACCTCGACCTGTACCTCGACGCGATGATCGTCGACGGTGATTATCGCCGCGCCAGAGGTCACCGGCTGGCCCGTGTTCTGTGCCTGCAGCAGGCTACTGCGCAGGACAGGGCGCAGTGGTGCCAGCACCAGGTTCAGCAAGCTGGGGCTGAGTTCGCCCCCGGCATGGCGCAGGAAGCGCCCGACACCGTCGCTCATGTGCAGGATGTTGCCATCAAGGTCGACGATCAGGCTGGGCGGCGTATGCCTGGCCAATGCACGGTGGTGAACTTCGGCGTAGGACAATTTGCGCATGGGCTTGGGCTTGGCGCGCGCCGCCAGTGTGTCGGGCGTCAGCAGGCGCCCCGGGCGACGCGCCGGCTCCACCTCGCGTGCGCGGAAAATACGATGGCGCTTGTCCACGGCAATGAACAGGTCGGCCGCCACGTCTGCCGACTCCGAGCTGCCCAGGAACAGGTAGCCGCCCTTTCGCAAGGCGAAGTGGAACAGACGCAGGATTTCCCGTTGCACCTCCCGGTCCAGATAAATGAGCAGGTTGCGACATACCACCAGGTCCAACTGGGAGAACGGTGGATCGGACAAGAGGTTGTGCCGGGCAAACAGCACCTTTTCGCGGATGTCCTTGCGTACCCGGTAATGCTGGTCCTCCTTGATGAAAAACTGACGCAGCCTGGCCGTGGGTACATCGGTGGCGATGGCATCGGGATAAACGCCTAGCCGGCCGAGATTGATCGCACGCTCGTCGAGGTCGGTGGCGAACACCTGTACCTTGGCACTGCGCTGCCCCATCGCCAGCTGTTCGGTCGCAATCATCGCCAGGCTGTAGGCTTCCTCTCCCGAAGAGCAGCCTGCCGACCAGATGCGCACTTCGCGTTGCAGGTCTTCGCTGTCGTCATTGGCCAGGCCCGGCATCACCTGTTGTTGCAGGGCTTCGAAGGCGTCCCGGTCACGGAAGAAGTTGGTCACGCCGATCAGCATGTCAGCCAACAGGGCGCGACATTCCTCCGGGTGACCCTCCAGGTAATCGCGATAGCTGGCCAGGTCGGTCTGCGCAGTGACATGCAAGCGCCGCTCAAGCCGGCGCAGGACCGTTGCCCGCTTGTAGTGCTGGAAGTCATGGCCGGTGCTGGCATGCAGGCGGGTGAGGATGTCGTCGAGCAGCGGGTCGCTCTGCGCCGGGTCGCCTGAGCGCTCGCCAAGGGGAGGCGGCAGGCTGTCGTCTTCGATCGCCGGTAGTTTGACCTTGCGCGCCGTGCGCCACAGTTCCAGAAGCTTGCCGGGAATCTCGGCCACCGGCAGGATCAGGTCGACCATGCCGGTAGCGATGGCTGCCTTGGGCATGTCGGAGTATTGGGCGTCATCGGGCGATTGCACCAAGGTCACGCCACCCTGCTCCTTGATGCGCGACAGGCCCACGGCGCCATCGCTGCCGCAGCCTGAAAGAATCACGCAGAACGCATGGTCCTTGTGTACGTCCGCCAGGTCCCGGAAGAACAGATCGATGGCGACATGGTCGCCACGGCTACGCCTGGCCGGGCTGACCCGCAGGTAACCATCGTTGGTGGAAAGGCGGTTGGCCGGCGAAATCACATAGACGTGGTCACGCTCGATCGGTACCGGCTCGCTCACCTGGTACACCGGCATGCGCGTGACGCGCTGGATCAGGCGATCGGCCTGGCTCTGGTGGTCCGGCGATAAATGCAGTACCACGACGAACGCCATGCCGCTATGCTCCGGGGCGTGCTGGAAAAACGCCTGGACCGCCTCCAGCCCGCCGGCCGATGCGCCGATGCCCACCACTGGGAAATCCAGGTGGCTGGGGCTCAGCGCAGGGTTGTGCGGCGACGCGAGGGTAGTCTTGCTGGACGATTTCATGGGCACGAGCCTTGTGCGAACCGGGAATGAGCAGGGGCAGCGATTATAGGCCCGACACCGATCAATCGACGAGCGGGTTCAAGGTTAGGACTGGCTACGCTGGCCAAAGTGCCGCTGTCGGTCAAAGGGCTTGGGGCTGCTCGCGGTGTTGCGGCAGTGCGGTGACCTTGATGGCACGGACCGGCACGGCAAACTTGGCACCGATTCTGTTGAAGCGCTCGAGCAGGTGGAAATTGATTGCCTGCTGGATATCCATGTAGAGGTTGTAGCCCGGGTCCTTCACGATATAGACGCATTCGAACTCCAGGGCCTCTTTGCCAAAACCCCGCAGGTGGGCGCGGTCGAAACGCACCTGCTGCTGGGCCTTGATCGCTTCCTCGACGATCGCGGGCGCCTGTTTTACCGCCTCGGTGGGGGTGTCGTAGGACAAGCCGAACTCGAATACGATGCGGCGCTCCTGCAAGCGCTTGTAGTTCTGGATGGTGCTGCTGATCATGCTGGCATTGGCCATGACGATCTGCTCGCCACCCAGGCTGCGGATGCGCGTGGTCTTCAGCCCCACATGCTCCACCGTACCGGCCAGCGGCCCGATGACGATGAAGTCACCGACCTCGAACGGCTTGTCGACGGCGATCGACAACGAGGCGAACAGGTCACCCAGGATGTTCTGCACAGCCAGGGCGACGGCAATCCCGCCCACACCCAGGCTGGCCACGAAGGCGGTGATATTGACGCCCAGATTGGACAGCATGGCCAGCAACACCACCGACCACAGCAGCACCCGTGCGCCCCAGGCCGAAAGCGTGGCCAGCGCACTGCCTTGGTAAAGGCCGTCGGCGCTGTGCCGGCTGAAGTAGCGGGTCAGGCCCAGCGCGATGGCGCGATTGACCCAGAGGCCGATCTGCAGGGCAGCGACCACGAACCACAAGCTACTGACCCGGCCCAACCAGCGCTCGGGCAGGTCCAGCATGCTCAAACCCACCAGCAGCGAAGCAAGCATCAGCAGGCTGTTGCTGGTGCCGGCCAGTACCTTGGCCAGCACCTGGCTCATTGCCCCGTCATGTTCGGACCAGCGCTGCACCCGGCGCATCAAGAGGCCGATGACAGCTCTGGCAACCACGAACGTCAGCACGGCAACGCACAGCGCTACCAGCAAGTTGAGAATCGAAATGCCAAAGAATGTGGTGTCGGTGAACAGTTCGATGATTCGATCATTCATGGGGAGCCCACCTCCAGATGGCTCATGGCAGGGCCGCAGGGCGGCCCCTGGGATTGCGCGGTGACGTGTGGGTTACTTGCCGTGGGTGGCTTGCAGCGCCTTGGCCTGTTCCAGATGGTGTTGCAGCGTTGGCAGCTTGTCGCTGGCGAAGGCCTTGAGCTCCGGCTTGTCGGAGGAGGCGGCCTCTTTCTTGAACAGTTCCACGGCCTTCTCGTGCGCGTCGACCTGGTTATTGACGTATGACCGGTCGAACGACTCGTCGCGCCATTCGAGGATCATCTTCTTGACCTTGTCGGTCAGCGCCGCTTCGTCGGGCACGCTGATGTCCAGCTTGCGGGCGATATCACCGAGTTCCTGGTTGGCTTTGGTATGGTCTGTGACCATTTGCTGGGCGAATTGCTTGATGTCTGCGCTCTGGCTCTTTTCCTGCGCCAGGTTGGCGGTGACCACTTCGGCGATACCGGCTTCAGTGGCCGCATCGACGAAATCGTCCGAAGACGCTGCCTGTACCTGCAGCGAAGCCAGGCCCATCAACAGGGTAACTCCGGCGATTTTCAAGAATGGTGTGTTCATGTCTCACTCCTTCGTTCTGTTGGCGCGACCTCAATGTCGCACTCGGTTGAACCGCAGGAGTGGGTGAAGGTTTAGTTTTTCTGAAAAACAGGGGTGCCGTGGCGCAATCTGCGTTTCGGGGCACCGCTCATCCGCTATGTCGTAATCAGAACGAATTCAGGGGGACAGGTGGGACTCGTTGGTTTAGGTCTTCACAAAAACGAGTAGCCATCATGAAAAACAACCTGTTCGCCATGTTGCTGTTGACTGCCAGTTTCTCGCTGCTCGGAGGTTGCTTCGACCGCGATAGTGATCATCCAGCGAAGGATGCCGACCCAAGCAAACCGTCACTTCAGATGCAGCAACCCAGTGACCCTGTAACTAACCCTCCAGCTGACACCAAACCGCAGAATCAATGAGTGAGGTACAGGGCATGGTGGCGACGACAAAGGCAGGTATAAGGCCTCACAATGCCAACTTAGGGCTGGAGCATCGCTATCGAGCGCTACTTGAGGGCCCGGAGCCCACCACCGAGGCCTGGCTGGAGGAGCAACTGCGTCTGGCCCGTGCGCTTTCCGACGACCTGCCAGATGATCCTGGGCTAATCCCGCAATGGGCCGATAACCATGCGGGCCGTGTCGCCAGCGAGCATGCGGCCTATCTGGAACAACGGCGTCAGGGCGGCCCCCGTCGTTTTTTTGCCAATCGTGCCCATGCCTTGTGGTTTTTGCAGCAAGTCGCGCCGACCAAAGCGGTCGACGGCGCATGGCTACACGGAGCCCTACGGCATTGGCAGGACCCGCGCTTCCATGGGCTGATCCGCACCTTCCTCGAAGAACTCGGCGACGGCGACCCACGCTGCAATCACGTGCTGATCTACCAGCGCTTGCTCAGCCGTCTGGGTTGCTCACAGGAGCGGCCGCTTGACCCCGCTCGTTACCTGCAGGGCGCGCTGCAACTGGCCTTGGGGCAGCACTGCCAGCGATTCTTGCCGGAAGTGGTCGGTTACAACCTGGGTTACGAGCAACCGCCCTTGCACCTGCTGATCACCACCCACGAGCTGGCCGAGCTAGGTATCGACGCCCATTACTTCCAGTTGCACGTGACCATCGACAATGCCGCCAGCGGCCACGCGAGGCGTGCCGTGGAGTGCTTCACCGAGCTGGCACGGGATCAGGGGCCGGCGTTCTATGAACGCGTGAGACACGGCTACCGGCTTAATGACCTGGGTATAGACACAACCTCGTTGATCGCCTCGTTCGACCTGCATGCGGAGTTGCTAAGTACATTGGAACGCAAGCGCATCTACGGGCAGTGCATGCATTCGGACCGCTGTCGCCTGCAAGGACGCACCATCAACCAGTGGCTTGCTGAGCCCGGCGCGATGCCCGGGTTTCTTGAAGCATTACAGGCTCAAGGCTGGATCAAGCGTGACAGCGATCCTGGGCAAAGCCGCTTCTGGTCGCTGATCGAGGGCCCGACCGCAGCCATGTTCGGTGTGTTCGATGCCTATGAAAAGCAACTCTGGCATGACTGGATCGCCGGCTCCTGGCAAGGCACCGGAATCCGTCGGGTGCCGCCAGGGCAATGGGAACATGCCTTGCAACTGGACGATAAAGTCCCCATCGCATCCCAGGTACCGGACATACCTGCGCTAATCGATGCAATGGCCGGCAATCGGCACGCCACCCCTCAGGGCCTGCACGCCACTCATGCGTTCATCCAGGCCACCGGTTTGATGAACGGAGGGCTTCATTGATGCTGCTCGACCAAGACCAGATCCGTGCCGATGAGGCCTTGCTGCAGTTGGGGAACCGCTTGCGTGCCGACGGCTATCGTTTTACCTGCGTGACGCCGGCGACCCAAGCCAGGGTCAATGCCCGGGACGATGCGCAGCAGGCGCGTACCCTGCGTGATGTGTTCGGCTGGAGTAGGCCATTCGCCGCGTCACTGCTAAGCCCCGACGAACTGGAGCAGCTGCGCCTCGCTGGCGTGCTGGAGGCCCAAGGTGCACTGTGGCGCAGCACTGTGCGCTGGTCCAGCCTGGACGATCTGTTGCTGGTACATGCTGCCTGGCCAACGGACAGCCGCGACGCGGTGTTCTTTGGCCCGGACAGCTACCGTTTCGCCCAGCTGATACACGATCATTTGAGAAGCACGCCCGAGCGCGTGCAGCATGCCGTAGACATCGGCTGTGGCAGCGGTGTAGGGGCGTTGCTGATCGCTCGCGCCGCCCAACACGCGCAGGTTTGCGCAGTGGACATTAACCCTATGGCATTGCGCTACACCGCCATCAATGCCGCCTTGGCCGGTGTGGCCAATGTTTCGGTCGAGCGCAGTGACCTGCTCAATGACATCGCGGGTACGTTCGACCTGATCGTCGCCAACCCGCCGTACATGCTCGACGCCGGCCAGCGCGCCTACCGCCACGGCGGCGGCGCACTGGGTGCCGAGCTGTCGCTGCGCATCGTCGAGCAAGCCCTTGAGCGCCTGTCGCCCGGGGGGACGCTGCTGCTCTACACCGGTGTCGCCATCGTCGAGGGGCGCGACGCGCTGCTCGAAGCCATGCGGTTACGCCTGGCGGGGCCTGTGTTCAGTTGGTTCTATCGCGAGCTGGACCCAGATGTATTCGGTGAGCAATTGCTTGAACCCGGTTACGAGCAGGTCGAGCGCATTGCCGCCGTGGCCCTGACCGTCACCCGTCGCGGCTGATAGCGTCGTGGCGCGGCAATGTACGTTTGGCATCGAGGAAGAATACCTGCTGGTGAAGCTGGCCACCGGGCAGGTCATGGCTGCTCCGTCAGCCGCCGTGGCCCGCTGTTGTCGGGATGCACTGGGCCCGTGGTTCGCCGAGGAAATGTTCCACAGCCAGATAGAGGCCGCTTCGCCCATATTCGACGCACTGCATCAGGCGCGTGATTTCTTTGGCGAGCGGCGTCAGCGCCTGGCCCAGGCGCTGGCCGAGGAGGGCGCCGGCCTGTACGGCGCGGCGAGCCACCCCAGCGCCCGGTGGCTGCGCCAGCGTCCCCGTGGCACTGCGCACTATCGCCAGTTGTTCGACGATTACCAGCTGGTGGCCCGGCGCAGCCTGTTGAATGGTCTGCACGTGCACGTCGGCGTACCGGTGGGCATTGATCGGATACGAGTGATCAATCGGGTGCTGTACTGGCTGCCCTTGTTGTTGGCGCTCAGTACCTCGTCTGCGTATTGGGGCGGTGAGGATACAGGC
The DNA here is from genome assembly GCF_014192825.1 of Pseudomonas sp. OG7. Lineage (NCBI taxonomy): Bacteria > Pseudomonadati > Pseudomonadota > Gammaproteobacteria > Pseudomonadales > Pseudomonadaceae > Pseudomonas > Pseudomonas sp. OG7. The sequence goes on along the minus strand of NZ_JACHYK010000002.1, from coordinate 235,910 downwards.
TACATGAGCTACCGCCGCGCAGTGTGCGGGGAATGGCCGCACATGGGCCTGCCAGAGCCTTTGCCGGACTGGAGCGCGTACCAGCGCTACCGGGCATTGCTGCAACGGACCGGTAGCCTGGCCGAGGACGGTGACTTCTGGTGGGCGATCAGGCCCTCGCGGCGGTTTCCGACGGTCGAGCTGCGTATCTGCGATGGCTGCCCGCGGCTGGAAGATGCGCTGGCCGTCGCCGGCCTGTTTCGCCACCTGGTCGAGCAGGCGCTGGCCCGCCACGATGACCCCGCCAGCCGCGAGATGCGCTGGGTCACCCAGGAGAACTACTGGCGCGCCCTGCGTCAGGGCCGCCTGGCCACCTTCATCGGTGTCCACGAGCAACAGCCGGTCAGCGCCGAGGGCTGGCTGATGCAGTTGCAGCAGCAGTGCCCGGCTGACACCGCCGATGCCGAGCGTTCATTCATTCAGGCCCGGCACATCCTGCGCGAGGGCAGCAGCGCCGATCGCCAGCGCCAAGCCTTCGCGCTGGCCCGTGAACAGGGCCTGGATAACCGCCAGGCGATGCGCGCAGTAACCGGGCAGGTGATGCGCGACTATCGGTAGGGCCGGTGGCGAGCCGCTGCCCTGATGGCCTGACTTGGAAATCCGGATAAACCTTCGCGGCGCTGCGCAGTCAGTTTCAGAAAGGGGCCCGGATACTCAAGAGGGTCAGGGAGGTGGCTGATGAAACTCGTCTGTCTGCTGCGGGGCTGCCAATGGCGCAGCCTGGTGGTGTGTGAAGTCGCCGGGCTTCACTGCCAGTGTTGCGAACGCTGCGGCGCGTTGCGCTACAGCCAGCCCGGTCAACCTTTAAATGTGTAGGAGCGGACCATGGCCCGGTCAATCTGGAAAGGCGCGATCAGCTTCGGCTTGGTGCACATCCCCGTCTCGCTGAATACCGCCGTGCGCAGCGAGCGTGTGGACTTCGACTGGCTGGACAAGCGCAGCATGGAGCCGGTTGGCTACAAGCGGGTGAACAAGGTGACCGGCAAGGACATCGACAAGGAGCACATCGTCAAAGGGGTGGAGTACGAAAAGGGCCGCTACGTGGTGATCAGCGAGGAAGAAATCCGCAAGGCCAGGCCCGAGGCGACCCAGACCATCGACATCTTCTCGTTCGTCGATGCCGGCGACATTCCGCTGCAACAGTTTGACACCCCCTACTACCTGAGCCCCGACCGTCGTGGCGGCAAGGTCTATGCCTTGCTGCGCGAGACCCTGCACAGCACCGGCAAGGTGGCCTTGGCCACCGTGGTGTTGCACACCCGCCAGCACCTGGCCCTGCTGCGTCCGCTGGAAGATGCACTGGTATTGATCACTCTGCGCTGGCCGGAAGAGGTGCGCGGGCTGGAGACGCTGGAACTGGACAAGAGCGTGACCGAGAGCAAGGTCGACAAGCGTGAGCTGGAGATGGCGCGGCGCCTGGTGGAGGACATGAGCGGGCAATGGACGCCCGATGAGTACCATGATGCGTTTCGCCAGACCATCCTCGATTTGGTGGAGGAGAAGGCCAGCAAAGGCAAGATCGAGACCGTGGACAAAGGCGAAGGCGCGGCGGCGGAGAAGGGCGCCGACATCATCGACCTCACCGAACTGCTCAAACGCAGCCTCGGTGGCAAGACCAAGACAAAGAAACCGGTGGCCAAGCGGCCACGCAAGGCCTCTTGAGCTACGGTAGCTGCCCCTCCAGCCCGGAGAGATAATCCCCGAAGCCCTGCCGCGCGCGGCTGTCCACCCGGCTGCTGGTGGCCACGCTGTGCGCCGCGGTCCAGACGATCTGTGCGCCGCTGGCTTCAAGGGCCAGGACCAGTTGCACATCTTCATGCGCCGGCAACGGCTGGAAGCCGCCCACACGCTCGTAGGCCTTGGCGCATACGCCGAGGTTGGCGCCATGGATATGCCGATGCCCTTCACGGGCCTGATAATGGCTGCGATACAACTGGCGTAACGCTGCGTTCTGCCACGGCTGCCAGCGTTCGATGTGCACCGTGCCGCACACCGCGTCCGCGTGCCATTGCAGCTGTGACACCAGCCAATGCCTGGGCACGCGACTGTCGGCGTCGGTGAAGGCCAGCCACTGGGCGCCGCGCTCGATCATCCACGCTGCGCCCAGGCGCCGGGCGATGCCGACGTTGCCGGCCTCCAGTTCCAGGGTATGCACGCCATGGCGGCGGGCGATGCGCGCGCTGGCGTCGACACAGCGGTCGAGCACCACCAAGACCTCCACTGCCAAGCCCGCCGCTTTGGCTTGCGCCACAGCCAGCTTGACGGCGGCCAGGCAGTGCCCGAGGCGACGGGCTTCGTTGTGGGCGGGGATGATGACGGCGATCATGGGCAGGTCTCGTCAAGGTCCACCACGCTGGGCTGACACGACCAATATTCGAGCAGGAAGTCTGCCTCCTCGTGGCGCAGCAGTGGATAAAGTGGCAGATGCCGGGCGAGCAGGGCATGCACCTCGCGGCCATCCTGCGGGCAACCGGCGATGGGATGGCGCCAGTGGCAGGCCAGCAAATCACCGTCATACGCCAGGCTGGCCACCGACTGCTCGATCACCTGCAACCAGTCGGTGGGGTCCAGGTAGTAGCCGATCTCACTGAGCACGATCAGGTCAAACTGACCGCCCGGCCAGTCGCCCGGCAGGTGGCCCTGTTCGACATGGGCGTGGCTCACACCTGCAAGCCGCTGACGGGCCAGGGCCACGGCTGTCGCGTCGATGTCCTGGCACGACAGGCTGGCGCAGCGTTCGGCCAGCAGGATGCTCAGCTCGCCGTTGGCGCAGGCCGGCTCGAATACGCGCTCATAGCATTGGCGCGGCAGGCTGGCCAGGGTCAGCTCGCGCTTGCGCCGCTCGTACCAACGGGTACGAAAGGCCCAGGGGTCATCGCTGCCGGCGTACAAGTCGGCGAAGTACTGTGCGTCCAGGCTCATGTTGCCTCCGTTGACAGAAAGATCAGCTCGAATGGTTGCAACAGACAAGCCTGCAGCTGTTCTGGCACAACCGGGGGGCGATCACCATCGGGCTGCAACTGGCTGGCATGGGCGGCAAGGGCTTGGCGCTTGAGCGCCAGATGCTCATCGCACAGCTGCAGGCGGTGAGCCCGGGGCCAGGGCAGGCGCGGGTCATCGGGGCTTGCCCAGTGCCAGGCCCAGACCGGGGCCTCTGCGAGTTGTACACGCCTGGCCTGGGCCGCCTGGGCACAGGCGCGACCTGCTGCTTCGTGGTCGCAATGGCCGTCGCCGCGCCAAGTGGTCAGCAGCAGGTCGCCAGGTTTGAGCAACTGGTTCAGGTGGTTGACCAGGAAGGCTTCATCGTGGGGCAGCGCGCCATCCTTGAGGTTGAGTCGTCGCCAGTCGAGGCGGGTGAGATCCAACCCAAGCAATTGCAGGGCATGACGGCTTTCCAGTGGGCGCTGATGGCGCAGGCGGCGCTCTGGCCATTGTGAGGAATGCGGGTGGCTGCCCTCGCCATTGGTGGCAGAAACAAGCAGCACGTCCTGTTCTCGTCCCTTGAAGCTGGCCAGCAGCCCGCCGGCCATGAGGATTTCGTCGTCCGGGTGCGGAGCCAGCAGTACCAGGCGCCTTCCAGGTGGGCACAACTGCTCGGGCAGCGTCCAGCTGGCGCGGGCCAACTGAGCAGAATGCTGCCAGGCGCTCCATGGTGTGCCTTGCGCAGCCCGTATCAAGTTCTGGCTCATAGTTGCCATGCTCCCGCCGGCATGCCGGTCAGTTGCCGGCCCAACTCGGCCAGGTCGCGTTCGGCGTGGCTCTGGCGTATGTATACCGGCAGGTCGGCACTGAGCCGGGCGAAATGGCTGCTGCAACAGAACGGCGTGGCACCGAGCGCCCGGCCGGCATGCTGAATGACCTGCTCGACCGCCTGCTCGACCTGGGCGCGGGTGCGCCGCACCTGGAAGCTGGCGTCGTTCTGAGGGTGGAGGTCGATCCACGTGGCGCATTCGTGCAAGGCTGCGCGGGCACCGTACAAGGCTGCATCGACTGCGCCCAGATGCGCATCGGCATGCGGGTCGCGCCGGGGTTTGCGGCACTGTTCGTGAAGGTAGCCGGCCAGGGCCTCGGCGGCGCCATACCAGCAAGCGGCGATACCCGCGCCGCCTTGCCAGAAGCCAGGACGTGATAGGTACTGGCCTGGCGAACCGATGGCCAGCCCTGGCGAGCCCTCGAATTCGATCACAACGCTGCTGGTGGCGGCCATGCCTACGGCCTGCCAATGCTCGGCCAGGATGCGCTGGCTGGGATGGGGCAATTCGATGGCCACCAACTGAGGCTGGTCGTCTTCCCAGGCAGTCAGCAGGGCACGGTCGATCTGCAACGCGCCCGAACACCAAGCCTTGCGGCCTTGCAGGCGTACGCGTTCACCGTCCCGCTCGACGATGTATGCCCGGGCATCCGGCGGCTCGGCGGCCCACACGCCCCAAATGCCGTTGGAGGCATGCTGGGCGGCACCGCATTCGGCGAGGATTGCCAGGGCGTCGGTATGGCCTTCATAAAGTTTGGCCAAGCTTAGGTCGCAACCGGCGACCCGCGCCAGGGCGCGCCAGCGTTCAAGCGTGCAACCCTGGCCGGGTAACGGGAGCACGTCGAGCCGTTCGGCCTGCAGGGCCTGCATCAGTTCTATTGGCGAAGCGTCGCGTTCGATAGTCTGCGAACGATGAGCAAAGCGGTGTAACAACGAATCGAAGTGGGTCAGTTCCATCATGCAATACCCAACTGCTTGCGCATACGCAACGTGATCGACTGGCGGGTCTTGCCCATTTCGGCCCATGGGTCTTCGACCTGTGAGAGCCGCGTGTGAAGGTTGCCGATGTTCCACTGGTTGGCACCCTTGAGCTGGTTCAGTTCCTCACGCCAGATCGGTACCGACACCGGCAGGCCCTCGCGGGCCCGCAGCGAGTAGGCGGCGGCGGTGGTGGCACCCTTGCCGTTACGCAGGTAGTCGATGAAGATCCGCCCGACCCGGTTCTTCGGCCCGGACACGGCGCTGAGACGGTCAGGGAACAGCCCGGCCATGTGGTTGACCAAGGCATGGCTGAAGTCTTTCACCTCGTCCCAGCCAGCGCGTCGGGTCAACGGTACGACGAGGTGCATGCCCTTGCCGCCGCTGGTCTTCAGAAATACCTTCAGGCCTAGTTCGTCGAGCAGGGTAAGGGTCAGCTGGGTGGCCTCGAGCATGGCTTTCCAGGGCAGCGCCGGGTCAGGGTCCAGGTCGAGGACAAAGCGGTCGGGTTTATCGAAATCCTTGGTGGTGGCATTCCAGGTGTGCAGTTCAAGCGTGTTCATCTGCACCGCGCCCATCAGGCTGTCGGCGCGGTTGAGCACCATGGCTGCCTGGCCGGTCTGGGCCTTGTTGTAGCTGAGCACGTTGGGAATATTCAGCTGGCCGGCGTTTTTCTGGAAGAACAGCTCGCCGTCCAGACCATCCGGTGCCCGCACAAGGGCTACAGGCCGGTCCTTGAGCTGTGGCAGCAGCCAGTCGGCGACCTGAGCGTAGTACTGGGCGACCTCGCGCTTGGTGGCACCCGTGGTTGCGTCTACCACGCGGTCGGGGTGGGTCAGGCGCAGGGTGCCCAGGTTCTCGGGTTCTGTCTGTACTGCGCGCTTGGTGGGCATTGCTCGCTCCAAGTCGATGGCGGTGGCAGGTTTGTCGTCACGCAGGCCGTGGAACACCGAGTGGCGAACGATGCCTTCGCGGGTCATCTGGGCATAGGCGACTTCTGCCAGTAGCTGTGGCTTGAGCCAATGCACGCCGCGGGCTTCGGCACCGGTGGGTGGTTTGGGCAAAGGCGATTTGTCTGTCTGCAACGGCTTGAGGCGGGCGTGAATGCTATCCAGGGTGGCCGCGCTGAAACCGGTGCCGACCTTGCCGGCATAGCGCAACGGGCCGCTGCCGTGGTCGTGAAGGGCGAGCAGCAGGGCGCCGAAGCCGCTGCGGCTGCCTTTGGGGTCGGTGTAGCCGACGATCACGAATTCCTGACGCTGCTTGCACTTGAGCTTGACCCAGTCGCTACTGCGCCGGCCAACGTAGGGGCTGTCGGCACGTTTACCGATCAAACCTTCGAGTTCCAGCCGGCAGGCGCTGTCGAGCAATGACGCGACGGGCTCCTTAAAATCGGCGGAATACCTGATTACCTGCGACGCATGGCCTTCCAGCAACCGGGCGAGGGTTGCACGGCGCTGTTGCAGCGGCAGTGCTCGCAGGTCCTCACCGCCCAGCCAGGGCAGGTCGAACAGGTAGTAGGTGATGCGCTCGTCATGCTCGGTGTCGAAGGCATTCTGCAAGGCCTGGAAGTCGGTCACGCCGTTGTCGTCGACCACTACCATCTCGCCGTCCAGCCATGCCGAGTCGAGCCCCAGGGCCTTGAGCGCCTCGACCTGCCGGGGCATCTTCGCACTCCAGTCGTGGCCATTACGGGTAAACAGGCGTATATCGTCACCGTCGATACGCGCCAGGATGCGGTAGCCGTCGAACTTGACTTCGTAGCGCCAATCGCCGCTTGGCGGGGAAGCGACCAACGTGGCCAGTTGCGGCTGGAGCGCATCCGGCAGGGCTTTGGGGGCGGTTTTCCGCTTGTGCCTGACGGTGGTCGCCTTGCCCGGGCTGCGCGGGGGCAGGGTACGTTCGCTCAGCACGCTGTCCGGCAGGGCCTCGACAATCTTGTAGTCCGTTTCACTGCGCGCCTGCCCGTCATGGGACTTGACCAGCATCCACTGCTCTTTCTTGCCTGCCAGGTGAGTGCGGAACAGGTTCCAGACCCCCGACAGCTTCTCGCCCTGCAGGCGAAAGCGCAGCTTGCCCTTTGCATAGGCTTCGCGTGGATCGCCCTCGGGCTCCCAGACACCCCGATCCCAGACGATCACATCGCCGGCGCCGTAGTGGCCTTCAGGGATGCGGCCTTCGAAGTTGGCGTAGTCCAGCGGATGATCCTCCACATGCACTGCCAGGCGCCGGACCTTGGGATCCAGCGAGGGGCCCTTGGGGATGGCCCAGCTCTTGAGGGTGCCGTCGAGCTCCAGGCGAAAATCGTAATGCAGGTGGCTGGCATCGTGCTTCTGGATGCAGTACTGCAGCGCATGGGCCGAGCGGGGGCGGGCGCGTTTGCCAGCCGGCTCGGGCTTGGCATTGAAGTCGCGCTTGCGCTGGTACTCCTGCAGGGGCTTGGCCATGACGGGCTCCGGAAGGGTTTGCGGGTCTCAGGATTGGGAGGTGGCGGCGCAGCGAGGAGTTCAAAAAAAACGCGGGACGGGGCTGGCAGAAACTCTGAATCATTTGCCGCTGGGGAGGGTCGACCGAGTGAAGCCCACTAACGGAGACCGTTCATGTCCACACCCAATGACCCAAGACCGCCCATTGAGATCGACGACATCGAGGACCGCATGGGCAGCGTCCACGAGCTGGATTTCAGCGAGCGCCGTGATGAGCGCCAGGGGCGTGTCGGCGACGAGCGTCCGGCGCGGGAGCTTGCCGAGGATTACCCGCCCCGGCGTGTCGCCGAAAGCGGCATGACCGGCGGCGAGGCGTTGAGCGACACCCTGCACGAGGACAATGTCACCCTCGATGACCTGAGCCCGGATACGTTGTTCGATGAGACCGGTGCCCGCGATCCGGATGAGCCTGGCAGTGGCGGCCCGGCGGACAAGGCCTTGCGCCAGGTGGAGGCCCGCGAGATCGGTGGCGGTTTCGGCCTGGACGAGGCCGAACTGGCCCGCTCGGCGCCGCTGGACGGCGAGCCGTGGACCGATGACGTGGTACCCGATGACGAAGGGAGAGAGCCGAGATGAACGAGCAACGCTGTTCCTGCACCCATTGTTCTTGCACCGTGGATGCCAATGCTGTGGTCCAGGATGGCAAGGCCTACTGCTGCGAAGCCTGTGCGACGGGCCATCGTAACGGCGAGCCCTGTCGTATGAGCGACTGCAAGTGTGGTGAGTTGGCTGAGTCGAAAGAGTCCAATGTCGATAATGCATTGGATGAAACATTCCCGGCGAGCGATCCGATTTCGCCATGAGGCCCAGTGGCTTACAGATGTGAGACGGGAGAGCGACAGGACGTCATTTAGATCATGTGGAACCTCACCCGTCACGCATCTGGTTTGGGTTACGCCCTCAATGGGTCTGCCAGACACCGTTGTTGCGCTCGCAATCGCTGCGTGCCTGGCCCAGGCTAGGGGTGTGGTAGTAGTAAGTGATGATCCGCGCATCCTTGGGTAGTGCAGGGCGGGTGGCAGGTTCATCCCGTCCAGCGGCATCGGGGTTGGCCAGTGTCTCCTGCGTCAGTGGCGCGATACAGCTGCCAACGCTGCCGTCGGGGCAACGCTCCACCCGACGCTTCTCGCTGTTCAACATCTGCTTGCTTTCGTTGCTGCACGACCAGGCAATCGCCTCAGCGGGCGTGTTGCTGTAGCTGTAACAGGTGTGTTGCTGCAACGGTTTGACCGCCTCGCTGGATGAGCGGGTGACCACGTCGCAACCTTCGGCCAACACCTGCCCGCTGCCAAGGGTGCCCAGCATTGCCATATACAGAGCGAATCGCATGATATACCTCCCGGGCACCAGGGCCCGTCAGCGCTTGTCGAGGGCTGCCCCGGCCTGCCTGCGCAAGGCCTTGGCACGCTTTTCGAGGATCAGGTAGGTCACCACCGCCAATAGCAGCGGGATCAGGTAGTACAACGTCCGATAGCCGAGCAGTGCGGCAACCAGGGTGCCTTGCCCTAGTTGGCCATGGAGCAGCGCCAGGAATACGGCTTCCAGTACGCCGAGCCCGGCGGGAATGTGAGCGACCACCCCGGCCACGCAACTGATCAGCAACACACCCAGCACCGAGGGATAGAACAGCTCGGGCGGCAACAGCAGGTCAATAAGCGCTGCCATCAGCGCCCAGTTGCTAGCGCCCAGTGCCACTTGGCAGAGCGCCATACGCAGGCTCGGCAGGGTGACTTCGTGCCCGCGCAGCGCCCAGGTGCGCCGCGTGGCGAAGGCACAGGCGCACAGGTAAGCCAACGCTACCGCCACCATCAATACGCCGATCAGGCGCAGGCCGCTGGCACCCACCGCCCAGCTTTCCGGCAGTTTGACAAAGCCCAGGGCGAATACCGTGCCGGCCAGCAGCAGGTAGCCCATCCAGTTGGTCAACAGCCCCAAGGTGAGGATGCGGGTGATGGTTGGGGTATCCAGGCCCAGCCGGCTGTACAGGCGATAACGCAGGGCAACGCCACCGACCCAGGTGGTGAAGTTAAGGTTGAATGCATAGCAGACGAACGCTACCGGCAGCACCTGCCGGGCCGGCAGGCGGTGGCCGGTGTAGGCGCGGGCGAGCAGGTCGTAACTGGCGAATACCAGGTAGCTGCAAAGGGCCAGCAGTAACCCCAAGGCCAGGGTCGAGGGCCGGTACGCCAGCAGCGACTGGCGGACTTCGTTCCAGTCCAGGTTACGCGCCAGGGTGAACAGCAGCGCGGGTATCAATACCAGGAACAGCACGGTCAGCAAGCGTTTGCCCCAGGTCTTCCAGCGTGAAGTGGCCATCAGGTCTTGCCCCCGTGGTAGTCGGCGGGGGCCTCGCCGTCGGCTTGCAGCGACTGCAGGCGCTGCCGGTGTGCCGGAAACCAGCCGGCGATCCGCGGGAAATAGCGCGTGATGTGGAAGCCCAGAAAGATCAGCGGGGCACGCCACCAGTAGCCGCGCACCATGCGCTCCAGTGTCACGGTCTTGCAGTGCTCCCGGCTCAGTTCGGTCAAGTGCTGGTACAGTTGTTCGTTGAACGCGGGGTCTTGAATCAGCAGGTTGGCCTCAAGGTTGAACGACAGACTCAGTGGGTCGAGGTTGCTTGAGCCCACGGTGGTCCAGTCGTTGTCCACCAACGCAACCTTGCCATGAAGCGGCCGCTGGCAGTACTCATGGATGCGCACGTCGTCGCGCAACAGGTAGTTGTAGAGCAGCCGCGAGAGCGCACGCACCCAGCGCATGTCCGGTTGCCCCTGGAGGATCAGCGTCACCTCGACCCCGCGCCTGGCGGCGTTGCGCAGTTCGCGCAGCAAGCGGTAGCCCGGGAAGAAGTAGGCGTTGGCTACGACGATACGATGCCTTGCTTCACGGAAAGCCTGCAGGTAGCAGGCTTCGATATCGTTGCGATGGCGCTGGTTGTCGCGCTCCACCAGCACGGCGCTGGCCGGGCCTGAAGCGATGCCGCCCGCCTGAACCCTGCTGGAGGCATCCAGCACCGGTGCGAGCATGCGGCAGGAAGAAGCATGCACCTGGGCCACCACCGGGCCGACGACCTCCACGGCATAGTCCTGCTTGGCCTGTGGGCCGAAGTCACCCAGGTGGTCGGCACTGTAATTGATGCCGCCGATGAAGGCGCGTTGCCCGTCGATCACCAGGATCTTGCGGTGCAAGCGGCGAAACAGGTTGGTGCGCATGCCTACCAGCCGTGGTTGCGGATCGAACGAATGGAAACGCACCCCGGCCTCGGTCATCGACGAGATGAAATCGTCAGGCAGGTCGGCGGTGCCGTAGCCGTCCACCGCCACCTCGACCCGCACCCCGCGCCGCGCGGCATCGATCAGGGCGTGGCGCAAGGGTTGGCCGACTTTGTCATCGTAGATGATGAAGGTTTCCAGGAGGATTTCCTCGCGTGCCTGGGCCATGGCCTCGAATACGCGGGGGTAATACTGCTCGCCGTTTATCAGCAACTCGACGCGGTTGCCGTCGCACCAAGGCAGCTTCATAGTGTCACCTGCGCCACCAGCGGGGCATGATCGGAGAGGTGGGACCACGGGTATCTGGACAACACCCGTGCTTCGCAAGCTTGTGCGTTACGCAGGTAGATGCGGTCCAGCCGCAGCATTGGCAAGCGCGCGGGAAAGCTGCGCGCCGGTTTGCCGAAAGCCTCCGCCAGGTGGCCCGACAGCCTCGCATCTGCTTTCAGGCGCCAGTCGTTGAAGTCGCCGGCGACGATGACCGGCTCATCCGGCGGCAGGCTGTCCAGCAATGCCAGGAGCAGGCCGACCTGACGCTGACGATGCGCTTCACGCAGGCCCAGGTGTACGCAGACTGTGTGCACCTGTTCATGGCCCGGCACTTCCAGCTGGCAATGCAGCAGGCCCCGTTCTTCGTTGCCATGGACCGAAACATCCAGGTTGTCATGGGCACGGATGGGGAACTTGGACAGCAGGGCGTTGCCATGGTCGCCATGGGGGTAGACCGCATTGCGGCCATAGGCGAATTGCGGCCACATGCTGTCGGCGAGGAATTCGTACTGAGGTGTCTGTGGCCACTTGGGATGGCGCTCGGCATGGTGTTGATGACTGCCATGCACCTCCTGAAGAAACACCAGGTCGGCGCCGGTCGAGCGTACCGCCTCGCGCAGCTCCGGCAAAATGAAGCGGCGGTTGAACAGGGTGAAGCCTTTGTGCACGTTGAGGGTCAGTACCGTCAGGTGATGTACGGCGGTCACCTTGTCGATGATGCAGCGGGGGGCGGGCAGTGTCGGGTTCATAGCGGCTCCTGCGGCTCGACGCCTGGTTCGGTCACCAGCTCGCCGTCAAGGCCTAGCTTGTCCAGCAGGCGGCGGGCATCGTAGGGGGCGTGGACTTTCTGGTCGTTGTCGAAGTAGCAGTAGACATCACGGGAAGTGCGTTTTGCCGGGGCGCGGCGCACCACACGCTGAGCATCCTCAGGCTGGCTGCCCGCCGCCCAGGCCTGGATGCGCAGGCGCCAGCGGCGCAGCGCCCTGGCCGTGTAGCCGCTGCTGTACAGTTCGACATCGCCATGCAGGCGCAGGTACACGAAATCGGCCGTGAGCTCTTCGACATAGGGCCATTTGCCCGCGCTGTCGGCGACCACCAGGGCAACCTTGTGCCTGCGTAGCAGGTTGATGAAGGTGTCGCAGAGGAAGCTGGGGTGGCGGATTTCCACGGCGTGGCGAAGGCGCGCATTACCCGGCACGGCAGTGCCGCCGTTGCCTTGCAGGCGTTCGGTGGCGTGGCGCGCAAGGCTGCGGGCGGCTTTGCGGTCGCGTGGCAGCTTGGCCAGAAAGTCGCTGAAGCGCTGCGCGTCGAATTTCAGGTTCGGGGGAAACTGCCACAGGAAGGGGCCCAGCTTGTCACCCAGCAGCAAGGGGCCCGATGCGAAGAAGTTGGCAAGCGCCTCGTCGATTTCGCGGAGCCTGCGTACGTGGGTGATGTAGCGCGGCGCCTTGACCGAGAATACGAACCCCTCCGGTGTCTCGTCACGCCACTTGCCATAGCGCTCGGGCGTTTGCAGTGCGTAGAACGAACCGTTGATTTCGATGCTGTTGACTGCCCGCGAGGCAAACGCCAGCTCGTCGTCCTGGCGCAGCCCCTCGGGGTAGAAGTCCTTGCGCCATGGGCCATAGCGCCAACCGGAAATTCCGATGCGAATCTCGCTCACCATAAGTCCCTGCGCTCCTGTACGTAACAGTAGCGACAGGTACCGGGACCGGATTGTTCAGTGGGATTGACGAGTGGATGGCCATGCAAAAAGGGAACTTTACCGGTATTGCAATCCTCCACCGGATGCGTGGGTTTCACTGAGGTACACCATGAAGGAGGCTCAGCCATGAAGTTTGATCGGTTTGCACAATGGCTAGCCAACCATAGCGGGCGGCCGTTGACCTTCATTATTGCCTTGATGCTGATCATTGCCTGGGGTGTAAGCGGGCCCTTGTTTCATTTCAACGACACGTGGCAGTTGGTCATCAATACGTCGACTACGATCATCACGTTCCTGATGGTGTTCCTGATCCAGAACACCCAAAACCGTGAGAGCGACGAATTGCACATCAAACTTGACGAACTGTTGCGCACTACCCAACGGGCGCACAAGGCGTTGCTCGACCTTGAAGACATGGGGCCAGCTGAACTCCATGCGCTTCGAAAGCGATACCAGCAACTGGGGGAGCACGACGAAGCGGGGCCAGACTGGGAGGACTCTCATTGACGCGTTCAAGCACACGCCATGGCGTTGTTCAGAAAGGGGCAAGACCATGACGGTGAAAAACTCACACTTCGGAGACCAGTTGATGAACAAACCCGACGATCAGCAGCAGAAAGGCCCCCATTCTTCCGATCATGCAACAACTGATCAGGACTTGGGTTTCGACCCGGACTCTCCGGATCTGGACGACCCTCAAGTGGACCCCCAAGGCCCCGCGAAACCACCCAGAGACGTGGAAAAGAAAGCGTAAGCCTGACTACCGTGGACGAAGGCCTGCCGCACGCATCCATCTGTTGCCCGGCGCGTCTTCCACAGCTCGACATGCCTGCCATGCCGGCGCAAACGGCGCTGGTTTGTTGAACTGGCAAACCAGGTGTTTGCCAGTTCACGGGTCAGGCAGCTAGCCAGCAAGGGCTTTGATCAGTTGCTCGCTGAAGGCGGGGATATCATCCGGCTTGCGGCTGGTGATCAGGTTGCCGTCCACCACTACCTCTTCATCTACCCAGTGGCCACCTGCATTGCGAATGTCATCCTGCAACGTCTTGTAACTGGTCATCCGTTTCCCCTTGGCCAGTCCACTCGATACCAGCAGCCAGGCGCCGTGGCAGATTACCGCCAGCGGCTTGCTGGCCGAGTTGTGGCTTTTGACCAGTTTCTGGGCGCCCGGTATCAGCCGGATGGTGTCGGAATTCTGTACCCCACCCGGTAGCACGATGGCATCGTAGAGGTCGAGGTGGGCGCTGTCGAACGTCGCGTCCACCGCAAACTCGTCGGCCGGCTTGTCATGGTTCCAGCCGCGGACAGTGCCTTCCTTGTCACTCAGTATATCGATCACGGCCCCAGTTTCCTGCAAGGCTTCACGAGGTCCGGTCAACTCCACTTGCTCGAAGCCATCGGTGACCAGAAAGGCTACGCGCTTGCCACTCAGTTTTGCAGTCATCGTTCAATCTCCGTTTTCGTCATGTGTGAATGTGGGACGTCTCGGAAGGGGTGCGAAGTTCCAATGCACTGCTTCAGCGGTAGGGAGGCTGACCGGCTGACCGTTGCAGTTGAACATTGCGCGGGGCTTGAGCTCTCACTAGCAGAGATAGAACGAGGCGGCCGTCATGAGCATCGAACGCAGCATTCCTGAACTTGAAGCCTGGTACGCGCAGTACGACGACATCAGCTACCGGCGCGAATCGCCGGACGCCTACTACCATGAACTGGTTCGCACCGCCGAGGCGCTGCGGGACGATGGTGCCATTGACTGGGATGACTGGTTGGCGCTGAAGGCACTGGCCGACGAGGCACATATTCGGGCACTGGAAGATGCCGTGCAGGCTCACGTGAGTGACCCTGACGCATGAAAGCGCTGAAGATCGCCACCTTCAATATCAATGGCATCCGCAGCCGCCTGCCCGCGCTGTTGGCCTGGCTGGAGCGGGAGCAGCCGGACATTGCGTGTTTGCAGGAACTAAAGGCGGCCGATCAGCAATTTCCTCGCCAAGCCATCGAAGCGGCAGGTTATGGCTGCCTGTATCAGGGGCAACCCTCCTGGAATGGCGTGGCGATCCTGGCGCGCGATAGTGAGCCGCTGGAGGTACGGCGCGGGCTGCCCGGCATGCAGGACGATGAGCAGAGCCGCTATCTGGAAGCTGCGGTGCACGGTGTACTGGTGAGCTGCCTTTACCTGCCCAATGGCAACCCGCAACCCGGCCCCAAGTTCGATTACAAACTGCGCTGGTTCCAGTGCCTGATCAAGCATGCCCAAACACTGCAGGGCAGCCACCATCCTGCGGTGTTGGCGGGCGATTTCAATGTGGTGCCCACCGATCTGGACATCTATAACCCGCGCTCATGGCTCAAGGACGCGCTGCTGCAACCTGAATCGCGGGCGTGTTTCGAACAATTGCTGGCGCAGGGCTGGGTCGATGCTGTGCGTCACCTGTATCCCGAGCAGCGCATCTACACATTCTGGGACTATTTTCGCAATCATTGGGCGCGCAATGCCGGGCTGCGCATTGATCATCTGCTGCTCAACCCCAGTCTCAGCCCTTACTTGAAGCGGGCGGGCGTGGATGCCTGGGTGCGCAACGAAGCCAAGGCCAGTGATCATGCGCCGGTCTGGATCCAGTTGAGCGGGCGTCGAAAGCAATGCTAGAGGGGCACGACCTTCCGCTTATCCCTGCCCATAGCATAAGTGTGGTCACGCCGTCGCTTCCAGTTGTGTATTTTTTCGCCACCCTCGCAGATTCATGGCGCAGAGACAGAATTGAAGGATGATCAATGCCCACGCTTCTGCTTGCCAGCCCCACACGGCCCACAATACGTTGCTTGCAATAAAGCAGCAGAAACCTGCCTTCCTCCGCCCCGGACGGCGCGAACCGATGCACCACGCTGCCAGCACGGTCATCAACATCGCAGGCCATTCAAGTAACCCAATCCAATAATCCATGACACCTTCCGACTGATGGTGGGGTATGTGAAGCTGATTACCTGCCAGCGGCCTGAGCGCTGGCAGGTGATCGCTTGACTAAGCTGCTCGCTGCTCGCTCTTGAGCATCTTTTTCTGCATTTCCATGGTTTGCCCAAGCTCCTCGAGGGTGTCCTTGCTGAGCAGCTTCTTCGCGGTAGGGAAGAGCTCGCCTTCCTCTTCCTCGATGTGATGCTCCAGCAACTCTTTCATGACCTTGACCCGCCCCGCGAATTCGACGGTACCTGTGTCGGTATGCAGGAGGTCGGGTAAGACGAGGGCGTCGACAGTGCGGTGTTCTTCCTTGGCCTCGTAGTACATCTTCGCTTCTTCCTTGCCACCCGCTTGCTTGATGGCCGGGTAGAGTATTTCTTCCTCGAGCGCGGTGTGGATCTGCAACTCTTGCTCGATCCTGTGGAGTAACTCGGCCCGTTTCTTCACTGCGCGCTCGGTAGTGGTCGACAGCTCTTCGAGCAGCTTCTTCACGAGCTTGTGGTCCTGGATCAGTAAGTCGATAGCGTTCATGGCGTTCCTCGTCACGGATTAAATCAAGAACCTGCTCGTGGTGGAGTACACGCAGAAAGAAACGGTTCAATGCTTAAGATGGCTGGCATCCCCCTCAGGCGCGCTCGCCGAAGAAGCGAACGTGACCTCGCAATGAGACCACGCTCATTCCTCGGTACGCAGACCTCCTCTAGCTATCCCTGCGTCGTGAATGTGTGAGTGTGAAACCCACAAGGATTCCCAGCGCCGCTGCGCCGATCAGCAGTGGCGTTATGTTTTTTGGCTTCCTCCAGCCTCCGTCGATACCCCTCCTGCCATTCGAAGGCTCAAAGAGGGCCCCCGATGATTCTTTGGCTTTGGGACTGCGATTTATCCAAGCGCCACTATCAGGCACTTCTCGTTCCGTACCCGATGCACCGGGGGCAACTGGGACAATGGTGTCACTGGCCTCGATCCGTGATAGCTCAAGCGTGGTGCCATCGACCAGAGTCAACGTCAGCCCTTCGACCGTGCCTGCCTCCCGGTTTGGAAAAACGGGTTCACCTGCGGCATCCAGGCTGTCGTAGATGAAGCGGGTACCTTCAAGCCAGCCCACGGCGGTGAGAAGCTCAGGGCCGAGATAATACTTCCCGTCCTGGAAGAAGCCTGGAAACTGATGAGCGCGCTCCACGTTTTCCACGCGATAGCGTTCGCCTGATTTCATGCCTGTCGCTTGATCGATCATGTTGAAAACCCCTGTAAGTGGCGCTCAGAACTGTCAGCCTTTGCTGTATTCGTCGGAAGTGGGCCCTGAGTGCCGGGTGCAGCGCCTGGCACGAGGATGACCTTGCGGCAGTTTTCCTGCTTCTGATCGAACATCTTGTAGCCCATGGCTGCTTCTTCGAGGGCCAGGCGGTGAGTGACGATCAATTCCGGTTGTAGACGTCCTGCTTCGATGTGTTCCAGCAGTTCAGGTAGGTATTTCTGAACATGGGTCTGGCCCATCTTGAAGGTAAGGCCCTTGTCGAACGCGTCGCCGAACATGAACCCGTGAATGAAGCCCGCGTACACACCGGGCACACTCACGACGCCGCCACGCCGCACGGCAGCAATGCTCTGGCGCAATGCTTTGCCACTGCTGCCTTCAATCTTCAGGGCCGTCATTACCGTTTCGGCAGTGCTGCCCTTGGCCTCGAAACCGACCGCGTCGATCACCGCATCGACTCCGCGCATGCCTGGCGTCTGCCGGATGATGCTGTCGGCTGGATCGTCGTCCTGCTCGAAATTGATCGGTATGACCCCGTAAGCTTCGCGGGCGTAGACCAAGCGGTAATCGTTGTCATCGACCATGAAGATGGTCTGAGCGCCGAGCATTCGCGCACAGGCGGCGCTCAGCAAACCCACCGGCCCGGCGCCGTAGATCGCCACCGACGACCCTTGGCCTATTTCGGCATTGATGACGGCCTGCCAAGCGGTCGGCAGGATGTCAGAGAGAAACAGTACCTTGTCATCGGCCAGCTCGGTGGGCACTTTGAACGGGCCAATGTTGCCCTTGGGCACCCTGACGTAGTCCGCTTGGCCGCCTGGGATACCGCCATAGAGATGGCTGTATCCGAACAGCGCTGCGCCCGGGGGAATGCGCTTCTTGTTGATGATCGCGCCCCGCCCCGTGTTGGTGGTTTCGCAGGCAGCAAACAGGTCGTGCTGGCAGAAGAAGCAACTGCCGCAAGCGATTACGAAAGGAATCACTACGCGGTCGCCGACCTGGAGATTGGTGACTGCATTTCCAGTGTCCTCTACGATGCCCATGAATTCATGGCCGAAGATATCGCCAGCTTCGGTTTCAGGAATTTTGCCTCGGTAGAGGTGTAGGTCGGAGCCGCAAATGGCTGTGGCGGTGACCCTGAGGATGATGTCGTCGTCTTGCTCGATGATGGGATCAGGAACGTTGTCGACCCTGACGTCGTTTGCTCCGTGGTAAGTCAGTGCTCTCATGAAAGTCAGCTCCTGCAGCCGCGTATTTCCGTTATCGGTATGCAGGGGAAGCCACGGCGGACAGTAAAGTTCAGACCAACACGTCAGGCGGTACTGGTTTGCTGCGTACCCGAAAACAACGCGGGACGACAGAACCGCTAGAGAAGTCCGGCCCGGGTTGTCCCGAACCGGCGCCACGCAGGCGTTTATCGGGATTTAACTTGAACATTGCCACCGTTATGTCGGTCATCTAACGGACACACGGGCGATTTACGCTCGGCAAGGACCCTGCCGGATCCAGACCGGCCAACTTCAAGGGCAGCGCATGAAGGCAATGGACACTGCAACAGCGAAACGCAAAGGCATCAAGCTGCGCGCCACCATCATCTACCGCAAGGATGGTGAGGTTTTGTTCGTTCGCAAGCGCAAGGCCAAGTGGAACCTGCCGGGTGGCCGTGTCGAGCGAGACGAAACGCCGCTTGAGGCGGCTATGCGGGAGATGGCCGAGGAAACTGGCCTCGCGTTCGACGAGCTTCGTTACCTCACGATGTTCCGGGAGGACAAGGTCATCCATTATCTGTTCGAAGCCCGAAAGGCCGACGATAAGCCACGCCCTCGAAACGAGATCGAGGCTTGCCGTTGGATCAAGGCCAGGGATGTGGCGAAGCGCCGAGTAAGGCGCCCGATCAAGACCCTCCTGAAACGCTGCGCCTGATCATCCCAAGCCGTATCACATCACTTTGTCGAGCGTGATCGGGAATTCCCTCACCCGTTTGCCTGTGGCATGGTAGACCGCGTTGGCCACCGCAGCGGCCACCCCGACGACGCCGATTTCGCCCACGCCCTTGGACCCCAGTTCGTTGACAATGTCATCGTGCTCTTCAACGAAGATCACTTCGATATCCCCGCAGTCTGCATTGACCGGGATGTGGTACTCCGCCAGGTTGTGATTGACGATGCGGCCCAACCGGTGGTCGGTCAACGCTGCTTCGTGCAGGGCCATGCCCACCCCCCAGACCACGCCCCCCAGGATCTGGCTGCGTGCGGTTTTGGGGTTTATCACACGGCCTGCCGCTACAGCGCTGACCACTCGGGCTACCTTGATCGTGCCAAGGTCCTCGTCGACGTGGACTTCCACGAATACCGCCGAATGGGTGGCGGTGGAGAACGGTTGGCGCCTGGCGCCGGGCTCTGCGTTGATCTGCACTTCGAACGCACCGTCGGGGGCGCTGGCGACGATGTCTGCCATGGCCAGGCGATGACTGCCCGCGTGCAAATAGCCATCGGCGAAAACGAACTGCTGCCGGGGTGTGCTGGCCACTTGGGGGTACATGTTGCGCGCATGTTCCAGCACCTTGGTGCGCAGAACATGGCAGGCCTGGCGCACGGCCGAGCCCACCGAAGACACCGTGAACGAGCCGCCCTGAAGCGGTGCGGTGGGCAGTGAGGAGTCACCCAGCATGAAGGTGACGTCCTGCACCCTCGCGCCGGCAGCGTCGGCGGCGATCTGAGTCATGACGGTATAGGTGCCGGTCCCGATATCGGTGGTGGCACTGCTGACGGTAAGGTGGCCCCGGGCATCGATGCGCGCCTTGGCACTGGCCTTCATCTGCATGGCTTCCCAGACGCCGCCAGCCATCCCCCAGCCGACTAACTGGTTGCCACTGCGCATGCTGCGCGGTTGCGGATTGCGACCATGCCAGCCAAAGCGTTCGGCACCGTGCTGATAGCACGCCAGCAATTCCTTGCTGGAGTAGGGCTTGCCTTCGTTGGCATTGTTGTCGGTGAAATTACGCCGGCGCAGGTCAAGCGGGTCAACCCGGGCTGCACAGGCGAGCTCATCCATGGCGCACTCCAGCGCAATCATCCCGGACGCGGCCCCAGGTGCCCGCATGTCCAGCGGGGTGTACACATCGAGCGAGGCCAGGCGGTAACTGAGCGCAACGTTATCGCACTGGTAAAGCATGCCGCTCCATTCGACCAGGTGTTCGGTGAAGTCCTCGAAGCGGGAGGTCTGGCCAAGCGCATCATGAGCGATCGCCAGCAAGCGCCCGTTTGCGTCTGCACCCAGGCGCATGCGTTGCTCGGTGCGGGGCCGGTAGCCAAAGGTGAACATCTGCTGGCGGGTCAGGGTGACGCGCACCGAGCGCTTCAGGTGCAACGCCGCCATCACTGCCAGCGGCAACTGGTACTGCGGGCGCAAGCCCGAGCCGAAGGCGCCGCCGACGAACGCCGCGCGCACACGAATGTTTGCCTTGGGCAGGCCGAAGACCTTGTGCAGGTAGTCCTGGCAGTTCTGCGTACCTTGGGTCTTGTCGTGGATTTCCAGAGTGCCGTCGGCCTTGTAGTGCACGGTCGAGGCATGGGGCTCCATTGGGTTGTGGTGTTCGTTGGCCGTCAGGTAGGTGGCATCCACCTGCAGAGGCGCCCCGGCAAACTGCCCGGCGAAGTCGCCACGCGGCGCCGGTGTTTCGGCGGGTGCCGCATGCGATTGATGGCATGCGCCCAGATCTGTCTGGTGAGCCTCCTGGGCATAGTCGATTTTGATCAGCGAGCCTGCATAGCGGGCCAGTTCGAGGGTTTCGGCGATCACCAGCGCCAACGGTTGCCCGCTGTAGAGCACTCGATCATTGAACAAGGGCCGAAACGGCGAGCCCTCGGCAGGGTCGGCATCGCTGTAGTCGTCGTCATAACTGGAGATAGGCGGACGATGGCCATGGTCGAGCACGGCGATAACCCCGGGCACGCGCATGGCCAGCGAGCTGTCGATTTCGAGAACACGACCGCGCGCGATGGTACTGGACACGACGCTGCCGTGCAGCAGGCCCGTCTCGGGGTATTCGCCCGCATAGCGGGCCTGCCCGGTGACCTTCGCCACACCGTCCACGCGGTCCAGGGGCGTGCCGACTACGGGTGTGCTTGTGATCATGGTCGTGCCCCCCCGTTAGCGGCGCCGCGCGCCGCGTCATCCAATGCCCGCACGATTGCTCGCTGAGCGAGCGTCACCTTGAAACCGTTGTGGCTCAGGGGTTGTGCACCTTGCAGCAACGTTTGCGCGGCGCGGTTGAAGAGCGCTTTTGAAGGCACCTGGCCGGCCAGCAGGCGCTCCACAACCGGGTCCCGCCAGGGTTTGTGGGCAACGCCGCCCAGCGCCAGGCGCGCCTGCTGGATCACTTCGCCATCGAAGGTCAAGGCTGCAGCGACTGACACCAGCGCGAACGCGTAGGAGGCGCGGTCGCGTATTTTCAGGTAACGGTAATGGTGTTCGAACACCGGGGGTGGCAGCTCGATGCCTGTCACGAGCTCATCGAATGCCAGGTTATTGTCGCGCTCGGGGGTGTCTGCGGGCAGGCGATGGAAATCCGCGAAGGGTATCTGCCGTTCACCGGACGGCCCCTGTACGTGCACCACGGCTTCGAGCGCAGCCAATGCCACGCACATGTCCGAGGGATGGGTCGCGACACAGGCATCGCTGGCACCGAGAATGGCATGGATGCGGTTCATGCCTGTACGCGCAGGGCATCCGCTGCCAGGTTCACGTTTGTTGCAGGGGGTGCCGGTGTCGTAGAAGTAGTAGCAGCGGGTACGTTGTAGCAAGTTGCCACCGGTGCTGGCCATGTTCCTCAACTGCGGCGATGCCCCCGCCAGGACCGCGTCTGACAACAGTGGATAATGCCGCTCGATCAGCGGGTGCCATGCCAGGTCGGCATTGCTCACCCTTGCACCGATCAGTACGCCGCCGCCAGGGGTGGCGTGAATACCGTTCAGCCCAAGGCCGGAGATGTCGATCAGGCGCGCGGGGCGAACCACGTTTTCCTTCATCAGGTCGACCAGGTTGGTGCCCCCGGCGATGAAGTGCGAGCAGGCGTCAGCCAGGTTCACCGCTTCGCTGACTGAGGCGGGCTTGTGGTAGCTGAAGGGCGTCATGGGTGCTGCCCTCGTTGTGCCTTGGCCCCATTCGTCATCGACGGTAAGGCTTCTTCCACGGCTGCGACGATGTTGCCGTAGGCACCGCAGCGGCAAAGATTGCCGCTCATCTGCTCGCGAATGGCCTCGCGGGTGTCGGCACGTCCCTCGTGAACCAGCCCGACCGCAGAGCAGATCTGCCCTGGGGTGCAGTAACCGCACTGGAATGCATCGTGGGTGATGAAGGCGCGCTGCATGGGGTGCAGGTCGTCGCCACTGGCCAGCCCTTCGATGGTCACCAGGTCGGCCCCGTCGCACATGATGGCCAAGGTCAGGCAGGCATTGACGCGCTTTCCATCGCGCAGCACCGTGCAGGCGCCGCATTGGCCATGGTCGCAGCCTTTCTTGGTGCCGATCAGGTCCAATTGCTCACGCAGCAGGTCGAGCAAGGTGACCCAAGGATGCACCTGCAGTGTTCGGGGCTGACCATTAAGGGTCAGACAGATGGGGTGCTCCGCAGCCCCGTTTGAAGCGATCGCGGTCATGGTAGGTCCTCACGGTCAGGGTTCGCGCACTTTGCTGCGTCTCTTTTGTGCGACCGGGCCGGCAGATCAAACGTTCAGCCGGATCGCCGGGGTGCCGATCACTTCTTGCTTGACCAGCGCGCGCCAGGTTTCTACCTTGTCGCGCCAGCGCCGGTCAGTCTTGTGCTCAAGCAACGGCAACAGTGCGCGCAATGTTTCGCTGGCGTCGCCGACCAGGTTGACCTCCATCGGGTAGCGCAGGCTGAGCATGTCGGGTTGCAGGTCGATCTGCACGCCTCGCGCCTGGCCTTCCCTCGGCGAAAACTCGGAATAGGGAAAGCCGGAGCCGATCATCAGCAAGGTGTCGCAGTCGCTCATCAGCTGATAACTGGGTTCGGTGCCGGGGAGGCCGATCGACCCGGTGACCCATGGGAGGTCGTCCGGCAGCACAGCCTTGCCCAGTAGCGCTTTGGCCACCCCGGCGCCGAGTGTTTCGGCAATTGCAACGACCTGCTCTGTCGCCTGCAGTGCGCCGGCACCCACCAGTATCGCCACCTTGTGCCCGGCATTGAGCACCTCGGCGGTTCGTTGTAGGGGAAGTCCTGCAGGTCGTTGGGCAGGATGACAGCGGTGACGCGGCGTTCGCCGACGGCCGTACGCACCGCACGGTCGAGCAGGTGGCGCACCTGCTCGGGGGTCGATGCCTGCTGAACGAACGCACCGGCAACGTCCTTGAACATCGACAGCAGGTCCAGCTCCTGCTGGTAGTGCCCACCTAATGCCGCCCGGGCCGGATGTGGCCATGCACACACCGAGCTCGCCGGTGAACTTGGCATGGGCGCTGGCCATGAAGGCTGCTCAGGCCAGAATGTCTACGTCAGACTCATTTCGTCAAATGCTAAGTTCCGGCCTGACGGGGCCTTGCTCAAGCACGTATCTATACGAGTTTCATACAGAGCCCGGACGTTCACTACTCGGCTTTTTGATCCTGATCAAGTGTGGCAAAGCTGCCAGTGCTAGTGTCCAGCTTAGTTTCGCCACGGGTTGTGCAGATGATCTGGCTCTAAAACCATCAAAGCAGGTTGCTACACATTACCCTGGTGCTATTGGTGCTGGTCTTCGGGGGTGCGGCAGGTCATGGCTGTTCTACCCAGTGCATGACTCCGCAGTAGCCCATAAGGATGTCGCTATGAGTCTGGAGGAGCATGCACACCCGTTTAAACATCTGGAGATCGCCATGTACATCACTACCAGACCGCTTGTCGCCGCACTGCTGATCGGCAGCCCGCTTCTTGCCGTGGCTGTCGATGAACACCACCCCGATCAGGCTCCGGCGGGCGCCCAAAGCCAGTCGGCGTCAGCCCAGGGCCAGGAAAAGGTCATGGCCGAACAGGTACAAAGGATGCAGGCCATTCACGACAGGATCGCTGCCGCCAAGACCCCGGAGGAGCGCCAGGCGGCCATGCATGACGGCATGCAGGCGATGAAGGATGGACTGGGCATGATGCAAAACGGTTGTGCCGGAAAGGGCATGGGTATGCACATGAAGATGATGGACCCAAAGATGATGGAAATGATGATGAAAATGTTGGATCAGCAGGCCGGCATGATGAGTTCGCCATCCAACATGAAAGACATGCCCATGCAGCGCTCCATGGAGCCGCCAGCCCCGAAGCCAGCCCAATAATCATCCGCCGCGGTTCCGGTTCCGGCCTTGCCCTGCGGAGCGCAAGCGTTCCTGGCAAGGCCTCTCAATATGATGATTATGTTGTTAGGCAATAATGTCGTTGGTAGAGGGCCTGCTGATACAACCTCAAATCACAAGCCCCAGCCACATTGCTCCGAGGATGATCAGTTGGCCGGGAACAAGGTATCGCGCAAAACTGAAGCCGCCGTTGGTCAGGGCCAATATACATTTGGTCAACGTGTTTCCGGACAACGCCAGCAAGCCTGGTATTACCAGACTCTCCACACTTAGCCTGCCGACAATGACCAGTGAGGCCACCGAGGCAATTGCTGCATGAGCATCGCCCATACCGCTGACGAAGGCCGCTATATTCACGCCATTGTGGCCAAGATGCTGAAGAAGAAATGCCGAGAACAAGGCGATGCAGGTCAGGGCGACGGTAATGATTAGAGCTGTCCAGAGGCTGAAGGCCCCGTCACCCCGATGTGCTGGCGAGCCTCCGGAGGTGGCACGCCAGGGTGCCAGCAGTAATACACCATAAACCACGGTGATCAAGGCGCCGAGCCCGATCGATGGTACGAATGGTTTCAGCAGGCGTCGGTCGACGATAGCCAGCACCAGGGCGAATTGCGTGATGCTGGCGAGGTTGGACAGCACCGCTGCCGAGGCGAAGGATCTGGCAGCCGCCTGCTGCCGTCGAGCCTCGTGTGCCAACAGCGCGATAGTGGCAGAGCTTGAGGCAAAGCCTGACGCGATTGCGCTCATCGGCAAGCCATAACGCGGGCCCATCAGGCGCATGGCAATATGGCCTAATGCCCCAACGGTCATCAGCAAGACCGCCAGGGTACAGATCGTGCGAGGGTTTACCACACCGTAAGGTCCCAGGAAACGGTTCGGTGTCAATGGCAGTACCACCAGTGCTATCGTCAACAGCATCAAACCATCGCGCACTTCTTCTTCGCTTAGTTGTTGCAGCACGAAATGATGTAATTCACGCTGCAGTGCCAGCAGCACGGTCAGCACCACGCCTACCGCCGTAGCAAGTTCGGGTTCGCTCAAGCTTAGCGCGCCCAGCGTCAGCACCAGTAGCAGGGCGATTTCGCTGGTGACTTCGGGGTCTTTGTCGGCATGTTTGCGGTAATGCATGCACAGCATCAGCACCAGGCCAATGCTGGCGACCCCGACCAGCACCGGTCCGGCCAGCAACATGCTGACGTAGCCCAGCAGGGCGGTGATGGCGAACGTCCTCAGGCCGGCGGCGGCATGGTCTTCATTGCGGCCTTTCTTGCGCTCGCGCTCAAGCCCCACCAGCATGCCGACGCCTAGCGCCACAGCGCCGTGGCTGACATTCATCGTGTCGAGCATGGCGCCTTCGGAGTGTCCTTGGGCGCGACTTCCGCGCCGCCTTGCTCGAGGGCTATCAAGGCTGGCAGATCGAGTATCTCGACAAGCCTGCCACGCATACTGACGATGCTTAGCGCACGCAAGCGGGCGACCGAACGACACACGGTCTCAAGACGAAGTCCCAGGTACGAAGCCATGTCCTCCCGGGACATGCGCAGCATGAAGCCGTGGGCAGAATAGCCCCGGCTGACGAAGCGCCGTGACAACCCCACCAGGAAGCTGGCCAGGCGCTGTTCGGCGGTAAGGTTGCACAGCATCAGCACCCGCTCATGCTCGCGTACGATTTCTCGGCTCATCAAACGGTTCAGGCTTTGCTGCAGGACGGGAAAGTCGCGTGCCAGTGCCTGCAACCGGCGATAGGGGACAGGGCAAACTTCGCTGTCTTCCAGAGCAATGGCGTCGCATACGTGATGCTCGGTTGCGATGGCGTCGAGCCCAAGCACATCGCCCGCCATCCAGAAGTTGATCACCACGCCCTGGCCTTCGGCGCTGTTCAGGCTGGTCTTGAAGCTGCCACAGCGCACGGCATAAAGCGTCGTCAGCGGATCGTTGGCGTTGAACAGCGCGGCGCCTTTGCGAATGCGCATGCGTGGTCCGATCAGTGCACCCAGGCAACTGTTGTCATACACGGGCAGACCGGTGGGCAAGCACAGCCCGCTGACACGGCACTCTGTGCACAGGGTTGCTAGCGGTTTGAGATGAATCGGGGTTGCCGGGCTCGACGCTGCAGGTTGGTCGAGCAAGGTCACTTCCAGTAGACCAGTCATTTTCAGGCCTCCTTCGCGCATCGTAGACCTGCCTGGGCAGCCATCCGTGCATTGGCTTTGCCAACGTTGCCCATATCTGGGCGTGGTGACCAGTCGGCGAGCATGTCCCGTGAATGGGGCGCGTTGAGGCGCGCATTCAACCGATCGACGAAAGCTTGCGCTTCGTTGGGCGTACTGAAGCTCACCCGGCAGTCGTCCATGCGGACCCACCAGCGATCCTGTTCAGGATTATTTTCGACGTAGATGTTCATGAAAGCCTCCAAAGAGCATGCATGCGCAAACCAACTGCAAATCCATGCGTAACGAAGGCATCCCTGCCGGCAACAGGGGGGGGTAGGGCGTGATGGCCATTTTCATCACGCCATCGCGCTGGTTGGCGAATGTCTCATGGGCAACTTCGATGGTTTTCATGTGCGCCATGACACGCCTCCGGGGCATTCGATGATTGTTGTTGGTGTGGGGTCAGATTGCGCCGTTAACGGCCAGAAGCTTTGACCAGCATCAAATTTCCGCGCAGTCGGCGTTGCCGTCTGTCCGCCCAGTAATTCAGTTGATAAACATCAAATCCGCCAGGTGCGGGTGATGGATGATCCAGCAACACTCACCAACCGCTGAGGTGTGCCATGGACAACCCGCAAAGACTTCTGCTGATCGCCTCGCCCCTGATGCGGCGCACCCCGGTCTACGACCGTGCGGCTGCGCTGGCCAAGGCCAAGGGCATGGCCCTGCATATCGTTGCTTTCGACTATCTCGAAGGCCTTGCCACGGCGGGCCTGGTCAATGACCAGGCACTGGCTGTGATGCGTGAAGGTTATGTTCAGCAACACCGTGCATGGCTGGAAACCCAAGCGCTTTCGATGCGCCGTAACGGGGTCACGGTCACCACCGAAGTGGTATGGGTGCAGCATCCGCTGGACGAGATCCTCGTCCATCTGCGCGAGCAGCCATTCGCCCTGCTCATCAAGGCCTTCGAGCATGAACCCTGGTGGGTGCGGGCGATGTTCACCTCGCTCGACATTCAGTTGCTGCGCGAAACCCGCATTCCCCTGCATCTGGTGCATCAGGCCAGCCACGCGCTGCCGCGCAAGATTCTGGCTGCCGTGGACCTGTCCCGCCCCGAGGACCAGTTCGAGGGGTTCAACGACCAGATCATCAGCGAAGCGCTGAAACTGGCATTACAGTGCAATGCCCAGATCGAACTGCTATATGCCTACGATCTAGGGTCCATGTACCTGGACTCAAGCGGCAGCCGCGAGCATTCGTTTCTGTTCGATTCCAACCTCGCCCAAACACTGCACGAGGCGCAAAGCGAGGCCTTCCAGGTACTCGCCGAACGCAACGGTATCGCCCCCGAACACCGCCACCTGCGCCTGGGAGACCCGGCCAAGGTGCTGGCGCTGTTCATGGAGAACAATGATATCGATGTACTGGTCATGGGCAGCTACCACCATCACGGCATTGGCTGGTTCATCGGTACCACTGCAGAGCGGGTGTTGCATCGGTTGTCCAGCAGCATGCTGGTGATTTCACCAGAGCATTCCCAAGGCTGAGAGACAAGGCCCGAGAGGGCCTTGTTTTCAGGTGCGAAGATCGAGTTCGTGGATGATTTCGCTGACATCGCCACCCACGTAGCGTGAGGCCCACCCCAGGGCCTTGGTCAGCCGGTGCATGGCGTAGTTGTTCGCCAGGTCCCTGGAGATCATGAAGTGAAAGCCATTGCGCTTTGCGGCTGCGATCAGGTGCTGCATCAGCAGCCGGCCCAGCCCCTTGCGTTGCCACTCTTCATTTACGGCTACGGCGCATTCGCACAGGAGGCTGCCGGGAACACTGGCATACCGACTGACCCCAATCTGGCGCAACTGCCCATCTGCATGGACCAGGGCAACGTAGGCTTCACGCTGGTGATGATCCACTGGCATATGCTGCGCATCCAGGCTCGGGGCACCGCCGCTGAGCCCGGCGATGAAGCGGAAACGCCGGGTCTCGAAGGCGATCGTGCTGAGAAAACGGCGGTCCCTTTCCCGGTCTTCCTCGCGCAGGGGGCGGATCAGCACAGCAGTGCCGTCAGAAAGCTTTTCGATCCAATGCTCGCATGCGTCTGGCTTTTCAGTCTGCTGCCTGTTCATGTCGCCTCCCGCTTATCTGGTCGATGCTTGCCAGAGCTTTTGTACCGTGCTGGGCGGCGCCGGTTCTGACAATCGTCAAGTTCAGGCTCGGCTGGTGGTTTTCTGATCTGTATCAAGCGCGAACAGGCCTGCTTTCGGACAATCGCCTACATCATCACGCCAGACGCGCAAGCCCGGAGGTTCGCCATGGGTCAATATCGACAACTGCTGGTGCTGCTCACCGAGCTCGACCCGCATTCGGCCGCGCTACGCCGGGCCCTGGCCCTGGCGCATGTCAGTGGTGCCAGTGTGCATGTACTGGGCTTGTTCGAACCGACGCAGGAGCACCTGCTGCGCGAAGAGCGATTGAACGAGGCCGATATCCAGCGTCAGTTCGACCACTACCGTGTGCGGCTGGCTGGGTTGGTCGAGCGTCACCGTGGCAGCGGCATCGCTTTGACGGTTGACAGCTTGCAGGCAGAGGACATCCGCAGCCAGGCCATCGACTACATCAGCGAACTGCAGCCTGATATGGTCATCAAGGACAGCGAAGCGACGCCAACCATGGTGCGCCTGTTCAGCACGCCCCTGGATTGCGCGTTGATGCGGGGCTTGAAGGGCATCATGCACTTCGTACCGGCGGCAGCAGCGTCACTGCCCCAACGCGTGCTGGTCGCCGTTGACACTTCCTTCAGCGAAACGCCCGAGGTCCAGGCGTCCTTCAACCGTGGCCTGATCCGCGCCGCGCAGGCGCTTGCACTGCAATGCGATGCGCAGTTGCACCTGCTCTCGGCCTACAACCTTACGGACGTGTTTGCTTCGGACATGAACGTCACCCAGGCGTGGATCGATGAGATGCGCAGTGCCCTGAAGGAGCCGTTCGACACCCTGGCAGACGCCGAGGGGGTCGCGGCGGAACGCCGCCACTTCATGGAAGGAGGCCCGGTCCAGGTGATTCGCGAGCAGGTCGCTGTGCTGGATATCGACGCGGTGGTCATGGGCGTCGTGCAGCCAAAGGGCCTGGAAAAACTGCTCGGCGACACCACCGAACGCATCGTCAGCCGCCCGCCGTGCAGCGTGCTGGCGGTTCACCCTCAAGCGGCCGAAACCCTGGAGCCCTAGCCATGCAACTGACCTTCCTCGGCGGGACCGGGACCGTGACCGGCAGCAAGTTCCTGCTGACCCGCGACAGCAGCCGCGTGCTGATCGACTGCGGACTGTTCCAAGGCTACAAGCAACTGCGCCTGCGCAACTGGGAACCGCTATCGGCGGCGCTGCGCGCGCTCGATGCCGTGGTGCTGACCCACGCCCACCTCGACCACAGCGGTTATCTTCCGGTGCTCGCGAAGGAAGGCTATACCGGGCCGATCTACGCTACGCCGGCCACCTGTGCCTTGGCCGAGATCCTGTTGCTCGATAGCGCCCGGCTGCAGGAAGAGCAGGCCGAGCATGCCAACCGACACGGCTATTCCAAGCATTCACCGGCACGCCCGCTTTACACCGCACAGGATGCAAAGCGCGCCTTGGCATTGTTCCGCCCTGTGGAGTTGCATCACCCGACCGTGATTGCGCCGGGGATGGAGCTGCTGTTGCGCACGGCTGGGCACATACTCGGCGCCGCGACGGTACAGATCAAGGTAGACGGCCAGACCGTGGTCTTCTCTGGCGACCTGGGCCGGCCACAAGACCCGATCATGCGCGCGCCGGAACTGATCAGGACGGCAGACGTGCTGCTGGTGGAGTCCACCTACGGCGATCGCCAGCATCCAACCGAGTCGACCGAGCAATTCCTGGCCCAGGTCATCAACCAGACCCTCCTGCGCCATGGCATAACCTTGGTGCCGTCGTTCGCCGTTGGCCGTGCCCAGTTGCTGATGTACTACCTGTACAAGCTCAAACGCGATGGCCTGATACCCGACATCCCTGTCTACCTCAACAGCCCTATGGCTACCGACGCAACCACCCTGTACCAACAGTTCAGGAGCGAGCATCGCTTGACGCCAGCGCAATGCGCTGCAATGTGCAGGGGCACGCATATCATCCGTACCGTCGATGAATCCCGGCATCTGGATCAGTTGCGTGAACCTGCGGTCATTATCGCCGCCAGTGGCATGGCGACCGGTGGACGGGTTTTGCACCATCTCAAGGCGCTGGCGCCCAACCCACGTAACAGCATCCTGTTCTCGGGTTTCCAGGCCGGTGGTACGCGCGGCGCCGATATCGTCGCCGGGGCGCGCAGTGTCCGCCTGCATGGCGAAGACGTGCCCATCCGGGCCCAGGTGCATGCCATGGAGAACCTGTCTGCGCATGCCGATGCCGACGAGATCATGGAGTGGCTGCGCGGATTCGCCCGCCCCCCTCGCCAGACCTACGTTATCCATGGTGAGCCGCACGCCGCCGACACGTTGCGGCGGCGGATCAGCATCGAGCTCGGTTGGCAGGTGTACGTGCCCGAGTATCAGGAAACCGTTGCCATTGACCCAGTGCGCTAGCCTGGGCCGGGAGGTTGTCATGGAAACACAAGCAAGGTCGAAAATCCGGGCCTGGATGCATCGGCCACGGGGGAGCCTGGGTTTGATCGTGGCCATCTTCGCGGTGCTCGCCGTGTTCGCTGCCTACCGGGCGTTGAGCCCGAACTGGCGCCTGCCGATGCAACATCCACTTGTGCTGCTGGCTTTGCTCGCCTTGTGCGTGGCGTTAGGCTGGGTGGTGCAGCGTGGCGTGAAACGCACGGTAGCCAAGACCATATTCAATGGCCACGCCACGGGCTGGCAGGCTCGGCTTGCTTTCCTGCGCTCGGTCACCCAGGAGTCAAACGTGCTTTTGGGCTTGTTGCTGTTCCTGGCGTTGCTCGCTGGCGGCACGCTTTGGCTGGCGGGGCGCTCGGTGGACCGTATCGTGGAGAATTGCACAGACAGCCTGCAGGCCCGGGTGAACACCCTTGAGGATGAAAAGCTCACGGCATTGGTCGGCAAGCCGGTGTGTACCTGCCTGGCGCAAACGTTTCTCGACCGCAATGGGGTGATACGCCTGGCCTTGTTCGAAACGCCGATGCGGGAAGTGAGCGCATACAAGGCGTTGACGGCAGACGATGAACAGCGTTGCCTCGAACAGTTCGACCTGCTGCCTGAAGAGGCCCGGGTGACGGTGCCTTGAATGGTAGTAGTGCTTGCCAGTAGCTGAAACGACCGGCGCCCGTCGCGGCGAACAGCACAGCGAAGGCGGGGGAATCTGGGGCGGGCAACTCGTGCGGATGGGTATGGCCGGAGGTTGTGTGGCTTGAAGCGGACGGGGCAGCACGGTGGCTGCCCCAGGCACTGGCGCAACGGCGCTTCAGGTCAGGTTGAGGCGATGGATGACCTGGGCCGGATCATCCGGATCGGTGCTGGTGGTGAATCCTGCCGCCTTGGCCAGGTCGCGCATCGCCAGGTTGGCGGCTGAGTCGATCGAGTACATCTGCCGCATGCCCTTTGCCCGGGCATGATCGGTCAGGTGCTTGAGCAACAGGCGGCCCAGTCCATGGTGCTGCCAGCTGTCAAGCACCGTCACGGCGCATTCGCATTCATCCTTGCCGGCAATGGCGGCATAACGCGATATGCCCACCTCCTGCAGTTCGCCGTCCACATGGGCGAGGGCGACATAGGCGGCTTGTCGGTCCTGGTCGACCGCCATCAACTGGTCGAGCATTGCCTCACCGGGCTCCTTGATCTGGCACAGGAAGCGAAAATGCCGCGATTGCGGTGACAGCCGTTCGATGAAGGCCCTTTCGCGCTCCCGGTCCTTGGCTTGCAGCGGCCTGATCAGTACGTGGGTGCCATT
Organism: Pseudomonas sp. OG7; assembly: GCF_014192825.1. Classification (NCBI taxonomy): domain Bacteria; kingdom Pseudomonadati; phylum Pseudomonadota; class Gammaproteobacteria; order Pseudomonadales; family Pseudomonadaceae; genus Pseudomonas; species Pseudomonas sp. OG7. The sequence goes on along the minus strand of NZ_JACHYK010000002.1, from coordinate 203,784 downwards.
GTCGAGGGCTTCGATCCAATGCTCGCCCGCAGGCTTGGGAAACGAGGGGGCGGTGTATTGACGGGAGGGTTCTGTAGGAGCCATGGCAATGATCCTCGTGGGTCGGGAATGAACAATGGAGGTTCAGTTTCGACGCTCGACCCTTCGTGGACTTGATAGTTGTCAATTGCCCCGGTCGCCGGCCGCTGTCATCTGTCAGGCGGGGAACAACAGCGGATCATCCGGGCTGGCGCAACCCTTTGTCGGACAGCCAGAAGAGGCCAGGTGAACGCGCTAATTTGTATTAATACCCGCATGTAGAACAGCGGAGGCATGATCATGTCAGGCCCTCTGGATATGGGGGCAAGGCCCCATGTGAAGTGCCTTGCGTGTTCGTTGAGCCGGCTATGCCTACCCGCCAGCCTTAGTACCGACGAAGTGGACAAGCTGGAGCGAATCGTGCGCCGTAACCGGCCTTTGAAGAAGGGCGAATATCTGTTCAAGGCCGATGAGCCCATGGAGCATGTGTACGCCCTGCGTTCAGGGGCCATCAAGAGTTTCCTGCTCGATGCCGGGGGCAACGAGCGGGTTACCGGCTTCGTCCTGCCGGGGGAGATGCTTGGGCTGGACGCTATCGGTGCCTGGCATTACCGAAGCTATGCACTGGCGCTGGAGGTTTCGCCGGTGTGTTCCATCAGGCTGGATCAGCTCGTCGACCTGTCGGGGCAGATCCCTGGCTTGCGCTACCAGCTGTTGCATATGCTGAGCCTGGGGATTCAGAGTAAGGACGAACACTTGCGTTGCTGCCATGGGCGAGCCGAGCAGCGGCTTTCGATTTTCCTGCTCGGCATGTCGGAGCGCTATCACGAACGCGGTCTGCGCGCAGACGTCTTCAACCTGCCGATGTCCCGAGGTGATATCGCCAACTACCTGGACCTTACCCTGGAAACCGTCAGCCGGTTGTTCAGCCGTTTCACCCAGGCAGGGTTCGTGAAGTGCGTCGGGCGGGAAGTTCGATTGGTCGACTTGCAAGGCCTACTGAACCTCAGCCGGCTGGAGGAGCCCACTTGAGCGCAGCCAGAACCCTGTCGTAGCGTTGGACCGGCCCATCCAGAGGGAGTTGATCCCCCCAGGTTGGCCGAGGCATATGATCGGACCGCAGCCAGATGCGCTGGGGCGAAACTCCTTTTTGCCAACACATGCGCGCCGCCTGCCGGGCCACCTGAGCCGGCGCGCAACCATAGACCGTATCTGGCTGGAACTCTTGCAATTGATGTGTCAGTTGCCGCCATCCGCTGGAGCTGTCGCGCGGCGCTTTCGCTTGCTTGTGAAGCCACGCCCGGCATTCGTTGGGCAGGCGCTCCAGCGGCAAGCCGTCGTGCAGTAACCGCACCTGCACCCAAGGCAGCCAGCAGCGGATTTCATCCAGCATGCACAGTAACGCCAATATTCCTTCACCACGTGTGATCGCCAGTAGCCGTGCGCTCTGCAAGGGCACTGGCCAGGCACTACCCAAAGGGCCTGAATACCCCAGAAGCTCGCCTGGCTGCCCCAGAGGATGTGCGCTACGGGTCGTCACCAGAAACCGCCCATCCACCCCGGGCAGGCTGACGTAGCTGCAAGGCCAGCGCTCGGTACGATTGGCCAGCAGGCAATACTGACCTGGCATCGCCTCGCTGAACTGCGCGCTGCACAGTGCAAGGCGCAGGCACTGTTGAATGCCCGGGCCCGGTAGGGTTTCAAGCAAGCGGACACTTCTGCTGTCGTCCCGCTCCATAGTCGCCTCGATCTTGTCTGGCTGTGTCGCGCAGTTTTCAGGCTAACCGCATGCCAGAGCGGGACTTTGATCAGTATCAAATCGACAAACGATGGTGGCAGCCAGGCGATTGATAAAGGTCAAACGCAAGGTTGACTGCCAGCGCAATATCGAGGCGTCTCCCAGGGAGGCATTACTCATTAGAGGAGGGCGCCATGTCCGAAGCAGCGAAGAAAGTACCTGTCACTTCCGCAACCACCCAACCTGCCAAGGTTACGCCGCCAAGTACCGAAACATCGGACTTGTGGCGCCCATTCCAGCAGTTGCGGCGTCAGATCGACAGCCTGTTCGACGATTTCGGTCGCCGGCCATTGCGCATGCCGTTCAGCCATACCCCGTTCGATGTCGAGCCATTCTGGCGTCGTGAACTGTTCAGCCATGGCATGCCGGCGATGGATATCAGCGAACTGGCCGATGAGTTTCGCATCAGCGCCGAACTGCCTGGTGTGGACGACAAGGACATCGAGATCAAGCTGGTCAATGGCAACGTTGTGATCCGCGGCGAGAAGCAGGAAGCGGTTGACGAAAAGCGCAAGGAGTACCACCTGTCAGAGCGGCACTACGGCAGCTTCGAGCGGGTCTTCCAGCTACCCCGTGAAGTAGACGTGGAAAAGATTAATGCACAGTTCGCGAAGGGCGTGCTGCTGGTGCATCTGCCCAAGCGTGCAGAAGCGATTCACCCCGAAAAAGTGATTCCTATCAAAAGCAGCAAGTGATTGACCCGACCGATTTCAGGAGCAGGGATGCTCCGTCTTCGCATCCGAACACATACGCGGGCGCGCCATCGACAAGAGGGGGCGATCATGAACGATTTTCCAGGTACCGAGGAACTCGAAGGATTGGATGCCTGCTGGCGTGCCGCGAACTACCTTACCGTTGGCCAGATCTATCTGCAGAGCAACCCCGTGCTGGCCACCCCGCTGAAGTTGGCCGACATCAAGCCCAGGTTGCTGGGGCACTCGGGCACATCACCGGGGTTGAACCTGATCTACACCCATCTGAACCGGCTGATCCGCCATTACGATCTCAACATGCTCTTCGTCACCGGCCCTGGTCATGGCGGCCCGGCCATGGTTGCCCAGGCGTACCTGGATGGCACCTATACCGAGCTGAACCCTGCGATAGAACGCAATGCGCAGAAAGCTGTACCTGATCGAGCATGGCGAAGACATGCCTGAGGTTGCAAAATGGCACTGGACGCCGCACCCAGACGCCTGAGCAGACGCTATTTGGCTTTCCAGTATTTCTGCATTTCGAGGAACAGGAACGACGCGGTCCAGGTGATCAGCACCAGGCCTGTCAATGCTTGCAGGCCGGTGAGGTACTTGAGATGGCCGGTAGGGGCGATGTCGCCAAAGCCTATCGTGGTGTAGGTGGTGAAGGAAAAGTACACGCAATCCAGGAAGCTGCCGTCGAAGTTGCCACTGAGCGAGCCCCAGCCTTCGGCGAGAGTCATTAGGTAATACACCAGGGCGAAACACCAGACCTCCAGTGCATGGGCCAGCAGCGCGCCGAATACGCCTGCGACGATCCGGAATCGGCTCCACAGTTTCAGCCGCGGTAGCCAGTCGTTCAGGCGCAGCAGGCATTCGTAGTGGATGATCACCACTAGGATCACCACCAGCATGTTGATCAATGTGACGGTGAGCATGGTCGCTACTCGGACTGGAACGGCGTGTCATTTGGCCGCATCGACCAGATTATAGATGGCAGGCTCCTTGGCCTGCGGCAGCAGTGCCGGGAATTCTTCCGGGGTGATGGTTTCCTTGGCCAACAACAGGCGTGCCCCAGTGTCCAGGTCGGCGCGTCGTTGCTCGAGCAAGGCCCGGGCACGGGCCTAGGCGTCTTCCACCAGGCCACGAATACCCAGGTCGATTTCGCGTGCAGTCTGCTCTGAGTAGTCCTTGCGATCCTGGCGCAACAACGATTCGCCCAGGTAACTGGCCTGCTGCCGCTCCAGCACTGCCTGGCCCAGTTCCGTGCTCATGCCGAATCGGGTGATCAGCTGGCGAGCAATGTCGGTGGCGCGCCCCAGATCGTCGGCGGCCCCGGTGGACACCTGACCGAATACCAGGCTTTCAGCGGCTCGCCCGGCCATCAGTACGACAATCCGGTCGCGGAGCATTTGCGCGGCACGCTGAGGGAGATTGATAAATGTCAGGCTACGGTGGGCGGCGATGCCGATACTGGGGGTGTCTTGAGCATGCGCGAGGGCACCAACATGCAACGCTATCTGCTTGCCGGATTGTCCAGCCTGCTGCTGGCATCGGCATCGGGCTGTACCCCTTGGCACGCTGAAGAATACGACGCGCGCCTGGAGTCGGCCGAGAACAATGCGGCTACCGCCCGGTTGCGGGCCGATCAGGTGTGCTACCGCATAGACCTGGTCGAGCAGACCGCCAACGAGGCGCTGCGCAGAGCGACCCAGGCACAGGAACAGGTCCAGCAGTTGCTCCAGCAGGCCAAACGCAAGTGACCGCCATGTCACGGCGATGGCTGGATCCAAGCTTGTTGATGGTCTGCGTTCTGGCCTTGCTGCTCGGAGGGCTGGCCTATGCGGCGCAACAGCCGACCTGGGCTGCGCTGATCTGGGCCTCCGGCAGCGCGATCATGGCAGCGGTGCTGGCGGGGGAAATGGCCCAGCGTCTGGCCAGGCGTGAGGTGGGCATTGACCTGATCGCGCTGATGTCGATTGGCGCGGCCCTGGCCCTTGGGCAGATGCTGGTAGGCGCAGTGGTTGCACTGATGCTTGCCACGGGCCGTGCATTGGAGACTCTCAGTTTGCGTCACGCCGAGCGCGAGTTGCGGGCACTGATCGACCGGGCCCCTCAGCGGGCCTGGATTCAAGAGCAGGATGGCTTGCGTGAGGTACCGGTGGACGAAGTCCGCGCTGGGCAGAGTGTACTGGTGCGCCTGGGTGAGATCGTGCCGGTGGATGGGTGGTTGCAATCCGAGCAGGCAACCCTGGACGAAGCTGCGCTGACTGGCGAATCGTTACCCGTTACCCGCCATGCCGGTGAGCCGGTGGCCAGTGGGGTGACCAACTCCGGTGCGCCGCTGCTGTTGCTGGCCACGCATACCGCGGCGCAAAGTACCTACGCTGGCATCGTGCGTCTGGCCGAAGCGGCACGTCAGTCACGGGCACCCTTCATGCGCCTGGCCGACCGCTATGCGCTGGCGCTGATCCCGCTGACATTGCTCATTGCTGCGCTGGCGTGGTGGGCCAGTGGCGATGTGCAGCGAGTGCTTGCCGTGCTGGTGGTCGCCACGCCTTGCCCGCTGATACTGGCAGTACCGATTGCCATCATCTCAGGTATTTCGAGGGCTGCACGGCGCAACATACTCGTGCGTGACGGCGAGGTGCTTGAAGCCTTGGCCGGCATCCGCCAGGTGTTCCTCGACAAGACCGGTACCTTGACCAGTGGTCATGCCCAGTTGCAGTCGATCGAACTGAAGGGGCAAGGCGTACCCTTGCAGATGCTGCAGTTGGCCGCTTCGTTGGCCCAGTCATCCACCCACCCGATTGCCCAGGCCATCGTTCATGCTGCCCGTCTGCGCAACCTGACGCTGACCGCTCCCGAGCAGGTGCAGGAAAGCCCCGGCCAGGGGCTTGCCGGGATTGTTCAAGGCAAGGCCGTACGCTTGGGCGCCCTGACCTACGTGCAGAACGAGAAGGACGATGGCCGGTGGGCACAGGCGCGTTTGCAGCAACTGGACTACCTGGCCAACAGTGGCAGTTTCGTGGCGGTTGACGGTGAGTTGAAAGCGGTACTGCGGCTGGCCGATGACCTGCGTCGGGAAACCCCCCAGACATTGCGCCGCCTGCGGGCGCGCGGGATCGAAAAGATCGTCATGCTCACCGGTGACCGCCCGGAAACGGCGGAAATGGTTGCGCTGGCGGCGGGTATCGACGAGCTTCGCTCGGGGCTCTCTCCAGAAGACAAGATTCGCCTGGTGCAAGACGGCTGCCGCATGGCACCCTCGCTGATGGTCGGCGATGGCATCAACGATGCGCCAGCATTGGCGGCGGCCGATGTCGGGGTTGCCATGGGCGCTTCTGGCGTCACGGCGTCTGCCCAGGCGGCCGGTGTGGTGTTGCTGGTCGATCGCCTCGATCGATTGGTCGATGCCTTGGATATCGCTCGGCACGCCGTGTACATCGCCCGGCAGGGGGTATGGGTGGGCATGAGCCTGTCGTTGCTGGCCATGCTGGTTGCAGCCGCCGGTTACCTGCCCGCGCTAATGGGGGCGGTGTTGCAGGAAGCTATCGACCTGTTGATCATCGTCAACGCCTTGCGTGCGCTGGGCCCCTTGACGGCCATGCGTCGCAGTGGGCTTGCCGTCGAGGACCTGGATCGGTTGCAGGATGAGCATCGGCAACTGGACGGGTTGCTGACGGAGCTGAGCCAGATGGCCTGCGACTTCGCCAAACGCCCCATCGAGCAGGCGCGGGACGACCTGGGCAAACTGGTCACCGGGCTGCATGACCTTCTGGAACGCCACGAGCACGATGACGAGCGTCGTTTGTATCCGCTGCTGAGCCGCTTCATGCCCGGCGAAGATCCACTGTCGGCGATGAGCCATACCCACCGGGAAATCTTCCGACTCATCCATCTTCTTTCTTGCATGAGCCAAGATTTCAGCCGGGCGGCAGCGAGCCCGAGCCCTGATGAAATCCAGCACCAGCTGATACGCCTGGACACCTTGACCAAGTTGCATTTCGACCAGGAAGAAGCCCTGTACCGGTACCTGGATCAACGCTGAGCGCGGTGTTCAGCGCCCTGTAGGATTGATAAAAATCAAGCACCCAACACGGTGCGGCGGGATGCTGACAACAGTTGTTTTCTGCCCTGGCCTGAACGGGAGGCAATACCATGCCCCACAGCAAAATCCTGTTTCGCTCCGCAGCGCGGGAGAAAATCCTCAGTGGTGCCACCCAGCTCGCCGATGCCGTGCGCGTTACGCTAGGGCCCAAATCGAAATCGGTACTGATGCAAAGCAGTTGGGGTAAACCGACTGTCTGCAACGATGGCGTGACCATCGCCAAGCGCGTCTATCTACAGGATCCAGAGGAAAACCTCGGCGCGCAGATGCTGCGCCAGGCGGCCGAGCGCACTGGTGAAGCGGTGGGTGATGGCACCAGTTTCGGTCGCCAGCATCCTGCTGCTGACCGAGGCAACCATGACCGATATCCCGGAAAAGCCAGCACCTTTGATGCAACCCCCAATCCCTGAGTGATCGGGCGAACTGATCATCGGAGGCTACCATGAGCCACTATCAACGCCTGTTGCTGATCCTGCGCCCGGCATTGTGCCAGTCCTGTGCCTTGGAACAGGCTGCCGCCCTGGCCAGGTCAAGTTCGGCCAGCCTGCACATCGTGGGTTTGCTGGAGTCGCTGGACAACCTCAGGTTCCTGGAGACAGGTGACACTCAGAGCGAGCGGCAGGCTTACCTGCAATCCCAGCAAGACCAGCTCGAGGCCCAGACCAAGGTGCTGCGAGCCTCGGGTGTGCAAGTGACGACGGAAGTCGCCTGGAGCAGCGATCTGCAGGCGGATATTCTGGAACACGCCCTGGAGATGCAGCCAGATGTACTGCTCAAGCAGGTCGAGCACGAACCGGCGCTCAAGCGGGCCTTCTTTACCCCGTTGGACTGGCAGTTGCTGCGCCATTGCCCGATCCCGGTCTACCTGTTGGGCGCCGCCAGACCGGCCTTGCCTCGTCAGATCGTCGCGGCGGTGGACGTGGCCGATCCATCGCCTGAGGGCCAGGCGCGCAATAACAGCATCATCCAGCAGGCCAATGCGCTGGCCTTGCAGACTGGCGCGCAACTGGACCTGCTGTTCGCCTGTGACCTGACCATGGCCTACATGGGCGACATGGGATATGGCGCCTGGGCCATTGGCGACGTCGGCGAGTCCTTGCGCCACGACCTGGAGGACGATTTCAAGGCGCTGGCCGACCGCTACGGTGCGCCGGCCGAACGCAGGCACTGCCTGCTGGGCCGCCCGGTCGCGGTGCTGAGTGAGTATGTCGAAACCCACCCGGTGGACGTGATCGTCATGGGCAGGCCGCTTGCCCGGGGGTTGGACCGACTGTTCGGCAGCACCACGGAGCATGTGTTGTACCAGATACCCTGCAATATCCTGGCGGTGTAGGGCCATGCGTCGGGGTTATGCGCCCCAGCCCCGGCGGTTGGCAAGCAACTCGGCGACCAGCGCGCTGGTATCGACGATATCCAGCTGCTGCAGGCATCGCACGGGCAGGCGAAAGGGCGCGATGCTGTCGGCCACCAGTACCCGTTCGAATACACCGCTGTCGAATAGCTCGCCACCAGTGGTGAACAGGCCATGGGTGGCAGCGGCCAGCATGCGGGTGGCTCCGGCCTGCCGGCAGGCCTGGGCTGCGCGCAGCAGCGTCTGCCCCGTGCTGATCAGGTCGTCGAACACGATGACAGTGCTGCCTGCCACGTCGCCCACCAGATGTTCGCCGGTCAGGCCCGCCTGCTGGCGATGCTTTTCCATCATGGCCATAGATACCGGGCGCCCCAGCAGGTCCGCCAGAACCTGGCGAAACTGCTCGGCGCGTTTGATGCCGCCGATATCCGGCGACACGACCGTGACTGTCTGCTCACGGAGCAGGGGGGCTAGGTGTTGGGCGAATAGCTCGGTGCATTGCAGGTTCCAGCTCGGGATTCGGTAGGCGTTGTCGAAGGCGCTGGGGTTGTGTACGTCCAGCGCCACCACGCGGTCGACGCCGCAGCTTTCCATCAGGCAAGCTACATGGCGGGTGATGGTCGCATCCTGAAACTCCACCTTGCGGTCCTTGCGGCCATAACACAGGTAAGGCGTGACAGCCGTCACCTGGCTGGCACCGGCGTCCTTGAGCGCACCACAGAAGAACAGCAACCGGCACAGCTTGTCGTGTGCGCTGTGGTGCGCGTCGCCATAGAGCGAGTGAAAGACGATGACCGATCGACCGTCGACCGACTCGCCAGGCCAGCATTTGTGTTCTCCGTCCTCGTAGTCGCGCTCTTCATGTGCTGACAGTGTCCAGCCCAGGCGTTGCGCCACGGCATTCCCATAGGCCTGGCTGCCTCGCAGGGCGAACAGTAACGGAGTTGTGTCATTCATACCCTGAGCTCCAGAGGTCGTTCATAGCAACATAAGCTGCATGGGGCTGTGCGGTTTGACGTTTATCAAATCGAACATAGCCAGCAGACAGACACTCGGCAGGTAAGAGCATGCCAAGGCCTGCCCCCCTGTACCCTGCATGGAGAGTACGCCAATGGACAAACACCAGAAAAGCCACAAGGACAAACTGGATGGCGTGAAACCAGGCGGGTGATCGTTCAACCGTGGATTGCCAGAATGCTGGAGTGAACCTTGTACAGGGTTTGCTCTGTAGTACTGCCAACGACCTTGCTCACCCCCTCGTGGTAGAGCGTACCCATCACCACCACATCGAAGCCATGCTTGTTCGCGTAGTCGCTGACCACGTTACGGGCAGCGCCTCGCACCAGGTGCAGGTGATCTGGCTTGATGCCGTAGCGGCTGCCGAACGTCGCCATGCGCTCGCGCGCGCGACCAGATATTTCCTCTACCAGCTTGTCAGTCCAGGCCACGGGTGCGGCGGCATAGGCAACGAAGCTGGTGCTGGGTTCATAGGCCTGCAGCAGATGCAGTTGCGCCTTGCATCGCTGTGCCAGTGCCTGCGCCGATTGCAGGATGTGGTCGTTGAGCTTGTCGATCACCGGGTCGTGCTCGACAAGATCCACGGCGACAAGTATGCGCGCTGGCAGCTTGGTTTCAGCCTGGGCCACCAGGTGCATCGGGATCGGGCAACGGCGCAGCAACTGCCAGTCCAAGGGGGTGAGCAGGGCACGGCTCAAGGCGGTTTCGTGCCTGATGTCCTTGATCACCATCTCCACCCGGTGCAGTTGGGCCAGCCGGATCAAGTCCGTGAGCGGGTCTTCATCGTCCAGTGTTTCGGCGTAGGCGGTAATGCCCAGTTCGCCCAGCGCCTTCACCTGGTCGGCGAGCCAAGCCTTGCGGTGCTCGGCGTCCTGCTTGCGGGCATTGCTGCGCAGCACTTGGTCCAGTGTGGGCAGGCGTGAGGGCAGTTGACTGAGCACCACCAGGTGCAAGGTGGCGCCTGTCGTACTGGCCAGCGCCTGAGCACGCGTCAGGGCAGGCGAGGGGTGTAGGTCTGGATGGCAGATCAGTAGCAGTCGCGAGTAAGCGTTCATGATGGCCTCCACGGCGATGGCAGCCTCGATGAAGGCCCACCGGTATAGGCCAAGGGTGACGCACTGAGACTTGATGGCCTTGATATTTATCAAGTGCCGCGATGCATCGGGCCATGGCATTGGCTCAAGCGTTAGGTGCCTCCTTGCACGTACTGGGCATCCACACCCCCACTGAGCCTGGCCTGCCCGAGCCAGGGCAGCAAGCTTCACAACCTTCAGCGTGGTGGTGGTCGGCGTGGTGCAGCCCAGACGCTGGGCCAAGCTGATCGGCGATACTACCGAACGGCTCGTCAATCATGCCCCGTGCAGCATTTTGACAGTCAGGCCCCCGTCAGCAGATTGATTCAGACCGTATCGCCGGCTCGGCCATGGCGAATCAATTCCACGCTGAAATCCTGGCGAATCTGCAGGTCGCGGGCGAACCAGTTGGCACAGGAGCCGGAGTCGCTGGTAATGATGGCGTGGTCCGGCAGGCGAGGGGACAGCTCATGGACCACGCGTTGCGGGTTGATCGGGTCAGCCTTGACCAGCGCGTGCTTGGCCACGGTCTTGTCCCACTGCGCACGCCAGGTTTCTACTTTGTCGCGCCGGCACCCACCAGTAGCGCAGCGGTCTGGCAGCTGGAGCCTGGCAAAAGCCGACAGGCTCGAAGGTGAACCGATAAGCCACAAGAATGCAGTGGGCCTTGCACTGGGCCAAAATTTTCCCATCACCCCAGTTTATGCAGGGCTTCTACCAATTGAGCCTTGTTCATGGTCGAACGCCCTTTGAGATCTTTGCTGCGCGCCTCCTTCATAAGGCTTTCCTTGCTTTGCGACTCCAGCGATGCGCGAGAGGTGCGTGAATGCCCCTGGCGAGACTCGGCGGCGCGTTTGGCTGAGTCCGTGCGTGCGGTCTTCTTCTCGCGCGACGGCGTCTTGCTCCCCGAGCCTCCCGGCTTTTCACCGCCACCGGAATGTTTGTTCACGGTGGCCCAGGCGCGCGCTTCGGCTTCGTCCTTGCCCACGCCCTTGTCCTCGTACGATTGCTCGATGTGCTCGGCCTTGCGTTTCTGCTTGTCCGTATACTTGTCCTTGTCACCGCGTGGCATGGCATTGACTCCTGAGTGAGTTGCTTGATCAATGGCGAAACTGAAACGCCGGGCCATGAACGGGAGATCCACCGCCATTCGGCCATTCCACCTAGCTGCCCGATCCTGCGCCTGATCCACTACCGGTTGAGCCACCGCTACCACTCGCCGGACCTGCACCGCTACCGTCCCCTCCGTTCCCGTCGGAGCCCGAGTCAGTGTCGGTACCGTCACCTCCCGTGTTGTCCGTTCCATTGTCATGGGTACCGCCATTACCCGTGCCCATGCCATCGGCTGGTGTTCCTGAGCCTGTCGCACCGCCTTGGCCGTTCATGTGCCCATTGCTGTGCGGTTGCATGCCCGGGGCACGTTGATCGTTCAGGTCTGTGGCGGCCAGGGCAAGTGGCGCCGCGCAACCCAGACACATGGCGAGCAGCAACGCGTACGTTTTTTCTGCGTTCATGGTGAAACTCCGTCTCTGGTTGTTCACCCTGTGTTCGGCCTGCCGTTTACCGAAGGGTGCCCTCAGGGCGACGGAAGGTTCTGATGCACAAAGGCCGGCTGTCCGGGTGAGGCGCGATCGCGATCGAGGGGTTGCTACGCCACTTGTCTGGCTGCAGGCACTCCTGAGCCTCGCCCGCTTCTCAAGTTCAGGTGCAGATCGGCAGTGAGGCGCGTGGTTTCATGTCCGCAACAGGTGAACTGCCAGGCCGGCCAGGGCGCAAGCGAACAGTACTTCGATCACGCCCCGCTTGAAGCGGAACAAAGCGATCGCAGCTGCAGCTGCAATAGCCGCGCAAGGCCAGTCAAGCGCTCCACCAAAGCCTTTCGGCCAAAGCACGTGGTAGCCGAAGAACATGGCGAGGTTCAGGATCACGCCCACTACGGCGGCCGTGATCCCCGTCAGCGGTGCGGTAAATTTGATCGCGTTGTGGGTCGACTCTACCAACGGTCCACCGATGAGAATGAACAAGAAAGACGGCAAAAAGGTGAACCAGGTGACGAGGCTCGCCGCGACAGCGCCAGCAAGGAATGGGTGTTCGCTCCCGAACATCGGATAGACGTAGCCACCGACGAAGCCGACGAAGGCAACCACCATGATCAGTGGCCCCGGTGTGGTTTCCCCCAAGGCGAGACCATCGATCATCTGGGTGGGTGTCAGCCACCCGTAGTGCCCTACAGCGCCTTGGTAGACATAGGGCAATACCGCGTATGCACCGCCAAAAGTCATCAGTGCGGCCTTTGTGAAGAACCAGCCCATCTGCGTCAGGGTGCCGTCCCAGCCAAATGACAGCGTCAGCAACCCCATGGGCAGTATCCACAGGCCAGCACCGACCAGCAGCAACCGTACCAGGTGCCCCCAGCTGAAACGGGCATGCTCGGGGGTTGGCGTGTCGTCATCGATCACAGCCGGGCCAAAGCTGTTCTTCGCGGCCGCATGATTGCCGCCAATGACAAACTTGCGTGGAGCGAAGCGACCACCCACATAGCCGATGATGGCGGCCATCAGCACGATCAGTGGGAACGGCACGTTATAGGCGAAGATGGCTACGAACGAGGCGCCGGCCATGGCCCACAGCCAGCCATTCTTCAAGGCCCGTGAACCAATCCGGTGGGCGGCGTGGACGACAATGGCCGTGACCGCCGGCTTGATGCCATAGAAGATCCCCGCGACTACCGGTACCTCGCCAAAGGCGATGTAGACCCACGACAAACCGATCAGGATGAACAGCGAAGGCAGCACGAACAATGCGCCGGCAATTACCCCGCCGCAGCTGCGATGCATGAGCCAACCAATATACGTGGCAAGCTGCTGAGCCTCGGGGCCGGGCAGCAACATGCAGTAGTTCAGTGCATGCAGGAATCGCTTCTCACTGATCCACCGCCGGCGCTCGACAAGCTCTTGATGCATGATCGAGATCTGTCCCGCAGGCCCGCCAAAGCTGATGAAGCCCAACTTGAGCCAGAACAGGAAGGCTTCATATGAACTGATAGACTGCTGAGTTGCTTGCGGCGGTGGTTGTTCAGTCACTGCGGGGCGCGTCTCAACCATTTTGGGCTTCCTCACTTGCGAAAGCCGTCAGCAGGCCATCAAAGATGCCTCCGGCGACCATTGTCAGTTGATCGTCATCGCCAATGCTCTCTCTCAATCCGGCGAGGACACGCTCGATACCGGATGCTTCGGAAGGTTGGTACCCCCCAACATCCAGGTAGTGGATAACACCTGCCAGGCGTGCCAAGCCTGGTTGCTGAACGGCAAAGCTCTCAATGAGGGTTTCGAAGGAAACACGGTGGCCAACGTGGCTGAACCTGGCCCCATCAAAATCGAAGCCGAGCGCATCGCTTGGGCAGTCACCGGGACTGGCCAGCCAAATGAATCGGGCGTCGGGATCGATGAAACGACGGATCAGCCAGGCACATGCCAACCGGTCTACCCATGGGCGCTTTCGCGTTGCCCATCGGCGACCTTGGTATTCCCTGCGCTCCAGATGATGGCCAGCACATCTCGCTCCACGGCTTGAAACGCTTCACGGCCCACGCTTTTTTCAGGCAGCAGGTATACGCCATCCCGCAAAACTGCGGCACCCGAGGCCTTCAGGGTTCTCCAGGCGCGCATTCGCTCGGTAGCCTTCGCCGTGGGCAAACCAAGGATCAATAGCGACCAATCAAGCATGTAGAGATCTCAACAAAAAATATTTATTTGTTTACATTATGCAAGACCCACGGAAAAGCAATGACTGAGAAACAAAAGGGAAGAAGGCAGCAATGACTGAGCAGCGTGGGCATCCGATCGGAGCGCCTGTCAGCACCCTCACGCACCGCCCATGATGGGCTGGGAGGGGGCACCGGAACAGGCATGCCGGTGCTGGTTTCTCAATGCGGCTGTTATCGTATGTCTCAAGCGCTCATTCTGGTGATGATGGAAGAGGGTCAGATTTTCGATACCGAGCGAATGAGGGCCTGGCTGGTATCTCGTCGAGAACTCATGCCCATCCCTACCATTGACCATAGCCAGGCGATATTGGCACGTTGAACGGGCCACGACTCTACTGTGAGAAGCGCCGTGCCTTACTCGGCAGGAATGATCGAAATCTTTCCATTGCGCTCGACGATAGCGAACTTCACCTGCTCAATTTTTTCGATGCCTTGGCTGTCTCGTGCTGACTCGAGGATATCGTCCTCCGTGAGGCGCGCCCGGCGCATCCGGTGGTGAAGAAATCGCCCATCCACATACCATCCCACGCGCTCGAAGCGCCAGACGCGCTGCTGCATCGGCATATCTTCTTGAACAGGGTGACGTCTGGATACCCGTTCATCTTCCGAGATGATCACCGACCTCAGGCGCGCTCGCCGCGTAACCAGCGCTGGTGATAGTGGGAAAGCCGGGTCAGCCCGAACAGGGCGCCTTGGCGCATGACCTCAGACCGCTCGCCGAAGAAACGTTGAGTGCGCGTGAAAACGGCAACGGGTTCGCCGGCAAAAGCCCAAGCAAAGCACATCGTCCCCGGTGGTATTCCGGACTCGGGCGCCGGCCCGGCTACCCCGGTGGTGGCGATCACCACATTGGCATCGCTGTCTCGCAACGCGCCCAAGGCCATTTCCCAGGCTACTGCTTCGCTGGTCAGGCCGTATCGCTCGATGGTTTCGGCGCTCACCCCCAGCAGGCGTTTCTTGGCGCTGGGTGAGTAGACGACATAGCCGCTTTCCAACACCTCTCCGGTACCCGGTATCGCCGCCAACAAAGCCACAAGGCAGCCCGCAGTGCACGATTCTGCTGTGCTCAAAACCAGTTTGTTGTTTTTGAGATAGCCGAGGGCGGCCAGTACAGGGTCGTTTTCCATTCCAGAGTCGACTCGCTTGTTTTGCGGTGGACGCGATCCTGGTGTGTTTGGTTCATCTCATCTATTGCCCGGCGATCTGGAGAAGTGAACCTGACATGAACTTTGCCCCCGCTTCGGCTTCCCTTGTTCAAAGGCAAAGGACAGGAGCGCAAGCTGATGAAACAGAGCGATAGGCAAAAGGAAGCGGGACAGACCAGGCCGCATGGGGAAGAGGAGCGAGACAACGATGCTCATCGTCCGGATGGATCCACCGGAACATCCCATGACTCGACAGCGCAAAAAACGGCCCGTGATCACCATCAGCACAAACGCTGAAACTGCCACGTAAAAAAGAGGGTGAGGCTCGCCAGCATGGCGAGCCTCTTTTTGCTAGAGGATCGGTTTGCCGCCAGTCACAGCGTAACGTGAGCCACTGATGTAACTGGCCTCGTCGGAGCCCAGCAGCACGTAAATAGGCGCGACCTCCACCGGTTGCCCGGGGCGTCCCATCGGGTAGCTGGAACCGAAGTTCTTGACGGCTTCGTCCGGCATGGTGGCCGGAATCAAAGGCGTCCAGATAGGGCCTGGCGCGACGCTGTTGACCCTGATGCCTTTCTTGGCTAGCAACTGAGCCAAGCCGGCAGTGAAGTTGGCAATGGCCCCTTTGGTCGCGGCATAGGCCAGCAGGCTGGGGGATGGATCGTCGGAATTGACCGAGCTGGTATTGATGATCGAGCTGCCCTTGGGCATGGAAGGCAGGGCCGCCTGGCAAATACGGAAGATGGCGGTGATGTTGGTATCGAAGGTCTTCACCCATTCATCATCGTCGATTTCCTCCAGGGTCTCGTGGGCCATCTGGAACGCCGCGTTGTTGACCAGGATGTCGATGCGCCCGAACTGGCTGACGGTCTTTTCGACAATGTCATAGCAGTGCTGTTTATGCGCCAGGTCTCCGGGCAACAGCAGGCATTGACGGCCTGCGGCCTCAACCCAGCGCGCGGTTTCTTGCGCGTCGTCATGCTCATCCAGATAAGCGATGGCGACGTCGGCTCCTTCACGGGCGTAGGCAATCGCTACTGCCCGCCCGATGCCGCTGTCTGCTCCGGTGATGAGTGCAATCTTGCCTTCGAGTCGATTGTGGCCGGTATACGACTGCTCACCACAATCCGGGTAGGGCTCCATCTTGCGCTGTGAGCCAGGGACATTTTGAGGCTGGGAAGGGAAGGGCGGGGTGGGGAAGTCTCGCATGGTAGAAGCTCCTGCAGTTGAGAACGCTCATACCGGTTCGAAAGGCCTGGCCCCGGCGTGTTGGTTTCAATCTGCGGTTGGTACGACGAGCGGTGCGGGATATCAATCCAATTGAATTCCATGGCCCATCGCCTGTTCTACCGAATTCAGCTCCAGGCTCATCTCTGCGCCCGGAGCCCAATTCCAGGAGTACCGAGTGCCTCGAATCATTACCCCTACGACCCCTGAGCACGAGATCAGCGAACACAATGCCAGGATGTTCGGCTCTCCCAAGGAGCGTCTGGATTTTTACCGGCGTGAGATCCAGTACGAAACCAGCATCCTGGCCAACCGCACGGACGCCTACCTGGCGGCGCAGTCGTTTCTGGTCATTGCCTTCGTCTCCTCCATGGGAAACCTCAATCAAGGATGGGGCGAGATGTTCACCCTGATCGTACCGGCGTTCCTTGCCTTGCTCGGGGTATTGAGCTCGCTCAACGCCTGGCCTGGCATCCGCGCGGCGTACAACATCATCGATCACTGGCAGCTCAAACAAAGTCATTTGCTGCGCAGCGAGCCGTTGATGGGGCTGGCTTACGACGAATCGCCGCTGTTCTGCGAGGCGGAAACCTCGCGTGCAGGGCATCGAAAGTCATTGCTGTTCTCGCTACGGACGCCGTGGATCTTTCTGGTGTTCTGGGTGCTATTGGGTAGCTACTCGGTTTACATCCAGCTGGCCTGAACACGTTTGCTTGAAAACATGGCGGTAACGTTTTGAAGACTGAGGCCTTACTGACCGAGCGCCTCAACGCCCGAGGGCCGGGCGGACAAGAAGATGAAGTGCGAAACATTGGATTACAGTGGATGCACCGAGGGGAGGGCCGGTGTCAAACGTGCAATCCCTCACCCGGCCGCGCAGCTTGTACTTTGGACTCGTCCCAGTCGCTACGCGTTGCAGCAGTCAGCGCATCCCAGTCATCAGGAGGGTTGCCGCGGCCCAGCATCTTCTCGAATACGGCGTATGGATCGGATTTGCTGCCTGCGGACCGTAGGGTATTTTCGTCGTTGACCCATGCATAGACGATGACCTTGGATGTTGAGTCGTAGCGAAAGAACAGCCGAAAGCGCCTGCCGATTTTTGCCCGCCGCCAATGTCGGTAGGCGGTGCCCAGCGTGTTGCCTTGGCGGAACTCATCACGGCCCGAGTCGGCAGGCACAGCCTCCATGATCAGATGGCTCAATGCCCGAAGCAGCTTGACGTTGGCGTTGCTTTCAAAACCTTGCGGGTCGTTCTGCTCGGCCCGGACGGCGGCTTCTTGCAATTTGCGTAGCTGTAAAGTCACACCTTCTTGGAACAACAGTGTCCAGCCATGTCGCAGCATCAGATCGCGACCTCACCGTCGATATCTTCGTCCAGGTTTACAGACTGGTTTGCGTTGGCGAGCATGGTTTGCGCCAAGTCTTCCGGCAAAGTGGTGAGGTTGCGGGCGCCTCGGATATCAGCCTCCAGCAAACCCAGGAACGCACCGATGGCAGGGTCTTCGTGAGTGGTTTCTGCGCGGCTGACCACGACTGGGCGTGGGCGGGGGGGGTCGGGGGGGGGGGGGGGGGGGGGGGGGGGGGGGGGGGGGGGGGCGGGGGCGGGGGGGGGGGGGGGGGGGGGGGGGGGGGGGGGGGGGGGGGGGGGGGGGGCT